>NZ_JYJF01000061.1 GCF_000955975.1 Saccharothrix sp. ST-888
CCGGGCCGTGCTCAGCTGCGTCTGCGCGGCGGCGTACGCCTCGGCAGAGAGGGTCACCCGGTAGCGCTGAAACGTTCCGTCGGTGCCCTTCTGCTCCCCCGCCAGTACCGGGTCGGGGGCGGACACCGCCGCGGTCAGCGCCACCATCGGGCTGAGCCGGTCCACCAGAGCGGAGTACGGGATCTCCCGCCGGCCGTCCGCGCCCGCGGCGGTGGTGAACTTCTCCCAGTGCCGGCCGCCCAGCCGGGCCGCGGCGGCCTGGCCACCGCCCAGGTACGCGGTGGTGTCCAGCACTATCAGCTGTTCGGGGACCCCGAGCCGGTCGAGCACCAGGACGGTCTTCGGTGCCCAGAACAGCATCCCGGTCGCACTCTGGGACCCCAGGCGGTAGCTGAATTTGGCCCGGCGCGCGGTGTCCATCTGCAGCTTGGCGGAGAGCAGCACGCCGTGCGGCGAGCGGTCGGTCGGCGTGGCCAGGGCGGACGGGCTGTCGGCCGGGGCGGGCGGCGAGGAGCTCCCTGTGCCGCCCGTACCGCTGCTGCACCCGGCCAGCAGGGCGGCGGCCAGCCCTGCGATCACCGCCCGCCGTACCCGTGCCATCCCCGTACTCCTCCGCTCGCTCGGCCGCACCCTGTGGTCGGACCGGGTCAGTTGCCCGGACTCTTCAGCATGTCGGCGAAGTCCATGACCTCGCTGTCGGCGGGCGCCTTGACCGCCGGGGTGCTGCCGATCTCGGTGTACTTGAAGGTCTGCGGGCCCCCCAGCCCGGCACCCGTGTTGGTGTTGGTCTGCTGGACCAGCTCGCCCTTGCCGTTGATCCAGAAGTCGACGGTGGAGGTGTCACCGTCCTTCTTCAGCAGGCCGGACACCAGGTCGAACTGGTCCTTGCCGATCGGCAGCAGCTTGGCCACCTCATCGATCGGGGCCTCGCTGCGGTAGTGGACGGTGTCCACCCCGTCGATCTTCTCCTCGCCGACCCTGCTCAGCCTGCCCGCCCCGGCGTTGGCCGCCAGCTGGGCGCCCGGGTTGAGGGCCACGAGCATGCCGGCGATCGAACCGTAGTCCTCGGCGCCCCCGGCCCTGCCGTCGCCGCCGGCCGACTTCGGGTCCAGCTTCAGCCACTTCTTGCCGTTCATCAGCGCGGCGGTCTCGGCGTCCAGGCCGGTGTAGAGCGCGCTGTCGACGGCCAGCATCCTGCTCTCCGTGCCCTTGTCCTTCAGCGCCAGGTCGAGGGCCGCCGAACCCGGCTGCCAGACGTAGGAGCCCGAGCCGCCGTCCCCGGTGGTCCGGGTCAGCTTGGCGCCCTTGGCCTTCTCCATCACGGCAGCCGAGGCCAGCAGGGCGGCCTTCGGGTCCTGGTTCGGATCGGGCTTCACCGCCCCCGCGGCGGCACTGGAGCCCGCGCTCGCTGAGGACCCGCCGCTGCCCGCGGCCGCGGTGGCCGGGGACGTGCCGCCGGCGGGTGCGGCGGCGTCCTTGCCGGCGCCGCTCCCGGAGCTGCTGCAGGCGGTCAGTCCGCCCACCAGGAGCGCGGTGGCGGCAACGGCTGAGGCAAGGCGCAGGGTGCGCACAGTGGTCCCCCCTCATATCTCGTGCTCATCGGATTGGGTCGGACTCTAACCGATACCCCCGAGAGCGGGACAAGGGGTTACGCCGACGGGCCCGCACCCCCGAAGGGGTACGGGCCCGTCGGACGGACTCCAGTGGTGCCCGGAACGCGGCTGCCCGGGGCCCGTGGGCTCGGGCGGCGGCTGCGCTGTCGGGCGGTCCTGTCGCCTCGCTCGCAAGCTACCTCAGCGTCAGACCGACGCCGGGTCCTCCTCGACCAGGAGGTTGCGGGTGCGGTTCGGGTCCACCTGGATGCCGGGGCCCATGGTGGTGGAGACCGCGGTCTTCTTGATGTAGCGGCCCTTGGCGGCGGCGGGCTTGGCCCGGAGGACCTCGTCCAGCGCGGCGGCGTAGTTCTCGACCAGCTGCTCGTCGGTGAAGGAGGCCTTACCGATGATGAAGTGCAGGTTCGAGTGCTTGTCGACGCGGAACTCGATCTTGCCACCCTTGATGTCGTTGACAGCCTTGGCGACATCGGGGGTGACGGTGCCGGTCTTCGGGTTCGGCATCAGGCCACGGGGACCGAGCACGCGGCCGAGGCGGCCGACCTTGCCCATGAGGTCCGGGGTGGCGACGACGGCGTCGAAGTCCAGCTTGCCCTTGGCGACCTCGTCGATGAGCTCGTCGGCACCGACGATGTCGGCGCCGGCAGCACGCGCGGCCTCGGCACGCTCGCCGGTCGCGAAGACCAGGACCCGAGCGGTCTTACCGGTGCCGTGCGGGAGGATCACGGTGCTGCGGACCATCTGGTCGGCCTTGCGCGGGTCGACACCCAGGCGCATGGCAACCTCGACGGTGCCGTCGAACTTGGTGGTGGAGGTCGCCTTGGCGAGGCGGATGGCCTCGAGCGGGGCGTAGATGCGGCTGCGGTCGACCTGGGCGTCCGCGGCCTTGAGAGCCTTGCTGCGCTTCACTGCTTCTCCTGAAGGTGAATGGAGGAGTCGTGGTGTATACGGGCCGCGCTGGCCCTACCACGTGAGGACTTGGGCTTTCAGCCCTCGACGGTGATGCCCATCGACCGGGCGGTGCCGGCGATGATCTTCTCCGCCGCGTCCATGTCGTTGGCGTTGAGGTCGGGGAGCTTGGTGGTGGCGATCTCGCGGACCTGGGCGCTGGTGAGCTTCGCGACCTTGGTCTTGTGCGGCTCGCTGGAGCCCTTCTCGATGCCCGCGGCCTTCAGGATGAGGCGAGCGGCCGGCGGCGTCTTCGTGATGAAGGTGAAGGAGCGGTCGTCGTAGACCGTGATCTCCACCGGCACGATCATGCCGCGCTGCGACTCGGTCGCAGCGTTGTAGGCCTTGCAGAACTCCATGATGTTGACGCCGTGCTGACCCAGCGCGGGGCCGACCGGCGGGGCCGGGTTGGCCGCGCCGGCCTTGATCTGGAGCTTGATAAGCCCCGTGACCTTCTTCTTCTTGGGAGGCATGTCTCTCCGGGTCCTTCCGAGAGGTGATTGCTGATGTGTGTGCGGCCAGGGCGACACCCGGCCGGGAGTACACACATCGGACCAGGCTAACGCGGATGCGCCGCTGGGCCAAAACGGATTCGGGGCGGAGCCGAAGCCCCGCCCCGAACCCGAAGATCTGACGCTTTAGTTCTTCTGGATCTGGTCGAACGACAGCTCGACCGGGGTCTCGCGGCCGAAGATCTCGACCAGGCCCTTGACCTTCTTCGAGTCAGGGTTGATCTCGTTGATGGTCGCCTGCAGGGTCGCGAACGGACCGTCGGTGACGGTGACCGAGTCGCCGACCTCGAAGTCGAGCACCTGGATCTCGCTCGGCTTGACCGGCGAGGGCTTGCCCGCCTCCTTGGCCGCCTGGCGCTCCACGTCGGGGGCGAGCATCTTGACGACCTCGTCCAGGGTCAGCGGGTACGGGTCGTACGCGTTGCCGACGAAGCCGGTGACACCCGGGGTGTTGCGGACGACGCCCCAGGATTCCGGGGTGAGGTCCATGCGCACCAGGACGTAGCCGGGGAGCTTGTTCTGGCGGATGGTCTTGCGGTCGCCGTTCTTGATCTGGACGACCTCTTCCTGCGGCACCTCGGCCTGGAAGATGTACTCCTCGACGTTCAGGGAGACCGCGCGCTGCTCCAGGTTCTGCTTGACCCGGTTCTCGTAGCCCGCGTAGGTGTGGATGACGTACCACTCACCCGGCGCGTAGCGCAGCTTCTCGCGGAACTCGGCGACCGGGTCGACCTCGACGGTCTCGACCTCGACGGCCTCGGCGGCCTCGACCTCAGCGGTCTCGCCCTCGGCGGCGTCGGCCTCAGCCACGGCTGCGGCGAACGCCTCGTCCGCCACGGTCTCGTCCTCGGTCACCTCGTGCATCGCGGCGCTCTCGGCCGCCACGCCCGCCTCGGTCTCGTCCGCAGCCTCGACCTCGTCCGCATCGGCGTCCGCCGCGTCGAGGATCTGCTCGGCAGCCTCGGCGTCGGCGGCGTCGGCCGCGTCCAGCTCGGCGGCGTCGTACAGGGGGGACTCAGACACGGTGGCTGCTTCTTTCCTGGGATGTGGAGATGGAACGGCTCCGGGGCCACCCGGCGCCCTCGCGGGCCCGCGCGGATGAAGTCTCGGATACCTCAACAGTACCGAGTCAACGGTAGCGGGCTCGTCCGGTCGGCGCCGACAGCTCGACCCGGGCACCCTGCACAGTGTGCGGGCGACCCGGGTCGGGGGTGGTATCGGGGGCGACGGATCAGCCGAAGACCCAGAACGAGAGCTTGCCGAAGCCGGTGTCCAGGCCGTACACCAGGCCCATGATCACGACCACGAAGGTCACCACGACGCTGGTGTACTGGATCAGGTCGTTGCGGCTCGGCCAGACGACCTTGCGCAGCTCGGCGATGATCTGGCGGTAGAACAGCCCGATCCGGGCGAACAGGCCCTTCTTGGCCCGCTTGCCGGACTTCGACTCGCCACCGGCCTCCCGGTTGGCCCGCTTGCGCTCGCGTCGCGACAGCGCCTTGCCGTCGACGGGCGTGGTCTCGTCCGCGCCGTCGGCACCCTCGGGGTTGCCGCTCTCAGGCGTTGCGGTGGAGCCCGTGGTCTCCGTCACTCGTCCTCACCTGAATCCGGGTCCTGCCGAGCGTCGCTTGCGTGCCTGTGCAACACGGGCGATCCGGCGAAAGCAGTGCTGTTTGGGCCCTCTCCGCGTCAAGCCCGCTCGCTCTGCGGAGCGAACGGGCTTACGTCGGATCAAGCAGCAGGGCAAGAGGGACTCGAACCCCCAACCGCCGGTTTTGGAGACCGGTGCTCTACCAATTGAGCTATTGCCCTACGGTGCCTCGCGGCTCCGGAGATGACCACCAACCTACCGCATCCGGACCGTTGCGTGCTGTACGCCCCGGAGGATCCGCAGTTCGGGAGCCATCGAGCAGTGAGTGTACGGGTTCTTCGGCGATTGGTCGAACCCCTTCGACCGGAGCCCGGTCGGAGAACCCCCCTGACCGCACACATCGTGGACGGACCGGTACACATGCTGAAACCGTCGTACCCGGCCGTCGCCGACTCTGCAACGATGCAGGTATGAGCGCTTCCACCCCCGCCCCCATCAGCCCCGTAGACCGCCGCGTCTCCGCCCGGATCGGCGCCATCGCCGAGTCCGCGACCCTCGCGGTGGACGCCAAGGCCAAGGCCCTCAAGGCCGCCGGCCGACCCGTGATCGGCTTCGGCGCGGGCGAGCCCGACTTCCCGACCCCCGACTACATCGTCGAGGCCGCGGTCGCCGCCTGCCAGGACCCGAAGAACCACCGCTACACCCCGGCGGGCGGCCTGCCCGAGCTGAAGGCCGCGATCGCCGCCAAGACGCTGCGCGACTCGGGCTACGAGGTGGACGCCTCCCAGGTCCTGGTCACCAACGGCGGCAAGCAGGCGATCTACAACGCCTTCGCCGCGATCCTCGACCCGGGCGACGAGGTCATCGTCCCCGCGCCGTACTGGACCACCTACCCGGAGTCGATCCAGCTGGCCGGCGGCGTGCCGGTCGAGGTCGTCGCGGACGAGTCCACCGGCTACAAGGTCTCGGTGGAGCAGCTGGAGGCGGCCCGCACCGGGAACACCAAGGTCGTGCTGTTCGTCTCGCCCTCCAACCCGACCGGCGCGGTGTACACCGAGGCCGAGGCCCGGGCGATCGGCGAGTGGGCGCTGGAGCACGGGCTGTGGGTGCTCACCGACGAGATCTACGAGCACCTGGTGTACGGCGACGCCACGTTCACCTCGCTGCCCGCGCTGCTGCCCGCGCTGCGCGACAAGTGCATCGTGGTCAACGGGGTGGCCAAGACCTACGCCATGACCGGCTGGCGGGTGGGCTGGCTGATCGGCCCCAAGGACGTCGTGTCCGCCGCCGCCAACCTGCAGTCGCACGCCACCTCCAACGTCTCCAACGTGGCCCAGCGCGCCGCCCTGGCCGCCGTCTCCGGCAACCTGGACGCCGTCGCCGAGATGCGCACCGCCTTCGACCGCCGCCGCCAGACCATGGTGCGGATGCTCAACGAGATCGAGGGCGTCTACTGCCCCGAGCCGCAGGGCGCGTTCTACGCCTACCCGTCGGTCAAGGGCCTGCTGGGCAAGGAGATCCGGGGCAAGCGCCCGCAGAGCTCCGCGGAGCTGGCCGCGCTGATCCTGGACGAGGCCGAGGTCGCGGTCGTCCCCGGCGAGGCCTTCGGCACCCCGGGCTACCTGCGCCTGTCCTACGCGCTCGGCGACGCCGACCTGGCCGAGGGCGTCAGCCGGATGCAGAAGCTGCTGGGCGAGGCCCGCGACTGACGCTCCGCACCCCGCACCGCCCCCGTCACCCCTTCGAGCGATGTGACGGGGGCGGTTCCCGGATCACCCCGGGATGCGGCAGGATTCGTGAATGGATCCCCTGCGCGACGTACGGGCCCTTCCCAAGGCCCATCTGCACCTGCACTTCACCGGCTCGATGCGGCCCGAAACCCTGCTGGAACTGGCCGCCAAGCACCGCATCAGGCTGCCCGAGGCACTCAGCTCGGCCGAGCCGCCGAAGCTGCGGGCCACCGACGAGCGCGGCTGGTTCCGCTTCCAGCGGCTGTACGACACCGCCCGCTCGGTGCTCCGCGACGAGGAGGACATCCGGCGCCTGGTCCTGGAGACCGCCGAGGACGAACGGCGCGACGGCTCCCGCTGGCTGGAGATCCAGGTCGACCCGACCTCGTACGCGCCCCGGTTCGGCGGCCTGATCCCGGCGCTCGAACTGATCCTGGACGCCGTGCGGGACGCCTCCGAGCGGACCGGGGTGGGGATCCGGGTGCTGGTCGCCGCGAACCGGATGAAGTCGCCGATGGACGCCCGCACGCTGGCCCGGCTCGCGGTCCGCTATACCGACCAGGGCGTGGTCGGCTTCGGGCTCTCCAACGACGAACGGCGCGGCCTGGCACGGGACTTCGACCGCGCCTTCGCCATCGCCCGGAAGGCCGGGCTGCTGGCCGCCCCGCACGGCGGCGAGCTGGCCGGACCGGAGTCCGTCCGGGACTGCCTGGACGACCTGGGCGCGGGCCGGATCGGCCACGGCGTCCGGGCGGCGGAGGACGCCCGGCTGATGCAGCGGCTGGCCGACCGCCAGATCACCTGCGAGGTCTGCCCCGCCTCCAACGTCGCCCTCGGCGTCTACGAGCACGCCACCGAGGTCCCGCTGCGACGGCTCTTCGAGGCGGGCGTGCCGCTCGCCCTCGGCGCCGACGACCCGCTCCTCTTCGGCTCCCGGCTGGCCGCGCAGTACGAGCTGGCCCGCACGGTCCACGGCTTCTCCGACCCCGAACTCGCCGAACTGGCCCGCCAGTCCGTCCGCGGCTCGCGGGCCCCGGAGGACGTCCAGAAGCTGCTGCTCGCCGACATCGACGCCTGGCTCGCCGGCTGAGCCCGCCGGGGGCGCACGGCCCTCCGCCCGGTCGACCGCGCGCCCCGATGGGTCAGCCTGCGCCCCGGGTGTCAACTCCGTTGCGGGAGTGGGGTTCTCAGGTCTCCGCCGGCGCCCGCCGGGAAGGATCCGGTGCCGGGCATTGAGAGCACGGAGGCGGTGGTGAGGGCCCAGACGTCGTCGGCCCGCCGCACCGGGTAGTGACTCCCGCGGGGCACCTCGTACCGGGCGAGTCGGGGCACCACCGTGCGGGCCCGCCGCGCGCAGTCGAGCGACTTGGCCGCGCCCGCCGCCGTACGGTCCCGGTCCCCGTGGACGATCAGCACCCGGCGCCCGCGCAACTGCTCGACCGGGTCGCCGTCCGGCAGCCGGGGAGCGACACCGACCACGCCCGCGACGGTCGGACGGCGCTGCCACGCGGTCAGCTCCGCGCTGCGCTCCCGCCCGCCGCGCTTCCGCCGTACGAGCATCCGGCGCCCCCACGATCTGCGGACACCACGGCTAGAGGCTGATGCCCACCATCACCGGCTCGTTCACCAGCTCCACGCCGAAGGCGTCCAGCACGCCCGCCCGGATCGCTCGGGCCAGCGCCAGCAGGTCCTCGGTGGTCGCGCCGCCCCGGTTGGTCAGGGCGAGCGTGTGCTTGGTGGAGAGGGTGGCCCTGCCGGTGCCCCAGCCCTTGCCGAAGCCGGCCTGGTCGATCAGCCAGGCGGCGGAGGTCTTGGTGCAGCCGTCCGGCGCCGGGTACGCGGGCGCGGTGCGCCCGTCGAGCCGGGCCAGGAACGCGGCGAACTGGTCGGCCGTCAGGATCGGGTTGGTGAAGAAGGAGCCCGCCGACCAGGTGTCGTGGTCGGCCGGGTCCAGCACCATGCCCTTGCCCGCGCGCAGCCGCAGCACCGTCTCGTACGCCGTCCGGAGGTCGACGCGCTGCTCGGCCTCGACCCCGAGCGTCCGCGCCACCTCGGCGTACTTCACCGGCGAGGACTGTCCGGCGGCGTCCTCCAGGGCGAAGCGCACCCGCAGCACCACGTACCGGTCCGGCTGCGCCTTGAACCGGCTGTGCCGGTAGGAGAACCGGCACTCGTCGCGGTCCAGCGTGACGGTCTCGCCGGCCTCGCGGTCGTACGCGACGACCTCGGTGATGCTGCCGGCCACCTCCTGGCCGTACGCGCCGACGTTCTGCACCGGGGTGGCGCCGGCCGAGCCGGGGATGCCGGCCAGGAACTCGATGCCCGCCAGCCCCTTGTCGACCGTACGGGCCACGGCGTCCGCCCAGACCTCGCCGGCGGCGAGCTCCAGGGTGGTGCCGTCCAGCTCGAAGCCGGCGGTGGCGATCCGCAGGACGGTGCCCTCGAACCCGGCGTCCCCGATCACCAGGTTGGAGCCGCCGCCGATGACCAGCAGCGGCTGGCCGGCCTCGTCGGCCTCCCGGACGGTGGCGATGACCTCG
Organism: Saccharothrix sp. ST-888; assembly: GCF_000955975.1. Taxonomy (GTDB): domain Bacteria; phylum Actinomycetota; class Actinomycetes; order Streptomycetales; family Streptomycetaceae; genus Kitasatospora. The sequence continues at coordinate 8,935 of NZ_JYJF01000061.1, forward strand.
GCGTCGGTGGTGGCGGTGACCAGACGGCGGGCCGGTCCACCGAGCCGGAGCGTGGTCAGCGGGGCGAGCGGGGCGTCGTGTTCTACAAGCACGCGCTCCAGAGTACGGGGTGCCCCCGGACTGCTCGGCGAGACGTCGCTCCGCCCCGGCCCAGCCCGGCTTCGGACCGGGGCGGACGTCCGGGTGGTGAAGACCGCGCCCGTCACGACCCGCCGCAGCTCGCGCATCGCGGTGCGGCTCCGCCCCGACACGGGCGTCGATCGCCTCGCGGCTCTCCGAGACGGAGAAAGCCGGGGTCCGGGGGCGTTCTGCCGCCCCCGGACCCCGGCCTTCCCGGTCGTCAGGAGAGCTGGACCACGGCCCGGGACATCCCGAGGACCTTCTGGCCGCCGCTGGTCGCCACCAGGTCGACCCGGACCCGCCGGTCGTCCAGCAGCGCCGCGACCTTGCCGGTGACCTCGATCACCGCGCCGACGCCGTCGTTGGGCACCGGCACCGGCTTGGTGAACCGCACGCCGTACTCGACCACCGCGCCCGGGTCGCCGACCCAGTCGGTGACCACGCGGACGGCCTCGGCCATGGTGAACATGCCGTGCGCGATGACGTCGGGCAGGCCGACCTCCAGCGCGAACTTCTCGTTCCAGTGGATCGGGTTGAAGTCGCCCGAGGCACCCGCGTAGCGGACCAGGGTGGCCCGGGTGACCGGGAAGGACTGGGCCGGCAGCTCGGTACCGACCGCCACCTCGTCGAAGCTGATCGCCATGGCTGCTACTCCCCTGCCTCGTCCGCGCCGCGCGCCACCAGCATCATGAGTGCCGTGACCACGTGCTCGCCGCTCTGGTCGTGCACCTCGCCACGGACCGAGAGGACGTCGTTGCCCGCCATCGACTTGATGGAGTCGATCGTCACAGTGACCGCCAGCCGGTCGCCGGCCCGTACCGGGCGGGTGTAGGCGAACTTCTGGTCGCCGTGCACCACCCGGGAGAAGTCCAGGCCGAGCTCCGGGTCCTCGACCACCTGGGCCGAGGCCTGGTAGGTGATCAGGAACGGGAAGGTCGGCGGAGCGATCACGTCCGGGTACCCGAGCGCCTTGGCGGCCTCCGGGTCGGTGTACGCGGGGTTGGCGTCGCCGATCGCGACGGCGAACTCGCGGATCTTCTCCCGGCCGACCTCGTACGGCGGGGTGGGCGGGTACGTCCGCCCGATGAACGAGGGGTCGAGCGGCATGGGCAACTCCTCCGACTACTGGTCAGGCCTGTTCACAGCCATACGAAAAGCCATACGAAAAAGCTCCAGGCCGCGCCCCTTGCGGGATGCGGCCTGGAGCCGAGAGCCTATGTCACACAGGCCCGGCGACACCTTGCGGGGTCAGCGGGTCTCGCGGTGCGCGGTGTGCGAGTTGCAGCGGGGGCAGTGCTTCTTCATCTCAAGACGGTCCGGGTCGTTGCGCCGGTTCTTCTTGGTGATGTAGTTCCGCTCCTTGCACTCCACGCAGGCCAGCGTGATCTTCGGGCGGACGTCGGTGGCAGCCACGGGAGTGCCTTCCTGGGACAACGAATAAGAACACAACAAGAGTAGCCGATCGGGAGTTCGATCTCCCGATCGACTACGCGGGTAGCGGTGACCGGACTTGAACCGGTGACACAGCGATTATGAGCCGCTTGCTCTACCAACTGAGCTACACCGCTTAGATGATCCGAACCAACACCGAGGTGCGAGCCTTCTCACCAGAGCCCCCATGCGGAATCGAACCGCAGACCTTCTCCTTACCATGGAGACGCTCTACCGACTGAGCTATAGGGGCGAACGAGGAAGACATTACACGTTTCCCGGCCAGAGGTGAAATCCGTATCCGACGCGGAAGATCCCAGGTCGGCAGGGCGTACGGGCGCTCCGATCCGAGACCCGCGTTCGGGCCCGCCTGAGAACCCACGGCCCGAGCCGATACGACTTTTGCCAGCCTCCGAGCGCCCCGGCGCCACTCCCCATAGGCTCGACCCTCAGTGATCTTGCGGCTCGCGGGGCGCCCCCTGGGCCGCCGGACAGCGAGGAGCCGGCCGATGAGCGCTGACAGCACACCCGCGGACGGCCCCGGGCCGGGCCGGGCCGGCCAGCCGCCTTCGTTCCCCGGCGCCGGGCACGAGGGGCCGCTCAGCCACGGGCCGGTCCTGCTGCTCACCGGCGCCAGGCTGGCCGACGGCCGGGTGGTGGACGTCCGGATCAGCGGCGACCGGATCCAGGCCGTCGGCACCAGCGGCAGCCTCGGCCCGCTGCCCGCCCTCCCCGGCACTCCGACCGCCACCACCGGCGCCCGGATCGACCTGGGCGGCTACCTGCTGCTCCCCGCCCCCGTCGAGCCGCACGCCCACTACGACGCCGCCTTCTCCGCCGCCCTGGCCACGCCGCCCTCCGAGACCCCCGCCGACCTGGTCCGCCGGGTCACCGAGGCGGCCCTCACCTCGCTCGGCTACGGCGCCACCGCCCAGCGCACCCACGTCCGGATCGGCGACGTCCACGGCCTGCGCCGCCTGGAGGCCGTCCTCACCGCCCGGCAGGCGCTGCGCGGGCTCGCCGAGCTCCAGTCGGTCGCCATGCCCCGGCTGCTCACCGGCCTCGCCGGGGCGGACGGCCGGGCCCAGCTGCGCGAGGCCCTCAAGCTCGGCGCGACAGCCGCCGGAGGCTGCCCCGACCTCGACCCCGACCCGGTCGGGTACGTCCAGGTGCTGCTGGAGGCCGCCCGCGAGGCCGACTGCCCGGTGGACCTGCACACCGCCGCCGCCGACCCCGCGCAACTGGCGCGGCTCGCAGGCGCGCTCGCCCCGCTGCGGCCCCGGGTGGTGCTCGGCCCGTGCAGCGCCCTGGCGCCCGGCGGTTCCACCGTGCTGGCCAGCAGTGGCATCCGGCTGGTCTGCCTGCCGCAGAACGGCTGCTGCACCGGGCTCGAAGGCCCGGCCCCCGGCCTGCGGCCGGCGCTGCTGAGGGAGCTGGCCACGGCCCGGATCCCGTTCGCGGCCGGCAGCGGCGCCCTGCGCGACCTCAGCAACCCGGTCGGCCGAGCCGACCCGCTGGAGTCCGCGTACCTGCTCGCGGCGGGCGGCGCGCTCGGCCCGGACGCCGCGTACGAGACGGTCAGCAACCAGGCCAGGATCACCCTCGGGCTGCCGCCGGTCCGGGTGGACGCGGGCTTCCCCGCCGAGCTGCTCGCGGTGCGCGGCGACAGCCTCGCCGGGGCGCTGGCCGGCGGACACAGCCGGCTGGTGGTGCACAGCGGACGGATCGTCAGCCGGACCAGCGCCGTGCGCGAGTTCGCGGACACCGTCGCCCTCGCCCTGCCGCGCCAATGCGGGCCCGGCTGAGCCCTGGACCGGCTCAGGAGCCGGCCGGGCCGCCGCCGTACGTGCTCTCGTCCCCCGCGTACGGCGGCGCCCGATCCTGCCGCTCGGGCAACGCGGCCGGCGGGCCCCCACGCCCGCCGTGCGGCCGGCTGCCGCATCCCCCACGGAGCGGCACCGGCCTTCGACCACGAACGCTATCCGCGGCCGGCCCCGCCGGCCGCCGCCCTGACACGCTCTTGGCGGGCCACCGGCCGCTCTTGACGTCCCGTTGACGGACGAGGCCCCGGACAGCGGTGCTGTCCGGGGCCTCGACGGCGGTGCCGCAGGTCAGGCGTTCTCGGGAGCCGGGATCTTCTCGTGCTCCGACCTGACCGCCGGCTCGCCGCGACGGACCGAGCCGGGGGCGCGGCGGGACGGGTGGTCCGCCCGTCCGGCCGAGCTGAGCTGCCAGGGGACGCTGATCACCATCACGCCGGGGGTGAAGAGCAGACGGCTCTTCAGCCACAGCGCCGACTGGTTGTGCAGCAGGTGCTCCCACCAGTGGCCGACCACGTACTCGGGGATGAAGACGGCGATGGCGTCACGCGGGCTGGTGCGGCGGATGGTGCGGACGTACCCGACGACCGGCTTGGTGATCTCGCGGTAGGGGGAGTCCAGGACCTTCAGCGGGACCTGGAGGTCGTACTCGTCCCACTGCGACTCCAGTTCCCTGGTCGCGTCCTTCTCGACCGAGACCGTGACGGCCTCCAGCGAGTCGGGGCGGAACGCCTGGGCGTATCCGAGGGCGCGCAGCGTGGGCTTGTGCAGCTTGGAGACCAGCACGATGCCGTGCACCCGGGAGGGCCGGACCGACTCGGCGTGCGGGTCGTCCACGGCGAGTTCCTCGGCGACCGTGTCGTAGTGCCGGCGGATGCCGCGCATCATCACCCACAGCACGACGGCCGCGACCACGGCCAGCCAGGCGCCCTGGGTGAACTTGGTGATCAGCACGATCACCAGCACCAGCGCGGTGACGACCGCGCCGAAGCCGTTGATCACCCGGGAGCGCTGGGCGGCGGCCCGGACCGCGCTGTCGGCCTCGGTGGCCAGCGTCCGGTTCCAGTGCTTGACCATGCCGATCTGGGAGAGCGTGAAGGAGGTGAACACGCCCAGGATGTACAGGTGGATCAGGCTGGTGACGTCCGCCTTGTAGAGCACCAGCAGTCCGCCGGCCACCACCGCGAGGGCGATGATGCCGTTGGAGAAGGCCAGCCGGTCGCCGCGGGTGTGCATCTGCCGGGGCAGGTAGCGGTGCTGGGCGAGGATCGAGGCCAGCAGCGGGAAGCCGTTGAAGGCGGTGTTGGCGGCCAGGATCAGGACCAGCGCGGTGACCGCCTGGATCAGGTAGAAGAGGATGCTCTGGTCCCCGCCGAAGATCGAGGCGGCCAGCTGGGCGATCACGGTCGGCTGGGCGAAGGTCTTGCAGTCGCCGGGGACGCCGGTGAGCTGGCAGGCGTCGTCGACGTAGTGGACCTTGGTGATCAGCGACAGCGCCGTGATGCCGACGAACATCACCACGGCGGTGATGCCCATGACGGACATCGTGCTCGCGGCGTTCTTCGACTTGGGGGCGCGGAACGCCGGGACGCCGTTGGAGATCGCCTCGACGCCGGTGAGCGCGGTGCAGCCGGAGGCGAAGGCCCGCAGGCCCAGCATCAGCAGGCCGAGCCCGGCCAGGGTGTCCTTGCCGTCCACCGGGATGATGCCCATCCCGGCGCTGGAGGCGACCGGGGTGTGTCCGGAGAGCACCTTGACGAAGCCGGTGACCACCATCAGCAGGATGCCGCCGATGAACAGGTACGTCGGCGCCGCGAAGGCCTTGCCGGACTCGCGTACGCCGCGCAGGTTCATCGCGGCCAGCAGCACCACGAAGGCGACCGCCAGCTCGACCCGGTAGTCGGCCAGGCTCGGCATCGCCGAGATGATGTTGTCGACGCCGGACGCCACCGAGACCGCGACCGTCATCACGTAGTCGACCAGCAGCGAGGCCGCGACCACCAGACCGGCGTTGTCGCCGAGGTTCTTGGAGACCACCTCGTACGAGCCGCCGCCGCTCGGGTAGGCGTGCACGACCTGCCGGTACGACATCACCACGACCGCCATCAGCAGGACGACGCCTGCTGCGACCCACGGAGTCAGGTACAGGAAGGCCGTGCCACCGACGGTGAGCACCAGCAGGATCTCCTGGGTGGCGTAGGCCACCGAGGAGAGCGGGTCGGAAGCGAAGATCGGCAGGGCCAGCCGCTTGGGGAGCAGCGTCTCGCCCAGCTCCTCGCTGCGCATGGCCTTACCGATCACAAGGCGCTTGAGCGCCTGGGGCACGTTGAACACATCAGCGAGCGTAGGGCCCTCGTCCGACGGGGCAATGGGCCTCGGCGGCGTGTGGCGCGCCCTTCGCTCGCCCATTCGGAGCAGCGTTTCCCCAGGTCGGAGCAGTGTGGGCAGTCGTTTTCGCCGGGCCCGCGGCAGCGTGCGGGCCCGGCGTTAAGGCTGCGTCAAGATGTCGAGCTGTAATCGGGCATATGGGCTAACAGTTATCTTTCAGGCCGTTTCCAGCCTGTTCCCGGTCCGCTCCCAGTCCGTTCCCAGTCCGTTCCCAGCCTTCGGCCCGCCGCTACATGCGCAGCCGCAGCCGGCAGACCGCCGCGTCGGTCCGGCGGCGCAGCGCCCGGTCGATCACCGCGCCGCGCTGGTTCTGCAGCGCGCGCTGCCAGAACTTGGCGGGCTCGACCTCGGGGATCAGTACGGTGATCCGCTCGTAGGACCGTTCGACACCGAGCTCGTTGACGTAGGCGGCCAGCGGGGCGCCGAGCCTGCGGTGCGCGTCCGGCACCTCGACCAGCGGGACACCGGGCTGCCACAGTTCCCAGTCGCGGCGCAGCGCCTCGGCGGCCTGCCGGTCCTCGGCGTCCGGACTGGTGTGGACCACGGTCACGGCCATGACCTCGTCGCCGAGCGAGACGGCGGCCGACAGGGCGTCCCTGGTCAGCCGGGAGATCGCGGTGACGGGGACGAGGACCAGCGAGCGCTGCCTGGTCACCGCGCCGGGCACCCGGCCCAGCTCCAGCCGCTCGCCGATCCGCTCGTAGGTGCGGTGGACCAGCTCGAAGAGCGCGACCAGCAGCGGCAGCGCGAGGCAGATGCCCCAGGCGCCCTCGGTGAACTTGGTACCGGTGACCACCACGGTGGCGGTGCCGGTGAGCAGCGCGCCGAAACCGTTCAGCAGTGCCTTGCCGCGCCAGCCGGGCCCGCGCTCGCCGCTCCAGTGCCTGACCATGCCCACCTGGCAGATGGTGAAGCCGACGAAGACGCCGATGGAGAAGAGCGGCACCAGGCTGTTGACGTCCCCGCCGGAGCCGACCAGCAGCACGGCCGAGACCAGCGAGAGGAAGAGCACGCCGTGCCGGTGCACCTGGTGGTCGGCGCGCAGGGCGAAGACGTGCGGCAGGTTGTTGTCCCGGGCCAGCAGGCGCATCAGCACGGGCAGGCCGCCGAAGGAGGTGTTGGCGGCCAGGCCCAGCAGGATCACGGTGGAGAACTGCACCAGGTAGAAGCCGAAGCCGTGGCCGAGCGAGGCGTCCGCCAGCTGGGCGAGCACGGTGACGCCCTCGACCGGCTGGAGGTGGAAGCGGCCGATCAGCACGGCCAGGCCGATCAGCATCACGCCGAGCAGCGCGCCGAGCGCCACCTCGGTGTGCTGGGCGCGCCTGACCCGGGGGGTGCGGAACGACGGGACCGCGTTGGCCACCGCCTCGACGCCGGTCAGCGCCGAGCAGCCGGCCGCGAAGGCCTTGAGCAGCAGCAGCGCGCCGACCGTGGTGGCGTTGTCGGCCAGGGTGGAGGCGTGTCCGGCGGCGGCCGCGGTGCTGGCGGGGGTGGACCGGAACAGCCCGGCCACGATGATCGCCAGGATGGAGAGCACGAAGACGGCCGTCGGGGCCATGAACCAGCGGGCGGACTCGGCCACACCTCTCAGGTTCACCGCGGTGACCAGGACCAGCACGCCCAGGCAGAGCCAGATCCGGTCGTCGTACAGCTCGGGGACGGCGGAGGTCAGCGCGGCGACGCCGGCGGTGACGGAGACCGCGACGTTCAGGATGTAGTCGATGACCAGCGAGGCGGCGGCGGTCAGCGCGGCCCGGCGGCCGAGGTGCGCCTTGGCGACCGCGTACGAGCCGCCGCCGTCCGGGAAGGCGGCGATCACCTGGCGGTAGGAGGCCACCAGCACGCCAAGCAGCACGGCGATGGCGACGGTGACCGGGAGCGTGAACCCGAGGCCGTACGCCCCTGCGGCCGCGAGCACCAGCACGATCGACTCCGGCCCGTAGGCGACGGAGGCCATCGCGTCCAGCGACAGGGCGGCCAGGCCGCCGAGGGCGGTCAGCTTGTCGCGGGAGTGCTCCTCCTCGTGCGGGGCGCCGGTATCAGGCGGCTCCTCGTCCGCGGCGAGGGGATTCGCCGGACGCTGCATGTCGGTGCCGGGCATCGGCCTGACCTCCACTGTTCGATGTGCTCTGATCGTCACCGGGCCGGGCGCGTCAACTGCCGCTCCTGACGGGTTCTTGACGCGGCGGCCGGGCGAACTGACGCCGTGTTGACGGCGGTTCCGCACGGCAGGTGCCGCCGTGCGGGCCTTGGGGTGGCCTCTCGCGGTTCCAGGGTCGGGCGCCCCTTGCCTCGGGCGAGGTGTCGGACCTGCTTCAGGCGAGGTGTTCGACGCGTATCCTGCGGCGCGGCAGGGCGGCCGGGAGCGAGCCGAACAGGGCTGCGGCGGCGAGGAACGCGAAGCGGGCCAGTTCGGTCCCGAGGCCGGCCCAGCCCAGCTGGGCGTAGCGGTGCACGACGAAGCCGTCGAAGAAGAGCCAGCCCGCACCGGCGATCAGCGGTGCCGCCGCAGGGCGGGAGACCGCACCGAGTACGCCACAGAGAGCCGCGTACGCGCCCAGCGCGAACCAGCTCGGCCGCAGCTCGCCGACCCCGGCGAGCGCCCCGGCCAGCGCGGCCCCGCCGACCAGTCCGAGGGCGGCCGACATGTCCGGTGCGAGGCGGGAGGCGACCGGGCGGTACCAGTGGCTGCCGGGCCTGGCCCGGTACAGCTGCACGGCCCGCCCTCTCAGTGCCTGAAGGCGAGTTCGAGGTCCTCCTCGACCGTCTCCGGCGTTCGCGGGTGCCAGAGCGTCCGGAGGTTGCGGACGGACCAGGGCCGGCGGTGCTCCAGTTCGCGCTGGAGTACGGGCCTCGGCACGGCGAGCACCGGGCAGGCGGCGTGCCGCAGGCAGTACCGCGCGACCGAGGGGCGCAGCCGGCTGCCGCGGCCGGCGCCGACCACCAGGACGTCGCCCGGCCGGTCGGCCAACTGCACCAGGGCGTAACCGGGTTCACTGCGGACCGCCTGGGACTGGAAGCGCACCCCGAGGTCGGCCGGCGCGCCGCCGAAGGCCTCGTCCAGTGCGGTGCGCAGCCGCTCGACGGCGGTGTCCCGGAAGGCGGCGAGCATCGGCGGGCAGGGCGAGCGCCGGTAGCCGTGCTCCCCGCCCGGGGGCTCCCAGACGAGCACGGCGAGCACCTCGGCACCGGTGCGGCGGGCTTCGGCGACGGCCCGGTGCAGCGCGGCCAGGCTGCCCAGCGATCCGCTGACGCCGACCACCAGACGGCGCTGCGCCCCGTCCTCCCGGCTGTGCTCCATCTCCGTGCCTCCGCTCGGCCCGACCCGGCTCGTCCGGCTCGACCTCTCTCAGCGAAGCAGCGGCGGCGGGCCGCGCGGCTCTCCTTGACGAAGCCCTGACGAGGTGGCCGGAGATCCGTACGCGCCCCTGACGGCGCGTGGCCCGGGCGGCCGTCGCCGACGGGCCGTCACGGCTCGGCGAGGCCGCGGCGGGGTGAACGGACGGGGCGGCCGGGTACCGCGAGATGGGCGAGGGGGGCGGCCAGGTGTCCCGGCGGGCGCCGGTTGGGAAGACGACCAGCTCTGGCGGTGGACTCCCGGCGGTGCGCCGGGGCGGTCTTCAGCGGGGAGGCTGACTGGCCACCCACCCCCGCGCAACACTCTGCTGCCATTCAGATGTAATTGCAAGTGATACGCAATAGTGTGGGCCGGGCACGGCGAACACCTGTGCAGCACGGCTGAACCACAGTGACTAGGAGCTTTCGCAACCATGGGTCAGTACACGCTCCCCGACCTTCCGTACGACTACTCCGCGCTGGAGCGCGCGATGTCGGCGGAGATCCTCGAACTGCACCACTCCAAGCACCACGCCGCGTACGTCAAGGGCGCCAACGACACCATCGAGCAGCTCGCCGAGGCACGCGACAAGGAGCAGCTCGGCGGACTGGTCGGCCTGCAGAAGACGCTGGCCTTCCACCTCTCCGGCCACGTCCTGCACTCGCTCTTCTGGGAGAACCTCTCCCCCGAGGGCGGCGACCGGCCCGAGGGCGCCCTCGCCGACGCCATCACCGAGCACTTCGGCAGCTTCGACGCCTTCGAGAAGCAGCTCACCACCGCCACCGTCGGTGTCCAGGGCTCCGGCTGGGGCATCCTCTCCTGGGAACCGCTCGGCAAGCGCCTGATCGTCGAGCAGGTCTACGACCACCACGGCAACGTCGGCCAGGGCACCACCCCGCTGCTCGCCTTCGACGCCTGGGAGCACGCCTACTACCTGCAGTACAGGAACGTCCGCCCCGACTACGTCACCCGCCTCTGGGACGTCGTCAACTGGACCGACGTCAGCACCCGCTTCGCCGCCACCCGGGCCTGACAGGCCGTCCGGCCCGGGGGCCCGCACCAGAGCGGCCCCGGCCGTCGGCGGCCGCTCCCGACAGCCGCCGGCCGTGCCGGTGGCCGGGTACGACAAGAACGGCCCCTGATCGGCGTTTCCGCTGATCAGGGGCCGTTCCGCTATCCGGTGGCTGGTGCAGGGTTCGAACCTGCGTAGCTTGCGCGACAGATTTACAGTCTGCTCCCTTTGGCCGCTCGGGCAACCAGCCAGGGATGGTGTCTCCCGGGGGGCTGCCCCGTTCGACGTGGTAAACCATACCTGATGGATGGGGGTGGTCCGCCACTCGATAGCCACTCGACGGCCACCCGCAAGGTGCCCGCGCGGGTGTCCGCACGGGTGTCCGCCGGGCCTGTCGACGATCACGGCGGCCGCGTGGCTGTCGGGGGCGAGCGGGGGCAGTGCTGGATAGGCTGGGGCGGCACCTGCCCCGCGCGGGCGGGCGCGGACTAGTGAAGCCAGAGCATCAAGGAGACCAACACACCATGGCCGACTCCAGTTTCGACATCGTCTCGAAGGTCGAGTGGCAGGAGGTCGACAACGCGATCAACCAGACCTCCCGCGAGATCGCCACCCGCTTCGACTTCAAGAACGTCGGCGCCGAGATCAGCCGGTCGGGCGAGAAGATCGAGATGAAGGCCAACGGCGAGGAGCGGGTCAAGGCGATCCTGGACGTGCTCCAGAGCAAGTTCATCAAGCGCGGGCTCTCGCTCAAGGCGCTGGACGCGGCCGACCCGCAGCTCTCCGGCAAGGAGTACAAGATCTTCGCGGACGTGAAGGAGGGCATCTCCCAGGACGATGCCAAGAAGGTCGCGAAGATCATCCGCGATGAGGGCCCCAAGGGCGTCAAGGCCCAGGTCCAGGGCGACGAGCTGCGTGTCACCTCGAAGAGCCGGGACGACCTGCAGGAGGTCCAGGCGCTGCTCAAGGGCAAGGACCTCGACTTCGCGATCCAGTTCGTGAACTACCGCTGACCCGGCACCGCACGGGCGCATGCCTCGGCCCCGGACCGCACGGTCCGGGGCCGAGGTGCGTACCTGGGTCAGCCGCCGGACGGTGCGGGGGCGGGCAGCGGAGCACGGGCCGGAAGGACGCTCGGCGTCCCGGACGGCAGCTGCAGGTGGCGTGGGACGTCGCCGGGAAGCGACGCGGTCGGCACCGTCGGGACCGCTGACACCGGCGAGGCCGACAGCTTGCCGAGCAGGCCCTGGATCGCGGCCTGCAGGGCGGCGATCTGCTTCTGCAGGGCGGCCGGATCGGGCAGGCCCGCAGTGGGCGACGCCGAGGAGACGATCCCGTCGACAAGGTTGAGTACCCCGCCGAGGGCGCCCTGGAGGTCCGGACCCCTGGTGTCGGGGACGGCGGGCAGGGCGGCTGCGGTGGCGGGACGGGGGGTGGTCGCACTCGCGGCATCGGCTGCCCGGGCGACGGTGGCGGACGCTGTGGCGACTGCGGTCAGGGCAAGGGTTGAGGTCAGCTCGCCGCCACCACGGTGGCGCGCATGAGGTGCGTTTTCCTTTCCGTGGGGTTCAGGCATTTCGCCCGCACCACACGCTGGGGCACCCCGTGGCGCCCGGCCACCGCTCGCACACGGAATGTACGCCGAATGGCGGCGCGCCCCGCCGCACCGGGACCTGGCCATCGGGCCCCCGGATCAGCGCCCCAGCCAGCCCTCCAGATGACGGTGCCGGCCGAGGCCGACCGCCTCGAACTCGTCCTCCCCGTACGGATGGTGGGCGCCGAGCCGGCGCAGCACCTGCGATATCGGGCTGCCCTCGGCGGGGAAGGGCTCGCCGGCCACGATGCCGAGCGGGCCGAGTTCGATCTTTCCGTCCACCCAGACGGCACCCCGCTGACTGCCCTGGCCGCCGAAGTAGTCGGCCTCGACATAGGCGATCGGGCCGGCCTTGGACCAGGCGCCGAGCCGTCGGCCGAAACCGCCGGGAAAGAAGTCGAAACCCGCCACGACGGCGTCTTCGGGCTGGTCGAGGACGCCGAGCAGCTCGGCTGTCAGCGGGATCAGTGCCAGTTCCTGTTCCAGCCGCACGGCCCGCGCGAGCCGGACCTCCGCGGCCACGACACTGGCCAGTTCGACCGAGGCGATCAGCGCTCTGAGTTCGTATGACACTCAGTCATTCTGCGCTACTTACGGCATACCGGGCCACAAGAATAATCGAACTGACTATTTATTAGATCTTCTGCCCGGTGCCGGGAATGCGACGGCGAAGCCCCACCCGGCAGACTGGCCCGATGACCGACCTGATCCGACCCACCCCCGAGCAGCTCGCCGCCGCCCGGAACACCACCATCCCGGACGTCACCGCCCCCGGGTTGCGGGTGCTTTTCTGCGGGATCAACCCCGGCCTCTGGTCGGGCGCCACCGGCCACCACTTCGCCCGGCCCGGCAACCGCTTCTGGCCCGCGCTGCACCGCTCGGGTTTCACCCCGCGCCGGCTCCGGCCGGACGAGCAGCAGGAGTTGACGGCCCTGGGCCTCGGCATCACCAACGTCGTGGCCCGCACCACGGCCAAGGCGGACGAGCTGACCGCCGAGGAGTACCGGCAGGGCAGTGCGGCACTGGTGGAGCGGGTGGAACGGCTCCGCCCCCACGTGCTGGCCGTGCTGGGGATCGGCGCGTACCGGACGGGCTTCGCCCGGCCACGGGCCCGGATCGGACGCCAGGAGGTGAAGATCGGTGACACCGAGGTGTGGGTACTGCCCAACCCCAGTGGCCTGAACGCCCATTACACGCTGGACGGCCTGGCGGCGGAGTTCCGTGCGCTGCGCGAGGCGCTGCCGCCCATCGACTGACGCTCAGCCCGGGCCTTGCGGCGCACCGGAGTTCGGCCGGCGCGCAGCCCGGGAGTTCAGACCGTGGCGGCCAGTCCGCTGGGGAGCTCCGCCGAGCGGAGTTCCCGGACCAGGGCCCGGACGGCCACGGTGCGGGCGAGTTCGGGCGTGGTGACGTACCCGACCGAGCGGGTGGGCGGCTGCTGCCGGGTCGCCGCCGAGGACCTGACCGTCACCGTCCTGCCCCGGGTGGGCGAGCACGTCGTCGCCGGGGTCACCCCGCTCGCCCTCGCCTGGCACGCGGACGGCACCGGCCCGACCGCCCCGGACGACCACCGGCGACTCACCCGTGCGCTCCGCCGCGCCGTCCGGATCGGCGCCGAGCGGACCCTCCGGCAGGACACCGCCTTCGGGCTGCGGCAGCTGGTCGACATCGCGCTGCGCGCGCTGTCCCCGCGCCGCCCGGCTCGGCCTGCTCTGAGTCGGCTCAGCCCGCCCCCGAGGCGGCAGGTCAGTCGCGTGGCTCCAGCGCGGCCAGCAGTGCGCGCGGGTCGAAGGTGGCCCGGACCCGGGTGATCCGGCCGTTCTCCACCCGGCTCCAGTTGGTCACCGGGAACGGGTCCGTCACCTTGGTGTGCAGGTCGAACCAGGTCAGTACGTCCGTACCGGCGCCGGCCATCCGCTGGACCACGAGGTCCTCCGTCAGCTGCCCCATCCCCTCCAGGCCCTTCAGGCACTCGTCCGCGCCCACCGCCCGGCCGAGCGGGCCCTCGAAGGTCACGTCGTCGGCGAGCAGCGGCCGGAGCTCGGCGAAGTCCTTCGTCCGCCAGGCCTCGAAGTAGGCGGCGGCCACCTGCACAGCGGTGTCGGTCATGAGACGTCCTTCCCCGTCGATTCCCTTGCGGCGACTGCCTTCCGGCCCGCCGCACCACCACTCTCCACCCCTGGGCAGCCATACGTCCAACAGCTGGATCTTCTGCTTACCAGCACTTCTGGTCATGGCTCCGGGCCGTCCGCAGCAGCCTCCCGCCCCGACGGACTACTCGCCTACCGGGACGACCGCCGCGCCCGCGCCAGCACCCGCAGCGGCGCCACCACGCCGTACCCGACGTCCCGCCGGAGCGCCCGCGCCCCCGCGCGCTCGACCGACCGCAACTGGCACTCCATCAACTCCGCCATCGCCCGCGCCACCGGCCGCAGACCCGGCACGCTGAGCTCGACCACGTCCCGGGCCCCGTCGAGCGCGGCGCCCGCCTGCCCGCACAGCTCGGCGAGCAGCGCCCGTACCGCCGGGCCGTCGGCACCCCGCTCCAGCTGAGCACGCGTGACCCCGTGCCGGTCCAGCCGGTCGCGCGGGATGCACAGCCGACCGTCCCGCAGGTCCCCGGCCAGGTCGGCCAGGAAGTCCACCCGCTGCGCCGCGTCCACGAACCGCCGCCAACCGGCCGCGGCCCGCGCGTCCGGTCCGCCCTCGTACTGCAGCCCGGCGAAGACCAGCAGGCCGGGGCAGGCGTAGTCGTCCAGGTAGGCCTGATAGTCGCGGTCCGTGTCGAAGCCGGTGAACGCCGCCTCGACACCGGCTGCCCCGTCCAGGAACGCCGACACCCACGAGGTCGGCAGGCGCCGGGCGGCCACCGCGTGCGCGTAGGCCGCCAGCACCGGATGCGTGCTGCGCCCGGACGACAGCGCCTCGGACGTCCGGGTGCTCAACTCCCTGAGCCCTTCCGCCCGTTGCTCGACCGAGCCGCGCTCGGCCACGTCGTCCACCAGGTTCATGAACGCCAGCCCGGCCGCCAGGTACGGCACCAGCGCGGGCTCCGCCAGCAGCCGCAGCGCCAGGTACGGGGCCTGCTCCCGCCGCACCACCCGCCGGGCGGCGGCGGTGTAGGCCGCGCGCACCGGCGCCTCGGTGATTCCGGCGGCGGTCAGGGTACGGCGCCAGGTGGGCACGGCGGTGTCTTCTCCTTCGGCAGAACGGGGGGTCGTCCTCACCGTACCGAACGGCGCCGAGGCCCCCGGCAGCCGCTGTGGGCCGCACTCGGCCACACCCCGTCACCGGCCCCCGGGGCGCGGGCCCGTGGAGGCCACCTGCCGCCGGGCCGTCGGCGACCGGACGACGACCCGCCGGGTGAACCGTCCGGGCTACTCGCGGTTTCCTCGCGGCAGGGCGCGAGCCGCTGCGGAGTACCGTGGACAGCAGCCGAGGACACGTCGAATACCGGTACCCGCACCGGTGTCGCCCTGGGTCACGATCGGTCCGCCACGGACCGGATGGGCGGCTCCCGATGATGCCGATTCCGCTCCCCTCCTCCCCCTCCGGCCCATGGGTCGCACCGGGTCTTCCGCTACTGCCGCGACTGACGCTGGAGCCGTCGATGGCTCGGACCGGGATGTTCGACGGCGCCTGGTGGCCCCGCTCGCGCGATGTCCGCTCCGAGCTCCCCGACCTCATCACCGCGCTCAGCGCCCATGTCGGCCGCATCATCCGGGTCGGCCTCTCCACCCTGGCCTGGGCCGACGTCCCGCGCTCGGTCACGGCGGACCGGCAGGTGGTCAAGGTCAGCCGGATCGCCGGCAGCGACGGCACCATCAGCCTCACCCGCGGCCTGCGGGACCACTTCCTGCTCCTCGTCGTGCCGCCCGGCACCGACCCGCGCACCGCGGCCGCCGCGATGGCCGCCGCCGCGTCCACCGGCAACTACACGACGGCCGCCGACCTGCTCGCGGCGGTCGACCGGCCGACCCCGGACGGACCGTCGGCGAGCTGAGGACGAGTGGGGCGCGGGAGAGCCCGTGCGGCAGCGAAAAAGCCCGTGGGGCCCGCAGCTCGGCTGCGGGCCCCACGGGCTGCGGCTCAGACGGCCGCGCACCTCGGCGTCAGGTCAGAGGAGGACGATGTTCTCGGCCTGCAGACCCTTCTGGCCCTGCGTGACGTCGAACTCGACCTGCTGGCCCTCGACGAGCTCACGGAAGCCCTGCGCGGCGATGTTGGAGTAGTGGGCGAAGACGTCGGCGCCGCCGCCGTCCTGCGCGATGAAACCGAAACCCTTTTCGGCGTTGAACCACTTCACGGTACCCGTAGCCATTGATTTCTCCTTGGGTGAGTCAAGCGCCCCGCACTGTGCGGGACGAAGCGTCGTCGCCCTGATCACCCGTCCAAAGAAACCCGGACTCGAAAATAAGAAAATGCGCCGCGGAATGAAGCCTGCAGGCGCACATAATTTCATGGGAACCAAAACTGCAACTTCTGCCAGAGTAGCACGAAAAGTCCCTCCGGCAAGGGAAATGGCGTTCGGCTCGAAAAATTCTCGATCCGGGGCGCCCCGGGGCCGGGCAGTGGGCGCCGCCCGCCGCGCTCTGCCGCCTCAGCGCCCGCCGAAGCGCTGGTCCGTCGGGACGACCTCGCGGCCCAGCGGCATCAGCGAGATCGGGATCAGCTTCAGGTTCGCCCAGCCGAACGGGATCCCGATGATCGACAGGAACAGCGGGATGCTGGTCGCGATGTGCGCCAGCGCCAGCCACCAGCCCGCGAAGATGAACCAGATCACGTTGCCGACGAACGACCCCGCCCCGGCATCGGACCGCTCCACCGTCGTCCGCCCGAACGGCCACAGGACGTACCCGGCGATACGGAAGCTGGCAATACCGAATGGAATGGTGATGATCAGCACGCAACAGATGATCCCGGCGAGCGCATAGCCGATGGCCATCCAGATTCCGCAGAAGATCAGCCAGAGGATGTTGAGTACGAATTCGATCAGCTTCACACCCACCAGTTTCCCACGCGGCGCCCCGCTGAATCGAGCACTCCCACGCGGGTTCCTCCGGTAGCCGCCCGGGCAGCCCGGGCGGACGCGGCGGAGCACCCGAGGATCCCGCCGGTGGCCCGTGACCGGACGTCGGCCACGGCACTGTTCACGGTCCGACCGGCGGCCGGCGAGTCACCCCGAACGTTCTTCCGCCGTCAACATCCGGCAGCCGCAAGGGAATCCAGCCGCGCCGGGCGGGCGGCGTCGCTCAGCTCCCGCCGTCGTCCGATGCGCTGTCGAGCAGGGCCCGCAGCAGGTCCTCGTCGTGTGGGAGGAGGGCGCTGACGAAGCTGGCCAGCACCGCATCACGGTCATCCTCGCTGTCGAGGACCCTGCGCATCCGCAGCGCGGCGAGCCCGGCCGGGCCGGAGGAGGCGAGCCAGAGATAGGAACGGCCGGCCCGGGTGCGGGAGACGGCGCTCTTGGCGTGCAGGCGGGAGAGGATGGTCATCACCGTGGTGTAGGCGAGATCTCCGTCGAGGCGCTCCTGGACCCAGCCCGCGGTCACGGGCTCCGGCGAGCCCTGCAGGACGGCGAGCACCTGGGCCTCCAGCTCACCCTGTCCCCGGCGACGCACCCGGGGGTCCCTCGCCGGTGCGTTCAGCTCCTCGTCCATGGCGACGCGACCTCTCCCTCAGCTGCTGCCACCCCGCCGGGCCGGGGCGCGGTGTTCATCCTACTGAGCGGGCCCGGGCCGACGGCCGGTGCGCAGGGCTGTCCCGGGCCGGTTCCGGGTGGAACCGGCAGGGGTGACTTCACCGTGTTGACTTTGTATGCTTCGCTCATCTTCTACACCACTGTAGAGAATGATCCGGGCGGCCCGTCGTCGTGCTCGCCCGCCCCTCTCATCCACGCGTCGTGACGGCCAGGCCGCCGCGTCCGTCCCCGCACCGGCGAGACCCCTCCTCCCTCCCGCCGTGAAAGGTTGCGCGCATGACCGCCCCGGAATCGCGTACACCTCGACGCAGCCGTCCGGCACCCGAGGAACGCCCCGCCGAGCCCTCCATACCCGAAGCGGCGCGGCCCGGGCGCGGCCCCGGGCGGCGGCGCAGCAAGAAGGAGATCGTCCTCTGGGCGGGTGCGGCGACGGCATCGCTGGCGGTCCTCGCGGCGGCCGGGATCTACTACAAGCTGAACGCCAACATCAACACCTTCGACGGCGGCGGCCTCAGCGCGAACCGTCCGGCCGCGGCCGGCCCGGACGCCAACGGCAACACCCCGGTGAACCTGCTGCTGATCGGCTCCGACTCCCGCGACGGCGCCAACAAGGACCTCGGCGGCGGCGCCGAGGGCGGGGCGCGCTCGGACACCACGATCCTTCTGCACGTCTACGCCGACCACAAACACGCGGTGGGCGTCTCGATCCCGCGCGACTCACTGGTGGAAATCCCCCCGTGCAAGGCGGACGGGAAGTGGACCGCGCCGCAGTCCAACACCATGTTCAACAGCGCGTTCTCGGTCGGCGACAGCGACCAGGGCAACCCGGCCTGCACCCAGAACACCGTCGAGAAGCTGACCGGCCTGCGGGTGGACCACACCGTAGTCGTCAACTTCCAGGGCTTCGCGGCCATGACCAGCGCGGTCGGCGGGGTGGACGTCTGCCTCCCGAACGCCGTGCACGAGGGCGATCTCGACCCCAACCTCGGACACCAGGGCAAGCTGCTCTTCCCGAAGGGCCCGCAGAAGGTCTCCGGCCAGCAGGCGCTGGACTACGTACGGCTGCGGCACGGGATCGGCGACGGCTCGGACATCGGGCGCACCAAGCGTCAGCAGGCGTTCCTCTCCTCGCTGATCAAGAGCGTCAAGGGCAACGGCATGAACCCGACCAACCTGCTCCCGCTCGCCGACGCGGCCACCAAGTCGCTGACCGTCGACCCGGGGCTCGGTTCGGCGAGCAAGCTGCTCTCCTTCGGGATGTCGCTGAAGGACATCGACCTGCACGACATCAAGTTCCTCACGGCGCCCTGGCAGTACAGCGGCGCCCGGGTCTCGCTGGTGCACCCCGACATCGACCAGCTCTGGGCCGCGCTGAGGGCCGACCGCACCCTGGACGGCCAGGACGCGAGCAGCGGCACCCCGAGCGCCCCCGGCGCCCCGCCCACGGACGCCGCGCCGAGCCCGTCCGCCCAGCCCGCCGTGAAGGGGACCGGCATCGGCGTCGCCGTCTACAACGGCACCACCACGCCGGGCCTGACCAACAGGGCCGCCGACCTGCTGGCGGGGGCCGAGTTCACGATCACCGGCAAGGCGAACGCGGCCGACCAGGACCACGCCACCACCGTCGTCGAGTACGGCACCGGCGAGAAGGCCAAGGCGGAGACGGTCGCCCGGCTCTTCCCCGGCGCCCGGCTGACGGCGGTCGGCCGCGCGGGCATCAGCCTGATCCTGGGCCGGGACTTCGCCGCGGCGGGCGGGCCGAGCGCGGCGGCCGTGCCGTCGGGGCCGCTGCCGACCAGTGTCAGCGGCGCGGCCCGCTCCGCCGACGACGACCCGTGCAGCAACGTGTCGTACGGCTGATCGGTGACCGGACGACTGACCGACAGCTGATCGGCGGTCAGCCGGCCGGACCGACGCCGCGTCAAGCTCCGGCAAAACTGTTCCCCCTCGTTGCATTCTCGCTTTATCTACAGTGATGTAGATTCATTGACCGAGCCGGCCGCACCACGGCCGGCAGCACAGCCGACGTCCGCCCCTGCCGGACCGAGGCCAGGAACTCCAGGAGGGGCATCATGGGAGTCACGCTCTCCAAGGGCGGCAACGTCTCGCTGACCAAGGAGGCCCCCGGCCTCACCGCCGTCATCGTCGGCCTCGGCTGGGACGTCCGCTCCACCACCGGCGCCGACTTCGACCTCGACGCCAGCGCACTGCTCTGCAACGAGGCCGGCCGGGTGCTGAGCGACCAGCACTTCGTCTTCTTCAACAACCTGCGCAGCCCCGAGGGTTCGGTCGAGCACAGCGGCGACAACCTCACTGGTGGCGGGGACGGCGACGACGAGCAGATCAAGGTCGACCTGACGGCCATCCCGGCCGGGGCCGCCAAGGTCGTCTTCCCGGTCTCCATCTACGACGCCGACACCCGGCTGCAGAGCTTCGGCCAGGTCCGCAACGCCTTCATCCGCGTGGTCGACCAGGCCACCGGCACCGAGATCGCCCGCTACGACCTGACCGAGGACGCCTCCACCGAGACCGCCATGGTCTTCGGCGAGCTGTACCGCCTCGGCGCCGAGTGGAAGTTCCGCGCCATCGGCCAGGGCTACGCCTCCGGCCTGCGCGGCATCGCCCTCGACTACGGCGTCAACGTCTGAGCGAACCGGCGGGCCCGGACAGGCCGACGGTCGCTCCCTTCCCAGTCAAGACCCCGGGGGAACGCATGGACCGACTTCACCACCCGCCGCAGCCGCAGCTGAGCCACCCGCCCCAGCTGCCCCAGCAGGACCGGGCCGACTTCGAACTGACCCTCCGGCAGGCCCTCGCCCGGCCGGAGATCCGGGACGCGCTGCAGCGGAACCCGCACCTGTGCACCGAGCAGCTCCGGCTCCTCGCCCGCACGGCCACCGGCGAGATCGCGGCGGCCGCCGCCGACGAGTACCTGGAGTACCTGCGGATCCGCGGCAGCTCGGATGCCGCCGGGCCCGCAGGGTCCGGCGACCCCCGCGGCATCGACCAGGACCGGGCGGGCGGCCTGATGGGCGTGCTGGCCGTCCTGGTCCCCCTCCTCACCGTCACCGCCGCGGGAATCCTGCTGCTCCTCGGGTACGCGCTGGGACTCGCCAAGTCCCAGCGCCACCTGGCCGACTCGCTGCTCACCGCGGGCTGGGCGGCGGTCGTGGTCGCCGGGGTCTGCGTCGTCGCCGGGGTCTGCGGCCTGCTGGCCACCGCCGCCCGGCGCCGCGCCGCCCAGTCGGACGCGCTGCCGGGCGGCGGCCGGTCCGAGGAGCTCAGGCAGGCCCGCGAGGCCTGGCGGACGGCGCTGCTGGAGCGGGGACTGCTGCCCTTCCTCCGCCTCCGGCTCCAGTAGCCTCGGGCCGGGCCGGTCGAGCAGCCGGCCCGCCGAACCACTCGAAAGACCCGGAGGACCCGACCGTGAACATACGCCGTATCGCAGGGGCCGTGCCCGCTCTGCTGCTGGCCGCGCTGCTGATGGGACAGCAGACCGCGGCCCAGGCCGCCCCTGTGACGGTCCGTGCGGTCGCCGCCGCACCCGCCGCCGCTGCCGCCCCGGCGGCCGCCGCCCAGGTCCAGGCCCAGGCGGAACAGGGCACCCGGCAGCTCGCCAAGAGCAAGAACAGCACGAGCACCAAGAAGAAGGGCGGCTTCTTCAAGAAGCTCGGCATCGCGGTGATCGTGGTGATCCTGCTGATCGTCCTCTTCGCGATCGGCCTGATCGTCGCGATCGTGTTCGCGCTCAAGCGGATCTTCCGCCGGCGGTAGTGCCGCAGGCCGCTTCGGCCCGACAAGTTGCGAGGTCGCGGCGGCCTCCCAGGCTGTAGATGACGGACGAATCATTTCTGTTGAATCGTCCACAGCAGCAGGGAGGCAGCCATGTCCCAGGCTTCAGGTCCGCTCCACGACCCGTCGGGCCCGGCCCCCGCCCAGGGCGGGGGCTCGCACCGGCCGGACCGTGCGGGCATCGTCACCGGCGTGGTGCTGTTCGCCGGGGTGATGATGCTGGTCAACGGGTTACTGGGGATTCTCCAGGGCATCGTGGCGGTGGCCAAGGACAGCGTCTACGTCACCACCCGGCAGTACACCTTCGAGTTCAGCCTGACCGGCTGGGGCTGGATCCACATCGTGTGGGGCCTGGTCATCGCGGCAGTCGGTTACGGCGTGGTCAAGGGCGCCGCCTGGGGGCGGGTGCTCGCCATCCTGGTGGTCTCCGTCGGCCTGGCGCTGAACTTCATCTTCCTGCCGTACTACCCGCTCTGGTCACTGGTGGTGATCGCGATCGACGCCTTCATCCTCTGGGCGCTCTGCCTCTACCACTCCACCAGCGCCTGACCTGCGCTCAGCGGTGGTAGCCACCCATCCGCTCCAGGCGGGCGATCCGCTCGGCCATCGGCGGGTGGGTGGAGAACAGCCGGGCCCCGGCCTCGCCCGGACGGAACGGGCTGGCGATCATCATGTGGCTGGCCGTCTGGAGCTGCGGCTCGGGCGGCAGCGGCAGCCGCTGGGTACCCAGCTCCAGCTTGCGCAGGGCGCCGGCCAGGGCGAGCGGGTCGCCGGTGATCCTGGCACCGTCCGCGTCGGCCTGGTACTCGCGGGAGCGGCTGACGGCGAGCTGGATCAGGGTGGCGGCGAGCGGGCCCAGGATCATGATGGCGAGCATCCCGAACAGGCCGGGCCCGTCGTCGTCCTCGCTGCGGCCGAACGGGATCAGCCAGGCGAAGTTCACCAGGAACATGATCACCGAGGCCAGCGCCCCGGCCACCGAGGAGATCAGGATGTCCCGGTTGTAGACGTGGCTGAGCTCGTGGCCGAGCACCCCGCGCAGCTCTCGCTCGTCCAGCAGCTGCAGGATCCCGTCGGTGCAGCAGACCGCGGCGTTGCGCGGGTTGCGGCCGGTGGCGAAGGCGTTCGGCGCCGGGGTCGGCGAGATGTACAGGCGGGGCATCGGCTGGCGGGCCGAGGTGGAGAGCTCACGGACGATCCGGTACAGCTGCGGCGCCTCGATCTCGCTCACCGGGCGGGCCCGCATCGCGCGCAGGGCCAGCTTGTCGCTGTTCCAGTACGCGTACGCGTTGGTACCGAGGGCGATGAGCAGAGCGAGCACGAAACCGGTACGCCCGAAGAAGCTGCCGATCACCAGGATCAGTGCGGACAGGCCGCCGAGCAGCGCGGCCGTTCTCAACCCGTTGTGCTGGCGGTGCACGGCAGGCCCTCCAAGTGGTGCGGTGGGAAGCCTTCGGTTCACATCCCTCTGGTGAGATCAACGGCGGGATGCGCCGAGTTCGTTCCCTTGTGCACCCGCCGGGCACCCGCCCGGGCCGTGCGCCGCCTCAGAACAGGCTGCCTCCGGCCACCTGGAGCACCAGCTGCGGGGCCACCGAGAGCACGGCCGCGACGGCGGCGGTCAAGCCCAGCGTGGCCGCCAGCGGGGCCGGCAGCCGCCGCTCGGTGACCGGCTGCTCCGCCGGGGCGAACAGCTTGGCGGTCCAGACCAGGTAGTAGTACAGCGCGATCACGACGTTCACCGCCATCACCACGGCCAGCCAGCCGAGACCGGCGTCCACGGCCGCCCGGAAGACCACCACCTTGCCGAACAGGCCGACGATGCCCGGGGGCAGACCGGCCAGGCAGAGCAGGAAGAAGGCGAGCGCGAGCGCCGTCCAGCGGCGGCGGGCGAACAGGCCCGCGTAGTCGTCCAGCCGGCTGCCGGTGCTGCGGCTGACCGCGGCGACCACGGCGAAGGCCCCGAGGTTCACCACCCCGTAGATCAGCGCGTACACGACGGTGGCGCCGATCGGCTCGGCCGCCTCGGAGTACCCGGCGGCGGCCAGCGGGACCAGCAGGTAGCCGGCCTGGCCGACCGAGGACCAGGCCAGCAGCCGGACCGCGCTGTGCGGGGTGCCGCCGCGCTGGCGCAGCGCGGCCACGTTGCCCGCCGTCATGGTCAGCGCGGCGAGCACGGCCAGTGCCAGGCCCCAGGTGTGGCCGTACGGACGGAAGGCGATCGTGGTGACCAGGGCCAGGCCGGAGAGACCGGCGGCCTTGCCGACCACCGACAGGTAGCCGGCGATCGGGATCGGCGCACCGGTGTAGGTGTCGGGCAGCCAGAAGTGGAACGGGACGGCGGCGACCTTGAAGGCGAAGCCGACCAGGGTGAGCGCGGCGCCCGCCTCGGCCAGCGGCTTGAGCTGCGCCGGGGCGTGGGCCAGACCGTCGGCGATGGCGGACAGGTGCAGGCTGCCGGTGGCGGCGTAGACGAAGCTGACGCCGAGCAGCATCACGGCCGTCGCGGTGACCGAGGAGAGGAAGAACTTCAGCGCGGCCTCGGCACCCCGGCCGTCCCGGCGCAGGCCGACCAGCGCGAAGGCGGGCAGCGAGGCCACCTCCAGGGCGATGATCAGCGTCGCCAGGTCCCGGGAGGCGGGCAGCAGGGCGGCCCCGGTGGCGCTGCTGAGCAGCAGGAACCAGTACTCGCCGCCGGGCAGCTTCTCCTCGTCCACGGTGTGGACGGAGAGCAGCGCCGCGATCAGCCCGCCGCCGAGCGCCAGCAGCTGGAAGGCCAGCGTGAAGTGGTCGGCGACGTACGAGCAGGCCCCGCTGCTCAGCGCCGCGTTGCCAGTGGCCCCTGCTACGTTCCGCAGGCAGAAGGTCGACCGAGCGTCACCGTGGGCCAGCGGGAGGAGTGCGATGAGCGCGAGGGCGAGTCCGCCGACGGAGAGCCAGCCGAGGGCCCTCTTCCGCTCCGCCGGGAGGAAGAGGTCCGCGAGCAGCACGCCCAGCGCGGCCAGGGCGGCGATCAGCGGGGGTGCGATGGCCACCCAGTCGATCGACTGGACGAAGCTGCCCGGGGCGGCGGAAGCCAGCGAGGTGCTGGTCGCCATCGAGGTCACGGCGGGCACGGGCGAGGTCATGGCGGGCTGCCCCAGGAGGAGGTGAGAGCCGAGCAGGGTGCCGGGCATCGGTCAGCCACCTCCGAGGAGGTGCTTGACGGCGGGGTCGGACAGGCCGAGCAGGAGGGCGGGCCAGAGCCCGGCCACCAGGGTGAGCGCGGCGAGCGGGCTCCAGCTGACGGCCTCGTACGGACGGATGTCGGGGATCTCCGCGACCGGGGCGGGCTGCCCGGCGCCCTCCGGCCCGCCGGCGGGCGGGGCGGACGGGTCGCCCATACAGACCCGCTTGACCACGAGCAGCAGATATCCGGCGGTGAGGAGGGTGCCGAGGCCGGCGATCACCATGTACGTCACGAAGGCGGGGCGGGACAGCCCGGCGGCCGGGTCGAAGGCTCCGAACATCGCGAGCAGCTCGCCCCAGAAGCCCGCCAGCCCGGGGAGGCCGAGGCTGGCGACGGCGGCGAAGGCGAGCAGTGCGCCGATCCGCGGTGCCCGGCCGTAGAGGGCCGCGCCGGTGGTACCTGCAAGCGTGTCCAGGTCCGCGGTGCCGTAGCGGTCCTTGACGGCGCCGACCAGGAAGAAGAGCAGGCCGGTGATCAGACCGTGGGCGATGTTGGCGAAGAGCGCGCCGTTGACGCCCACCGGGGTGAGGGAGGCGATGCCCAGCAGCACGAAGCCCATGTGGCCGACGGAGGAGTACGCGATCAGGCGCTTGAGGTCGCCCTTGGCGCCCGGGCGGGCCAGCGCCAGGCAGGCCAGCGAGCCGTAGACGATGCCGACGGCCGCCAGCGCGCCCAGGTAGGGGGCGAAGGTGGCGGTGCCGTCCGGCACGATCGGGAGGAGGATCCGGACCAGGCCGTACGTACCCATCTTCAGCAGCACACCGGCGAGCAGCACCGAGCCGACGGTGGGGGCCGAGGTGTGCGCGTCCGGGAGCCAGCTGTGCAGCGGCCAGGCGGGGGCCTTCACCGCCAGGCCGGCCACGATGGCGAGCGCGGCGATCACCTGGGTGGTGTGGCTGAGTCCGCTGCCGTGGGCGGCGGCGAGCTCGGTCATGTCGAAGGTGCCGGCCTGGGCGCCGATCAGCAGGAAGCCGAGCAGCATCACGGCGGAGCCGAGCAGCGTGTAGAGGATGAACCGGTTCGCGGCGGGCACCCGCTGCCCGCTGCCCCACCGGGCGATCAGGAAGTACATCGGGATCAGCACGATCTCGAAGGCCACGAAGAACAGCACCAGGTCGAGCACCGCGAAGGTGGCCAGCATGCCGACTTCGAGGAGCAGCAGCAGCCCGGTGAAGGAGCGGGCACTCGGGGTGCCCTCCCCGTCCGGAAGGCGCTTGGTGGAGTACACCGCGCACAGGAAGGTGAGCAGGGCGGTGAGCACGATCAGCGGCAGCGAGATGCCGTCCACCCCGAGGTGGAACCGGACGCCGATGGCCGGGATCCAGCGCAGGTCGGTGACGGCCTGCATCCGGCTCGGCGCGCCGTGGTCGAACCCGACCGCGAGTACGACGGTGAGCAGCAGGACGGCACCGGTGACCGCCACCCCGAGCCGCAGCGCACGCCGGTCGGCGGCCTGCGGGTCGGTGCCCAGCGGCGCGAGGGTGGCGACGGCACCGAGCAGCGGCAGCAGCAGGAGGGCGATGAGGACTGCGTTCATCGGGGGCTCCAAGGGCGTGCTGCGGTGGACGGGGAGGAGGAGGGCGTACGGGTCATCAGCCGACCGCCACCAGGACGGCGAGCAGGACGACACCGGCGAGCAGGGCGCTCAGATAGGCCTGCGCGTTGCCGTTCTGCGCGAGCCGGACGAGCCGGCCGAGCAGGTTGGCGCTGCCGCCCGCGCCGCGTACGTAGGTCTCGACGACCTCGCGGTCCAGGAAACGGACCAGCTGTGCGGCTGCGACCGTCGGACGGACGAAGAGCACGCTGTAGAGCCGGTCCAGGTGGAAACCCTGCTGGGCAGGGCCGAAGAGCGGGCCGAGCAGGGTCCGCCCGGGGTCGGCGGCGGGAGCGCCCACCGGGGCCGGCGCCGGCTCGGCGGGCGCCGTGCGGGCGGCGCGGGCGTTGGCCGAGCTCCAGGCGGCGTACGCGATCAGGATCCCCGCCAGGGCGAGGCCGGTGCCGATCACGGCGGTGCCGGTGGAGGGCCGCAGCGAGCCGCCGTCCAGCAGGCTGGGCAGCCAGTCGGAGCGCAGTCCGGCGACGCCGAGCCCCATGGTCGGGACGGCGAGCACCCAGAGCGGCCAGCGCATGGCGGGCGGTTCGGGCTGCGTCGGGTCGGCCTCGTCGATCTCGGGCGAGTACGGCGCGCCTGCGGCGTGGCCGTCCGCCCGGCCGCCCGCCTGCTCGACCGCCGGGGCGGCGGGGGCGGCCGCGGCCGCCGGCGAGTGGAACGCGACCAGCCAGAGCCTGGTGGCGTACGCGGCGGTGATCAGCGCGGTGAGCGCGCCGGAGACCAGCACGATCCACCCGGCGGCGCAGGGCACCGCCGAGGCCGGGCCCAGTCCGTTGGTGAGGGCCTCGCCGGTCGCGGCGTGCTCGGCGGCGGTGAGCACCGCCTCCTTGCTGAAGAACCCGGCGAACGGCGGCAGTCCGACCAGGGCGACCAGGGCGATGCCCATCGTCCAGTAGGCGTCGGGGACGCGCCTGCGCAGGCCCGGCATCCGGGACATGGCCGAGATGGAGTTGGTGTGCGCGGTGTGGATCACCACACCGGCGGTGAGGAACAGCAGCGCCTTGAAGGCGCCGTGGCTGACCAGGTGGAAGACGGCCGCGTCACGGTCCCCGCTGGCCAGCGCCCCGGCCATGTAGCCGAGCTGGCCGACGGTCGAGTAGGCGAGCACCCGTTTGAGGTCGTCCTGGGCGAGCGCGCACAGGGCGGACCCGACCATCGTGACGGCCGCCATCACCGAGAGCACCAGCAGCGCGGCACCGGAGAGCAGGAAGACCGGCAGCAGCCGGGCGACCAGGTAGATACCGGCGGCGACCATGGTGGCGGCGTGGATCAGCGCGGAGACCGGCGTCGGACCGGCCATCGCGTCGGGGAGCCAGGTGTGCAGCGGGAACTGCGCGCTCTTGCCGGCGACCCCGGCGAGCAGCAGCAGCGCGATCAGGGTCGGGTGGCCGAGCTTTCCGCCGGCCGCCGCCTCCAGCACACCGCTGATCCGGAACGTCCCGGCGTCCCCGGCGAGCAGGAAGATCCCGAACAGGAACGGGACGTCACCCAGCTTGGTGACCAGGAAGGCCTTGAGCGAGGCCGAGCGGGCATCGGCGCTCTCCCAGTGGTGGCCGATCAGGAAGTACGAGCAGATGCCCATGATCTCCCAGCCCACCAGCAGCACGATCAGGTCGCCGGAGTACACGACCAGGAACATCGCGGCGGTGAAGAGCGAGACCAGCGCCGCGTACGAGGGGTAGCGCGGGTCGCCCTTCAGATAGGCCGTGGAGTAGACCTGCACGCAGGTGGCGACCAGGCCGACCAGCAGGGAGATCAGTGAGGTGAAGCCGTCCAGGTGGATGGCGAGCGAGATGTCGGGGCCGCCGGTCGGGGTGAGCCGGGTGGCGGCGTCCAGGCTCTGGCCGGTGCCCAGCTGGAGGGCGACGACCAGGGCGAGCACGGCCGAGGCGGCCACCGGCAGGATGGCCAGCGGCCGGGCGAAGCCGGGGGCGCGGCGGCCGGTGGCCAGGATCGCGGCCGCACCGAGCGCGGGCAGCGCCGGGACCAGGGCAGGGAGGGCGAGGTTCATGCGACGGCCCTGTCGTTCTGCACGGCGGCCTCCGGGGCGCTCTCGGGGGCGTCCTCGTTCGGGTCGCCGAGCGCCGTGAGCCGGTCGATGTCCGCCGTCCCCCTGGTCCGGAAGACCAGCAGGACGATGGCGAGACCGAGGCCGATCTCGGCGGCGGCGACGGTGATGGTGAAGAGCGTGAGCGCCTGCCCGGCGTGCAGCGAGTCGCGCAGCCAGGCGTCGAAGGCGACGAGGTTCAGGTTGACGGCGTTGAGCATCAGCTCGACGGACATCAGCACCAGGACGACATTGCGCCGGGCGAGCACGCCGTAGACGCCGACGCTGAACAGCAGCGCGGCCAGGACGGCTGGGTACACGAGGTGCATCGGCGGTCAGCTCTCCTGCACGGGGGGCGTCGAGGCGGTGGGCCGCGCGGTGGTGGCACTGGCGGCCCGGCCGTTGGTACCGACCGGCTTGCCCGCGCGGAGCTTCCCGGCGCGCGGCTTCGGCACGCGTCCCTTGCCGGTCCGGGACAGCACGATCGCGCCGACCAGCGCGGCCAGCAGCAGCACCGAGAGCGCCTCGAACGGCAGCACCCAGTACCGGAACAGGTACTCGCCGGTCACCCTGGTGCTGCCACCGCCGGCGCCCAGGTCGACCCAGGAGGTCCGGAAGGCGTCCACGACCAGGGTGACCAGGGTGCCCGCGGCCGCCAGGGCCACCCCGAGGGCCACCCAGCGGTTGCCGGAGTTCGCGTCGGGCGAACGGCCGATCGGCGCCTTGGTGAGCATCAGCCCGAAGAGCACCAGGACGACCACCGAGCCGAGGTAGATCAGGACCTGCACCCAGGCGACGAACTCGGCCGTCAGCAGCAGGAACTCGATCGCCAGTCCGCCGAGCGCGACGACCAGCCAGAGCGCGGCGTGCACCAGCTGCCTGGTCGTCACCGAGATCACGGCGGAGCCCAGCACCGCCAGGCCGACCAGCAGGAAGACGATCTCCACGCCGGTCGGCGAGAGGAAGGACCGGGCAGCCGGGTCCAGCGAACCGGCAGCAGCCAGCAGACTCATGCGGGCTCACCCCCGGCAGGCCCGGCCGCGACAGCCTCCGCCGCCGCGGCCTCGGCTGCGGCGGCCAGCTTGTCGGCGGCCTTTCGGGCCATGGCGATCTCCTTGGGGTCCTCGGCCGCCGGGTCGAGCGCGGGCGGCGGCGGCACCGTCCACATCCACTCCCGCAGCCGGTCCCGCTCGTGCGTCAGCTCCAGGATGTCGGTCTCCGCGTACTCGAACTCGGGCGACCAGAAGAGCGCGTCGAACGGGCAGACCTCGATGCAGATGCCGCAGTACATGCAGAGCGAGAAGTCGATCGCGAAGCGGTCCAGCACGTTGCGGGTGCGGGCGCGGGCGTTCGGCTCGGCGGCGGGCAGCGTCTCCTTGTGGGAGTCGATGTAGATGCACCAGTCGGGGCACTCACGGGCGCAGAGCATGCAGACCGTGCAGTTCTCCTCCAGCAGCGCGATCACGCCACGGGTACGCGGCGGCAGCTCGGGCTGTACCTCGGGGTACTGCGCGGTGACCGACCGCTTGGTCATCGTCCGCAGCGTGACGGCCAGGCCCTTGGCCAGACCACTGCCTGGAATGTTCATCAGGAGATCGCCACCTTGACGACGCCGGTGATGGCCAGCTGGAGCAGCGCGAGCGGGATCAGGCAGGTCCACGCGAAACGCATCAGCTGGTCCTCGCGCAGGCGGGGGTAGGTGACCCGGAGCCAGATCACCACGAAGGCCAGTGCAAAGGTCTTGAGCAGGGTCCACAGCCAGCCTAGGCTCTCGGGCATCGGGCCGTGCCAGCCGCCCAGGAAGAGCACCGCGGTCAGTGCGGAGATCACCAGGATGCCCGCGTACTCGGAGAGCAGGAAGAACGCGAAGCGCAGCCCGGTGTACTCGGTGTACGCGCCGAAGATGATCTCGGAGTCGGCCACCGGCATGTCGAACGGCGGACGCTGCAGCTCGGCCAGGCCGGCCGTGAAGAAGACGAACGCGCCGATCAGCTGCCACGGCACCCACCACCAGTGGAAGGCACCCAGGATGCCCGGCAGCGAGAGCGTGCCCGCCGCCATCGCCACCGAGGCGGCGGCGAGCAGCATCGGCAGCTCGTACGACATCAGCTGAGCGGCCGTCCGCAGACCGCCGAGCAGCGAGAACTTGTTGGCGGACGCCCAGCCGGCCATCAGCGAGCCGAGCACGCCGATGCCCATCACCGCGAGTACGAAGATCAGACCGGCGTCCACCGCCTGTCCGACGAAGCCCTCCGGACCGACCGGGATGACCAGCAGCACGAGCATGTACGGCAGCAGCGCGACGGCCGGAGCCAGCTGGAAGACCCTGCGGTCCGCGTCGAGCGGGACCACGTCCTCCTTCTGCGCGAACTTGACGCCGTCGGCGACCAGCTGCGCCCAGCCGTGGAAACCACCCGCGTACATCGGGCCGAGGCGGCCCTGCATGTGGGCCATCACCTTGTGCTCGGTCTGGCCGATGATCAGCGGGAAGGTCAGGAAGACGACCACCACGGCGACGCAGCGGAGCAGCGTGTCGAGCAGGCTCATGCGCTGTCTCCGTTCTGAGCGGGCTGGTCGGCGGGCTTGTCGCCAGGCTTGTCGGCATGCCTGTCGGCAGGCTTCTGGTCAGGGCTCTCGGCTGGCCCCTCGGCCGGACTCCCCTCAGCGGACGGCAGTGCCACCGGGGCTTCCGGGGCAGGCTCGGGTCCCGTGGCCGGGACCGGGGCGTGCCACGGAGCGTCCG
Source organism: Saccharothrix sp. ST-888 (assembly GCF_000955975.1). Classification (GTDB taxonomy): domain Bacteria; phylum Actinomycetota; class Actinomycetes; order Streptomycetales; family Streptomycetaceae; genus Kitasatospora. Next base: position 39,761 of record NZ_JYJF01000061.1, read on the forward strand.
AGGACTGCGTACGGGCCACCCCGGAACGCGCGGGCGCCTCCGGCTTCTCGGTCGGCGCACCTTCCCCGGCCTGGCTGACCGAGCCCTCGCTCACACTCCGCGCCCGACGCGGCCGATCCGCCCGGATCGGCGCGGCACCCTCGACGGCCGCACCCTCGGCCGCCGCACCCTCGGCAGCGGCCGGCGCCACCGCGGCGCCCTCCCCCGCCTGGCTGACCGAACCCTCACTGATGCTGCGGGTCCGACGCGGCCGATCAGCCCGCACGGCGGGCCCGCCCTCGGCGGCACCGGCCGCCGCAGCGGCGCCCGCAGCCGCGCGCGGCCCTCGGGCGGCGCGGGCCGGGCGCTCGGCGGCGGGCGGCAGGGTGCCCTTGAGCGGGCCCCACTCGTTGGGGTCGGGCACTCCGGCGGGCTGCATCTTGCGCCGGGCCGGGCCGCCGCCGTGGTCGCTCTCGCCCGGTTCCTTGGCGCCGGGCCAGTCCTTGGCGACGCGGGCCGCCAGCACGAACTCCTTGCGCAGCGGGTGGCCCTCGAAGCCGTCCGGCAGCAGCAGGGTGACCAGGTGCGGGTGGCCGGTGAAGTCGATGCCGAACATCTCGTGGGTCTCCCGCTCGTGCCAGGCGGCACCGGCGTAGACCTCGACGGCGGTCGGCAGCGCGGCAGCCCCGCGCGGGATGCGGGTCCGCACCACCAGGTGCCGTACGCCCGGCTCGCCGGGCGCGGCCAGGTGGGCGGCGACCGAGAAGCCGTCGGCCAGCTCGTCCACCGCGCTCAGCCAGTCGAAGAAGCCGAGCCCGAGCACGTCCCGGGCGGTGGTGAGCGCCTCGATCCAGTGCTCGGCGGGGACGTCCACGGTCAGCAGTTCGTACGCCTCGGCGGCGGTGGCCCACTCACCGATCGCGGCCGCGACCTCGTCAGCGCTGCGGGGGATCACTTCTCGCCCTCCGGCGTCTGCGCGGGCCCGGGGACCAGCGGACGGCGCAGCGCGGACGCGGGTGCCGCGTACCGCGCGGGCAGCGACTCGGCCGCGATCTTCTCCTGCAGCTTGAGGATGCCCTGGAGCAGCGCCTCCGGCCGCGGCGGGCAGCCGGGCACGTAGACGTCGACCGGGATGATCTGGTCCACGCCCTTGGTGACGGAGTACGAGTCCCAGTAGGGGCCGC
>NZ_JYJF01000600.1 GCF_000955975.1 Saccharothrix sp. ST-888
AGGTCGAGGGGGGGGGGGGCAGGTGGTTGCGCCGCGGCAAGCTGAGCGCGCGGGGCGGGGTGGGGCTGCGCTGGACGGCGGACCGGGTGGAGGAGGACCGGCAGCGGGAGCGGGAGGAGCAGGGGAGCGGGCGCAGCGGGCAGGCGGGGGAGCGGATCGTGGTCGGGCGCACGGGCGGGCCCGAGGGCGGCACGCTGCTCCGCCCTGCGGCCCGGATCGACGCTCGGGCGTGGGGCGGCGAGGTTCGCGGCGTGCACATCTCCCGGTCCGACGGCCTGGCTGGCAGCGATTCCCCGCATGGCCTGATCGAGCACCGGGCCCGGGTTGATAGTCTGGGGGGCCGCTTCCGCAC
>NZ_JYJF01000601.1 GCF_000955975.1 Saccharothrix sp. ST-888
GGACTCGCCCTGCCGCAGCGACTGCGCCGCCAGGTGCAGCGCCACCAGCGACGAGGAACACGCCGTGTCGATCGACAGCGTCGGCCCCTCCAACCCCAGCGTGTACGCCACCCGGCCCGAGACGATGCTGCCACTGCCGAACGCACCGAAGTAGTCGTGATACATCACCCCGGCGAACACACCCGTCCGACTCCCCTTCAACGAAAGAGGATCGATCCCCGCACCCTCCAACGCCTCCCACGAACCCTCCAGCAGCAACCGCTGCTGCGGATCCATCAACAACGCCTCACGCGGCGAGATCCCGAAGAACCCCGCATCGAACTCACCCGCACCGTGCAGGAAACCACCCGCG
>NZ_JYJF01000602.1 GCF_000955975.1 Saccharothrix sp. ST-888
GTCGCTCACGTCCCGGCTGACCGTCGGCGAGTGGCTCGACATGTGGCTTGCGTCGAAGAAGACCCGCAAGACCACGACCAACGGCTACGAGTCCCACGTACGGGTACACCTCAAACCTCGGATCGGCCATATACGCCCGTCGCGCCTGAACGTCGGCCACCTGGCCGAGCTGGTGGGGAGTGCACAGCATGAGCGGGCGCGGGTGGTGGGCGGTCAACTCCCAACGCCGGAGGCGCTGCGCGGTGCAGAGCAGGGCCTTCGGCCGCTTGCCGGACTCCAGCTGGACATGCGAGGCGGGGTTGAAGGTGATCAGCTGGCGGGCGATGGCGGCGTTCAACGCGGCCCGGAGCGG
>NZ_JYJF01000603.1 GCF_000955975.1 Saccharothrix sp. ST-888
CCTCGCCCTCGGCCGGGGCCAGGCCCAGCAGCCGCGCGGCGGGCGCCCGGTCCGCCTCGACCAGGTCGCCGAACTCGTCCACCACCCGGTGCGGGGCGGCCCAGCGCGCCAGCGCCAGCGCGTAGCCGAGCATCGGCACGGCCTTCGCCTGCGCGGCCAGCTCCGTCTCGTCGGGCAGCTTCACCGGCGGGACGAGCACGGCCGCGTCGTCGTCCAGGCCGTCGTCGTCCAGCCCGTGCGCGGCGAACGCCCCGTAGAGGTCCTGGAGCTCCATGTCGGCGGGCAGGACGGCCCCCGCGCCCCCCTCGCCCTCCGAAGCCCCTGCGTTCTTCCGACGTCGTCCGGCCATCGT
>NZ_JYJF01000604.1 GCF_000955975.1 Saccharothrix sp. ST-888
CTCCTGTCTGCTCGGCGGTACAGGCGGCGGGGGGCGGGGCGCGGCCGCCGTCCCCCCCCCCGGGGGCGGCGTGTTCGGCTCTGCCCACCCACCCCGCCCGCTCCGCCTCCGGCAGCGCGCAAAGAAGCCCCCCCGCGGGGGTCTTTCCCCCTGCCCGGCCGTGATGACCGCCATCGGGTCCAGGCAGTCCTTCTCCCCGCTGGGCAGGTTCGGGGAGAGCCAGCCCAAGGAGACGGCCCCGATCGCGGCCATGAACAGCTCGATCGCGATGAAGCTGGTGCGCGGGGTGACCACGTACAGGATCACTACCAGGAGGCGGACGAAGAACAGCAAGGTACCACGGGTGTATCCC
>NZ_JYJF01000605.1 GCF_000955975.1 Saccharothrix sp. ST-888
GTACAGCCTGGTCGAGCGGCCCGCCATGCAGCCCTGTGCCCGCAGCCGGAAGAAGACCGCCGTGCCGGTGTCCGCGCAGCTGCGGGGGCCGGCCCCCGAGCACGCCCCGCCGGCGGCGGAGCGGCAGCCCGTCTGAGGCGGCCGACCGCCCAGCCTGGCCGTCACAGGCTCAGCTTACGCGCCACGGGCCGCCCCCCGGCTGGGGGAGACTTGAGGCACGCCCCGGCGGTACTCGGAACGACTTCCGACCGCCGCGCCATTTCGGCGGCACGTCCGCGCCGCGCGGCCCCACCGCCACGGCGGCCCCCGGTCTTCTAGTGACGAGGTACACGCTTTTGCGGCTGCCCGGTGT
>NZ_JYJF01000606.1 GCF_000955975.1 Saccharothrix sp. ST-888
GACCTGGGGCGCCCACAGGATGCCCGGCGTCATAACGCCGATCGTCAGCGCGGCTGCGGCCGACAGGGCCCGTCGCCGCCGACGTCGTTGCCGTGTCTGTCCACGCATGAGTCAACTCCTGGGAAATTGCCGGACCTTGGTTCGGGTCGCACGGGCCCGGCGAGCCGGGCCGGGGCGGGGTGGCGTGCCTTAGCCGCACATGGCCCTGTCCACGGCGTCCTTCACGTGCTGCGTGGCGGCCGCTTCCCGCGGCATGGGGGTGACCGCGACGTTGGCGGCGCGGGCGTAGTCGGTGAGACCGCCCCGGGGCTGGTACCGCGCACGGTCGCGTCCGCGGGACCGGGAGACGCCG
>NZ_JYJF01000607.1 GCF_000955975.1 Saccharothrix sp. ST-888
CAGGAGCGCGGGAGGTCACTCCTTTACGGGCTCGGGCTCCTCGACGAAGTCGACGCGCTTGAACTGCTTGTTCATCGACTTCAGCAGGAACCAGGTGGCGACACCCAGGGCGGCGAAGACGACGAAACCGAGAAGGCCGGGGGTCACCTTGTTGTCGTCCAGTGCGAGGCCGGTGGGGAGGTCAGTGAAGCTGATCGGCGTGGTCAGCTCTCGATGGTGCCCCGGTCTTACATCGGCCGGGTCACCGGGGTGGTACGTGTCGCGCGCGGACTGCCGACCGGCAGGTCAGGCCACGGGGCTGGGGGTGCGCAGACCGGCGAAGAGGTCGTCCTCGGGCAGGTCGGTTTCGATC
>NZ_JYJF01000608.1 GCF_000955975.1 Saccharothrix sp. ST-888
GGCCCTGGGTCGGCTCTCGGACATCGGCTGGGGCACCCGGCTGCGCACGCTGCTGTCCGAGCAGGCACCCGACGGCCCGGTCCCGGCCCAGGTTCGGGACGCGCTGGTCGACGTGCTCGCCGACTGGCCACGCGGTCCCAGTGGCTGGGCCGGTCCCGAGGCCGCCGACCGCAGCCGCCTCACCCGGCCGGTCCGGGTGGTCGCGCTGACGTCCGCCCCTCGGTCGCCGCGGGTGGCGAGCCTGCCGACGGAGGTCGCCGCGACCGGCCGGCTGCCGCTGCCGGCTCGGCCCGAGTACGGCAACGGCCAGTCACGGCCAGGCGCGCGCATCAAACGGAACCACCGGACGCAC
>NZ_JYJF01000609.1 GCF_000955975.1 Saccharothrix sp. ST-888
TGATGACGCCGGTCTTCACATCGTCCCGGTTGGGCAGGCCCAGGTGCTCCTTGGGCGTGACGTAGCAGAGCATGGCGGTGCCCCACCAGGCGATCATCGGGGCGCCGATGCCCGAGGTGATGTGGTCGTAGCAGGGGGCGACGTCTGTGGTGAGCGGGCCGAGGGTGTAGCACGGCGCCGGCTCGACCGCGGTGGCGACCGACACCTACTTCTACGCCGAAGCGGAGGCCGCTATGGCCCCCAAGTCCGAGTAGTTCGCGGCCTCCGGCAACCGGGTGTACCTGCCGTTGGCCGACTGACCGCCGACTGCTGAGCGCCGCCCCGGGGGCCGGAGGGGGATCCCCGGTGCGG
>NZ_JYJF01000062.1 GCF_000955975.1 Saccharothrix sp. ST-888
CTCGCCGAACACTGGGGCACCCGCTACACCCCCGACGGCAAAATCATCTGGGCCGAACAACTCCTCCCCCCACCCCCGAACAACCACCCCCAGTAACCCCCGAACAGGCCGCCCACACACGAGACGGCTGGCCGGAGACGGCATGGGTGACGTCGTGGTGTCGCACCGCGGCCCGGTCCCGGGCGGGAGAGCAGGGGGCTGATCCCGGGCTCGGGCACTCTCAGTGGCCCGGCGGCGTCCCGGGGTCGCGCTGCGGGGTGAAGGGCCCGTCGGTGACGAACCGGCGCAGCTGGTCGGCGAAGGCCCGTGCCTCGGCGGGCGGCCAGGAGCTCAGGGACGCTTCGATGTGCGCGGCCAGACGCCGTCGGCTCGCCTCCACCACCCGCTCGCCGTCGGCCGTGAGGATCAGCAGGGCCGCTCGCCGGTCGGCCGGGTCGGGTTCCCGCCGGACCAGCCCGGCCGCTTCCAGCCGGGACGCCCGCCGAGTCACACCGGACCGGTCCAGCCCGACCTCGGGCGCCAACTCGGCCGCACTGCACGGCCCGGTCCTGGCCAGGCCGCTCAGCACCGGGTAGGTCAGGTCGTCCACCGCCTCGCCGAGTCCGTCGGTCAGGCCCTGGTAGAGATGCGCGCGCGTGCTGCGCTTGAGCAGGAACCCCAGTGCGTCGGCGATCTCTTGTCCCACGTCGTTCTGCATGGCTCCAGATTAGCGTGCATTGCGCACGCGATTGCGGTACCGTTCGTAATACGTGCGCAGCGCACGCATTTTCCGGACGTTCTGTCGAAGACGTCCTGACGAAAGGGACCCGCCATGGCCCGCACCGACGTCGCCACCGCTCTCAACGACCTCCTCTTCACCCCGGGGCTGGACCTGCACGAGGCCGCCGACCGGCACTTCGCCCCCGACTACCGCCAGCGCACGGACGGCCGCTGGGACGACCGCCAGGAGTTCCTGACCCACATCGCCCACCTGCGCACGGTCGTGGCCGACGGTTCGATCGAGGTCCACGACGAGCTCAGCGTCGGCGACCGGTACGCCGACCGGCACACCGTCAACGTCACCAAGACCGACGGCTCCGCCGTGCGCATGGAGGTCTACCTCTTCGGCGAGTTCGCGCCCGACGGACGCTTCAGCCGCATCGAGGAGACCACCCTGATGCTCGACGGCACCGAGTCGGACCGGAACCTCGGCAGCGCCCGCTGACCCGGACACCACCGCCCGGTCGAACCGGGCGGCAGCGGAGGCGGGCCTCGTTCCGGGGCCCGCTCCTCCGCTGCGACACGGACTCATCTCCCGCTCGCCGGAACTGAATCGGGGTCTTCCGCCCCCGTTGAAGGACAGCTGAACCAGCCTGGGCGGCAACCGCCACGGGACGCGCGGAGGCCGGGCCCCGGCGGTCCAACGCCAGGGCCCGGCCTCCGTCAAGTCAAGCCGTCAGGCGGTCAGGCGGTCAGGCACCGAGGCTCAGGCCCCGGACCCGCAGGTCGGGCGCGGCCAGGAAGCCGCCCCAGCCGCGGCTGAACCGCAGCAGCCGGCCGGTGGCCTCGACCTGGTCCATCAGCTGGTGCACGTTGCCCGCCACGGTGAACCCGCGGACCGGGCGGCTCCGGGCGGCCGACCCCACCAGCAGGCCGCTGGCCCCGAAGGAGAAGTCACCGGTCACCTCGTTCGCCATATGCATGCCCTGCGCCTGGGTCACCCACAGCGCGTCGGTGTCCTCGCCCCGGTCGACCTGGGTGGCCAGCGCATCCCCGCCGGAGAGGACGAGGCACCCCGCGCGGACCGAGGGCATCTCCCCGCGCGGCCCGCGCCAGCCGGACCCTGTGCTGGCGGTGCCCACCTCCATCGCCGTGCGCCGGTCGCTCAGGAACCCTTCCAGGACGCCGTCCTCGACCAGCCGCACCGTGCGGGTCGAGGTGCCCTCGTCGTCGAACGGCGCCCAGAGCGGGGCGTCGTCGAGTGTGACGTCCTCGGTGATCGAGAGCCCGCGCGCGGCCACCCGCTCACCGGTGCGCCCGGCCCAGCGGGAGCGCTGCTGGCGCACGGAGTCCAGCATCAGCGTCGGGGCCAGCAGGCCCAGCAGCGCCGCCGCCACCCGGCCGTGCAGCACGACGGTGGCCGGCGCGCCGTCCAGCAGGCCGGCGCCGGAGTGGGCCAGCGCCTCCTCCTCGGCCTCCCGCATCGCCTCGGCGGCCGGTCCGTCCAGCAGGCGGGGCACGGACCGGCCGAAGCGCTCGTCCACTCCGAAGCCGACGCCGCTGCCCTGGACTCCGACCCGGACCTGGAGCGCCGCGGTGCTGTCCTGGTAGGAACCGGCGAAGCCCCGGCTGTGCCGCAGGTGGACCTCGCGGTGCTGTGTCTGCACCCGCAGCTCGGCCCGCAGGCCGCTGCGCTCGTGCGGCTCGGCGGACAGCTTCCGCAGTGCCTCGGCCATCTCCTCGGCCGGGGTCGGGTCCAGGCCCGGAGCAGCGGCGAGGTTGCCTGCGGTCACCGGCGTGGCGGGCAACGGCCCCCGGGGGGCGAGGCGTTCGCCCAGTTCCAGCGCCTGGTCGACGGCGAGGCTCGGCGGGGTGTCCGGGGTGCACACCAGGTATCCCTCGTGGCCGTCCCGCCAGGTCCACAGCGCGACCGTGGCACTGTGGCCGCCACCGGACCGGTCCACCCGGCCGTTGACCGCGACGAGTTCGCTGCTGTGCGCGATCGACAGGCTGGCCTCGGCGACCGCACCCCGGTGCTCGGCGCACTCCAGTACCTGCGTCAGATAGGTGTCCTCGGACATCAGCTCGTTCCTCCCACCAGCATCGAAGCGACCCTGAGCGTCGGTCCGCTGACTCCCACCGGGATCAGTTGGCCGAACTTCCCGCACTTGGCGGCGCCGAGCTGGACGTCGTTGCCGATGGCGTCGATGTCGGTGAGCACCTTGGCGCCGTTGCCGGCGATGGTGGTCTCCGCGATCGGGTCGGTCAGCCGGCCGTTCTCGATGTAGTAGCCGTTGGTGACCCGGAAGACGAACTCCCCGGTGGCCTCGACCACTTCGCCGCCCGCCACGTGCTCGGCGTAGATGCCGCGCGGAGTGTCGGCGATGATCTCCTCGGGCGTCAGCGCGCCGGCGCCCAGGCAGGTGTTGGTCATCCGGGGGATCGGCGGCTGCTGGTAGGAGTGGCACCGGCCGTTACTGGTGAGCGAGGTGCCCAGCCGCAGGGCGCTCTCCCGGTCGGTGAGGAACGAGCGGAGCACGCCGTCCTCGACGAGGGTGGTGGCCGAAGCCGGCACCCGCTCGTCGTCGTACCGGTGGGAGCCGACCGCGTCGGGCAGCGCGGCGTCGTCGACGATGGTGACGCCGGGTGCGGCGATCCGCTCCCCGACCCGCCCGCTGTAGATCGATCCCTTCAACACCTCGTCCCCCTCCAGGGGGTGGCAGCACGCCTCGTGGAGCAGCACGATGCCGCGCCCGCCGGCTACCACCACCGGGAACTCGCCGACCGGAGCCGGGCGGCCCTCCAGCGAGTGGACCGCGCGGACGGCCGACTCCCGGCCGATGGCGGCCGCGTCCAGCAGACCCGGCGCGCCGGCGATCCCGGGTGTGTAGAAGCCGGCCGCGATCCGGTCACCGGTCTTCGCCACGGTCCTGACGGTGAGGTAGACGAGGTCCCGGCGGTCCTCCACCACGCCCTGGTCCAGCGAGCCGATCCGCACACCGCGCCGGACCACGTCGAAGAAGATCAGCACCTGGACGATCCGGGGGTCCTGGGCCCGCGCCGCGGCGTCGATCCCGTCGAGCAGCGCCATCAGCTCCGCGGTGTCCGCCTCCCGGGCCGCGCCGGCGGCGTCCCACGAGGCCCGCTGCCCGGCCGCACCGTCCCAGCGGCGGCCGCTCGCCGGGGACTTGCCGCCGAGCAGCTCGTCCACCAGCGAGTCGGCCGGCGCGGAGGCCGCCCGGTAGCGGAACCCGTCGGGGGTGAGCAGGCGCACGGCCATGCCCGCGTCGACCACCAGCGTGGTCTCCGCGAGCCGGCCGTCCGCGTACCGGCCGTTGCGGCGCACCGAGCTGTCGACCAGGACGGTGCCCTCCAGCCAGTCGCTGCGGCGCCTGCGCCTCAGCTGGGCGAGCAGCACCTCGCTCTCCTGCGTCATCCGGTCCTGGTCCGGCTGCGCGAGCAGCCGGCCCTGCTCGCGTCCGGCCGGTTGTTGCCCTGTCATCGCGCTCCCGTCGACCATGGCTGACTCACTTCTGCTGAGTGACGATGTGCAGGCGGTCCCGGACGAACCGGAACGCCTCTTCCAACTCCCGCTCGCCCTCGCCGTCGAGCAGGACGCAGCCGACCCGGTCGGCGGAGGAGGACAGCGGCCTGACCACGTCCCCGGGCTTCAGCCAGACCGAGGCCCGCCGGACCGCGGGGTGCGCCTGGACCTCGGCCAAGCCCTCGACCGCGAGCACGGTGCCGGCCTCGGCGATCGGGAACCAGCTGGCGGCCCGGCGGCCCGCTCCGGCGGTGGGAACGTCCTGCAGGGGGCGCCCCATGGCGAGCCTGAGCACCGCCTCGTAGAGGTCGAAGCCGTGCGCCGCCGAGATGACGTCCAGGATGTAGTCGCCGGGCGTGCGGACCGCGACCTCCATGATGCAGGGACCGCTCTCGGTCAGCCTGAACTCCAGGTGCACGATGCCGGTCCGCATGCCCAGGGCGCTCACCACCCGGGGGATCAGCCGGTCCACGGCCTCTCCCGCTGGGCCGGTCAGCTGCTGTGCCGGGCGGTGCGCGCGTTCCACGAACTGCGGCGCGCCGGTGGTCTCCTTCGCGGTGAGGTTGCCGAACAGCACCTCGCCGTCCCGCAGCAGCCCCTCCCAGCTGTACTCGGGGCCGGTGGCGAGGGATTCGACCAGCAGCCGGCCGCTGCCCGCCCGGCGCCGGACGGCGTCCGCGAAGGCGGCCCGGTCCGCCACCAGCTCCACCCCCGCGCTGCCCGCCCCGGTGAGCGGCTTGACCACCACGGGCAGCTGGGCGGACGCCCACTCCTCGGCCGAGGCGAGGTCGTCGGTGACCACATGGAGCGGCTGCGGCAGGCCGAGGGCACCGAAGGCGGCCCGTTGCAGCGCCTTGTTGCGCGAGAGGGAGGCCGCGTACATGGACGGTCCCGGAAGTCCGAACCGCTCCTGCACCAGGGCGGCGGCCAGCACCTGGGGTTCGGAGAAACCCAGCACACCGTCCGGGCGCCGGTCCTCGGCCGCGGCGCACGCGGCCTGCGCCCACACCTCGTCAGGTCCGCCGGGTGTCACCACCACCTCGTCCACCCGGTCGCCCAGCAGCTTCGCGTGCTGGGCGGTCTCGATCAGCCTGACCCGGACACCGAGCCGGCGGGCGGCCTCGATGTAGGGGACGCCCAGGAAACCGGCACCGATCAACAGCAGTTCGTCAGACATGCTCTTCCTTTGCGACAGCAGTGGTGGATCCCACGGTGCGGTGCAGCAGCACACAGGTCCCGACGAGCACGAACGCGCCGACCGCCAGCAGCGCCCAGCCGACCCGCACGTCCAGCGAGGCGGCCACCGCCACCCCGAGCGCGGGCCCCACGGTCGAGCCCACGTTGGACCCGAGCGAGGTCAGGGCGCTCACCCGGCCGAGCAGCCCGTCCGGGGCGAGCCGCATCATCAACGGGTAGAAGGAGCAGGCATACGCGCTCTCTCCGACGGCGAACAGCACCGCGAACGCCATCATCGCCGAGGGGCCGACCGGTGACCGCAGACCGGCGGCCAGCGCACCGCACCCGTAGGCGCCGGCCCAGAACAGCGCACCGACGATCAGCGCCGAACTCTCCGTACGGCGGCTGAACCAGCGGCGCAGCGGGGCCTGGAGCAGCACGACGACCGCGGTGTTGACCGCCACCACCGTCCCCAGCAGCCACACGTCCCCGGCCAGCGCACGGTGGATCAGCAGCGGAGCCGCAGTCTCGAACTGCGCGTACCCGAACAGCAGACTGAAGCACTGGACCAGGGCCAGCAGCAGGATCGGCCTGGAGCGCAGCAGGGTGAGGTAGCCGGCGCCGGTGCGCCGCTTCCGCTCCTGCGGCGGCTCGTCGCGCAGCTCGGCCGGCTCGGCGTCCCGGCCCACCGGGCCCACCCGCAGCAGGGTGACGGCGAGCGGGAGGAAGGTGGCGGCGTCCGCCAGGTAGAGCAGGTGGTACCCGGTGTCGCCGTGCAGCCGGCCGACGATCGCGCTGCCGGCCGCGGCGCCCAGGCCGATGCCGACGTTCATCGCCGTGTAGCGCTGCGAGAACGCGCGCCGCCGCTGCGCCTCGGGCACCACGGCGCCCAGCGCCGGTGCCAGCGCCGGGAAGAGCAGGGAGTTCCCCGCCCCCACGACCACCGCGCAGAGCATCACCGAGAGCGCGGATCCGGCCAGTGCCAGCAGCGCGTACCCCGCGCCCAGCAGGACCAGCCCGACCGCGGCCACGGCTCCCGGCCGCCGCCGGTCCGCCAGCCTGCCGCCCACCAGCGTGCCGAGGAAGCTGGTGACGGCGATCAGTACGAAGTACCGTCCGGCGACCCCGGCCCCCAGCCCCAGCTGCGACGCGATGTAGACCGCGGTGAGCGGCAGCACCATGCCGCTGCCGAAACTGGAGATCGCGAAGGAGACGAGCAGGGCCGGATATCCGACCGTGCCGGTCGGGCCGGGCTCCGGAGCCGGCTCGGCCGGATCCGGCTGGGGCAGCCCCGGCGCGGCCGCGGGTGCGTCGGACTGCTCCGGTACCTCGGTGTGTCGAACTGAAGGATCGGAAGACGATTCGTCCGCCATCCGGCGTTTCCCCCCTCTGGCGGTGCCGTGCCTGAGCCGACAGCGATCCCGCGCTTTCGTTGATGCCGTGTCAGGACCGGGTCAGCAGGCGGCCGTCAGGCCCTCCTGCCGTCCGTCGTCCAGGCCGTACAGACCGCCGGAGCCCGTCTCCAGCAGCCGGCTGACGCCGCCGACGCTCGCCTTGCGGACCAGCTCGTGCCCCCGGTGCGCCAGGCCCTCGAACACCGCCTGGTCCAGCGTCTCGTCGACCTGGAGCTGCTCGGGCCGGTCGGCCTCGGTCTTGTCGCTGCCGGGGAAGTAGGTCCAGCGCGGCAGGGTCAGGGCACGCAACGGTGTGGCACCGTCGACCAGCAGGGCGGCGGTGACCTGGGTGTTCCACTGGCACTGCCCGTCCCCGCCCGGTGTCCCGCCGAGCCGGTGGCCACCCTGCTGGTCGGTGATCGTCCACGGGAAGATCGTGTTGACCGGGCGGGCACCGGGGCGCACCCGGTTGGCGTGGTTCGGCGAGAGCGTGCTGCTGCGGCCGAGGCGGTTGCACAGCAGCAGCCCCAGCTCGGGGACGCCGACGCCCGCGCCGAACCCGAGGCCCAGGCTCTGCACCCAGGTGACGGCGTTGCCGAAGCGGTCGGCGACGACGAAATGGGTGGTGTCGCCGTGCGAGTAGTGGCCGGCGTAGCGGCACGCGCTGCGCCGGTCCACGTCGACGCCGCGGCCCAACTCGGCGAGCACGCCCGGGTCGAGCGGGTCGGGCATCGGCGTGTCCACGGCCTCCGGGTCGCGCAGGTGCTCCAGCCGCCAGTTGAAGGTCTGGTTGAAGATCTCGGAGAGTACGTGCATGCCCGCCGCGGATCCGCTGCCCTCCTCGGGGGCGAACGAGGCGTAGAGCGCGAGGTTCTGCAGCATCAGCGGGCCCTGGGTGGGCGCGGGCGGTACCGCGATCCGGTGCCCGGCGAGCTCCAGCGTGGTCGCCGGGCCGAGCCGGGCGTGGGAGGCGAGCAGGTCCTCGGGGGCGAGCAGCCCGTCCAGTTCGGTGCTCAACCGGCCCACCCGGTCGGCCAGTTCCTGGCGCAGGCCGCTGGCGTCGAGCTGTCCGGCCATCGTGTAGAGCCGCTCCAGGCCGCTCTGGCGCAGGCGCGTCCCGACCGCCTCGGGCCGGGCCGCGGCCGCGTAGACCTCCCGGAACCCGGGCTGCTCCAGTACCTGGAGGTTCTCCCGCGTCCAGCGCTGGAACTGGCTGGTGACCGGGGCGCCGTCCGCGGCGGTGCGCACCGCGGGACGCAGCAGCTCCGCCAACGGCCTGCTGCCGAAACGCTCGTGGAGCGCGTACCAAGCGTCCATCAGGGCCGGCGTGGTGGTCGAGAGGATCCCGGTCTGCGGCACGGTGCCGAGTCCGCGGTCGCGGAACGCGGCCGGGTCGGCTGCGCCGGGCGCCCGGCCCAGACTGGTCAAGGCCAGCGGCTCGGCCTCGCCGTGCACGTGCAGGACAGCGGCGGCGTCGCCCCCGGGACCCGAGGCCATCGGCATGCACACCGTCAGCAGCGCCGAGGCGGTGATTGCCGCGTCGAAGGCGTTGCCGCCCTCCTCCAGGACGGTGAGCGCGGCGACGGTGGCGAGCGAGGATCCGGTGGAGGCCAGCGCCCGGTGGCCCCACTGCTGACGGTCTCTCAGAATCACGCGCACAGCGGGCCGTCCTTCACCAGCGGCGTTCGAGAGGTCGAGTGGTCGCTCACAGTGCCCCCATGCCGATCCGCCCTGCCGACCCATGATCACCAGGAGCGTATGCGAGGCCCTTTGAGGTCGCAAGGGTCTCCTGGGGAGCGTCGAGCACGGCGGCGATCCGCCGGGCGGTGGCCCGCCGCTCCTCCAGCGGCTCCGCCAGATCGACACCGGCGAGCTTGGCGATCTGCTGCACGGCCTCGTCCACCCGGCCCTCACCGGCCAGGCCGCCCAGCAGGGCGCGCGGCTGGAAGCCGTCGGTGACCGGGTGCACCCAGGCGATCCCGGGAGCGGCGGCGAGCGCGGCGAAGGTCTCCGGGGACAGGTCGGCCGGCAGCACCCGGTCCGCGCTCTCCAGGCGGGCCAGGTCGGGCAGGGCCGCGAGCCCGCCGAGTGCGGCGCGAACCGCCAGCTCAGTGGAGGACTGGCCGTTGGCCGCGGCGATCGCCCGCGAGGTGGCGCTCACCCGGGGATTGCACTCCAGCACCCGGGCCCGCCCGTCCTCGCCGACCACGAAGTCCAGTTCGCCGATGCCCTCGTGACCGGCCGCCAGGCACAGCCGCAGCGCGTGGTCGGCCAGTACGGCGGGCACCGGCCCGGCCGGCGTCAGGCGCAGCCGGTGCAGCGGGTGTCCACCCTCGTCCGTGCCACCCTTGACCGCCCAACCCAGCACCAGGCCCTGGCCGTTGTGCAGCAGCACCTCCACGCTGACCTCCTCGCCGCGGACGAACGCCTCGACCACGACCGGGAGGTCGCCCGCGGCGTCCAGGGCGGCGGTCAGCTCGTCCGGACGGACGGCGGTGTGCTGGCCGCGGCCCGCCCAGCCCTCCGGGTCCTTGACGACCACCCGGCCGTGCTCCGTTAGCAGTTCGGCCGCGCGGTGCCGCAGCGCCCGGTCGGACGCCGGGCCCCAGACGCCCTCGGCGGTGCCGATGCCCAGGCCCGCACAGAGGTCCCGGGTGAGGCCCTTGTGCAGCAGGGTGTCGAACGCGGCGGCGGCCCGCTCCGCCTCCTCGACGCGCCCGCGCGCCTGCCGGTAGCTGCGGGCGGCGGCGGCGTCCCGGCGGACCAGCGCGTCCGGGTCGGCGCAGTGCACGATGCGGGCGGGGTCGTGCTCCGCGAGCAGCGCGGCGACCTCCTCGGCACTCGCCTCCTCCGGCACCAGGGTGAACTGGCCGGGCGGCAGGGCGTCCTCGGGGCCGCCGGACGGGCTGGGCGGAGTGCTGAGGATCGGCACGCCCGCCTCGGCACACAGGTCGACGGTGCCGCGCCACGCGGGCTCGGTCAGCCGGCGCGGATTGCCGCTGCGCAGCAGGAGTACCTCGGTCACCACAGCCTCCTCGTAAGGGATTTCGCTGGGCACGACCTTGCCACGACTCCGGGGACGCCCGCCGCACGACGGCCAAACTTCTCCGCCCGAACCCCGCGAGGAATGGCCGAAGCTACTCCTCCGGCATGGTCCGAACGTCCCGAATCCGCCTGCATTTTGCCGGATCTGTTCGGATAGTTACCTATTCACCGTCGGCGCATTCAGGTCATGCTCCCGGTGCCCGTTCTTTTGTCCGTCGCCGTTCTGTAGCTTGTGGACGAAGGCTCCGGTCGGGTCCGAACGACCGCAAGTGGACGTGAGCGAACAGACCAGGTCGACCTTGATTTTTTTGCACAGAATTTGCACAGAGGGGGGACCCGTGCCGCAGATCACGCTCCAGGCCCATTGCACCCTGCCCGTCGCAGGTGGTGACATGGGGCTGTACGTGTTCGGTGAGGGCGAGTCAGGACCGGAACTGGTCATGGCAGCCGTGCACCGCACCGAAGATGCCGAAACCGTTGATCCGTTGGTACGTCTACATAGCGCGTGCGCGACCGGCGACATTCTCGGATCACTCCGCTGCGACTGCGGACCGCAGTTGTCGGCCGCGCTCGACGCCGTGTTGACCAGTAGCCACGGAATCCTGCTCTATCTGCTCGGCCACGAGGGCCGGGGTATCGGACTGGCCAACAAGATTCGCGCGTACGCCCTCCAGGAACAGGGCCTCGACACCGTCCAGGCGAACGTGGTCCTCGGGCTTCCGGTCGACAGCCGCGACTACACCGCCGCGGCCGAGGCGCTGCGCGCGCTCGGCGTCTCCCGACTCCGTCTGGCCACCAACAACCCGTTGAAGATAGCCGCGTTGGAAGAGGCGGGGTTCACGGTGGAGCGGGTGCCGCACGGCGGCTTCGTCAGCGCGAGCAACGTCGACTACCTCAGGACCAAGGACGAGATCCTCGGGCACCTCGGGAGCCTCGGGCCGCTCACCGACGCCGCCCACCAGAGCCGTTGAGCGCGACCGTCGCGGTCCTGGGGTTCCAGACGGCCCGCGACCAGGCGGCCGCCGACCGGCTGGCCGGGCTCAACCGCCTGCTGGCCGACCGGTTCTGCGCCGCCGAGGCGCCGCCCGGACTGCTGGACTACCGGGTTCTGCGCAGCCGCGACACACCGCAGCGGTTCTGCGCGTACTGGCTGTGGCGCGACTGGTCCTGGCGCGAGCAGCTGTTCGCCGACCCCACGCCGCCGCTGCGCAGCTTCACCGACAGCGCCCCCGAACTGTGGGCGCACCCACCCGACATCGGCGCCTACACCTGGGACGGCCCGCCGCCGAGCCACGCCTGCGAACGGGGCGACACCGTCGTCCTGTCGGCGGGCGGAGGTCCCGGCCGTCTCCTCACCGAACAGGGCGGCGAACGGCGTTACCGCTGGGCGGTGACCACCGGCACGGACGGCCTCGACGGGGCGGCCGACCGGTGGACCGCCCTGTGACGCCCGGCCGCGCCGTACCACCGACCACCCGGTGCGCACCACCAGCCCGCCTCGGGCTCCGTCCGAAGACCCGCACGTCAGAAAGCAGGTGTCTGCTGTGAGCCTGGCCGACAAACTCATCGTCAACCTCTGCCCGACCGGCATGATCCCGCGGCGCGCCAAGGTGCCGTCCGTGCCCGTCACCCCCGAGGAGATCGCCGCCGACGTCCGCCGGTGCCGCGACGCGGGGGCATCCATGGTGCACCTGCACGCCCGAGGGGAGGACGAGGAGCCCACCTGGCGTCCGGAGCGGTACCAGGAGATCTGCGAGGCGGTGGCCGCCGAGACCCCGGACATGGTGCTGGTGGTCACCACGAGCGGCCGGGACTGGTCGGAGCTGGAGAAACGGTCCGCCTCACTGACCGTCACCGGCGTCTCCAAGCCCGAGATGGCCTCGCTCACCCTCGGCTCGATGAACTTCCCCACCGGACCCTCCGTCAACTCGCCGCAGACCATCGAGGGCCTGGCCCGGGCGATGCAGGAGCGGGACATCGTCCCCGAGCTGGAGGTGTTCGACGTCGGCATGGCCAACTACGCCCGCTCGCTCGCCGAGAAGGGCGTGCTGCAGGGCCCGTTCTACGCCAACATCCTGCTCGGCTCCCGCGGCACCGCCGACCTGAACGCGGCCAACGTGGCCGCGGTGCTGGCCGGCCTGCCGAACGGAACCACCTGGGCGCTGGCCGGAATCGGACGCTTCCAGTCCCGGGCCAACACCCTCGCCACCACGCTGGGCGGCCACGTCCGGGTGGGCCTGGAGGACAACCCGTACTACGACTGGCGCGACCGGACCGACGCCACCAACGCCCGCCTGGTGGAGCGCGCCGTGCGGATCGGCCGGGAGCTGGGCCGCGAGCCGGCCACGCCCGAAGAGGCCCGCCAGATCATCGGTCTGAAGCCGGTGGACCGCACGTGAGCGAGAACGTTCGGACCGAGACCGTCACCGACCACCGCTGGCACACCCCGGAGGAGTACGACGAGGCCACCGGACGGCTCCAGCAGCGCAACGCCGCCCTGGTCGCACGGCTCCACCCCGACCCGGACTCGGTGCGGCGCGCCTACGAGGTGGGCTGCGGTACCGGCGCGCTGACCGAGGAGCTGGCGCACGTCCTGCCGAAGGCCCGGATCACCGCACTGGACGTGTCGGACGACATGCTGCGGCTGGCGCGGAACCGGGGACTGGCGCCGGACCGGGTCGAGTTCCGGCTCGGGTCGTTCCTGGAGGACGACCACACCACCGACGGCCGGAACGTCAGCGCGGCCGAGGACGGCGGCTACGACGCCGTGTTCAGCAACGCCGCCCTGCACTGGCTGCATCCGCACTACACCGAGGGCTTCGCGCGGATCCGCCGCCTGCTCGCCCCCGGCGGCCTGCTCTGCGCCGCCGCGGCCGGGCGGACGGCCGCGGCCGACGCGTTCGACCACCGGATCGAGGAGGCCACCCGTGGCGTCCTGCCGAACGGCGACGGCTCCTCCTTCAACCGGCGCCGCCTGACGGCGGCGGACGTGGTCGACCTGGCGGACGCCGCCGGCCTGGCCGTGGACGACGTCTTCGTCGTCGAGCGCCGCCGCACCCTGCCCGCCCCCGCGTACGCGACCTGGTGGGTGGCCAGCGGCGGCCCCTGGTCGGCGGACCGGCCCGAGGCGCACGAGGCGGTCCGGGTGCTGACCGAGGCGCTCGGCGGTGCCCGCACGGAGGTCGAGCTGGTGCACGTCAGCACCTGCATGGTGCTGCGCCGGCCGGCCTAGCCGGGCCGGTACGACCGGTGGGAACAGAAGGGGGCGGGCCCAGGTGGCCCGCCCCCTTCGTCACCTGCCCTTGAGGCCCGCGAGGGAGAGCTGACGATCGCAGCCGATCGCCAACTCCCGCTCCAGGACGGCACGGTCCGCGCCCCAGCCGAGCACGTAGCCGGCCCGGTCCCAGTTGCCCACGGGCTCGCCGTAGGTCCGCCCCACCTGGCCGATCTGTACGGCGGCGCGGACCGTCGCCAGCCCCTGGAGGACATCGGCGGGCCGCGCGTACCCGGTGACCCGGCCGGTCCCCAGCGAGAACCGCACCCCGGCCACCGTCGCACCGTCCCCGGTCCGCTCGTCCGCCGGCGCCTCCCGGCCCATGGCCAGCGCCGCCGAGTGGCGGTAGAGGTCGCGGCCGTGGGTCCGCTCGACGAGCTCGGGGATGCAGTCCCCGGCCGGCCGCACCGCCATCTCCACCGGCACCGGGCCCCGGTCGGTGAGCTTGACCTCCAGGTGGACGATCGCGTCCGCCACCCCGAAGGCCCGGACCAGACCATCCGCCAGCGCGGGGACGCCGTCGCGCGCCGCCCGCTCGTCCACCGACCCCGGCGCGGCCTGCCCCGGCGCGGTGACCAGGTGCCGGCGCTCCAGGAAGCAGCCGTCCCCGACCACCTCCTTCTCGGTGACCGAGGCCAGGACCACCCGCCCGCCGCGCACCACGGCCTCGTAGCTGATCTCCGGCCCGGTGAGGAACTCCTCGGCCAGGAAGCTCCGGTGGCCGCGCTCCCGCATCGCCTCGCACGCCGCCAGCGCCTCGTCGGCGCCCGTCACCAGGGTCACCGAGGCGGATCCGCCCGCACCCACGGGCTTGACCACACACGGGCCCGGCCGCCCGGCGACGAACTCGGCCACCGCGTGCGGATCCTCGCCCGCGTGGTGCGCCACGGTCGGCAGGCCGTGCGCGGCCGCCACCTCGCGCTGGCGCCGCTTGTCGCGGGCCAGCCGCGCGGCACCCACCCCGGCGGAGGGCAGCCCCAGCCGCTCGGCGAGCAGGGCGGTGGTGATCTGGCACTCGTCGGAGAGCGTGGTCACCCCCTGGTGCCCGGCGGCCAGCGCGGCCAGCGCCGCCAGGTCGGGCGCCGCGCCGTCACGGACGTCCCCGGGGAACGACCGCTCCACCAGGTGGTCGTAGCGCGCGTAGGAGAACCCGTCCACCAGCGTGACCTCCAGCCCGTCGGCGGCCCAGCGGTGGAAGGCCCGCTCACGCTGGTTGCCTGCCCCCAGCACCAGCAACTTCGGCCGTTCGGACATGGTTCAGCCTCCTTGGGTGCGGAACAGCCGCACCGGATCGGGTACTTCGTCTGCCCAGCCGGCGACCCGCTCCCAGGCCCCGGCGCGCAGCCCGTCGGGGTCGGCGACGGCGCCCGGCCCGAGCACGGTCAGCAGCGGTTCCAGTTCGGCACCGCGCAACAGCTTGGCCCGGTAGCTCTCCATGCCGAGATGCACCTCGCGCACCCCGTGCCGGTAGGCGTGGTCGATCGGCAGGTAGGCGGTGAGGTTGAAGTACTCGAACGCATCCACCAGCCGCTCGTAGTCGAACCCGGCCATCCGCACGTACAGGGCGTCGTGCCAGCGGTAGACCAGTGCGAAGGCGACCAGCTCGCCCTCCAGCCGGCAGGTGAACACGGTGCCGTCCAGATGCTCCGCCTGGGTGCGGATCACCCGCTCGGTGGACTCCGTCGTGGCGCTCTGCCCGTGCTTGTGCTGCAGCTGCACCAGCAGCGGCGCCAACTCGTCCCGGCAGTCGCGGAGTTCCTCGCAACCGAGCTGGTAGCCGGCCGCGTCGAAGCTGCGCCGCTCGTGCCTGATCTTCACGCGCCGCGGCTTGCGGGGGCCCGCGAAACCGCGCAGGTAGTCATCGAAGTCGGCGCCGGTCAGGCGGATCGCCGCGTTCAACGCGACCGGCAGTACTGTCGTTCGGCCACCGCCGAGCAGCGCGGCGACCTCGTCCGCCTGCTGGGCGCGGACGTACTGCGCCACGGCCGGCCGGCCCGTCTCCGCCGTCAGCCGGGCGACCTCACCGGCCAGGGCGGCCGTCAGGGCGGCGCGCTCCGCGCCCCGGGCGGCCGTCAGCAGGACGGGGTTGTAGTAGCCCCGGCCGACGCCGAGGTGCAGCAGGCTGTTCGCCTCCGGGGCCGACTCGCCCCACAGCGCCCGGGGTTCGTAGAACTGGTTGAACTCCCGCTCCGGAACCGCGTACGGGAGCACGGCCGACACCTCGTCGCCCAGCGTGGCGACGAGCAGTTGCTGGGACTGCCCGCTGAAGTCCTCCTGCGCGGCCAGCCACGGCAGGCTCGCGTAGAAGTCCGAGCCGCTCGCCGTCAGCCGCCGCCACACCGCCGGGTCCAGTTCCCTCACCCCCAGGACCCGCGAGACCACCGGACGTATGGTTGCCAAGGCCCTCATCCCCCCTCCTCGCACGCGCTGCCGACCGGCATCCGTGCTCGTGTACGAACCTGAGCATCACCCTAGCCGCGCAGTCGATCCGACGCCGGGACTCAGCCGATCTTCGAAGACGTATCCGTCCGTCCCCGGACCATCAGGACCGCTCGGGTCCGCCGCCCTTGCCGAACTCCCTGCGGACTCCTTGCCGATGGCCTGCCGTCGGCCTGCCGGTGGCCGAAAGGTGATCTTGGATTATGCCGGTTGCTGTGCCACCATCACGGTTCGGACGGCGCGGACCGCACAGCGCCGGCCGACCGTCAGTACAGGTGTGCGTGTGCGAGATTGGGATCGACATGTCCGCAACCCGGACGGCGAACGACCCGACCGAACCCCTGCTGAGCGTCCTGGGACCGATGTCGGCCCGCCACGACGGACGCGAGCTCCCGCTCGGGCCGCCACGGCGGCGGGCGCTGCTCGCCCTGCTGCTGATACGCATCGGCCGCGTGGTGCCCACGGAAACCCTCGTCGCGGAACTGTGGGGCGGCGACCCGCCCCGGCAGGCCGTCGCAACGCTCCAGAGCCACATCTCCCATCTGCGCCGCGCCCTGGCGCCGGCCACCGGGCCGGACGGCTCCTCGGTACTGCGCCACCGGGCACCCGGCTACGTGCTGGAACTCGATCCGGACCAGGTCGACGCCTGCCGCTTCGAGCGCCTGGTCGGCGACGGGCGGCGGCTGCTGGAGCGAGGCGATCCGCTCGCCGCGCGCGACCTGCTCACCGAGGCCCTGGGCCGGTGGCACGGCTCGCCCTATGCGGAGTTCGACGCCCACCCGCCGCTCGGCGACGAGACCGCACGGCTGAAACAGGTCCGGCTCGCCGCCGTGGAAGCCCGTGCGGAGGCCCGGTTGGCGCTCGGCGCAGCCGAGGAGGTGGCGGCGGAACTGGACCGGGAGGCACGCAGCCATCCCACCCGGGAACGCCTCGTCGGCCACCTGATGACCGCTCTGTCCCGGCTCGGGCGGCAGGCCGAAGCGCTGGATGCGTACGAACGCACGCGCAGCCACCTGATCGAGGAGTTCGGCGTGGACACCGCCGTCGAACTCCGCCGGATCAGGACCGCGATCCTGCGTCAGGAGCCGGCGGCCGACGAGCCCGCCGAGGCGCCCGCCCGCACCGACGCGCCCCGGGAGGCGGCCCTGGAGGCGACCTTGGAG
Source organism: Saccharothrix sp. ST-888 (assembly GCF_000955975.1). Classification (GTDB taxonomy): domain Bacteria; phylum Actinomycetota; class Actinomycetes; order Streptomycetales; family Streptomycetaceae; genus Kitasatospora. The sequence continues at coordinate 16,735 of NZ_JYJF01000062.1, forward strand.
GCGGCCCGACCGGCCGCCGCCGCCCCGTTCGCCGGCCGCGACCAGGAGCTCAACCGTCTGACGGCCGCGGCCACCGGCGCGCTCGTCGGCCACGGACACCTGGCCGGCGTCCTCGGCCCGGCCGGCGTCGGCAAGACCCGCCTGCTCCTCGAACTCGCCCCACGGCTGGAGGCCGCCGGCCCGGGCCCGGACAACTCCGGCCCGGAGGTGGTCTGGAGCCACTGCTTCCCCGGCGAGGGCGTCCCGCCGTACTGGCTGTGGACCCAGGTCCTGCGGCGGCTGTCCGCCACTCGCCCGGAGGCCTTCCGCAGCGCGACGGAACCCTTCGGCGCGCTGCTCGCCCCGCTGATGCCCGAGCGGGCGGCCGGGCCCGGCAGTGGCCCCGGCTCCGAATCCGACTGGGCCCAGGCCCGGTTCCTCACCCACGACGCGGTCTGCGAAACCCTGCTCACGCTGGCCGCGCAGCGGCCGTTCGTGCTGTTCCTGGAAGACCTGCACTGGGCCGACACCCCCTCGCTGGACCTGCTCAGGCTGCTGAGCACCCGCCGCCAGGGCCAGCCGTTCGGCATCGTGCTGACCGCCCGCGAGTTCGAGGTCGAGTCCGACGCCACGCTGCGCCGGATGCTCTCCGAGATCCTGCGCGGGCCCCGGACCGAGCACCTGCGACTCGGCGGACTCTCCCGGCAGGCGGTCGCAGCGCTGGTCCGGGCACAGGCCGGTGCTGGCGTGGACCCGAAGGTCGTCGAGGTCCTGCACCGGCGCAGCGAAGGCAACCCCTACTTCGTCATGCAGCTGCTGTCCCTCCTCGAAGACGCTCGCAGCCTGCACCGCCCGGACGCGGTGGAGATGCTCCTGGCCCGCGTCCCCACCGGTGTGCGCGAGGCGCTGAACCAGCGGTTCGCCACCCTGCCCGAGCCGGTCCTGCGGGTGCTGCGGCTGTGCGCCGTCATCGGCACCGAGGTCGACACCGACCTGCTGCACCGGACCGCCACCGAGGACGAACCGGTCACCGCGGCACTGGAGTCGGCGATCCACGCCGGGCTGCTCGGCGAGGACCCGCACCACCCCGGACGGCTCCACTTCGCCCACGCCCTGGTGCAGGAGACGCTCATCGGCGAGCTCGCGTACACGGAGCGGCACCGGCTGCACGCCAGGGTCGCCGAAGCGCTCTGCGCGCGCAGGCGCGGACAGGTGGGGGACCAGGAGATCGAGCGGGTGGCCCACCACACCTGGCACGCCGAGCGGGCGCTGCCCGCCGAGGAGGCACTCCCCCGGCTGCTGCACGCCGCCGAACACGCCGAACAGCAGCTGGCGTACGAGCAGGTGGAGACCTGGCTGCGCCGCGCGGTGCACCTGGTCGGCTTCCTGCCGCCCGACGCCCCGGCCACCGCGCGCCTGGAACAGCAACTGCACATCCAGCTGGGCCAGGTGCTGGCAACCACCCACGGCTACGGTCATCTGGAGGCCGAGACGGCACTCGCGCACGGCCGGGCGCTCAGCGCGGCCACCCACACTCCCGAGGACCCCTCGGTGCTCTGGGCGCTGTGCGCGGCGTACCTGGTCACCGGCCGCTACGACGCCTCCCGGCAGTTCTCCGGCCTGCTGCGGGACATCGCGGACCACAACGGCGAGCCGGTGGCGGTGCTCGGCGCGACCTACGGCGAGGGGATCGTGCTGCACGTGCGCGGTCTACTGCCGCAGGCGCTCGCCGAGTTGGAGCGCGGCGTCGAGCTGGCGGACCGCTTCGCCCGCGAGGGCCACTCGCTGGCCCGCACCTTCCAGCACGATCCGCGCGTCTCCTGCCGCTCCTACGACACCTTCACCCACTGGCTGCTCGGCGACGAGCGGACCGCCAGGACGCGGCGCCGCGAGCTGCTACGCCTGACCGAGTACGAAAGCAGGCCCTCCGACCGGTCGTTCGCCCTCTACGTGGACGCGGTCGTGGCGGCCTGGGAGGGTGACGTCAGCACCGCGCGCTCCTCCGGCGCCGAGGGCGTCCGGCTGGCCGGCGAACACGGACTGCGCTACTGGAAGGCGATGCTCGGCCTGCTCGAAGGGTGGGGTCTGACGCACTCCGGACAGAAGGACGACGGCCTCGCCCTGATGCACGCCTCCTTCGCCGAACTGCGCGGCTCCCGGGCCCGCCTGCGCCACCCGCTCCACCTGGGCCTGCTCGCCCAGGCCCAGCACCACGCCGGGCGCCCGGAGGAGGCGAGGGCCACCCTGCGCACGCTGCTCGCAGCCGTCGACCAGCGCCGCGAGCACGTCTACCTGCATCCGGCGCTGCCCTCCACCGGGCTGCTCCACAGCCTGTTGTGACGCGATGCAGGACGCGCCGGCACGGCGGCTTGCGGTCCGCCTGCCGGGCGCTCCCCCGCCGAGTCCGCATCGCGTCCAGGCCCATGGACACCGGCCGGCGCACCCCGGGCCGGCACCTGACGCTGCCGCACCGGGGGCGAGCCCGGCCTCTCGCTACCGGGCGCGGGGCCAACGGCGGCCAGGGCCTGCGGGAGGGTCAGCGTGTCGGCGTACAGGGCCCGGCCGATCAGCGGCCAGCACGGCGGCGAAGGTCTCTACGCCACCGAGACCGCCGGCACCGGCGAACTGCACGCCTACCCTGACCCCGACCCCGAGCTCTTCACCGCCGAGACCCCCCTCGGCCACTACCAGGGCATCACCGACCAGGTCAGGATGTCGGACACCCCCGGCTCCTACCGGCACATCCTCGTCCCCCGCGGCTCCGGCCGCCCGGAGTGGCTGCCGCTCAACTGACCGCCCCCCCTGGGTGGATTCGACGTACCGTCCATGCCCCGGGGAAGCCTCGGTCAGCGACCACCCCTCGCCGTGCTGGCCCACGCTGCCAACGCGGACGGGCACGAACGAGCACCTTCTGCACTGGGCACACCTCCGACGCCGCGGCCGAGTCCGCCCACGACCGCCACGGCAGGCGCCGAGCGCACTCCCCCGCACGGTTGCGCCGTCAATTAGGCATGGCTAACCTAAGTTTCCTTGTCTCCCCCATGAGTGAGGAAGGCCACCGTGCCCTCGCCTTTGATGCCCCCTGCCCTGACGTCGTTGGCGGCGGCCGCACCCTCGACCCCCCTCGGTCCCTTCGTCGACAGTGCCGTGGCCTGGACCACCTGGGTCACCCTGATGGGCCTGGTCGGCCTGATCGCCCTCGCGGTGCTGTCCGCAGGCCCGGCCGCCGCTCGCACGGCACCGAGCGCGCTTGCCGCAGTCACCGCCCGGCTCGCCCGGGCCGCCGCCGTCGTCGGCGTCCTCGCCGTCCCGGCCGTGCTCACCGACCTGGCCCACGGTGCTTCGCACGGCGGCGGTTACGACTACTCGGCGGCGTGGGACTCCCTCTACGACGGCAGCAACGCCGGCCGGCTGTCCGGGCTCGAGGTCACGCTCTCCCTGGTCGCCGCCGCTCTGGTGGCTCCGCTCGCGGTCCGCTCGGTCGCGGCCGGCCGAGCCCGCAGCTGGCTGCTGGGCGCCGGCCTGGTGGCGAGCTCCGTCGCGCTCGGTACCACCAAGTTCCCCACCAAGACGCCCGCCGACTGGGGCCGCACCAGCTTCGAGACCCTGATCTGGATGCTGCACCTGCTGGGCGGCGGCATCTGGCTCGGCGGCCTGGCAGGTCTGCTGCTGCTCGCCGCCCCCGGCGCGATACCCGCGGTCGAACGGCGCGCTTTCTGGTCGATGGCCATCCGGCGCTTCTCCGTCAGCGCCACGAGCTGCGTCGCGGCCATCACCCTGTCCGGCCTGTTCCTGTACTGGGAGCACGTGGACGGACTGTCCCAGCTGGTCACCACCATGTACGGGCGCGTGCTCGGCGTGAAGATCCTCATCTTCGGCGGCCTGCTGCTGCTCGGCATGTTCAACCAGTTCTGGCTGCACCCCCGGATCGACGCGGCGCGCGACGAAGGCGATCAGCGCCCGCTGGTCACCGTGCTGCTCCGCAGGTTCCCGCTCGTGGTGGCCGTCGAGGTCCTGCTCGGCATGACGCTTCTGTTCGTGGCTCCCTTCCTGCACGGCTCCGCCCGCAACCAGGCCTACCAGGCGCAGGTGGCCGAGCAGTCCGCCACCGCCGTCCCGGCGAAGAAGCTGCCGAAGCTCGCAGCGAAGCAGGTCGGCACGGACACCTGGGTCTGGGGCACGGCCGAGACGGTCGCCGTGGTCGTCCTCATGGCCGGTGGCTACCGCCTCTCCGGCCGACTGGCCGGCCGCCGCACGGCAGCAGCCGTGACCTCCTCGCCCCTCCCGAGCTGATCCGAGCTGATCCGAGCGAACGAACGGTCGCCCGCGCCCCGAACAAGGGGCACGGGTGGCCGTGTTGGTAGCGGCGAGGAGCTCCGCCAGGAGCGAGTACGCACCGGCCGGCCGGCCAAGCCACCCCACAGGAACCAAGGGGTCAGCGTGACTTGGGGAAGGCCGCGCGCAGTCCGGATCCGTTGATGATGAAAGCGGCTGCGGCGATGGCGAGAGCGCAGGTGGCCTGCATCGCGACGAACCACGGCGGGAGGACACCGGGGATCATGTCGATGGCGACGATCGCGATCGGCATGATGATCGAGATGATGCGCACGCGTAGCTAGGCCCGTCGTGCTCCCCGTGCGGCGAGGACGGTCAGCCAGTACGTCACCACAGCGCTCGCGAGCACTCCGGATGCCCGGCCCCACATGAACGACGTCACCTCGTGTCCGGTGCTCGCGAGGACGACGACCGTGCCGAGAACTACGGCGCTGAGCGCTCCGCAGGCCGCGATGAGGACCTCCACCTTGCCGAAAGCCCGTCGGGTGAGCGGATGGTGGAGGTGGGCGACTTCGGCCGTGGTGTGACTGGTGGTTTCCATGTCTCTCTCTTCCTCGCGTTGTCCGGCGTGGTGTCGACGTCAGGGAGCGCATGGGTGGTGCGGCATGGGCTTGGACGTACGGGGTGGTGGGGCCAGACCCGCTCCGGAGCCGATCATGGGGGTATCGGGCTCCGCACGGTGCACAGTGAGAGCACCAAGCCGTACCGGCCGGACCGGCGCATCGCGGTAACCGCGGTCGCCACGGTCGGAGTTGTGAGACAGAAGGAAGGCTCATGCGGCAGGTGGCGTCGTGGGTGACTGGTGCCTGCGTGGGGTTCATGCGGGCATGCGTGGTAGCGGTCGTCAGCATGCTGGTCCCGGCCGTGTGGGCCGCTGCCGTGGCGCCGGGGATCTGGTGACGTCATGGGCAGCGGCATCAATGCCGCCGCCACCATGGGCCAACTGCGCACCGCCACCCGCACCCTGGCCGAACTCGACCTCGACCCGGCCCAGGTGATGCAGCACCTCGACCACATCACCACCGGTCTGGACGAAGCCATGGCCACCTGCATCTACGCGGTCCACGACCCGCACCCGCTGCCGCCTGGCCACCGTCGGCCACCTTCCTCCGGTCCTCGTACCCCGTCTCGGCAGCCCCCGTCTGATCGACCTGCCGACCGGGGCACCGCTCGGCGTCGGCGGCGTCCCGTTCCAGGCCAGAGACGTCGACCTCGGCATCGGTGACCTGCTCGTCCTCTACACCGACGGTCTCGTCGAAACCCGCGACCAGCCCATCGGCGCCCCGCCTCGACACGCTCCTGCACCTCCTCTAAGGCCCCCGGGGTTCCCTGGACGACACCTGCGACCGCCTCCTCGGCTCCCTCCGTCAACCGGGCGACCACGACGACGTCGCCCTCCTCATCGCCCGCGTCCAGCCCCACCCCACCGCCCCACCGGCACAGCCGCCGACCTGAGCACCGCCGCTCCGCGCAGCGCGGGAGTCCGCCGACGCGGCTCGCGTACCGTCGGCCGCCGGGTGACAGTGAGATCCATGGCCGTACAGCCCGAACGCACCCCACAGCCGGAGCGCCACGAAACACCCGACGAGCGAGCCGACCGGAACCTGGTCGAGCTCCTCCAGGAGCTGCGAGTCCTGCAGACCGGCGTGCAGATCGTCTTCGCCTTCCTCCTCGGCGTGGCCTTCACACCCCGCTTCACCCAGCTCGACGACACCCAGCAGGACATCTACGTCGCGACCCTGCTGCTCACGATCATCTCCTCGGCCGTCCTCGCCACCCCCGTGGCCCTGCACCGCGGCCTGTTCCACCGCGGCGCCAAGCGCCGGATCGTGGCCCTGTCCACCCGGCTCACCCAGACCGGACTCGTCTTCCTCGCCCTGGCCCTCAACGGCGCCGTGCTGCTCCTCATGGACGTCGTACTCGGCCGCACCGCAGCCATCGCCATCACCACGGCCACCACGCTGGTGTTCGCGGGCCTGTGGTTCGTCCTGCCCTGGGCACTGCGGCGGCCCTGACCAGTCCAGCCCCCGTAGCTGCCACGTGTGCGACATGCTCGCTGCGGCCTCCTCAGCCACCAGCCCGCCACAGACCAGAACACCCATAAACAAACAGAATCACCCGTAAGTTGTGATCGATTGCGTTGAGTCTTGTCGCACCCCGTGCGGTGCAATATCGTATGGCACTACCGCCGGGCCCGGCGGCGCTCCACCCTCCGTCCGCCGGTGCACCAGCCCGAGTCGGCGGATTCAGCAGCCCAACCATCGGCGGCGCACCGCCCGCAGGCCGCCCTGGAGTCAACACCCTCCACCCGCAAGCCCGTTCGCGACGCCTTCGCCCCGGTGCGCGAGGGCCGGCACACCATCACCCCCACCGGGCGTGCCCTTCGGCGTGCCCGGCCATCCCCCAACCTCCACTCTGGAGCCCCCACATGCGCGTTTCACCGAAGCGCCTCGCCTGCGCCGTGGCCACCCTGGCCATGGCCGCCGCCAGCCTCGGCGCCCTGACCGTCGGCGCCGCCTCCCCGGCCGCCGCCCTCGACAACGGGGTCGCCCTGACCCCGCCGATGGGGTGGAACTCCTGGAATTCGCTCGGCACCGGGGTGACCGAGCAGCAGGTCAAGCAGACCATCGACTTCATGGCCGCCAACGGCCTGGTCCAGGCCGGCTACAACACCGTCACCATCGACGACGGCTGGTCCCTCTCGCACCGCAGTGACCAGTCCACCGACCTGGTCAAGAACTCCTACGGCGCGATGCAGCTGTACGACGACAACGGGTACCCGGTCCAGGGCACCGACGGGACCGGCAACGACCCGACCTCGGGACACCTGGTGCCGAACTCCGACTTCCCCCCGCAGAGCGTCAACGGACGGACCGTCAACGGCATCCAGTACCTGACCTGGTACGCCCACAGCAAGAACATGAAGTTCGGCATCTACAGCACGGACACCTATACCACCTGCCAGGGGCACCCGGGAAGCCTGGGCCACGAGACCGCGGACGCCACCGACTTCGTCTCCTGGGGCGTGGACTACGTCAAGTACGACGACTGCCCCTACGGTCCGCAGATCGTCGGACCCGACGGGCACAACTACTACACCCAGGGCGAGGGCAGGGAACTCACCCGGTCCATGTACGCCCGCGTGCAGACCTTCCAGAAGGCCCTCGACGCCGCCTCCGCCGCCCAGGGCAGGCCGAAGGTCACCCTCAGCGTCTCCGCCCAGCCCGTGCACACCGGCGTCCCCTACCTGCTCGACGCCAACGACCCGGCCCGCACCGACCCGGTCATCCGGGCCGCCGGCACCCCGCAGTACCAGTCCCCCGGCTACGCCCCCACCGGCGTCTGGTGCGGCCAGGTCGCCAACCTCTGCCGGATCGGCGGCGACCGCGGCAGCGACCTGAACGGCGTGCTCTACGGGCAGCAGCTGGGAACCGCGCTCCAGTACCCGGGCAACGTCCGCCCGGGCAGCTGGAACGACATGGACATGACGTTCACGGGGTGGAACTACCCCTGGGGCGTCTACGGGGGCACCACCAACTGCACCTGCGCCAAGTCGTTCACCGACGACGAGTCGCGCACCGAGCTGTCGGTCCTGTCCATGATGGCCGCCCCGCTGATCTCCGGCGCCGACTTCCGCACCGCCACCGACTCGCAGACCACGGTCAACGGCACCACCTTCTCCACCGGCATCAACTCCTCCAGCCTGGCGATCTACAAGAACGCCGACCTGATCGCCATCGACCAGGACCCCCTGGCCAAGCCCGCCACCCTGGTCGGCAGCGCCCCCAACTCCCCGACCGCGCCGGTGATCCTGAAGCGCCGGCTGGCGGGCGGCGACATCGCCGTCGCGCTGGTCAACCAGGACCCCGGCAACTGGGCCATGCCCAGCACCACGCTCGGCGCGCTCGGCCTGACCGGCTCCAGCTACGGCTACAAGGAGATCTGGAGCGGCGCGACCGGCACCACCACCGGCACCATCGGCGGCAACTGGATCCCCGCGCACGGCGTCGCGCTCTACCGGATCAGCAGCGGCACCGGCGGCACCGGCAGCACCCACGCGAGCATCGTCGGCGACGGCAGGTACCACGCCGTCGCAGCCGGCGGCACCGGCGGTCTGGCGCTCGAAGTCCAGGGCACCTGCAGCGCCAGCGCAGGCGCCAACGCCGACATCAACACCTACTGGAGCGACCACACCTCCGAGCAGTGGCTGTTCACGCCCAACGCCGACGGCACCGTGCAGATCAGCGACAACTGCAACACCGGAACCCAGGTGCACACCGTGCTGGCGGGCGGCAACGGGACCGGCAGCGCCTACCTGATCAACGCCACGCCCGACAACCCCTGGCAGAAGTGGAAGGTCACCCAGAACAGCGCCGGCGCACTCACCATCACCAACGTCGGCAACGGCCTGACTCTGGACATCGCCGGCACCACCACCGGCTCCACCGCACTGACCAACCCGGCCAACCCTGCTGCTAACGGCCAGAGTTGGAGCATCCTGTCCTGACCTGAGAGGACATTCCGAGCCGGCACGACGGCTTCCGGGTCACCTGATCGCGTGGGATCGGGCGGTTCGGGCCGGTCGTGCCGCTCGGTTTCTGGCGACTGCTGTGGACTGTTCACAGACTGCGGGAAACTGTCGATCCGGCAGCGCGACGAACGGCTCGGCGCGGTGTACGCGCAAGCCGCCGCGCTCGGCCCCAGCCTCGCCCGCGACGGCGACAGCGCGCCCGGAGAGGTGCACACCGGCACAGGCACCGACCTGCTGTCCGGTGACGAGCGACAAGTGAGGCGTGACGGGATCCTCCCTTCGGCCTGATCGGGCGCGCGCCCCGGCGCCGCGCGTGAGCCAATGGATCGTCCACGCACATCATCACGTCACAGCGCGCGGGACATCCCCCGGTCCGAGAAGGCCCGGGTCCAGCGGAAGGGCATGAGCAGTGCAGGAGTTCCACGAACACCGAAGGGCGACGGCCTGGGCGCGGAAGTCCCTCGGAGCGGTCGCCGATTCGCCCCGCGACACCGCAGGCGCGGCCGACGCCACCGAATTCCGCATCTCGGCCGGTGACCGCCTGCGGATCGATGCGCTGGAGACCGGACGGCTGTACCGCCATGTGACCGGCATCGACCACGAGGCTCGTTTGATGACCCCGCAGGAGCTTGCGGAACTCGGCGACCCGATGGCCACGGTCCTCTTCCGCCGGAACATCTTTCCCATGACCGTGCAAGAGCTGCTGGCCGCTCTGCCGCAGCCCACCACTCCCTCCCAGCAGGCCGTGTACCTGATCAGCGAGGCAGGGCAGATCCCGCCGGACACCGCGCCCGGGCTGCATCGCGACATCCGGTTCGCGATCACCCGCTGCGTTCAGGGCCGGGACGTCGACCTGCTGGTCAGCACCGGCGCCAACGCGGACCCGGCCACCACGTTCCTGCAGGTCGCCGCGTGGGACCCGATCGCGAAGGTCTTCAACTACTACATGCGGATCACCCCGACCTGGGTGTGGGCGGGGAACTCGTGGTCCGCGCTCGCGCCCGGCTCCCGAGGGAACGGCTGCTTCGACAGCCACATCAACGGCAGCGTCGTCATGAAGGAACTGAGACAGCCCTGGCTCAACTGGCAGTCCCAGGCGGCCACCATCCAGCTCGCCCCGGACGACCCGCTGCGTGGCGACCCGCTCTACCAGCAGGTCTCCGGCGCCCAGAACCTGGAGCTGACCGTCCGCTCGCTGGTCAGCCGCTGGACGGCGGCCCGCCTGGCCGCCGTCACGGCGGACGGCACCATCGAGCACCCCGACCACCTGCTGCGCCACCTGTTCACCACCACCTCGGTCAACCTGACCAGCAGCGCGACCCAGAGCGCGACCATCACACCGACCGGCGACGACCTCCCACTGCCCGCAGGACTCTGGCTGAACAACGACGCCCTGCTCGACGACCTGGCGCTGCCCGCGACCGCGTCGCTTCCCCTCGCACCCGCGTCCCGGTACGTCGACAGCCTGACCACCTTCGGCTTCCGCCTGGAGGAGAAGGCCGGCGGCTTCTCCCGGACCGGCGACAGCTTCTTCGCCTTCGTGACGCCCGAGGCCGCGTACGAGGACAACGACGTCGTACGCCAGATGGTGCAACAGGCGATCATCCCTGCGAAGTTCGCCGCGTGCGCCCTGATGGTCGACTTCACCAATCCGGTGTTCAGCACGGACCGCGCCCGGCTGATGGCCTACGTCCCCACCGCCCCGACCGCCGTGGCGGCGCTGAGCGACCGGATCGTCCAGGCGATCCTCGCCGCCGCCGCGAAACTGCCCGCCACCAGTCCGGAGGCCCGCTTCGCGGCCGCCTGGAACCTGACCGACAACAGCTGGGCCACGACCTTCGCCCAACGCATCGACACCTACCTCGGGCACGTCACCGCCCGGATCCGCACACCGTCCGGTTTCGACGACTACGTCAGGCTGGCCGAGTCCCGCCGCCGCGAGTTCAGAGCGATGAGACTGAACGAATTCGAGCTCACCCTGCCGGTCACCGACATCCCCGCCGACGCCCCTCGGCTGACGATGCTCGAGGACGCCACCGTCACCCCCTGAGCACACCCAAAGGAGCACAGCGTGAGCACGATCAACGCCTACGACCCTCCCGGCCGTCTCACCGACCTGGACGAGACCGGGCTGAAAGCCTGGAACGTCTTCATCACCAACAGCATCGACCAGGCCATCAAGGGACCCGACGCCGGCCAGGCCCTCAACGACAGCCCGCGCAGCCAGTTCTACGACCTCACCAGAACCGACACCGCGGCGGACGCCACCGAGGCCCCCGTCACCTGGACAGCCTTCCCCCGCCGTATCAAGGTCCACTCGATCGGCGACAACCAGCGCTGGCAGCGCGCGGACGCCAGCCGCGACGTACAGGATGAGTACTGCGAGTGGAGCGTCACCCGCGACCCCTCCTCAGGGAAGATCACACAGGTCATGTTCACCTGCGAGGGGCCGGAGTACTGGGACCTCCTCGCGCAGTCGAGCCCGGCCACCGTCCTCCAGCTCTACCGGACCCACATCAGCCCGAACGTCCAGCAGAACGACCTCTTCGGGATCGACGGCAGCTACCAGCGACGCAACCGCTGGAACGACTCCACGACCCACGGTGCCATGCACCTCATCCAGGCGGCCAACACCCTCGGCGCCGAGATCGAACTCGCCGCCGCAGCGAGCATCGTGCGGGTCGTCAACGGCCAGGAACTCACCACCGACCAGGAACTCATCCAGTGCGGCAAATACGGTGAGCCGGAACGCAACAGCGACCCGCACATCGGCGGAGCCGTGAACGCGATCGCCCGGCAGAAGGCCGACATCGCCCTCACCAACCCCGTCGGGCTCTACTTCGACGACCTCAAGACCGATGGCTGGGCCGCCCCGGACGGCTCCGACCCGAAGAGCTACTGGACCTACCGGCGCGGCGACGCCACCCACCCGGTGCGAGCCGTCTACGAAGTCCCCGCGGACAGGAACTTCACGGTGGGGGACATCACCATCAACGGCACGCCCATCCAGTACGGCGCGCAGATCGCCGACTTCATCACCATCAGACTCAGCGCTGTCGCCTGCCGGTTCGGCCAGAGCACCGGCCAACCACAGACCGCCTGCGTCCAGTTCCCCCCGCCGCCCGCCGGACCGGCCGCGCCCGCCCTCGCCGCGGTCCCCCTCTCGGCGCACGGCTACCGGAGTTCCCCCGCCGCCCCCAGCTCGCTCACCACCCGCCGGCGCTGACCCCGCCCCGGACCTCTGCCCCGACCTCACGGACCCGGTGACCACGGTGCAGCGCACCCCGCACCCGCTGCCGCGAGCGCCCTCCCGCCTCCACCGGTCCACCACCGAGCTGCGGGATCCGGGTTCCGGCGGGATGGTAGGAGGCAGGGGACGGCCGAACTCCGGCGCCGCCGGAGCCACACCTGCCCATGCTCGGTCTCCTGGAGGCGAACATCCAACGGGTGCTGCAGAAGCCCGGTTTCGCCCTGCCGTACTGGGACTGGTCGGCCGACGGCGACCTCGGCTCGCCGACGAACGCCCAGATCTTCACTCCCTCCTACCTCGGCGGCGACGGCGATCCGGTCACGACCGGGCCGTTCGCCTTCAGCCCGGCCGATCCGGCCACCTTCACGGTCCGGATCCAGAGCGACCAGAGCGGCATGAAGCTCCTCCAGACCCACCGGGGCCTGCGCCGGTCCTTCGCGCAGCCGCCGCCGTTCGGATGGCGGACGCTGCCGACCGGCGCCGAGGTCAAGGACACCCTCGCCTTCACACCGGCCGGCGGCAACCCGGTGGACCGCTACGACGTCCCCGCCTTCAACTCCTCCTCGGAGGGTTTCCGCGACCGGCTCGAAGGCTGGCTGCCGAAGGATCCGAGCCGGCCGGTGCACATGCACAACCAGGTCCACGTGTGGATCGGCGGGGACATGGCGCCCGCCACCTCACCCAACGATCCGGTGTTCTTCCTGCACCACTGCAACGTGGACCGGATCTGGCAGGGCTGGATGAACCGCTACGGCCGCCTCTACGCCCCCGACATGAGCGCCCCCGCCACCACCTACCTGGGCGAGCGCATCGACGACCCGATCGTCTCCCCGCTCAGCACCGGCACGGCGGGCACTCCCGCGACGCCGAGGTCCGTCCTGGACATGTCCGCGGCCTACACCTACGACGCCGTGCCCTGAGGCCGCACGGCCGTGCGATTCGAAGGCAGCAACACTGGCGCCTTCAGCGGACCGGCCCGAACGGCACGAGCGCGTGCCGCGCCCCGCGTGCCGCAGAGCCCGCGCAACTCGCCCCCGGCTTCGGCAACGTGGGCGAGTTGCGCCATCGCCGACGGCATCGCAGCCGTCGGTGACCTGCGCACAGACGGGTCGTAGAGTACGGGCCCGTGTCCGACACCATCGCCATCTCCCCGACCGAGGCCGAACTCGCCCTCACCGGCGTCCGCAGTTCCGCCGCACGCCTCGTCACCTCCCTCGACGCGCTGACCGACCTCCGGTCCCGTGAGCCGTCGGCGCTGCCCGGCTGGAGCCGCGGCCACGTCGTCACCCACCTCGCCCGCAGCGCCGACGTCTACCGCTGGCTGCTGGCCCTCGCCCGGGCCGGCACCGAGCCCGGCCCACGGGCCGACGCCGCCGCGCTGGACCACGCGCTGCGCGAGGGCGCCGGACGCGGCGCCGCCGAACTCGTCGCCGACCTGCGCACCAGCCTGGACCGACACACGCGGTCGGTGCTGCGGTCGGCGGTGCGTGCAACGGGGCAGCTGATCACCACGCGGGAACCGGCCCCGTCCCCCAGCCCGTCCTCATCCGGGGACGGTCTGCCTGCCGCAGTGGTGCGCGACGGTCTCGGCGAAGGCGCGGGCCGGCGGGGAGAGGGCGGCCCAGCGACGCGCCGCCCAGCCTGCGGTGAGGGCGGGAAGCGCGGGGACGGGGATCGACCTCAGGTCCGGGCGTCCGGGACCGGTCCAGGCGGGCAGGGCCGGGACGACGGCGTGGCCGAGTCCCAGCTCGGCCAGCAGGATCGCGGTGTCCCAGTCGGCGACGCTGGCGCCGAACACCGGCCGGATCCCGGATTCCGCGAGCCAGGCGCCCGGTTGCAGGCGGGAGGTCGAGTTCTCCGGGAGCCCGATGAGCCGGGCGTCCTGCAGGTCAGCCGGCTCCAGGAAGGCCTTGGCCGCCAGAGGACCGGCTGCCGAGACGGTCGACAAGGATCATCGCCACGTCGTCCGCCAAGTCACCTTCGGTGTGGCGGATCAATGCCTGGTGCAGTTGCTCAAGGAACTCCTGAGGGGTGGTGTTGAAGCTGATCGACTCCATGGCCTCCGGCAGAGGGAAGAAACCGTTGCCAGGGTCGCGGGCTTCGATCACGCCGTCGGTGTAGAGAAGCAGACGGTCGCCCGGTACGAACGGATAGCCCTCCGGCGTCTCGGGAGGACCGGTGACCAGGTCCTCCAAGCCCAGTGGCGGACGCGGCGAGGTGGGCATCAAAGCCTGAGTTCGGCCCTCGTGGAGTACCAGCGGGGGCGGATGGCCGCGGTTGACCAACTGCACTACGGGTTCGCCGTTCGGCACCTGGGCGATGAGTGCGGTGGTGAATCCCTCCATCAGAGTTTCCTCGGGGAAGGCGCCCGGCACGGCGGCCTCCCGGCGCAACGCGGCCGCGCAGTGATTCATGACCCCCACGAGGTCGTCCTCATAGTGCACGACCACCCGGAACGCGCCCAGCGCCACCGCGACCGCGCGCATGGCACTGAGCCCCTTGCCGCGGACGTCCCCCACGATCATCCGCACGCCGTACCGAGTCTGCACGGCCTCGTACAGATCACCGCCGACCTGCGCCCCGGTCCCGGCCGCGAGACACAGGCTGGCCGCCCGCACCGGGCCCAGGCGCTCGGGGACCGGTCGCAGAATGACCTCCTGCGCGCACACGGCGATCCGGCGGATTTGGTCGAACTCGCTCCTCCTGTAGGCACGCACGACGCTACTCGTGATGAAACCGGCTACGGAGACCAGAGCCAGAGCGAGGAAGTTGGTATAGACCTGAAGGGTTCCCCATGCCTGGTTGTAGGTGGCCGTGGCCACGCTCACCGCCAGTGCGAGAGCCACCGCCAGGGCGGTGCGCTTGGGGTCCATCGTTACCGCCGCCAGCGCCGGCACCGCAGTGAGAAAGGGGCCGGTGTAGATGAAGTGGGCAGGGGTGAGCTCGATGATCAGCACGGCCAGCGCGATGACAAACGGCACGCACTGCGCCAGTGCGAGCAGGCCCCTGCTTTGACCGCCCGCTCCTGGTCGAGAAGGCGGGTGGAAGAACGACACCATACGTTCAGCCTGCCTCGCAGACGCCCCGGTGGCCTCCTAGCAGAAGGGCGATGAAGATCTCGGTTTCGGCCCGACGTGCACGCAGTGGGGCCAAAACCGAGATCTTCATCAGTCCCGTCGGCGATGATCGCGACGCCCAGCGGACCGAGAGCGTCGAGCACGGCCTGCTGCTGGGTGAGCGAACGGGTGTCCCGGGCGGACGTGCGACGCCTGCTCGCCGGGGCGCCACATGCGCGGGCATCGGACCGGGCACGGTGCCGTGACCGGTCACATTACGTCGGGATGACCGATACCGGTCAGAGGGCGGTCGGCCTACCGTCGATGAACGTCACCCCGTCGGCGTCACCAGCCCCTACCCGCACCTTTGCCAGTACGTCCTCTCCCGCGCCCTCGCCCGGCTCGACCCCGGTGTGGAGACCGTCTCCGGAGACCCGGTGGCGTTCGTCCGCGACCCCGAGCGGCAGGACCGGGCGGGCGCGACCACCTACGCAACGCACCAGAAGTGAGCACCCACATGCTGTTCCGTTCCACGACCGAGACCGACCTCGACCGCGTCACCGCCGTGACGGTCGACGAACCCGTCGGGTGGATCCCCGCCGACCGCTACCTCGAAGAACTGGAGGAGGGCATGTACCGGCCGGAGTGGACCTGGATCGCCGAGGACGGCGGCCGGGTCGTGGCCCGTGCCCTGTGGTGGGGGCAGGCCTCCAGCGAGCACCCGGTCGCACTGGACTGCCTGCACGTCGACCCGTCGGTCGCCGACCGCGTGGCGGTCGCGGCCGGGCTGATCACCGCGGGCCTGCGGGCCTTCGCCGAGCAGGGCGCGCCCAAACCCCCGCTGTAC
The DNA here is from genome assembly GCF_000955975.1 of Saccharothrix sp. ST-888. Taxonomy (GTDB): domain Bacteria; phylum Actinomycetota; class Actinomycetes; order Streptomycetales; family Streptomycetaceae; genus Kitasatospora. The sequence continues at coordinate 32,733 of NZ_JYJF01000062.1, forward strand.
AACCTGACGCTGCCGAACGGCTGGCGCCAGGATCCGGCCGTGGTCGCCGCCCTGGCCTGGCGGCGCGACGCCGCGCTGGCGGCCGGGCTCACCGCCGAGGTGGAACGGCTGCGCCTGGAGTGGACCCCCGACGCCGGGCTCCCGGCCTCCAGCGGGCGCCTCACCTTCACCGAGGGGTCGGACGAGGAGTTCCTCGACGTCTTCCGGCGGATCGCGGTCGACAGCCTGGACGGCGAGACGCGCCGCAACCTGGCGGCCATCGGCGCCGAGGCCACCGCCCGTGAGGAGGTGGACTTCTACCTCAGCTGCCCGGGCGAGCGCTCCTGGTGGCGCCTGGCCCGCACGCCGAACGGGCAGGTCGCCGGCCTGGCCCTCCCGTCGGCGACCCCGTACAGCCGCAACGTCGGCTACCTGGGCGTGGTCCCCGAACTGCGCGGGCGGGGGTACGTCGACGACGTGCTCGCCGAGATCACCCGGGTGCAGGTGGAGGCGGGTGCCGAGCTGATCACGGCCACCACGGACACCGACAACGCCCCGATGGCCGCCGCCTTCGCCCGGGCCGGTTACCGGACCGCGCAGACCCGGATGATCTACGCGGTGCCGGAGGCCCCAGGGGCGACGCAGGCTCCGGCCTCATGAGGCCGGCAACGCGGCGAGTTCGGTGCGGGAGCTGACGCCGAGTTTGGGGAACGCGCGGTAGAGGTGATGCCCGACCGTACGGGGGGAGGGGAGTCAGTGCCAGCGGTACCGCCGCCGTTAGGGAGGAGAGCGCCAGGACACGCACAACGCGGGCCCCAGGCCGCAATCACCGCCCTGGCCGCGGCGTGCTGTGGTGCAGGACCACCGACGGCTCCCCGAGCTGGGCGGTACCTGCACGCAGGTACCCGGCATCCCTGGGGGCGACCAGTTCTCGTGGTCCGGCAGCCCGGAGCACGACCTCCAGGACCTGGTCAGGATCGGCCGCGTAACTGTGGGCGAACCAGGGCATGTTCGCCTCGACCACCGCCCACCGTTCACCCCCCGTGTCGGGGTCCTGGCTGAGGCCGACGTCGACGACTACAGCACTGGGAAGCGAGCCCCGGTGGGTACGCAGGAGGGCGTCGGTGAACGCACGGACCTCCCGCTCGTGCGAGTCGCCGTCCAGCGCCGCGACATCGAGTCGCCCGAAACGGGCGTACCGGCTGCCCGTGGCTATCCGTCCGTCCAGGACGAACAGCCGGTACTCGAAGGCGAAGGTCACCACGTCGGAGACGAGGACCGGGGTGTCGGGGCCGATCCGCTCGCCGTCACGCGGCAGCCTGGTGCCGTCGGCATAGACCGCAGCGGGGAACTGCTTGTCGCTCGGTGGTTTGACGAACAGTGGGCGGTTGGCGGTCCAGGCCTGCGAGAGCGTGGTGAGCGTGATCCGTCGGCCGGTGAACTCCTCGGGCAGCTCGGTGAGCCAGTCGTCGGCCGGCTCCAGCAGCCCCAGGCCCAGCCGAGCGGCGATCCGGTCCGCCGCGAGCGGCCCGCCGTACCAGTGCACGGCGCGCCCGGCCAGGGCGTCGACGACATCCTGGCGGTCCAGCCCGACGTGGTCCAGACCGCGCCGCCGCGCGGCTTCCGCGAGGAGTAGACCAGTGCTGGTCTCCTGCGCCGTGGTGAGGAACACCGGACCGGCCGGACGCCACGGCGTCGTCGTCCCCGTATCCGCCCCGCTCATCACCACTACCCCCTCTTCTGCCTGGTCGGCCGCCCACCGTAGCCGCGCCCAACCCGCCCGGACCAGCGAATATCCACCACGCCGGCGTGGCCGCCGGCCCACCGACACCACCAGCTCCCAGCGCAGCGACCGACCTCGCCGCCACCGTGACCCAGATGGTCCCCAGTGCACTGCGGCGAGCCCTCACCGTGCCCGGCACGATCCCGTGGAACTGCGACCTCTCCCCCATCAGGTCGCCGTCCTCCGCGAAGAGTTACAGGCTCCATCAGGTTGCGACCCACCTCCGGGCCGTCCACGGCGCCGCCCACCAACTGATCGGCTGAGCCGAACAGCACTGCCCCAGCCGCCCTTCGCCCCGCATGCAGTCCGCCTCGCCCGCAGGCACGCATCGTGGAAACCCCCGGCATCAGCACCGACGACCTGCCGGTCAGCGTCGTCGACAAGGTCTGGCAGGCGAGCGCGTCACCGGTCCCGAGCACCCGCCGATCGGGCGCCTGGCCGGGTCAGGCCGCCGGCAGCCTTGCCTTGAGAGCGTCTTGCCCGAACGGCTCTTCCCGCCACAGGCGCCCCCGGTGGGCGAAGGATCCGAGGCAAGCGCCGGTGGTTTCCGGCGGTCTCCTCAACCCAGCTGTGCCAGGCCCTCGGTGGCGATGCGTTCGAAGACGGTGAGGTCGTTGGCGAAGACGGAGTCGGGAACCGGCCAGTGCAGGACGAGGTCGGTGATGCCCAGTTCGCGATAGGTGCCGGCCCAGTGGACGAAGGCGTCGAGGGAGCTGAGAGGGCGTTCGGCGGTGAAGCCCTGGAGGAGGACCTTGGCGAGTGAGTCGGGGGTGCGGCCCTCGGACTCGCAGGCCGTGTGGAGTTTCGCCAGCTGCGCGGCGATCACGGCGGGCGCGCGCTCGGCGGGGACGTCCGGGTCGGCCGGATCACCGCAGGTGACCCAGCCCTGGGCGTGGCGGGCCGCCACTCGCAGCCCCCCGGGGGCCGGTCGCGGCGAGGTAGAAGGGGATGCGCGGGCGTTGGACGCAGCCGGGGATGTTGCGGGCCTCGACGGCCGCGTAGCGGTGCCCCTGCTCCGTCGTCGCGTCCCGGGTGAGGAGCTTGTCGAGAAGGGGGACGAACTCGGCGAAGCGGTCGGCCCGTTCCTTCGCGGACCACGCCTTCTGGCCCAGCACCGTCGTGTCGAAGCCCGGCCCGCCAGCGCCTATGCCGGCCGTCAGGCGAGCGCCCGAGATGTCGTCGAGGGTCAGCAACTCCTTGGCCAGGGTGACGGGGTGACGGAAGTTCGGCGACGCGACCAGAGTGCCGAGGCGGATCCGCTCGGTCACCGTCGCGGCGGCGGTCAGGACGGGGATCGCGCCGAACCAGGTGTCATCCCGGAAGGACCGCCAGGACAGGTGGTCGTAGGTGTACGCGGTGTGGAAGCCGAGGTCCTCGGCCCGCTGCCAGATCTTCTGCCCTTCGCTCCATCGGCGGGTGGGAAGGATCACTGTGCTCAGGCGCATGCCGCCGACCCTATCCCGGCGCACCCCGGCCGGAGCCCCCGTCGAGCCCCTTGTCCCGGCGGTCGGGCAGGGGGCAGGGTCAAGTGCAGACCGCTTGGCCCCTCCAAAGCCCCACCGGTGGAACATCGGTGATCGACGCCCTGGAAACCCCGATGCACAGGCGCCCGCGCCCAGGCCGACACGCGCGATGCGTACAGGTACACGGCCCGTGACCAGGCCCGGCAGCCGCCCGCCGCAGTCGCGCGGCCGTGGTCACCACGCACCATCGACAGTTCCGTCCTCTCCGTCCCCAGCGGGACCGAGCCCGGCTCAACCGGCTGGCTGGTCGTTTTTTCGGAAGCAGTTTCGCCCGGCCGACCGGAATCGACCACGGGCCTTGACCACGCCTCGGTAGCGGCAGACGTAGGCCATGGGCGCGCCCTGCCTCGGAGACGGCGCATCACCCGCCGGAGAACGAAGGCGAGAAACGACCCGAATACCGGTGGCCGCAGGATGGGACCTCACTGCGGCTGCTAGACAGGCCGCCCCCGCATCTCTGCGGAGACGGCCTACGCCCTGCGTAAACACCAGTCTGAACAACAGCATTTGCACCTGCGCCCCCGCCCCTACGTGCCCCCGTTATCTCCCAGTCGAAAGGCCGGGCGAAATTTCGCGATCACGAGTCGCAGAATCAGGGCTCCTGTTTTACCGAGCTGCATATTCGCCTCCTCGAGATCGACTTCCGGTAACTTCTTCCGGCACATTCCAGGCTACTCCCCAAAACACGTATGCGGGGCATCCAGGTTCACAAATACCACCGCTTGGGCTCGCTCTTGCGGCTTCGCGCCCCGTTCGGGCCGCCCGGGACAGGCACAGGGCCTGCGGCTCCTGATGTGGGCCGTTGCTCCGGGTTGCGCAGTTCCGCTGGTCGGCGGCAGGGGCCATCCGAACACCTTGCCCACTTTCGGCCACGAGCCGCTCCAGGGGCCACGCCCCGCACCTACAAGATCGATCCAGGCTCGGATGTCGCGGGGGTGAGAGCCGGTGCGATGCTGAGACCGAGAAATCGCCGGCGAGGCGTGTACGGATCTGCATCGAAGCAAGGCGGGGAAGTCGGCCGAGGAAAAAGCTGCTGCGGATTACCCATGGCGGAAACCGCGCGGAAGAACCACAAGGCTGTGGTGGACAGGTCGGAAGGATTCGGCGAGCGACTGCTGGGGCGGCGGCTGGACCGCACCCACGAGATGCCGCCAGCCTGGACAGCTCAGCCCGAATCCACCGGGCTGATTCCGACCTGATCGTTTCAGCGGGTTTGTTGGGGTGCTCGGCCGGAAGGCGTGGGGTGTCCGCTGGTCTGCCCAGCTCTTCCACGTGTGCTCCGGTCGGGCCCTGGTGGGCCGGGTGGTCGGGTGGTCGGGTGGTGATCACGCTGGTGGTGCGTGGGCGGCGTCGAACAGGTCGGTGAAGGCGTGCTGCCAGGGCCAGCGGTCGGGCAGACGGAGCGTCAGGCGGCGGCCAGAGCGGGCGATGCGGGCGGGGATGTTGACCAGGTGGGCACGCAGGGTAGCCGTCGTTGCCCTTGATTGGAACGTGCCGGCGAGGCAGCCGGCGGCCCGCAGCAGGTTGAACGCGATCGCCCACAGGGTCGGCCACGCGTTGTTGGCCTGGAAGTTCCCGGAGGGCAGGTGGGCGAGTGGTCCGGACTTGCCGTCCGCGATGACCTGCTCGATGACGGCGTGCTGCCGGTGCTGCAGCTCGGCCTGCGGCATGGCGAACGGGCTGTCGGTGAAGAGGGCGTGGTAGCGCCAGGTGGTGAACAACTCGCCTTGTCCGGCGGCGGCTTCGGCGTTCAGACGGCGGACCCGGCGGACGATGAGACGTGCGGTGACCTGCTCGGCCTTCTTGCGGCCGGTGAACGCGGTGTAGCTGGTCTCGGCGACCTCGGCGTCGGAGACCAGCTCGCCGGTGTCCGGGTCCACGAACGCCTCGGGGTACCGGATCGGCGTCCAGGCGTCCTCGGCGATCGCGCTGATCGCGGCGGCGATGTGGGGGTTCATCCGCACAGTCAGCGAGAAGTGCGCGTTCGCGCGGCGGCAGGCGGCCACGACGTCGGCGTTGTAGAACTGGCTGTCCGCGCGGACGATGACGGTCCCAATGGCTCCGGCCTGGCCGGCGGCGGGCCGGGCTTCGGCGGTGAAGGGTCCGGCGCCGCGGGCGTCGGCGGCCTTGCCCCGCCGCAACCTGACGGCCGCGATCACGGGCCGGGCCAGGGGCGTGCTGAGGGTGGCCAGGATCGGGTGCAGGGTGCGTATGCCCTGGAATCGGCCGACCTCGGCGCCCTGCTTGGCGCGTCCGTAGACGCGGCGGTGGGTGGGGTCGATGTCCGCGAAGGCCACCTGGTCGACACCGGGCAGCAGTGGGGTGGTCCGGGCCAGGCGGGCGAGGAAGTCCCGGTGCACCGAGTGGAGTTGGCGGTTGTGCCCGTGCGTGAAGGCGCGCAGGAAGGTACCCAGGGTGGACGGCGCCCGCACTCCGCCGAACAGCAGGCCCGTCGCGCCGTGCCGCAGCCGGTCGGTGTCGCCGATGGAGTCGGCCCCGGCGCACATCGCCGCGATCAGCATCATCGCTTTCGCGCCCGGGTGGGCGCCGCCGCTGTTGCCGGTGCCGCCGATGCGCAGCCGCTCTGCGACGAGACCGGGCAGGCCAACCCGTTCGGCCAGGCGGACCAGCGGGACCAGCCCGGCGTCCGCGATCAGGTTCGGCTCGTCGAACGCGGCAAAAACCGCTCGCGGCAGCATGAGAGACTGCATCCCGGAGATGCCCCTCCAGACCCGGTGGATGTAACCCTAGACAAGTCATATCTTCCCTGGTCTGAGGGCATCTCCGCTTTCATGTCCGGACCCTGGACCGGCTATTGGCCGGTGGATTCGGGCTCAGCGATCGGCACGCTGGTCGAGCGCACCAGCCACAACACGATGCTGCTGCACCTGCCCCCGTCGGATGGCCACGGCGGCCCACGGGCCAAGAACGGCCCGGCGCTTGCCGGGCATGGCTCCGAAGCCATACGCGACGCCATCGCCACCACGATCACCACCCTGACCGGGCAACTGTGCAGGTGTCTGCTTCGCCGACCCGCACAGCCTCTGGCAGCGCGGCACGAACGAGAACTCGAACGGCCTCCTTCGCCAGTACTTCTCCAAGGGAACCGACTTGACCAGGCACAGCCGAAGCGATCTCGACGCTGTCGCCGCCGCCCTCAACACCCGCCCCCGAAAGATCCTGGGATGGAGGACTCCCACCGAGGCCTTCAACGAGCATCTGTGCTCAACGGCAGACCGTATTGCGGCGATCACCTACCACTGACGATCGCGCTCTCCCCGTACCTCGCGATCGTCGCACCACTGGTCAGCTGATCGAGTCGCAGCACCACCAGCACCCGAACCTCACCGTGCCCGCCGTCCTCCCGGAGATCGTCGTCCGTCACCGGCGGCACCGCCTCCTGCGCAGCCGACTCGCAGCCCGGCTGCGGCGAGCACTCCGACCCCTGCCGAAAACCGTCGTCACGACCGTCCCGTTCCACGTGCAGCACAACGGGAAAACAGCCCGACGTGCCCAACTTCCCACAGCTGCAATCCAGTTACTCATCCGGTACCGCGCATCGCGTCCTGGGGGAGGCCAGCGCAGACGACATCCCCGAAGGTCCCGGCGGCATCGTGATCGCCTGCGCACGGTGCGGTGCACACCGCGACTGGCTCCTACTCAACTTCCGCTACCAGCTCTTGGTCCACTGCCGGTTCGCCCACGAGCGGTGGCGCACAGTCGCCCTCGGGAGGATTTCCGCTCTCCAGAGCACTCGGGTTCGGCGCCAACCCGGAGTAGTCTGGATCTTACCGAAGGCACCTCGTAGCCGGCACCGGACACTGGCGTCGCCTCCGGCGAACGGCTATCCCGGACCTCTCTCTTGTCTGGCCCGGAGACAGGTCCTTGATCATGACTGTCACCCTCGATCGTGCGACGACGCCTCGGGCTCCGGAATCCGCTGTACGGCTGTCGCTTGCGCCCGGCGGCATACGTGCCGGCCGGCTGGACGGTGCCTGGTGGCCCCGGTCGCGTGATCTCCTCCTCGAACTTCCCTCCCTGGTAGCGGAATTGGACAAGCGGTGGGGCCGGGTCACCCGGATCACCGTGAATCCGGCGCAGTGGCCGGCCATCCCCCGGCGGGTTCCGGTTGCGGGGCACACCGTCCATGTCGGCTGGTTCACCACGGAGCAGGACCAGCACGTGATCATGGTGTTCTCCTACGCTCCTCTCCAGCTGGAGCTGCTGGTCGTTCCACCGTCGACGGACGCCGTCGACGGCGCTCGCCTGATGTCCGAAGCGGCTGACCCGGCCAGCACCGGGACCGCGAGTGCTTTGCTCGCGGCCGGTGGGGACGGCAATGTCGTAGCAGGGGAGTTCCGCTCCGATTTCCTGCCATCGGCCGCCACGCCCACCAGCGGCCCGGGTGAGGCCGACAGGCGCGCGAATGTCGCCCGGATGCGTGCCGCCGCATGGCCCGAACCCTGATAGCCCGGCGCCTCACACGGCCGGATCCGCCCCTGGGGGAGGAACGTCCGACAGGAGTGGCTCGGCAGTGGGAGGAGAACAAGGGGCAGGGAGTCAGACCAGCAAGCTCGCAGGTTGCCACATCCGCTCGTCGGTCGAGCCCTCCTGGCCGGGGCCCGCACCCGGTGGAGGCAGCCCGTCGGGGTGCGTCAGGGGCGCCTTACGGAGCACGTCGCAGTCCCCATGCGAATACGGTGCCTGTGTCGCGCCACCAGCGCGTAGACCCGGTGGGCGCAGAACCGCACGCCTGGCACACCGACCGCGGCAGCGGCGAGCCGGTATCGACGGGCCGGTGATGACCCGGCGTACCGGGCCAGCGCGTCGGCGCCGCCTGCACGCACATTGCCGTCCTTG
>NZ_JYJF01000610.1 GCF_000955975.1 Saccharothrix sp. ST-888
GCCATGAACTAGGTGGCGAGCGCCGGGGTCCTGCGGTAGCCGGGGTGGAAGCCCGAGTCGGCGGGGATGTTGAGTTCGAGGTGCATGCCGATGTCGACGATCACCCGGATGATCCGCCGCATCTGCCCGTCCAGGAAGGCGAGTCGGCACTCTGGTTCGGAGAAGAACCCCAACTCGTCCATGAAGCGCTCGGCATACAGGGCGCAACCCTCGATATTGGCACTCACCATGCCCTCTGTGACCTGGTAGCGGCTGAGCCGGTCGGCAACCGCGACCCACTGGGCGAGCTGGAGATGGTGGCCCGGAACGCCCTCGTGATACCAGATGCTGACGAGCTGCCAGGTCGGGAAG
>NZ_JYJF01000611.1 GCF_000955975.1 Saccharothrix sp. ST-888
TCGACCGGCGCGGGGGTCTCCGGGGCGCTCACGACGACCTCGGCGGCCTCAGGCGCACCGGCCGGGGACTCGACACGCTTACGGGTACGGCGGGCCCGCCCCCGCTTCTCCGCCACCCGCCCCGCGGCGGGCGCCCCGGCGCCGGGGGTCCCCCCCGCCGCCCGCCGGGTGGGGGGCCCCGGCGGCCCTGCGGCCCTGGCCGGGTCTGCGGGCGCCCCCCCCGGCGCCCCGCCCGCGGCGGGGTGTCGAAAGCCTTCTGGTCTGACCAGTCTTCTCAGGTTGTCCATGCCTAGCCGGTCTGGTCTACCCCAGCCTGGCGGGCTGGGCGGGGGTCCCCCGGCCGAAGGCGGG
>NZ_JYJF01000612.1 GCF_000955975.1 Saccharothrix sp. ST-888
CTTACGCCCGAACACCCCTGGCTCACCTTCAACTGCTCCCAGACGTCGGTCACCCCGGCCGCCAGCGGCTCCAGGAGTACGCTGTTGTCGATGACGCGATCCGCGTCGGCGAGCCGGTCCTCGCGGGAGCCGTCGGCCACCATCCGTGCCTTGGCCTCCCCCCCGGCCATGCGGCGCAGCGGGAGCAGCCGGCCCGGATCGGTGACCAGACCGGCGGCCGCGTCGGCCCCTTCCTGAACACCGAGGACTTCGCGGCCGACCCCCGCCGGATGACCGCCGCCGGTGTCACCTTCCTGGAGGAGCCCCGCCAGGAGCCCTACGGCACGGTGGCCGTCTTCGAGGACCTGTACG
>NZ_JYJF01000613.1 GCF_000955975.1 Saccharothrix sp. ST-888
TCGTAGACCAGCGCCTTCGGTACCAACTCCCCTGTCGCGCCGCCCGCGTTCACCGCGTCCTCGGACAACGCCTGGCCGCCGACGCCCGCGTAGGAGTTCATGACCCCGCTCACGACACCTGCCGCGAACTCCCCTCGCACACCCTGCACGGCGGGCGCCCGGGCGCCGCTCATCTCCTGGAGCACGGCGCCGCCCACCAGAGGCCCCAGCCCGGCCAGCAGCGTCGGCTCGGGCAGTCGGGCGGCAACCAAGGAGCCGACCGGGACGGTGCAGGCGGCCGCCCCGACCAACGGGAGCATCGCGGCCAGCCGCACCTGCCGCCAGCTGCCGGCGAGCCCGACCGCACTGA
>NZ_JYJF01000614.1 GCF_000955975.1 Saccharothrix sp. ST-888
CGGCCGGGTCCTCGGCGGCCAGGCAACTGGCCGCCGATGCGTTTTCCGCCGGCATACGTGAGGCCCGCGAGGCCGAGGCCATAACCTTCCGCAGCGCCGGCCGCCGCCCCGCCCGCCTGCCCCGGATCCCCCTCCTCCTGACCGCCGTACGCAACACGGCGGCCGCCTGGGAGGAGAGCGGGCAGGGCCACAAGCTGGACCCCGACCTGCGCCTGTGGCTCAACTCCGACAAGGCCGCCCGCTTCGCCGGACCCCCGCTCCAGCGCCCGCTCGCGCTGCGCGGACTGCGCGACATGCAGGAACCGGACGCAGCCCTGCTGTGGCTGGCCGAGGTGGAGGCGTTGCCGCA
>NZ_JYJF01000615.1 GCF_000955975.1 Saccharothrix sp. ST-888
ACACAGTGCCGCAGCCGCGCGACGTCCACCACCGCTGCCCGGCCAGCGTCCCGACCCACTGTTGCGACCCGCCCCTGCTGCGCCGCGTCCAAGATGTCCTTCCGATGCGGGCGCGCTTCCGTGTAGCTCTCGTAGTGCACTGCCCACATGCCACGCCCCCTCGAATCTCCTTCAGATTCCCCCGCAAAGCAACGTACGTCAAGTACGTCGCGTACTTAGGGGGCGCGCGCGCGTTCGTGCCTGCGGCGCTCTACCGCAACCAGCTCGACCGTGCTCGGCGGACGACGGAGTCCCGGCGCCCGGGCGAAGTGCGCTCCATCGCGTCCCACACGGGCACCACCCCCAGAAT
>NZ_JYJF01000616.1 GCF_000955975.1 Saccharothrix sp. ST-888
GCTGGCGACGTACGGTCAGGGGCGCTCCGAGGGACGGCCGTTGTGGCTGGGGTCGGTCAAGTCGAACATCGGTCACACGCAGGCGGCTGCGGGTGTGGAGGGTGTGATCAAGATGGGTCAGGGGATGGGGCACGGTGTGTTTCCCCGGGGCCTGTACGTGGACAAGCGGGCGCGCAAAGGTGGCATGACCACCGGGGGCTCCTGGTACAGCTCCCGGCCCATGCCGGGCCGCTGGGCGCCCTGGCCGGTGAACAGGAAGGCGGGCTTCCCGGCGACCGGCTTGCCGCGCAGCACGCCCGGTGCCGTCCCGCCGGCGGCCAGCGTGTCCAGCGCGGCGGCGAGTTCGTCC
>NZ_JYJF01000617.1 GCF_000955975.1 Saccharothrix sp. ST-888
CGCCCGGACACTGCCCACCCACGCACCCACCAGCCCGAATCGCCAGCCGCCACCGAGGAACAACACGCGTGAACGTCTCCCGCCGAACCCTGAACAGCCTGTTCGGGAAGCCTGCAAGCTCCCAGGACCGCATCGGAGTTGACAACCTCCACGACCACAGCGGAGCAAGCGATTGCATCCGGCGCCGTTATGGGGGCGCGGACGGCGAAACCGACGCCCAGGGAGGCGGGGGCGAGGTGGTGTTGTGGAGGGGGAGGGCGCGCAGAGGAAAAGCGGAGGATCACTGCGAGGGGGCGGCACTCCAGGAGAAGCCCAACAACCTTGTCCCCAAGTCCGCCGCTGACGAGC
>NZ_JYJF01000618.1 GCF_000955975.1 Saccharothrix sp. ST-888
AGCGTAACTGCGTTCAGACGCAGCGGGACGAAAGCACACGTGGTCCGGGAGGGGGCGGCGGTCGGTGCGGCTGTGCCGGGGGCGGTGCCGGTTGCTGCGCGGGCTGTTGCGGTGGCCGTACCAGTTGTGGTGTCCGGGCGGGACGAGGGCGGACTGCGGGCGCGGACCGTGCACCGGCCGGGGGGGGTGGAGCGGATGAGCGCGTCGGCGGGCCCTGCCAGCCGGGGGTCGATCCCCCCGAGCAGCCCTGAGTAGAGACTCTCCAACTGCGTCGACCCGTACGCCTGCGAGCTGTAGCCGGTCACCGGCGCGTACAGCGGGCCGTCGAGGTAGCTGCGCTTGTAGGCG
>NZ_JYJF01000619.1 GCF_000955975.1 Saccharothrix sp. ST-888
CGTCATACCCACACCGCCCTTCCCTGCCTTCCCCGGTGCGGCTGTTGGCGCGCCGCCTGCTTTTCATCTGCCTCCGCCCGCCATCGAAGTACTCCAACTCCCGTACAATCCACACCTGCCGGCACGCCCCAACGAGCCGCAGGCCCTCAGCCAATCCCCTGATCCGCCATCACGGGCACGTACCCGGACCGCGAGCTCCTCGGCGGCGGCAACAACCGCGGGGTCCAGGACGGCGATCCCCCGATGCAGGCCGAGACCGCGGCCTTCCGCGCGGCGGGCCGACTGCGCGGCTACGGCCGCACCACGATGGTCACCACCCTGTCGCCCTGCTGGTACTGCTCGGGCCTG
>NZ_JYJF01000063.1 GCF_000955975.1 Saccharothrix sp. ST-888
GTGTCCAGGTCCAGCACCAGGTGGACGGCGGTGGCGAAGCCCTCCTCCCAGTCCTGCCGCAGCAGATAGCCGTTGGCGGCGGGCAGGAACTCGTGCGCGGGCAGCGAGCCGAGCAGGCCGCCGAACGCCCCGGACAGCAGCAGGGCGCGCGAGCCCGCGTCCATGCCCTTGCCGGAGACGTCTGCCAGGACGCACTCCAGCATCCGTCGGCCGGGACCGGTTCTGGCGGCCACCACGAAGTCGCCGGAGAAGGACTGGCCGCCGGCGGGGCGCAGCGCCATGTCCGCGTACCAGCCCTCGGGCAGCGCCGGGACCTGGCTCTGCACCCGCAGCCGTTCGCGCAGGTCGAAGAGCATGGTGCCGCCGCCGCGCCAGGGCACGCCGACCCGGCTGCGGAACTGGGCCAGCAGCAGCCCGGCCACTCCGACCGCGCCGACCACCAGGGCGGCGCCCGGGGTGACGCCGAAGACGTAGCTCTCGGGGTGCTCGCTGGCCACCCGCTCGCCGGTGTGGATCACCGACTCGGTGGACAGGCCCAGCGCGGCGGCGGCGTACAGCAGCACCAGGGTGCCGGGGCGCAGCAGCAGGGCGCCGGCGAGGATCGGCAGGACCAGGGCGGTGGGCGGTACCCAGGCCGGGAACCAGACGTTGAGCAGGACGAGCAGCGGGACCATCGCCAGGAACGCGCCGAAGGCGAGCCAGTCGGAGGCGTCGCCGCGGAAGTAGTCCACCCCGGTTCGGCGCAGCCTTCGCCGGGCCCGGTACAGCCTGGTGCGCAGCCGGGCCGTCCAGGGGTCCGCAGCCGCCGTCGCGGTGGACCTCTTCGCAGTCGTCTGGGGCGGTGGTGCGCCCGGCGTGCTGCCAGCCATGGGCTCCGACCTTATCCACCGGCCGGGGCGGCGTCGATGGGTGTGCCGTGTCGGGCGGGTTGCGCCAGGACTCCCCCGGCGCGTTTCGGCCGCCTGCCCGGCCGCCCATCCCGACTGCGCCGCAAGGAAGTTGGGGACATGGCGGGAAATCGGTCGCGTCCGGCAAAACCGGATGATAGCTGTGGGAAGTATGACTCCGGGTCTTGCGAGTGATTCCACCCATTTCTCTCAAATCGCCCAGACCGTACGCACCTTGGCCCCCGGGGAGTGGGACGCCTGGTTCCGGGCCCTGGAGGTCGCGTTCGGTGGCACAGGGGAACCGCCCGAGGCGCGGCAGCTCTGGCACGACCTGACCGAGGTCGACCGCGCGCAGGGCGTCTGGGAGGGAGCGGTGCCGGTGGCGGGCTCGGGCGCGTTCAGCCTCCGGATGACCGTGCCCGGCGGCGCGGTGGTCCCGGTCGCCGGAGTGACCATGGTCGGGGTGCTGCCGACCCACCGGCGGCGCGGCCTGCTGACCGCGATGATGCGCCGCCAGCTGGACGACATCCGCGCCCGGGGCGAGGCACTGGCCGTGCTCACCGCCTCCGAACCGGCCATCTGCGGCCGCTTCGGCTACGGCCTCGGCACCCTGCGCGTCTCCCTGGACATCGAGAGCCGTCGGCTGAGCCTGCCCGCGCCGCCCGCGGACGGCGCCCGGCTCCGGCTGGCCGACCCGGCGGAGAGCGGACCGGCCTGCGAGGAGCTGTACGCGGCCCGGGTGCCGCTGCGCCCCGGGATGCTGGAGCGCCGGCCGGGCTGGGAACGGCTGCCACTGCTGGACGGTCCCGCGCACCGGGACGGCGCCTCACCGCTCCAGGTGGTGCTGGCCGAGGACGGGCGCAGCGGCCGGCTGCTCGGCTACGCCCGGTACCAGGTCAAGGACGAGTCGACCGGCCGGTCCGCGGCCGGGGTGGTGCTGGTCCGCGATGTCGAGGCGCTCTCGCCCCAGGTGTACGCCAGGCTCTGGTCGTACCTGCTGGAGATCGACCTGACCGACCGGGTGAAGGCCGGCAGCCGCCCGGTGGACGACCCGCTGTTCCACCTGGTCTCGGACACCCGTCGGCTGAACCCCGAGCTCGGGGATTCGCTCTACGTCCGGCTGGTGGAGGTCGGTACGGCGCTCCGGCTGCGCGAGTACGCGGCGCCGGTCGAGGTGGTGCTGGAGGTGGCGGACGAGTTCTGCCCGTGGAACGCCGGCCGCTGGAAGCTGCAGGCTGGCGGGCCCGGCAAGGAGGCGACCTGTCTGCCGACCACAGCGGCGGCCGAGCTGGCGCTGACGGTCCGCGAGTTGGGTTCGGCGTACCTCGGCGGGATGACGCTGGCGGCGCTCGGCGCGGCCGGGCGGGTCACCGAACTGCGCGGGGGTGCGCTGGCGGAGGCATCCCGGGCGTTCGCCTCGGATGTCGCGCCCTGGCTGCCGCACGGGTTCTGACGGCCCGTACGGCAGCTCGCGTCGGAGGGGGGTCAGCCCTGCGGGTGGTGGGCCGGGATCGGGGGGAGCTCGCCGGTGGTCTCGTACTCGCTCAGCATGGCGATCCGGCGGGTGTGGCGCGGCTCGCCGCTGTACGGGGTGTTGAGGAAGACCTCGACGAAGCGGGTCGACTCCTCCTCCGTGTGCATCCGGCCGCCGATGCTGATCACGTTGGCATTGTTGTGCTCGCGGCCGAGCGAGGCGGTCTGCTCACTCCAGGCGAGCGCGGCGCGGACGCCCTTCACCTTGTTGGCGGCGATCGCCTCACCGTTGCCCGAGCCGCCGATCACGATGCCGAGCGCCTCGGGGTCGGCGGCGGTGCGCTCGGCGGCGCGCAGGCAGAACGGCGGGTAGTCGTCCTCGGCGTCGTAGATGTGCGGCCCGCAGTCGATCGGCTCGTGGCCGTTCTCCTTCAGCCACTGGACGAGGTGGTTCTTGAGGTCGTATCCGGCATGGTCGGAACCCAGGTACACGCGCATGCGTATGAGTGTGGCATGCGGGAGGCCGGGCGACCTTTCAGGGGCACGCCCGCGGATGACGGGGCAACACCCCGGGGCGCGGGGGTGTGCGAACAGCCGGGCACCTCGTCGAGGGCCGGTCACGCGCTTCCCCGCGCCCCGGTCGGCGACCCCGGCGCAGCCGGGAGCAGGCACAGCCGGGAGCAGGCTCAGCCGCGGCGGCCGAGGAGCTTCCAGGTGAGGGGCAGCGCGCCCATCGCGAGCAGGACCTTGAGGCCGTCCCCGACCAGGTAGGGGTAGAGGCCCAGGTCGGCCGCCTTGGCCAGCGGGACGTGCAGCGAGGCGGCCAGGTACGGGACGCCGACCGCGTAGATGGCCAGGTTGCCCAGCACCATCGCCACCGCCGTGCGCGGCAGGCTGCGGTCCGCCCCGCGCCGGGCGAACGCGCCGGTGAGGGCTGCCGCCAGGACGAAGCCGATGGTGTAGCCGAGGCTCGGCATCGCGAAACCCGAGCTGCCCCCGGCGAACCACGGCATCCCGGCCATGCCCGCCAGCAGGTAGAGGGCGAGCGAGGCGACGCCCCGGCGGGTGCCGAGGGCGGTGCCGACCAGGAGCGCGGCGAAGGTCTGGCCGGTGACCGGCACGGGCGAGCCGGGGACGGACACCGAGAACTGGGCCGCGAGGCCGGTCAGCGCGGCGCCCCCGGCGACCAGCGCCAGCTCGCGCACCTGGCCGCCGAGCCTGGTGGTCGCTCGCGGAAGGTGGTCGGCGAGGACCGTGGCGGGTGCGGGCGTGGCGGCAGTGGCCATGGGGCAGGTCTCCAGTTCTGGCACGACGTGGTCGTTCGTGGACGCTCGTGAACAGTTGTGAACCTATGCGCTGCGGCGCCTCTGACGGGCATCGGCCTCGACAAAGCGTCCACCCCTCACCTTGTCGGTTTCCGTCCTGTCCTACCTCCACGGTGTCATTTGAGTAGAAATGCGGTCACTTTCGGTCACTCTGATGTCCGGAATCCGGTCCTTGCGTACGAATTCTTGGCATGACCATCCGGCGTACCGAATAGTGGACTGACTGCTCCGCCATCCGTACAGTCTGGATCTTCCTCTATGCCGACCCCCACCACCCAGCCGTTGCTGGAGCCTGCCGAGCAGGCTCCAGGCTCCGAGGGCCAGCAGCTCTCCCACGGCCTCAAGCAGCGCCATCTGTCGATGATCGCGCTCGGCGGAGTGATCGGCGCCGGGCTGTTCGTCGGCTCCGGTGCCGGGATCGCCGCCGCCGGTCCGTCCATCGTGCTGGCCTTCGCCGCCTCCGGGCTGCTGGTCATGCTGGTGATGCGGATGCTCGGCGAGATGTCCGCGGCCCGCCCGGCCAGCGGCTCCTTCTCCGTGCACGCCGAGCGGGAGATCGGCCCCTGGGCCGGTCTGACCGTCGGCTGGATGTTCTGGACCATGCTCTGCGTCGGCGTGGCCGCCGAGGCGATCGGCGCCTCGCACGTGATGAGCAACTGGTTCCCGGGCGTACCGCTCTGGGTCTGGGTGGCCGTCTTCATGAGCTTCTTCTGCGCCACCAACCTGGCGGCCGTGAAGAACTTCGGCGAGTTCGAGTTCTGGTTCGCGGCGGTCAAGATCACTGCCATCTCCGCGTTCCTGGTGATCTGCGCGCTGGCCATCCTCGGCCTGCTGCCCGGCACCTCCTCCCCCGGCGGCGCCAACCTCACCGGCCACGGCGGCTTCTTCCCGCACGGTTCCACCGGCCTGATCACCGGCCTGCTGACCTCGGTCTTCGCCTACGGCGGACTGGAGACCGTGACCATCGCGGCAGCCGAGTCCGAGGACCCCCGGCGCAGCGTGGCCACCGCGGTGCGCACCGCGATGTGGCGGATCGCCCTGTTCTACGTCGGCTCGATGGCCGTGATCGTCACCCTGGTGCCGTGGAACGACGCCGCGGTGACCAAGGACGGCCCGTACGTCGCGGTGCTGAACAGCCTCGGCATCCCCGGCGCCGGCCAGCTGATGAACGTGGTGGTGCTGATCGCCCTGCTGTCGGCGATGAACGCCAACATCTACGGCTCCTCCCGGATGGCGTTCTCGCTGGTCCAGCGCGGCCAGGGCCCCAGGGCGCTGGCCCGGGTGGCCGGCGGGGTGCCGCGGCCGGCCGTGCTGGCCTCCTCGGCCTTCGGCTTCCTCGCGGTGCTGCTGAGCTACTGGTGGCCGACCACCGTCTTCACCTGGCTGCTCAACATGGTCGGCGCCGCCGTCCTGGTGGTCTGGGCCTTCATCGCGGTGGCCCAGCTGCGGATGCGCCGCCGGCTGGAGCGCGAGGCGCCCGAGCAGCTCACCGTCCGGATGTGGCTCTTCCCGTACCTGACCTGGGTGGCACTGGCCGCGATCATCGCGGTGCTGGCCCTGATGCTGACGGACGCCGACAACCGGATCCAGCTGTACTTCACGGCCGGCCTGGCCGTGGTGCTCTCGGTGCTCGGCTGGCTGAAGCAGCGCCGCACCGCCTGACGCCCGACGACACGGCGAGGGGCCCGGTACTCCGGTACCGGGCCCCTCGCCGTGTCCGCTGGTCCGGCCCGGCTACTCGAAGGACGGCGCGGCCGTGCGGGTGCGCTTGATCTCGTAGAAGCCCGGGGTGGAGGCGACCAGGATGGTGCCGTCCCAGAGCCGGGCGGCGGCCTCGCCGCGCGGGGTCGGGGTGACCACCGGGCCGAAGAAGGCGACCTTCTCGCCGTCGGCGCCCTCCACCGCGATCACCGGGGTGCCGACGTCCTCGCCGACCAGCGAGATGCCCTCCTGGTGCGAGGCGCGCAGCTCGGCGTCGAACGCGTCGCTGTCGGCCGCGTCGGCCAGCTCGACCGGCAGACCCGCCGCCACCAGCGCCGCCTCGATGGTCGAGCGCTCGTTGGGCAGGCCCTGGTTGTGGAAGCGGGTGCCGAGCTCGGTGTAGAGCGGGCCGAGCGCCTTGTCACCGTGCGCCTGGGCGGCGGCGATCAGCACCCGGACCGGGCGCCAGGCATTGGCCAGGTTCTGCTTGTACTTCTCCGGCAGGTCCTCGCGGTTCTCGTTGAGGACGGCCAGGCTCATCACGTGCCAACGGGTCTCCACCGGACGCAGCTGCTCGACTTCCAGCATCCAGCGAGAGGTCATCCAGGCCCAGGGGCAGATCGGGTCGAACCAGAAGTCGGCGATCTTGCGGGAGTCTGCGGTGGTCACTGACCTACGTCCTTCACAGTCGACAGCGAAGTGCTCTTGCCTATGTCAGGTCGCAACACCGCCACCTCCGAGCTGATTCCGTGTGACCTGTGCAATGGCACGGCGTGGACTGCGTGAAAGGATGCCCAGCAAGCAACCAGCACCCAGCGTGCGAGCCGGACAAAGGAGTACCGCCCGTGCCGGGCAAGAACCTGAGCCGCGAGGAAGCCCAGCAGCGGGCCGCCATCCTCAGCGTGGACAGCTACCGGGTCCACCTCGACGTGACCTCCGCCGTGGACCCGGCGGCCGCCACCTTCAGCTCCACCACGACGATCGCCTTCCGCAGCTCCGCCCCGGGCGCCTCCACCTTCGTGGACCTGCTGGCACCCGCCGTACGCTCCGTGACCCTGAACGGCCGCGCGCTGGACCCGGCCGCGGTCTTCGACGGCGTCCGGATCACCCTCGCCGGGCTGGCCGAGCAGAACCTCCTGGTGGTCGAGGCGGACTGCGCGTACAGCCGCACCGGCGAGGGCCTGCACCGCTTCGTGGACCCGGTGGACGGCGAGACGTACCTCTACACCCACTACGAACCGGCCGACGCCCGCCGGGTGTTCGCCACCTTCGAACAGCCGGACCTGAAGGCACCGTTCGGCTTCACGGTGACCGCGCCGGCCGCCTGGGACGTCTACAACAACGCGGTGCACGAGGACGTCGCCACCGAGGGCGACGCCCGCGTCTGGCAGTTCGCGGCCACCAAGCCGATCTCCACCTACCTCACCGCCGTGGTGGCCGGCCCGTACCACGTCGAGCGCGACCACTACAGCCGCGAACTCGCCGACGGCAGCACGCTGGAGATCCCGCTCGCCGCGACCTGCCGCAGGTCGCTGGCCCCGTACTTCGACGCGGACGAGATCTTCACCGTCACCAAGCAGGGCCTGGACTTCTTCCACCAGGAGTTCGACTTCCCGTACCCGTTCGGGAAGTACGACCAGTGCTTCGTGCCCGAGTACAACATCGGCGCGATGGAGAACCCCGGCTGCGTCACCTTCCGCGAGGACTTCGTCTTCCGCTCGAAGGTCACCGAGGCCTCGTACGAGGGCCGGGCCAACGTCATCCTGCACGAGATGGCGCACATGTGGTTCGGCGACCTGGTCACCATGAAGTGGTGGGACGACCTCTGGCTGAAGGAGTCCTTCGCCGACTTCATGGGCTCCTTCTCGCAGATCGAGGCCACCAGGTACCAGTCCGCCTGGATCACCTTCGCCAACCGGCGCAAGGCCTGGGCGTACCGGCAGGACCAGTTCCCCACCACGCACCCGATCACCGCGGACATCCGCGACCTCGAAGACGCCAAGCTGAACTTCGACGGGATCACCTACGCCAAGGGCGCCTCGGTGCTCAAGCAGCTGGTCGCCTACGTCGGCCGGGACGCCTTCTTCGAGGGCGCCCGCCAGTACTTCAAGCGGCACGCCTACGGCAACACCGTGCTCGGCGACCTGCTCGGCGTGCTGGAGCAGACCAGCGGACGCGACCTGACGGCCTGGTCGAAGTCCTGGCTGCAGACCGCGGGCGTCAACTCGCTCACCCCGCAGCTCACCACTGACGCGGAGGGCCGGATCACCGAGTTCGCGGTGGTCCAGGACGGCGCGACGGCCCGCCCGCACCGGATCGCGATCGGCTGCTACGACCGCGACACCGTCGGCGGGCTGGTCCGCACCCACCGGGTCGAGCTGGACGTCCACGGCGCCCGGACCGTCGTCCCCGAGCTCGCCGGACTGCCCAGGCCCGCGCTGGTACTGCTGAACGACGACGACCTGACGTACTGCAAGATCCGCTTCGACGGCCACTCGCTGGAGACCCTGCGCACCGGCCTCGGCGAGATCGCCGACGGCCTCGCCCGGGCGCTGGCCTGGTCGGCCGTCTGGAACCTCACCCGGGACGGGCTGATGCCGACCCGCGACTACCTGGCACTGGTACTGCGCTTCGCCGGTCAGGAGTCGGACATCGGCGTGCTGCAGTCGCTGCACCAGCAGGCCAAGGTCGCGCTGGACGTGTACGCCGACCCGGCCGGGCGTTCCGAGGGCGCACGACTGCTGGCCGACTGCGCACTGCGCGAGCTGCGCGCCGCCGCGCCGGGCAGCGACCACCAGCTGGCCTGGGCCCGCTTCCTCGCGCAGACCGCCCGCGAGCAGGAGCAGTTCCAGCTGCTGCGCGGCCTGCTCGCCGGGACCGCGAGGATCGACGGCCTCGACATGGACCAGGACCTGCGCTGGCTGTTCTGGCTGGCCCTGGCCTCCTCCGGGGAGGCGGGCGCCGGGGAGCTCAACGCCGAGCTGGCCGCCGACAACACCGCCAGCGGCAAGCAGAACCTGACCGAGTGCCTGGCCGCACTGCCGACCGCCGAGGCCAAGGCCGCCGCCTGGTCGGCCGTGATCGACTCCGACGAGCTGCCCAACGCCCTGGTGGAGGCCCAGATCGCGGGCTTCAACCAGCCGGGCCAGCGCGAGCTGACGGCCGGCTACGCCGAGCGCTACTTCGCGCTGCTGGAGGACATCTGGTCCGAGCGCAGCATCGAGATCGCGATGCGGATCGTCGGCGGCTTCTTCCCCCGCTACCAGATCGGCGAGCAGACGCTGGCCGCCACCGAGTCCTGGCTGTCCGGGCACCCCTCGGCCGCGCCCGCGCTGCGCCGCCTGGTGCTGGAGTGCCACGACGACCTGGCCCGTGCCCTGCGCGCCCAGTCCTGCGACCGGAGCTGACACGCCGACAGCCGGGCAGCACCCCTGCGGTGCTGCCCGGCTGCGTTGTCCCGACTGCGGTGTACCCACTCCGGCGGTCCGGCCGGGCTGAGCGCCTACTTGAGCGTGGCCGAGGTGAGTCCCGACTGCACCTGGCGCTGGAAGGACAGGTACACCACCAGCACCGGCAGCATCGCGATCGTCATACCGGCGAACAGCGCGGGTGCGTCGCTCTTGTAGCCCGACTGCAGGGCCAGGTTGACCAGGCCCTGGGCGAGCATCGAGTGGTCGGCCTCGCCCGCCGAGGTCGGCTGCATCAGGGTGACCGGCAGGATGTACTGGTTCCACTGGCCGAGCACGTTGAAGATGCCGACGCTGATCAGCCCCGGCTTGGCCAGCGGCACCATGACCTGGAAGAACGCCCGGGTGTGCGAGCAGCCGTCCAGCATCGCGGCCTCGTGGACGGCGGTCGGCAGGGTCCGGAAGAAGGAGTGCAGGAAGAACACGGTGAACGGCAGCGAGTACGCGACGTACACCAGGATCAGGCCCAGGTAGCTGTTCAGCCCGAGCAGCGGGGAGATCTCGCCGAGGTTCCTGACCATGAAGAACAGCGGGACCAGCGCCAGGTAGACCGGGAACATCGCACCGGCCACGAAGAAGAAGTAGATCAGCCGGTTGCCCTTGAACTCGTACCGGGCGAGCACATAGGCGGCCATCGCGCCGAGCAGCATGGTCAGGGTGAGCGAACCGGCCAGCACGATCAGGGTGTTGGCGAAGAAGCCGCCGATGTGGCCCTTGGTCCAGGCGCTGCCGAAGGCCTTGAAGCTCCAGTGGCTCGGCCAGCTCCAGGCGCTGCCGTTGATCTGGGCGTCGGTCTTGAAGGAGCCGAGCACGACCCAGAGCAGCGGGAAGACGATCAGCACGGCCCAGAGGGCGAGGAAGCCGTGCGAGAAGACGTTCAGCACTCCCCCGCTGTCGGCGAAGCGCTCCGTCCGGCTGACGGGCCTGCTGCCCCCGGCCCGTTCGGGGGCCGTGACGGGGGCGGTCTTTTCGATGCTGGTACTCATGCCGGGGCCCCGCTCAGTACTCGATCCGCTCGCGCCGGGTGACCCGCAGCGAGACGACGGACAGGATGAGGGTGAAGAAGAAGATCACGACACCCATCGCGCAGGCGTAGCCGGCCTCGCCGAAGGCGAGGAAGTTGCGCATCAGATACGTGGACATCAGCTCGCTGTGGTGGTCCGGGCCGCCGCCGTAGGTGCGTCCCGGGGTCATGCTGGCGACCAGCGCGAAGGCGTCCATCGCCACGATCGCGAGGTAGACCCAGGCGGTCTGCACGGTCTCCCAGAGCAGCGGCAGGGTGATCCTGAAGAAGGTCTGTCCCCGCTTGGCGCCGTCCAGCAGGGCGGCCTCGTAGATGTCCTTGGGGATCGACTGCATAGCCGCGGAGAACAGCACCAGGTAGAAGCCGACGCCGCTCCAGACCAGCACCCCGAGGATGCACCAGAGCACCAGGTCGGGGTCGGAGAGCCAGGCCACCGGGTGCTGCGCGTCCGCCAGGCCGAGCTTGATCAGGATGCCGTTGGCCAGTCCGCTGCCGTCCGTGCGGTAGACCGCCTGCCAGAGCACGGCGAGGATGGCGATCGAGAGCACCTGGGGGAAGAAGAACACCACCTTGTAGAGCCCGGCCCCGCGCACTCCCTGCACACCGCCCGTGCCGCCCCTGCCGCCGACGTTGAGCATGAAGGCGAAGAAGAGCGCGATCAGGATCGTCACGATCGGCAGGACGGCGAGCAGGAAGACGTTGTGCCACAGCGCGCCGAGGAAGACGTCGTCACCGAGGAGCTTGCTGTAGTTGTCCAGCCCGACGAAGTTCATCTGCTGGCTCTGACCCGACCAGTCGGTCAGGGAGTACCCGAAGGTCTGCAGGTAGGGCCAGAGCACCAGGCCCACGTACAGCACGATCGGAAGAAAGAGGAACCCCACGATGAAGGGGTACTTGCCGTGACGCATCGCCACATCTCCTGTCCGTCAGACACGGGCACGCCGGGGGCCGCCGGTGGCGGGCCCCTGGCGCATCCGTCCGCTCCGCCGGTCAGGCGGTCTTGTTCTTGGTCGCCGACTCCTTGGCACGCTTGATCCACTCGTCCGGACCGATGCGCTTGGCCATCAGCTCACCCGAGGAGTTCTGCAGGTCCTCGTCGAACTTGCTGGCGGTGTTCGGGTACTGGTAGTTGAAGGTGTTGGCGCCGGCGGCCTTCAGTGCCACCACGGTGGACTGGGTGCCGGGACGCAGCTTGACCTCCGGGCCGACCCCGTCCTTGAGGCAGGTCAGGCTGTTGGCGACCTCGGCGAACTTGCCGGAGGCCTCCTTGGTCAGCATCATCCGCAGGAACTCCAGGCCGCCGGCGACGTTCTTGGCCTGCCGCGGCACGATGAACGGCTCACCCGCGCCCGCACGGATCGCCTCGAACGGCAGCTTGTCACCGGGCAGCGACGGCATCGGCAGGAAGGTCATCCCGAAGTCGGCCGGGGTGGAGGGCAGTTGCTCGTTCTCCAGCCAGGACCCGGAGGGGATGAAGGCCGCCTTGTACTGGTTCCAGGCGGTCTGTGCCTCGATGTGGGTCATGCCGTTGGTGCCGGGGAGCAGGAAGTCCTTGTCGACGACCTGGTAGAAGGAGTCGATGGCGGTCTTGACGGCCGGGTCGTCCCAGGCGGTCGGGTCGAGGGTGTCGATCCGCTTCATCAGGTCGAGACCGCCCTGCTTGGCGATCATGTCCAGCATGGCGACGTTGATGTAGTACGGGTACTTGCCCTGGTGGGCCAGCGGTGCGATGCCGGCGGCCTTGATCTGGCCGCAGAGCGTGATGAAGTCTGCCCAGGTCTTCGGTGCCGTCCAGCCGTGGTCCTTGAAGAGCTTGGCGGAGTACCAGAGACCGAAGACGGTGTAGACGTAGGAGAGGTTGTACACCTTGCCCTTGATGGTGCCCGAGTCGATGGTGCCGGGCATCAGCACGTCCTTGACCTTCTTGGACGGGTCGTCGAGGTAGGGGGCGTCCAGCAGCGGCTGAAGGTCGGTCAGCTGGTTGGAGTCGACCAGCACGTCCAGCTTGATCTGCTTGTTGCCGGAGTCGTCGATGACGTCCGGCGGGCTGCCCGCGTTGAAGCGGGGCTGGAGCTTGCCGGTGACGTCCTTGTCGGCCTGCTGGTTGATCTTCGCGTCGGGATAGGTCTTGGCGTAGATGGCCGCGAACGCCTTGAGGTACTCGCTGCCGAAGCCACCGTCGAAGATGAAGGCCTCCAGGGCCGCCTTGCCGTCCACGCCGAACGGGTTCTTGGCGTCGGCCAGGTTGTAACCGCCGCTCTTCGCGCCCTTGGTGTCACTGCCACCGGTGCCGCCGGCGCAGGCGGCGAGCAGCGGGCTCCCGGCGGCCGCGAGCACGGCGATACCGGCGGCGCGCTTGAAGATGTCACGGCGGTTGTACTCGGTTGCAGAGCCCATGAGTGCCCTAACCCCTCGTGTCCAGAAGATGCGGTCAGGTTATGACGGATCGTCAATTCCCGCTGTCGGGGCGCGCCCAGCGGCGAAAGTGCCGGTCAGGGGCGGTTTGCTTCGATGCGAAAAGGTATAGTCCACTGTTCATCTGGCGGCAATAGTCCGACCGTCCGATGCGACCCCCTGACGACCAAAGCGTTGTCGGCGGTGCAGCATGTGCAATTCGCAGGGAGCCTGCACATTTGCACCGACACCCCGCCGACACCGGAGAAGGTAGCGCGTTCGTGCGCGTTTGAACATAGAAACGCGCAGCTTTGAGCAGCACTGCATCAAAAGCACCGCATCGAACCGTGATCGGATGGCGCCTCCGGAAAGCACAAGAGGCCGGTACCCACTCCGAGGAGTGAGTACCGGCCTCTGCCGGATCTACTGGGTTCAGCCGATCAGGCTGCGCAGCACGTACTGCAGGATGCCGCCGTTGCGGTAGTAGTCCGCCTCACCGGGGGTGTCGATGCGGACGACCGCGTCGAACTCCTTGTCACCGGCCTTGACCTTCACGGTCTTCGGGGTGCGGCCCTCGTTGAGCTCGGTCACGCCGGTGATGGAGAAGGTCTCCTCGCCGGTCAGGCCGAGGGAGTCGGCGTCCTGGCCCTCGGGGAACTGCAGCGGCAGCACGCCCATGCCGATCAGGTTCGAGCGGTGGATGCGCTCGTACGACTCGGCGATGACGGCCTTGACGCCCAGCAGCGCGGTGCCCTTGGCGGCCCAGTCACGGGACGAGCCGGAGCCGTACTCCTTGCCGGCCAGGACGACCAGCGGGGTGCCGGCGGCCTGGTAGTTCTGCGAGGCGTCGTAGATGAACGACACCGGGCCGTCGGCCTGGGTGAAGTCGCGGGTGTAGCCGCCCTCGGTGCCCGGCGCGATCTGGTTGCGCAGACGGATGTTGGCGAAGGTGCCGCGGATCATCACCTCGTGGTTGCCACGGCGGGAACCGTACGAGTTGAAGTCGCGCTTCTCCACACCGTGCTCGGTGAGGTACTGCGCGGCCGGGGTGCCCGGCTTGATGTTGCCGGCCGGGGAGATGTGGTCGGTGGTGACCGAGTCGCCCAGCTTGGCGAGGACGCGGGCGCCGGCGATGTCGGTCACCGGGCTCGGGTCCTTCTGCATGCCCTCGAAGTACGGGGGCTTGCGGACGTAGGTGGACTCGGCGTCCCACTCGAAGGTGTTGCCGGTCGGGACGGGCAGCGACTGCCAGCGGTGGTCACCGGCGAAGACGTCCGCGTAGTCCTTGGCGAACATGTCCTGGTCGATCGAGCTGGCCACCACCTGGGCGACCTCCTGCTCGGTGGGCCAGATGTCGGCGAGGAAGACGTCGTTGCCGTCGGCGTCCTGGCCCAGGGCGTCACGGGTGATGTCCACGCCCATGTTGCCGGCGATGGCGTAGGCGACCACCAGCGGCGGGGAGGCCAGGTAGTTCATCTTGACGTCGGGGTTGATCCGGCCCTCGAAGTTGCGGTTGCCGGAGAGCACCGAGACGACGGCCAGGTCGGCGTCGTTGACGGCCTTCGAGACCTCCTCGGGCAGCGGGCCCGAGTTGCCGATGCAGGTGACGCAGCCGTAGCCGACCAGGTTGAAGCCCAGCTTCTCCATGTAGGGGAGCAGGCCGGCCTTCTCGTAGTAGTCCATGACGACCTTGGAGCCGGGCGCCAGGGTGGTCTTGACCCAGGGCTTGACGTGCAGGCCCTTCTCCACGGCCTTCTTCGCCAGCAGGGCGGCGCCCAGCATGACGGAGGGGTTGGAGGTGTTGGTGCAGGAGGTGATCGAGGCGATCACGACCGCGCCGTTGTCGATCTCGTACGAGCTGCCGTCCTCGGCGATCACCTGGGTCGGCTTGCTGGCCTCGGCCGAGTAGGTCGGCAGCGCCTCGGCGAACTTGTCGGCGGCCTCGGCCAGGACCACGCGGTCCTGCGGGCGCTTCGGGCCGGCGATCGACGGGACGACGGTGGAGACGTCCAGCTCCAGGTACTCGGAGTAGACCGGCTCGACCGACGGGTCGTGCCAGAGGCCCTGCTCCTTGGCGTACGCCTCGACCAGGGCGAGCTGCTGCTCGCTGCGGCCGGTGAGCTTGAGGTAGCTCAGGGTCTCGGCGTCGATCGGGAAGATCGCGCAGGTCGAGCCGAACTCCGGCGACATGTTGCCGATGGTGGCGCGGTTGGCCAGCGGGATCGAGGTGACGCCCTCGCCGTAAAACTCGACGAACTTGCCGACCACACCGTGCTTGCGCAGCATCTCGGTGATGGTGAGCACCAGGTCGGTGGCGGTCGCACCGGCCGGCAGCTGGCCGTTGAGCTTGAAGCCGACCACGCGCGGGATCAGCATGGAGACCGGCTGGCCGAGCATCGCGGCCTCGGCCTCGATGCCGCCGACGCCCCAGCCCAGCACGCCCAGGCCGTTGACCATGGTGGTGTGCGAGTCGGTGCCGACGCAGGTGTCGGGGTACGCCTGGCCGCCCCGGACCATGATGGTGCGGGCCAGGTGCTCGATGTTCACCTGGTGCACGATGCCGGTGCCGGGCGGGACGACCTTGAACTCGTCGAAGGCGGTCTGGCCCCAGCGCAGGAACTGGTAGCGCTCCTTGTTGCGGCCGTACTCGATCTCGACGTTCTGGACGAAGGCGTCCGGGGTGCCGAACTTGTCGGCGATGACGGAGTGGTCGATGACCAGCTCGGCCGGAGCCAGCGGGTTGATCTTGGCCGGGTCGCCGCCCAGCTCCTTGACGGCTTCACGCATGGTGGCGAGGTCGACCACGCACGGCACGCCGGTGAAGTCCTGCATGATCACACGGGCCGGGGTGAACTGGATCTCCTGGCTCGGCTGGGCGTTCGCGTCCCAGTTGCCGAGCGCACGGATGTGGTCGGCGGTGATGTTCGCACCGTCCTCGGTGCGGAGCAGGTTCTCCAGCAGCACCTTGAGGCTGTACGGCAGCCGCTCGGAACCCTCGACGGCGGAGAGCTTGAAGATCTCGTACGACTCGTCGCCCACCTGCAGCGAGCTGCGGGCGTCGAAGCTGTTCGCGGACACGACTGACTCCTTCTAGGTGCTTCGTGTGTGCGTGGGGCTGGGCCCCTCCCGCCCACCCGGCGATGAGGTAAGGTAAGCCTTAGCTAACTCACCGTCGCGAGCATGGGCGCCTGCGCCTCTCGGCAAGTATCTTGACGTCAAGATAGACCCTAGTGCGGAGTTATCTCGATGTCGAGATAAACCATAGTGCATGGGCGCGTGAGTCCGACGTTCAGGCATGCCCTTGAGTGCGATCTGACGACACCGCCGCGGCATGTCTCCAAAACTTCCCTCACCGCCCCCGTCACGCAAGTCCTGGGAGCGTGCTCCGACGCACCGGCGGCGGCGGAAGATCCTGGGGTTCGGACGTACCGGGCGCAGGCCGAAGCGGCCGGGCGGCCGACGGGACCGGGACGCGGGTATGGGTACTGCTGGAGGGTACGGGTACCGCCCGCGGGTGCGGTCGCGGGTCCGGCTACGGTGAGCCGCGTCGGTCGATCACCGCCGGCAGCCACCGTCAGTACCGCCACCACCGCCCAGGGAGCCCGCCCGTGATTGTTGTCGATGCCTCCGCACTGGTGCTGGCCCTGGCCGACGAGGGCGCGCGAGGCCAGGCGGCGCGGGCCGAACTCGCGGCGGACGGCGAATGGGCCGCCCCAGAGCACGTGGTGATCGAGGTCATGCAGTCCCTGCGAGGGCTGTACCTCGCCCGCGAACTCGACGCGGGACGGGTGGCCGAACTGGCCGCCGAGCTGCCCGGCCTGGCGATCCACAAGGTGGAGGTCGCTCCCCTGCTCGGGCGGATCTGGGAACTGAAGGACAACCTGACGCCGGACGACGCCGCCTACGTGGCGGTGGCGGAGCAGCTGGGGGTCCCGCTGGTGACGGCCGACCTGCGGCTGATGCGGGCCAGCGGGCCGCGCTGCGAGATCCGCGGCATCGCCCCGGCGCGCTGACCCCGAGCGGTCGCGCGGGCAGGCACCCGGTCGACCGCGTGCTGCCCGGGGCTTGTGCGGCACTCGGGGCTTGCGTGCTGCCCGGGGCCATCGGGGTCCACGGAGGCATGCCGGGGAGGCCCCGCCGAACGGGCCGCTCGTACGGGTGACCCTGCGGCACGGCGGCGCGCCGAGGTCCGGCCCGGGCCGCGACCGTGGTCGATGTCCGTCGCCACGGTCTCAGCCGTGCCCCACCAGGAGGTCCGACCGCACCATGCCCGCCCTGCTCGCCGCTTCCCTGGTCCCGCTCGCCCTGCTGCGCTCGGTCCTGCCGCCCGCCACGGTGGTGGACGCCGACTTCGACCCGGCCACCGCCTTCGTACCGCCGACGGCGATCAGCCACGCGCCGGACCTCGTCCCGTACGGCGCGCACGTCCACGTCACGGTGGTGCGCGCGCCGGACGGGACCACGGTGCGCGTGGAGCTGTCCGGGGTCGCGGCAGCGCACGAGTTCCCGGCCCATGTCCACACCGGACCGTGCGGGGCCGACCCGGCGCTCTCCGGTCCGCACTACCAGCACCGGGTGGATCCGGTGCAGCCGTCCACCGACCTGGTCTACGCCAACGACCGCAACGAGGTGCGGATGACGGTCCGCACCGACCGGTCGGGCAGCGGCTCGGCGAGCGCCACCGTCGGCTGGGCCTTCCGGGTGGGCGAGGCGAAGTCGATCGTCCTCCACGCGGGCACCCCGGCCGGCCCGCACACCGCGAGCGACCGGGCGGCCTGCGTGAACGTCGGCTTCTGACGGACCGAGGGGTAGGTCAGGACCCCAGGGTGGCGACCAGGACGGCCTTGATGGTGTGCAGCCGGTTCTCCGCCTGGTCGAAGACGATGGAGTACTGGGACTCGAACACCTCGTCGGTCACCTCCAGCTCGGACATCCCGGTGGCCTCGTGCATCTGCCGCCCGACCTCCGTACCCAGGTCGTGGAAGGCCGGGAGGCAGTGCAGGAACTTCACGGCCGGGTTGCCGGTCGCCCGGATCGTCTCCATCGAGACCTGGTAGGGCTTCAGCAGCGCGATCCGCTCGGCCCAGACCTCCTTGGGCTCGCCCATCGAGACCCACACATCGGTGTAGAGGAAGTCGGCGCCGGCCACCCCGGCCGCGACGTCCTCCGTCAGGGTGATCCG
Source organism: Saccharothrix sp. ST-888 (assembly GCF_000955975.1). Classification (GTDB taxonomy): domain Bacteria; phylum Actinomycetota; class Actinomycetes; order Streptomycetales; family Streptomycetaceae; genus Kitasatospora. The sequence continues at coordinate 17,454 of NZ_JYJF01000063.1, forward strand.
GGCGCCGGTGGACTCGGCGAGCGCCCGGGCGACCTTCTGCACCTCCTCGGCGGGCCAGAGCTGCCGGGGAGCGACGATCCGGATGTCCATCCCCAGCAGGGCACCGGTGACCAGCAGTGAGTTGCCCATGTTGGAGCGCGCGTCACCGAGGTAGACCAGGGCGACCTCCTCCAGCGGCTTGGCCGTGTGCTCCTGGACGGTCAGCACGTCCGCCAGCATCTGCGTGGGGTGCCACTCGTCGGTGAGCCCGTTCCACACCGGGACGCCCGCGTACTCGGCCAGCTCCTCGACGACCTCCTGGCCGTGGCCCCGGTACTCGATACCGTCGAACATCCGGCCGAGCACCCGGGCGGTGTCCCTGATCGACTCCTTGTGGCCGATCTGCGAGCCCGACGGGTCGAGGTAGGTGGTGCTGGCGCCCTGGTCGTGGGCGGCCACCTCGAAGGCGCAGCGGGTGCGGGTCGAGGTCTTCTCGAAGATCAGCGCGATGTTCTTGCCGCGCAGCCGCTGCTGCTCCGTCCCCGCGTACTTGGCGGCCTTGAGCTGCGCAGAGAGGTCGAGCAGGAAGCGGAACTCCTTCGGGGAGAAGTCGAGCTCCTTGAGGAAGTGCCGGTTCCGGAGGTTGAAGGCCATGCCGGGCTCCTGAAGTGACGGGGACACTGAGACGGGAAGTGTATACGACACCATGAATTTCTATGCAGGAAGGTAGAAGGCCCGCCTTCCTGGCCGCCCCCGCCCGGACGGGCGGGGGCGGCCAGGCGGGGGGTCGGCTGACCGGGCTGCCCAGACGTCACAGCCGCGGGTCGACCGGCTCCGACTCCAGGGCCAGGACGGCGAACACCGGCTCGTGCACCCGCCACAGCGGCTCGCCCGCCGCCAGCCGGTCCAGTGCCTCCAGGCCGAGCGCGTACTCGCGCAGGGCGAGCGAGCGCTTGTGGCCGAGCGAGCGCTGCCGCAGCTGGTCCAGGTACTGGGTGTAGTCCGGACCGTAGATGATCCGCAGGTACTCCCGGCCACGGACCTTGATGCCCGGCTGGACCAGTCCGCCCGCACGGCCTTCGCCCGTATCGCGACGGACGAAGGAGGCGAGCGGCTTGACCACCATGCCCTCGCCACCGGCCGCGGTCAGCTCCTCCCACCAGGCGATGCCCGCAGCGATCGACTCCTCGTCCGAGGTGTCGACCACCAGGCGTCCGGTGCTCTGCAGGATCGGCGCCTGCGGGTCGTCCGCCGCGACCAGACGGTCGATCCGGGCGAGGTGCTCGTCGTGCGGACGCACAGCGAGGTTCGCTCCCTCGGCGGCCAGCACCTGGAAGGGCGCGAGCCGGATCCCGGACAGGCCCTCGGTCGGCCAGCAGTAGCGACGGTAGGCGGCGGTGAAGGCCTCCGCGTCCACCGCGCGCTGCCGCTGCCGATCGGCCAGTTCGCCGAGTGCCAGCCCGCGTCCGGCACCCTGCTCCAGCGCCGCCAGCACCTGCGGCAGCGCCGCGCCCGCCGCCGCGCCGACGGCCGCGTACTGGCGGCGCAGCAGCTCGGCGGCCTTGAGCGACCAGGGCATCAGCTCGGCGTCGAACAGCAGCCAGTCACTTGCCAGCTCCTCGAACAGCCCGGCTCGCTCGGCTGCCGCGCGGACCCGCTCCAGCACCGCGCCGGTCAGCTCCTCGTCGCTCAGGAAGGCCCGTCCGGTCCTGGTCCAGATCGCACCCGGCCCCTCGACACCGAACCGCTTCTCCAGCGCGGCCGCGTCCCGGGCGACCAGGACCACCGCACGGGAGCCCATGTGCTTCTCCTCGCAGACCACCTGCCGCACCCCGTCGTGGCGGTAGGCGAAGAACGCCTCCTCCGGGTGCTCCAGAAAGCCCTCTCGGCGCGAGGTGGCACTGGGCGCCATGGTCGGCGGCAGGTAGGCGAGCAGCCTGGGATCGAGCGCGAAACGGCTCATCACCTCCAGCGCGGCCGCGGCGTTCTCCCCACGCACCGCGACCCGGCCGTGGCGTGCGGTCTCCACCACCCGACGGCCGGCCACATCGGCCAGGTCGAGCGGTCGGCCCTCGCGGGCGCCGGGAGCGTCACTGTGCATCGGACGGACCGGGGCGTACCACTCCTGCTCGGCCGGGACACTCACCAGCTCGCGCTCCGGGTAGCGGAGCGCGGTGAGGCTGCCGCCGAAGACACAGCCGGTGTCCAGGCAGATGGTGTTGTTGAGGAAGCTCGCGGACGGAACCGGGGTGTGGCCGTAGACCACCAGGGCGCGGCCGCGGTACTCCTCGGCCCACGGGTAGCGGACCGGCAGCCCGTACTCGTCGGTCTCGCCGGTGGTGTCGCCGTAGAGGGCGTGCGAGCGGACCCGGCCCGAGTTGCGGCCGTGGTACTTCTCCGGGAGCCCGGCGTGGCAGACCACCAGGTTGCCGCCGTCCAGTAGGTAGTGGCTGACCAGACCGCGCATAAAGGTCCGCACCTGGGCGCGGAACTCCTCGGTCTCGCCCGCCAGTTGGTCCACCGACTCCTGCAGGCCGTGCGAGACGGTGACCTTGCGGCCGTCCATCCAGCGGCCCAGCTTGTTCTCGTGGTTGCCGGGGACGCAGACGGCGTGGCCGGCGCCCACCATGCCCATCACCAGGCGCAGCACGCCCGGTGTGTCCGGGCCGCGGTCGACCAGGTCGCCGACGAAGACCGCCGTACGGCCCTCCGGGTGCACGGCGTCGACCGGGCGGCCCTGCCCGTCCCGGGTGAGGGTGTAGCCGAGCCGCACGAGCAGGGTCTCCAGCTCGGAGCGGCAGCCGTGGATGTCGCCGACGATGTCGAACGGGCCGGTCAGGTGGCGCAGGTCGTTGTAGCGCTTCTCGATGACGATCCCGGCGGCCTCCACCTCCGCCTCGCCCCGCAGGATGTGGACCTTCCGGAAGCCCTCGCGCTCCAGCCCCCTGATCGAGCGGCGCAGCTCGCGCTGCTGGCGGGTGATCACGTGCGGCGGCAGCTGCCGGTCCGGACGGGTGCGGTTGCGCTCGGCGCAGACAGCCGGCGGGACGTCGAGGACGATCGCGATCGGCAGCACGTCGTGCTCCCGAGCCGTCTGCACCAGCTGTCGGCGGGCCTCCTGCTGGACGTTGGTGGCGTCCACGACGGTGAGCCGTCCGGCCGCCAGGCGCTTGCCGACGATGTAGTGCAGCACGTCGAAGGCATCGCCGGAGGCCGACTGGTCGTTCTCGTCGTCGGCGACCAGGCCCCGGCAGAAGTCGGAGGACACCACCTGGGTCGGCAGGAAGTGCTTACGGGCGAAACTGGACTTGCCGGAGCCCGTGGTCCCGATCAGCACCACCAGCGAGACGTCGGTGACGGGCAGGCCGCGGATCGGGGTGGGCGCTGTGCTGGGCGCAGCAGCGGGCACTGTGGTCGGCGCAGCAGCGGGCACTGTGGTCGGCGCTGCGCCGGGCGTTGCGGTCGTGTCGGTCATCGGGCCACGCTCCCTTCGGTGGTGGTCGTGGCGGTGGCCCGGGTCGTGCTGGCCGGGGTCGTGCTGGCCGGGGTGGCCGCTCCGGTACCGGGTTCGGCGGTCCCGAGGCGGAACAGGGCGAGCTGGGTCGGCGCGCCGACCTGCTCGTCGTACCGGCCGACCGGGCGGACGGTGACGGTGTATCCGTACGCGCGGGCCACCCGCTCCGCCCAGGCCAGGAACTGCGCCCTGTCCCACTCGAAGCGGTGATCGGCGTGCCGGACGTGCCCGGCCGGGAGGGTCTCCCAGCGGACGTTGTACTCGACGTTGGGCGTGGTCACGACGACGGCGCCGGGGCGGGCCGAGCCGAACACCGCATACTCGAGGGCGGGCAGCCGGGGCAGGTCCAGGTGCTCGATGACCTCGGAGAGCACGGCCGCGTCATAGCCCTTGAGACGTGCGTCGGTGTAGGTGAGCGCACCCTGGACCAAGCGGACCCGGGACGACTGGCGCTCCGACATCCGCTCGATCCGCAGTCTGCGGGCGGCCGCTGAGAGCGCCCGCGCGGACACGTCCACACCGAGCACCTCGGTCACCCGGGTGTCCTTGAGCAGTGCGCCGACCAACTCGCCCTGCCCGCACCCGAGATCGAGCACCCGGGCCGCACCCGTCTCGCTCAGCGCGGCCAGGATCGCCTCCCGGCGCCGGACCGCGAGCGAGGTGGGCTTCCGCCCGGCCCCGGCCGACTCCGCACCCTCCGTGTTCTCCGTACTTGCCCTGCCGTCGGTGTCCTCCTCGGCGTCCTCCTCGGTGTTCTCGTCGTCCACCGCGTTGTCGAGCTCCTCGGCCTCCCGGTCGTCGGCCTCGGCGAGCCGGGCCAGCTCCAGGCGCTCCAGCGCGGTCCGGGCCAGCGACCAGCGCCGTGCCAGGTAGCGCCGGATGATCAGGTTGAGCTCCGGGTGCTCGGCGAGCCAGCCCTCACCGGCGTCGAGCAGCTTGTCGACCTCGTCCGGCGCGACCCAGTAGTGCTTGGAACCGTCCAGCACCGGCAGCAGTACATAGAGCTGCTGGAGGGCATCGGCCAGCCGCACGGTGGCGGTCAGTTCGACCCGGACGTACCGGGACTCGCCCCACTCGGGGAACGCCTCGTCCAGCGGGATCGCCTCGGCCGCCACCTGCCAGCCGAGCGGCTCGAAGATCCGACCGACCAGCGCCGCGCCACCCGCCTCGCCCGCACCGCTCGCCGGTACGGCGGGCAGCGAGATCCGCAGCGGGAGCGGCTGGTCCGCAAGGCCCGGCCGCAGCTCGCAGACGCCCTTCATCGCCGTCCGGAAGACCGTCCTCAGGGCCACCGCGAGCAGCGAGGAAGCCGCGTAGGGGCGGTCGTTGACGTACTGGGCGAGTGCGAAGTCCGGGGAGCCCCCGCGCCCCTTGCCCCGGCCCTTCCGCACCAGCGCGATCGGGTCGACGTCCAGCAGCAGCGCCGCGGTGCACGCCTCCACCGTCGCCTCGGGGTAGAAGACGTGCGCCTCACCGTGGGAGGTCGAGAACCGCTGCACCTTGTCAGGGTGCTTGTGCAGCAGAAATCCCAGGTCAGTGGCAGGCCGCTCGGCCGTTCCTGTGGTGGAGATCGAGATGAACACCCGTCTGAGTATTGCCGAGCCCAGGCCGTCTGAGCACCGGGTTTTGCCCGTACCCCGTTGCGAAGCCGTGTCCGGACGGTGAACGAGTTCGGCACCGACGGCCGGGATTCGTTAACGTGCACGATGTGACTGCTGAAACCTCCAACCTCGCAAGCGGCGCCGTCGCCGTCGGTCTGGCCACCATCGCCGCCGACGGGACTGTCCTCGACACCTGGTACCCCGCCCCCGATCTCGTCGCCGAGGCGGGCCCGGCCGGCACCGTCCGGCTGACCGCCGAGGAGGCCGAGACGGCTCTCGGCGCAGGCTCCACGGAGGCGCTGCGCAGTGACGCCCGCCGGGGCGTCGAGGTGGTCGCGGTGCGCACCACCATCGCCTCGCTGGACGAGAAGCCGCTGGACGCGCACGACGCGTACCTGCGCCTGCACCTGCTGAGCCACCGCCTGGTCAAGCCGCACGGCCAGAGCCTGGACGGCATCTTCGGCCTGCTCGCCAACGTCGCCTGGACCAGCATCGGCCCGGTGCCGGTCGAGAACGTCGAGCAGGCCCGGCTCGCCGTCCGCGTCCAGGGCGGGCAGCTGGCCGTGTACGGCATCGACAAGTTCCCGCGGATGACCGACTACGTCGCGCCGTCGGGTGTCCGGATCGCGCACGCGGACCGGGTCCGCCTCGGCGCGCACCTGGCCGTCGGCACCACCGTGATGCACGAGGGCTTCGTCAACTTCAACGCCGGCACCCTGGGCACCTCGATGGTCGAGGGCCGGATCAGCGCGGGTGTCGTGGTCGGCGACCACAGCGACATCGGTGGCGGCGCCTCGATCATGGGCACCCTCTCCGGTGGCGGCAAGCAGGTCGTCTCGGTCGGCGAGCGCTGCCTGCTCGGTGCCAACGCGGGCATCGGCATCTCGCTGGGCAACGACTGCGTGGTCGAGGCCGGCCTGTACGTGACCGCCGGCACCCGGGTCACCACCCCCGACGGCAAGATCGCCAAGGCGGTCGAGCTCTCCGGCCAGGACAACCTGCTGTTCCGCCGCAACTCGCAGAGCGGCGCGGTCGAGGTGATCGCCCGGTCCGGCTCGTGGGGCGGCCTCAACGCGGACCTGCACGCGCACAACTGACCTCCTGCGTTCTGCCGGGGCCCTCGGCGTCGTCCTTGCGACGGCGCCGGGGGCCTCGGTGCTTCCCCACGCACCCGGTCGGCGTGCCCGGCCGAGTCCGACGCCGCACCGCAATCCGCTCGCACCCCTGCGCTCGGCAGGGCGCGGGGATCGGACCGCAACGAGTGGTCGGGGGTGACCGCGTGCCCCGGCCGCTCGTTGAACCGACGGCGTCGACACCCGCCGCCTCACGTCGCACCACCGAGCCGAAGGGGCCCCCACATGTCCGAGCCGAGGTCCGAGGCAGCCGTCCCACCACAGACAGCAGCCGCCACAGGCGTGCCCGCCACCACTGCTCCCACTACGCCCGCGACCACCACGCCCGGCAGTCTGCTCGAACAGATGCAGGCCCTGCTCGCGTCCGTCAACGACTCACTGGCCGGTCTCGGCGCAGACCTCCGCTCCGCGGGCGCACAGCCGAAACGGTCCGCCGACGGCGGGGACGCCGACGCCATCTGATCCGCTGCGGAACGGGCCGCCGTCGACAGCTCCGCCGACTCGTCCACCGGGGGCCGGTAGCCGGGCGACCCGCCCGGTGGGGCCAGCGGAATGACCAGGGTCGGCAGACTCCGGTCCGAGCATCGGTCCGCGACCGGCCCGGTCCCCGCATCGTCCGGCTCCACACTCAATTCCGGTGCGCCGCCCGGTCTCGCGCAGTGCCTCTCCCCGCTCCGCCGCTCCCCACCCAGCCGTTCGCCGTGCTGCCGGTCGTCTCCGCTTCGCCGCTCCCGGCGGTGGTCCCACTCCTCGTCCTCGTACCAGCCGTGTCCATCGTCCGGCGAGTCGCTGCCCTCGTCCGTGCTCTCGTCCTCCGACTGCTTGCGTACCGTCCTGAGCAGCTCCGCCACCAAGTCCTTGCACTCGGCCCCGGCGTCCACCCCGTCGATGCACCGCCAGTAGAGGCTCTCGCCGCCGGCACCGCAGGCGAGTACCACGAGCGTCTCGGCGACCTCGTGCAGGAGTCGGCCGAGCTCCTCGAGGACGGGCTCCAGTTCACCGAGTTCGTCCAGCCGGGCCGCTCGGCCGGTGCCGCCCCAGTCGCCCCGGCTCCACTCCTGATCGGCGCCGCCATCGGCCGCCGCGCCGCCGGACGACTGGTCCAGACAACCGACGGTGTGGGCCCCGGCATCGCAGAGCAGCTGGCCCAGCGCGCCGGTCTCACCGGATTCGCGCTCGGCGATCCTCGCTCCGACCGCCTCGGTGAGCAGCCCCGCCTGCCAGGCCTCGGCGAGCGCGTCCGGCACGCTTCTGGCCTCCGCCAACGCGTGTCGAGACGTCCTGATCAATCGCAGCGCGTCCATAACCCGCCGCTCCCCTCGCTTGCGTCGAACCGTCGTCGTCGACGGTGTGTCACGGCGCAAGCGTGCTGCGCGGATCGGGTCCGCGCAGCGCCCCCGGCGAATCCTGTGGACAACCCCGTCCTGTGGAAAACTCATGTCACCCACACGGGTGAACTGCGAGGCAGTCCAGCAGGTCCAGGTTTGCGCGCTCAGATCAGCGAGCCCAGGTCGGCGAGCCCAGAGCGGCGGACTCGGATCAGCCGACCAGGCCATCGGGCCCAAGGTCCAGAGTTCAGGGGTTCAAGGGTCCACATCGGCAGGGCCGAGCGACGGCCCCGCGATCACCCGGCCTGATCGCCCCCTCCCGCCTGGCCCCGGCCGGCTGCCGGAAAGCGCAACTCGTTCCGCTCGATCTTCGCCGCCAGCGCGGTCAGCGGATCCACCCCGAGCACCGTGCAGAACTGCAGCAGGTACGCCAGCACATCGGCCACCTCGTCCCGGACCCGGTGCGCCCGGTCCGGCTCGGCCATCACCGAAGCCGCCTGCTCGGGTGTCAACCACTGGAAGATCTCCAGTAGTTCACCCGCTTCCACGCTCAGCGCGGCCGCCAGGTTCTTCGGGGTGTGGAACGGCTGCCAGTCGCGGGCCGCCGCGAAGTCCGTGAGCCGCTGCTGCAGCTCCCCCAGGGTCGGGCCCGCCGGGCCGTTCGTCTGCTCACTCACACCCCAGGTCTACCCCATCGCCGATGGCTCGGCGCCACCGCCCACCACAGCCCCCTCCGTCCCCGCACCCGCACCCGCACCCGCACCCGCCGCAGCGCCGGTCGCCCCCGCCCCTTCCCCCCGCGCCGACTGCACCGGCACCCGAGGCGGATCGGGCCGCAGCACACTGTGGCCGGTGGCCGGATCCCGTCGGCACTCGACCAGTTCGGCGCCGCCCACCTCCCGTACCGGTGCCGGATCGTTCAGCGCGGCGAGCAGGCGGACATCCCCCTTCTCGCACACCTCGCGGGCCACTCGCAGCAGCGCGGCGATCTGCTCGTTGGCCAGCCCGGCTCCCAGATCCTCGGCCAGTACGGCCAGTTGGCGATGGGCCGGCGGCACCTCGGCGGCGGGCTCGACGTCCAGCACGCCGGCCCCGGTCAGCAGCACGGCGGCGAACGCGAGCAGCCGCAGCATGCCGTCCGATGCCTGGTCCGCGCTGGTCCGCCCGAGCACCCCCTCGTCGAAGACCGCGAGCAGCCGCTCCTGCGCCTCGGGGCCGCGACGGGCCACGTCCAGGCCGAGCAGCGGATGCGGCGCGGCCGCCTGAACAGCCTTGAGCAGCCGGCCGTAACGCCGGGTGCACTCGTTCCTGACCCTGGCCAGGACGGCCGAGATGTTGGCGGCCGAGCCGAGCAGACGGGCGTCCGGATCGGGCTGCGCCCAGTCGCGCATCAGGGCGGGTACGGGGTGCAGCGGGAAGATCTCGCGCAGCGCGGTCAGGAGTTGCTCGGCCGCCGCGAGCACCTTGCACTCCCCGGCCGAGGAACCGGCCACGCGCAGCGGGATCTGGGTGACGATCAGGCTGTCGCTCGGGAAGGGCGCCCGGATGTCACCCTGCCGGGTGTCGTTGTGCCAGGTGACGTTGACCTTGCCGTTCACCACGTCCTGTTCCCCGGTCTCGACCAGCGTCTGCCCCGCGCAGGTGAGCCACTCCCTGGCAACCCGGACCCGCCCGTCGGTGCGCACCACGAGTTCGAGCCGGATCGGGCCGGCGCAGGAACGGACCGTGCACCCGAGGATGATCGCGTTGCGACCGTGCGGCACACAGCCCAGCAGACCACCCCTGACCGGCTGGGCCAGTGGCCCGGCGGTGCCGCCGAGGCCGTCCAGCGAGGGGCCGATCGGCTCGCCGAGCGCCAGCCGGGAGAGCACGGCCAGCGCGTCGAGCGCATTCGACTTGCCGACTCCCGAGGGCCCGTACAGCACGGTGAACGGGGAGAGCGCGAGTGTCGTCCGGCGGTACGACTTGAACGAGGTGAGCCTGAGCTCCTCGACGGCGGGGCGGGCGGAAGTCCTCCCCGCAGGGCTTCCGGCCCCTTGGACGACGCCTCCGGCCGACCGGGCGGCACTTCCGGCCGATGGAGCGGCGGGCTGGGCGGCTTCGCTGGTCACCCGGCGCACCCTAGCTGCCGCCGGGAGAGGCGAAACGTCCCTGCATGCACCGTTCATCCCAATGGATTGTCCGGTGCGCCCCCGGCGATTGACGCCCAGCGCCACCCGCCACCCGGGCGGTCCCGCCCTACTGGTACGTCGCCACCTGCACCGAGCCGGTGACCTCCACCGGTTCCGGCAGCTCGGCCAGGGCGGCGGCGAGTACGTCGGGAGCGGTGTGCCAGGCATTGGGGCCCATCGCCACGACGGCAGCCGCGTCGGCCCGCGACAGGCTGAGCCGGAACTCGACCTCGACCCGGTCGGTCCTGGTCAGCCAGGGGCTCAGCTTCTCGTCGATCCGGCGTTCCTTCTCCTCGTCCACCGACAGCAGGCCGAGGGCGGCGACGAGCTCGCGCAGGTGCCTGGAGGTCGGCGAGACCAGCAGCAGCCGGCCGCCGGGGCGCAGCACCCGCCGGATCTCCGGGCCGTTCCTGGGCGCGAAGACGTTGAGCACCAGATCGGCGCTGTCGCTCTGCAGCGGAAGCGGTCGCCAGGCGTCGCAGACCACCGCGCCGATCCTGGGGTGCGCCTTGGCGGCCCGGCGCAGCGCGTACTTGGAGATGTCCAGCGCGGCGCCCACGCCGCCGACCTGCTCCAGGACGTGGGTGAGGTAGTAGCCGGTGCCCGCGCCCAGGTCCGCCACCAGCCCGTCGGTCCGGCCTGCCGCTGCGACGAGGGCGTCCGCGATCGGCCGGTAGTGGCCGGCGGCCAGGAAGTCGCTGCGCGCGGCGACCATGGCGGCGGTGTCACCGGTGCCGGTGTGCGCGTCGCCGGCCAGCAGGCTGACGTAGCCCTGCTTGGCCTGGTCGAAGGTGTGGCCTGCGGGGCAGCGCAGGGTACGGCCGTTGAGGGCCAGCTGCTGTGCGCAGTGCGGGCAGGCCAGATAGCGCTCGATGTCCTGCAGCAACGTCCGTGGTCCCTCGCCGTGTGGGGTGAAACCCCCAGCCTAGGTCCTGTCCGGCGGATCCCCGATCACGGGCCCACTCGGGCATCGGTCCCAGCGGCACGCCCGGCCGAGCGCCCGACTCGGAAGCCGCCCCGGGCCTGCCGTGGACTCAGTCGGACTCGCCCTCGTCCCCGTCGTCGTCCCCCCGGACCTCCTCCTCCTCGGCCTCGTCGACCACCCAGGCGGCCAGCCGGTCGGACACGCCGCTGACGCCGAGCTTGCCCTCCCTGATCGCCCGGGCCAGGCTGCGGACCTCCCGCGCGGTGGTGGCGACGCTGCAGCCGCTGGCCACCAGGTACGCGTAGGCGACGGCGGTGGCGAAGAGCTCGTTGCTCCGCTCCAGCGCCGGAACGCGGATCAGCTGGTGCATCAGGGCCGCCGCACGGTCCTGCGGCTCGGGGTAGACGGCGATGTCGAAGATACCGGCCTGGTGCCGGGCGACTGCCGCGAGCAGCGATCCGTAGTCGGTGACCGGCGGATCGCCGGGGGTGTACTGCTCGGCAGTCATGAGCAGCCACGAGAGGTCCACCTCAAGGTTCAACGACGCACGTCCTGCAGGCCGTCGCCGAACTCGGCGAGGAAGGTCGACTCGTACTCCTTCATGAACTGCGCGGCGGCGTCGACGAACAGCCGTCCGGTCTCGCCCATGTCCTGCCTGACAAGCCGTTCGATGTACTGGTTCATGCTGATCCCCTGCTGCTCGGCGCGCTCGCGCGCCATCTCGGCGGTGGCCGCATCCACCCGGACGTTCAGCTGCTTCTTCGCCATGAACTAACGCTAGCGTCGAGGTGCTAGCACAACAAGGGCGCATTCCGGCCTCCCCACGCCCCCCTGGTTCCAGTGCTCCCAGAAGGCCGGAAATCGCCTGCGAGCGCTGGGGAACATACCCGCCGACTCCCCCTGTCACCCCTTTGCACGCAACACCGCTACGCGGTCGAACCAGATCCAGCCCCTGGCCGGATGCGCGGGCCCGGACCGGTCAGGCGCCCGCCGCGCCCGCAGTCAGTGCGGGACCACGGCCAGCAGGGTCTGGGCGGCCGTCAGCAGCACCTCGTCCACCTGCCGTTCCACCAGCGGCAGCGCGAAGGCTCCGCCGCCCGCCGCGTACGCCAGCGGCAGGCAGGCGATCAGCAGGGTCCACTGGTTGACCTTGCTGGAGAGCAGCGCCCCCAGCCCGTCGTCGCCGCGCAGCCGCCAGGCGAAGACCACCGCGACGATCAGCTCGGGCGCCTCGGACGCCAGCGGTGCCAGCCACTGCACCAGCAGGAAGCGGTCGATGCCGAGCGACGCTCCGGCGTCCACGAGTGAGGTCGCGAACGGCTCCGCACAGGCGAAGATCACACCCGCTGCCAGGGCGAACACCGCCACCGTGGTGAAGCGCCGACGCCCCCGGGGCAGCAGTGCCAGCCGGGCCGGGACGCCGACCGGCTGCTCCTCGTCGGTCTCGCTGCACCGCCCGATCCGGACCAGGTAGAAGGCGCACCAGAGGATCAGCACCACGGCCACCATCCAGGAGATCTCCCTGGTCAGCGGCATCACGAAGGCGAAGACCGCAGCCGCTCCGAGAAAGGCCACGTCGATCCGCCGGTGCTCGCGCAGCACCACACCCCGCCGCACCCCGGTCCGGCGGTCCGCACAGTAGGCGGCCAGCGCCACCAGCGGCCAGCCGACGCCGACCAGCAGCCGGTTGGCGCCGGTCATGTTGGCCGCCGCATAGGCCGCGTACTCGGGCCTGGTGCCCGCCGCGTACGCGAAGTACAGGTCCACCGCGTACTCGGGCAGCACCGCGATGAATGCCAGCAGCGCCAGCGGACCCGCGATGTCCTCCCGGGCGGTCTCGGCCGCCCACATCAGCAGCAGCGCGGCCGCCAGCACTCCCAGGCCGAACACCACCATCCCGACCACCGCCGCCGGGTGCCCCCCTGCCAGTCGCAGCACCACCGCCGGCGTCGCCCCGGCGCACGCACCCGCGAGCCGCAGCACCGTCGCCCGCCCGCTCGGCGGCACGGCTGCCGGAAGGCCCGTCCCCTCGTTCGCCGTGACGTCGGACACCGGGCGCATCTGTCTCCTCACAGCGAGTCGGCATCGGAGTACGAGCAGGCTACGACCGGTTCCGCACGCCGACCGGCCGCGACGCAGCCGCAATCCGGCGAACCTCCCTCGCCCGGCCCGGCAGACGACAGGGGCGCGGGGAAGGGCACGGGAAGCCTGCACGCAAGGTGCACGGCTTCCCGCGCCGTTCCCCGCGCCCCTGAGACGCGGTACAGCCGACCCGCTTACTCCCCGACCGGCTCCAGGATGGCCACGCACTCGAAGTGGTGGGTCATCGGGAAGAGGTCGAAGGCTCGCAGCGAGACCGGACGGTAGCCGCCCTCGCGGAAGAAGGCCAGGTCACGGGCGAGCGCTGCCGGGTCGCACGCGACGTACGCGATCCGGCGGGCCTCCAGGCCGACCAGGTGCGCGACGGTCTCGCGCCCCGCACCCGCGCGCGGCGGGTCGAGCACGATCAGGTCGGTGGAGGTGATCCCGGTGCGCGGGAGCAGCGACTCGACCTTGTCGCACTCGATCCGGACGTTGTCCACCTCGGCCAGGTTGTGCCGGGCGTCGACGACGGCCTGCTTGCTGGACTCGATGCCGAGCACCGCACCGTCCTCGCCGACCCGGTCGGCCAGCGCCCCGGCGAACAGGCCGACACCGCAGTACAGGTCGAGGGCCATCTCGCCCCACTGCGGGTCCAGGCCCGCCAGGACGGCGTCCACCAGGGTGGTCGGCGCCTCGGGGTGGATCTGCCAGAACCCGCCGTTGCTGACCCGCCAGGTGCGCCCGGCGGCCCGCTCACGGACGAAGGTCCGGCCGTGCACCCGGTGGAAGAGCCCCTGCTCGTCGATCCGGGAGATGGAGACCGGCTGGTCCAGCTCGACCAGCGGCAGCTGGGCACCGGCCCGCGGCGTCAGGACCACCTGGCGGTCCGAAGAACCGCTGGCGGCGATCGCCTCGACCGTCTCGACACCCGGCCAGTCGCGGGCCTCGATGCCCAGCTCGGTCACCCCGGGGGCGGCGATCAGGCAGCGGTCGATCGGCTCGATGTCGTGCGACCGGTGGCGGCGCAGGCCGGCCTTGCCGGTCTCCGGGTCCACCGCGTACTGGATCCGGCTGCGCCAGGCGGGCACCTCGCCGGCCGGGAGCTTGCCGCCCACCGGCTCGACGCTGCCGTCCCAGCCGGCCTCGGCGGGGGTCAGCCCGGCGAGCTTGGCCAGCTGCTCGGTGAGCACCTGCCCCTTGAGCTTGCGCTGCCCGCCCGGGGTGACGTGCTGCCAGTCGCAGCCGCCGCACTTGCCGGGACCCGAGAACGGGCACGGCGCGGGGATGCGCTCCTTGGCGGCCTCCAGGATCTCCACCGCGTCGGCGCGCAGGAAACGGGAGGTGGTGGTGCCCTCGGTGACCTGGGCGATCACCCGCTCACCCGGCAGCGTGTGCCGGACGAAGAGCACCCGGCCCTCGTGCCGGGCCACACAGTGGCCGCCACCGTGCGCGACCGGGCCCACCTCGACCTCGTACCGCTCGCCGACCAGCGAGTCACCGGTCGGGGCCTTGGGCGTGCGCTCGGCACGGGCCGGCTTGGCGGCGCGCAGCGCCTTCGGCGGACGGACGGCCTGCTTGCGCGGACGCTCGCCCTTCGAGCCCTGCGCGGACTTCGCGGCCGCGCTCTTCGAAGCCGACGCGGACTTTCCGGCAGCGGTCTTCGCGGCCGGTGCGGGCCGGTCCTGGGCCACCTGGGGCTTCGGCTCGGCGGGGACGATCGGGGCGGTCTGGGCCGTGTAGCCCTCGCGGTCGGTGGCGGCCGAGCGCGTCGGCTTGGACCCCCAGCGCGGGCGGGCGACCTGTCCCGGCTTGGAGGTCTTTCCGGCCTTGCCGGACTTCCCCGAGGAGCGGGACGGGTTGTTGCGGGTCACGAGGTCGAGTCCTTGCTGGCGTTGGTGAGGTCGGTGCTGGAATTACCCGACTCTACGCGTTCGTGCCTGGGCTCGCCGCGACGGACGGCTCCCGGCGCCGACCACGCGCGCTGCGGCCTGCGCCGCTCGGAGGACTCCAGCTGCCAGGGTACGGAAGTCACCATCACACCGGGCTTGAACAGCAGACGCCCCTTGAGGCGCAGCGCACTCTGGTTGTGCAGCAGGTGCTCGTACCAGTGGCCGACCACGTACTCGGGGATGTAGACCGAGACGACATCGCGCGGGCTGCTGCGGCGCAGGTTCTTGACGTAGTCCAGGACCGGCCCGGTGATCTCGCGGTACGGGGAGTCCAGCACCTTGAGCGGCACCTCGATACCGCGCTCGTCCCACTCCTCGCGCAGCGCCTCGGTGTCCGCCGGGTCCACGTTGACCGTGATGGCCTCCAGCGTGTGCGAGCGGGCCAGCCGGGCGTAGGCGAGGGCGCGCAGCGCGGGCTTGTGCAGCTTGGAGACCAGCACGATGCCGTGCACCCGGGTGGGCAGCACGATGTCGTCCGCCTCCTCGGCGGCCTGCAGCTCCTGGGAGACCCGGTCGTAGTGGCGGCGGATCGCCTTCATCATCACGAAGAGCACCACCATGGTGGCGATCGCGATCCAGGCGTGGCCGATCTTGGTGACCAGGACCACGATCAGCACCGCCGCGGTCATCACCAGACCGAAGGTGTTGATCGCCCGGCTGCGCTGCATGTGACGCCGCTTGGCCGGGTCGGTCTCGGTGCGCAGCAGGCGGGTCCAGTGCCGGATCATGCCGGACTGGCTCATGTTGAAGGACACGAAGACGCCGACGATGTACAGCTGGATCAGCCGGTTCGGGTCCGCGCCGAAGGCCGCTATGAAGATCACCGCGGCGGTGGCCAGCAGGATGATGCCGTTGGAGAAGGCCAGCCGGTCGCCGCGGGTGTGCAGCTGGCGGGGCAGGTAGCGGTCCTGCGCCAGGATCGAGCCGAGCACCGGGAAGCCGTTGAAGGCGGTGTTGGCCGCGAGCACCAGGATCAGTCCGGTGACGCCGGCGATGAAGTAGAAGCCCGGGGTGAAGTTGGAGAACACGGCCTCGCTGATCTGCGCCAGCGCCGTCTTCTGGTGGTAGTCCGCCGGGACTCCCGCCAGCTGGGTCTCCGGGTGCTCGGCCATCTGGGTACCGGTCAGGTGGGCGAGGTAGATGATGCCCATGAACATCGTCACGGCGATGGTGGCCATCATCAGCAGGGTGGTGGCCGCGTTCCTGCTCTTCGGCTTGCGGAAGGCCGGCACGCCGTTGGAGATCGCCTCGACGCCGGTCAGCGCGGCACAGCCCGAGGAGAACGCCTTGAGCAGCAGGAAGACCAGGGCGAACCCGGCCAGCGAACCGTTGCCCGCGGTCGCCTCCAGATGGAAGCCCGCGCTCTCGGCGGGCATGTCCGCCCCGAAGCCGAAGTGCCGGACCAGACCGTAGATCACCATGCCGAGCACGCCGACCATGAAGGCGTACGTGGGGACCGCGAAGGCGGTGCCCGACTCGCGGACACCGCGCAGGTTCATGCCCATCAGGACGATCACCAGGGTGACCGAGAGGGCCATCTCGTGCCCGCGCAGCGCGGGCACCGCGGAGACCACGTTGGCCACGCCGGAGGTGGTGGAGACGGCGACCGTCAGGATGTAGTCGACCATCAGGGCGCTGGCCACCACCAGGCCGGAGTTCGGCCCGTGGTTGACCGTGGCCACCTCGTAGTCGCCACCGCCGCTCGGGTAGGCGTGCACGTTCTGCCGGTACGAGGCAACCACCGCGAGCATCACGATGGCGACCACGACGCCGATCTGCCACGAGAAGTGGATCGCGGACGCCCCGGCCAGCGAGAGGGTGAGGAGGATCTCCTCGGGGGCATAAGCGACGGAGGAGAGCGCGTCCGAGGCGAAGACCGGCAGGGCGATCCGCTTGGGGAGGAGGGTCTCCCCCAGCTTGTCGCTTCGCAGCGCGCGTCCGATCAGGATGCGTTTCGGGAGATCAGCAGGCATAGGCACGTTAAGGAATCGTAAGGGCAGTTACTGCGAGAACGTCCCCCGCGGTACCACCTACGTCGAGACTGCGTTCGGTGGACCGGCTAGCGTGTCGGATGATGAGCTTGGGAGCAGCAGACCGGCTGCCCCGTCGCGCCGAACCGAAGGCGCGGCCTGGAGATCACCCCCGGACAGCGGGGCGGAAGGATGATGAGCGGTGTTTGCGCAGGTCATGACCCCAACGGACTGGGTGAGGTAATCCCGTGCACATCGTCATCATGGGCTGCGGACGCGTGGGCTCGGCCCTCGCGAGAGCGCTGGAGAAACAGGGTCACTCGGTGGCCGTCGTCGATCAGGACCCGACCGCGTTCCGGCGTCTGGGCGCCGGGTTCAACGGGCGGCGGGTGACCGGGGTCGGCTTCGACCAGGACACCCTCAAGGAGGCCGGCATCGAGGAGGCGGGCGCCTTCGCCGCCGTCTCCAGCGGTGACAACTCCAACATCATCGCGGCCCGCGTGGCCCGGGAGAACTTCGGCGTCGAGCACGTCGCGGCCCGGATCTACGACCCGCGCCGTGCCGAGGTCTACCAGCGCCTGGGCATCCCGACCGTCGCCACCGTGCGCTGGACCGCCGACCAGATGCTGCGCCGGCTGCTGCCGAGCGGCGCGGAGCCGCTCTGGCAGGACCCGAGCGGCAGCATCCAGCTGGCCGAGGTGGCCTTCGCGCCGTCCTGGATCGGCCACCGGTTCACCGCTCTGGAGGAGGCCGCCGGTGTCCGGGTCGCCTTCATCACGCGTCTCGGCGAGGGCGTGCTGCCCACGCCGCAGATGGTGGTCCAGGAGGGCGACCTGGTGCACGTGACGCTGCACCGGGCGGATCTGGCGGCCGTCGAGGCCGCGTTCGCGCAGGGTCCGCAGGAGGGTGAGCACTGATGCGAGTCGCCATTGCCGGAGCCGGCGCCGTCGGCCGCTCGATCGCGGGCGAGCTGCTGGAGAACGGCCACGAGGTCCTGCTGATAGACAAGAACCCCGGCTCCATCTCGGTGGAGCGGGTGCCCATGGCGGAGTGGCTGCTGGCGGACGCCTGCGAGATCACCTCGCTGGACGAGGCGGCGCTGCAGCGCTGCCACGTGGTGATCGCCGCGACCGGTGACGACAAGGTCAACCTGGTCGTCTCACTGCTCGCCAAGACCGAGTACGGCGTGCCGCGGGTGGTCGCCCGGGTGAACAACCCGAAGAACGAGTGGCTGTTCAACGAGTCCTGGGGCGTCGACGTCGCCGTCTCCACGCCGCGCCTGATGTCGGCGCTGGTCGAGGAGGCCGTCAGCGTCGGTGACCTGGTCCGCCTGATGCGCTTCAGCCAGGGCAACGCCAACCTGGTCGAGCTCACCCTGGCCGCCGACACCACGCTGGTCGGCACCCGGGTCGGCGACGTCACCTGGCCGGTCGACACCGCGCTGGTGACCATCATCCGCGAGGGCCGGGTGCTGGTGCCGGGCAAGGACGACACCCTGGAGGCCGGTGACGAACTGCTGTTCGTGGCCGCCCAGGAGCGCGAGGAGGAGCTGGAAGAACTGCTCTCCGCCGGAACCGGCGCGCAGTAGTCCCCGCACATGCGTCGAGGGCCGTACCCGGCTGCCGGGTACGGCCCTCGACGCGTGGTCACTCCTCCTCGACCTGCGCCTTGATCGGCGCCGGGGCCTTGAGCAGGATCTGCCAGGTCACGTACATCGCCAGCAGCATCGGCGGGATCCCCAGGGCGACCTTGAGCCAGCCGAGCAGGTTGACGTTGCCGGTGAAGTACAGCGGGAAGAGGATCACCGGCTTGACGCCCATGATCACCACCCACGCCCAGGTGGCCTTGGTGTACGCGGCCAGCCGGCCCGGGTTCTGGTTCCGCCAGGTGAACATCTCGCCGGTGATCGGACCGAGCATCACCCCGATCAGCGGCCAGCGTGCCGCCGCGGAGACGGCCAGCGCGACGCAGTACCCGACGTTGTAGAGCAGGCCGGGCAGGTAGAAGTCCTCGGCCTTGCCGGTCTTCATCGAGATCCAGGCACCGATCGCGACACCGAACACACCGCTGAAGGCGTGCTGGATGGTCTCCCGCTTGAACAGCCGGATCACCACGAAGAGCGCGCTGAGACCGAGCGCCGCCCAGGCCGCCGAGGCGACCTGGTGGGTGAGGTTGAAGGTGACGATGAAGACCAGACCCGGCAGGGTCATGTCGATCATGCCCCGGACGCCGCCGAAGGCCTGGATCACCGTGTCGGCGGCTTCCTTGGAGGCTGCGGCCTCGCGAGCCGCTGCCGCCTCCGGCGTCTCCTGCTCGGTGGTCTGCTGCGACTCCTGGTACTGCTGCGGCTCGTGGTACTGCCCTTGGTTCGCCGCGGTCCCGGCAGCGGACTCCCGGGCCGTCTCGTAGGCGGCGAACTCCCGGCCGCCAGACTCCACCACCGACTCGGTCAGAGTGTGCTCGACGTACCCTTCGAGCTCCGTGGGCACGGTGGTGCGGGCGGCGGGCTCGCCGCCTGGCAGGTTGGTCACGCTCACTCGCTCCCGTGTCCGGCCGGACGCAGTTCGTAGCGGGGGTTGAAGAGGACTCGGCGTCCCCGGGCATGGCTGACCCGACCGGTGGCAATCAGCCTCCGGCCCGGTTCTATCCCGACGATCGACCGCCGGCCCAGCCAGACCACGTCCAGCGCGTCGCTGCCGTCGAAGAGCTCGGCTTCCAGGGCGGGCACACCGGCCCTGGGCCGGAGGGTAACGGTGCGCAGGGTGCCTGCCACGGTGACCACGTCGCGGTCCCCGCAACTGGCGATCGGGGTACAGCCCGACTCCGCCGTGTCCTGGCGCAGCTCCTGGGCCTGCAACTCCTCCGAGGAGGAGGTCAGACGGCTGAGCATGCGCCGGAAGCGGCCCTGCGGCTGCTCGCTGCTGTTGTCACCACTCATGCCCGAAGGGTACCGGTTTCAAGTGTTCGAACGGCAGGGTCCAAGAGTGCGTCAGGCCTCGAAGCGGTAACCCATGCCCGGCTCGGTGATGAAATGGCGCGGGTGCGAGGGGTCCGTCTCCAGCTTGCGGCGCAACTGGGCGAGGTAGACCCGGAGGTAGTTGGTCTCGGTCCGGTAGGCGGGGCCCCAGACCTCCTGGAGCAGCTGGGTCTGGCTGACCAGCCGGCCCGCGTTGCGCACCAGCACCTCCAGCAGGTGCCACTCGGTCGGGGTCAGCCGGATGTCCTGGCCCTCCCGGTTCACCTTCTTGGCCGCCAGGTCGACGGTGAAGCTCTCGGTGACCACCATCGAGTCGTCCTCGCCCGCGACCGGCTCCGCGCGGCGCACGGCGGCCCGCATCCGGGCCAGCAGCTCGTCCATGCCGAACGGCTTGGTGACGTAGTCGTCCGCACCGGCGTCCAGTGCCTCGACCTTCTCGTCCGAGGCATGGCGGGCGGACAGCACGATGATCGGGACACGGGTCCAGCCGCGCAGCCCCTTGATCACCTCGACCCCGTCCATGTCGGGCAGGCCGAGGTCCAGTACGACCACGTCGGGGTGGCGGGCGGCGGCCAGTTCCAGGGCACTCGCCCCGTCGTGGGCCGCGTCGACTTCGTACTTGCGGGCCTTGAGGTTGATCACCAGGGCGCGGACGATCTGCGGTTCGTCGTCCACGACAAGAACCCGGGTCATTCGGGCTCCGCCTTTCGGTTCGGTGGCAGCGGTGGCTGTTCAGGGAAGTTGACGTCGGGCAGGTCGACGGCGGGCAGGGTGACCACCATGGTCAGGCCGCCGCCGGGAGTGTCCTCGGCGGCGACGGTTCCGCCCATCGCCTCGACGAAGCCGCGGGCGACGGCCAGGCCGAGGCCGACCCCCGCGCCGCGCGGAGCGTCACCGTAGCGCTGGAACGGCGCGAAGATCCGCTCCTTGGCGGCCTCCGGTACGCCCGGACCACGGTCCACCACCCGCAGCTCGACCCGGCCGGGCGTGCCCGGCGGATGCAGAGCATCGGCCTTGACCAGCACCTTCACACCGTCGGGACTGTACTTGACGGCATTCTCGATCAGGTTGGCCAGCGACCGCTCCAGCAGCCCGGCATCGGCGTGGATCATCGGCAGGGTCTCGGGCACGTCCAGCTTGACGGCTTCCAGCGGGACCCCGCCGAGTGCGAACGGGACCACCTCGTCCAGGTCGATCTCGTGGATCAGCGGGGTGACCGTGCCAGTCTGCAGGCGGCTCATGTCGAGCAGGTTGTTGATCAGATGATCGAGGCGGTCCGCACCCGCCTCGATCCCGGCCAGCAGCTCGGCCTCGTCGGCCTCGTCCCACTCCACGTCCTCGGTGCGCAGGGAGCTGACGGCGGCCTTGATGCCCGCGAGCGGGGTGCGGAGATCGTGCGAGACGGCGGCGAGCAGGGCGGTGCGGATGCGGTTGCCCTCGGCCTCACGCCGAGCCGCTGCGGCCTCGCCAGCCAGTCGGCGGCGCTCCAGCAGGACGGCGGCCTGAGCGGCGAACGCACCGAGCAGACGGCGGTCCTCGGCCGGCAGCACCCGCCCGCGCAGCACCAGGGCGAGTTCGGCACCGACCGGTACGTCCACGTCGCCGTCCTCGGGGCGCTCCGGGGGCCGCGGCCCGGCGCTGGCGGCGATCCGCCACGGGGCGTGCTCGCCCGCCCGCTCCAGCAGGGCGGCCGAGTCCTGCTGGAAGGTCTCCCTGACCTGGTCGAGCAGGACGGTGAGCAGACTGTCTCCGCTGGGTGCGCCGCGCAGCACCGTACCGGCGAGAGCGCTGAGCGTCTGGGCCTCGGCCTGGCTGCGGGCCGCCTGGTGGGTGCGACGGGCGGCCAGGTCGACGACCGAGGCCACGGCTATACCGACGGCGGTGAAGATACCCACCGCCATGATGTTCTCCGGCTCGGAGATGTTGAAGGTGTGCACCGGGGGCGTGAAGTAGTAGTTCAGCGCCGTGGAGCCGACCAGCGCCGAGGCGATCGCCGGGAAGAGGCCGCCGATCAGCGCCGCGCAGACCGTCAGCGACAGGAAGAGCAGCATGTCGGTGGAGAGGCCGAGCCCGTGCACCTGGGTGAGGAACACCGCCAGAAGCGGCGGCCCGGCCACACCGATCAGCCAGCCGGCCACCGTCCGCGTACGGCCGAGGTCGGTGACCCTGCGGATCGGGATCCGGCCCCGGCCCTTGGCCGCATGCTCGTGCGTGACGATGTGCACGTCGATGTCGCCGGAGTCCCGGGTCACCGTCGCGCTCACGCCCGGACCGTAGATGTACTGCCAGGCGCGGCGGCGGCTGGAGCCCAGCACGATCTGGGTCGCGTTGACGCCCCGGGCGAAGTCCAGCAGCGCGGCCGCCGGATCGTCGCCGAGCACGGTGTGGAAGCTGCCCCCCAGACTCTCCACCAGGGCCCGCTGCTCGATCAGCGCATGCGGGGAACCGCTGCCCGCCAGGCCGTCCGACCGGGAGATGTGCACGGCGAGGACCTCGCCGCCCGACCCCCGAGCGGCGATCCGGGCGGCACGGCGGATCAGCGTGGCGCCCTCGGGCCCGCCCGTGAGCCCGACCACGATCCGCTCGCGCGCCTGCCAGGTGCGCTCGATGCCCTGTTCCTCGCGGTACCGCTGCAGGTACTCGTCCACCCGGTCCGCCGTCCAGAGCAGCGCGAGCTCGCGCAGGGCGGTCAGGTTGCCGAGGCGGAAGTAGTTGGCGCGCGCCGCGTCGATCTTCTCCGGCGCGTACACGTTGCCGTGCGCCAGCCGACGACGCAGCGCCTGCGGTGACATGTCGACCAGCTCGATCTGGTCGGCGCGACGGACCACCGCGTCCGGCACGGTCTCCCGCTGCCGGACACCCGTGATCCCCTCGACCACGTCGCCGAGCGACTCCAGGTGCTGGATGTTGACCGTCGACACCACGTCGATACCGGCTGCGAGAAGCTCCTCGACGTCCTGCCAGCGCTTGGCGTTGCGGCAGCCGGGGATGTTGGTGTGCGCCAGCTCGTCCACCAGCGCGACGGCCGGCCTGCGCGCCAGGATCGCGTCCACGTCCATCTCGGTGAAGACGGCGCCCCGGTGGATCAGCTCCCGGCGTGGCACGGACTCCAGCCCGTCGATCAGCTCGGCGGTCAGTCGCCGGTTGTGGTGCTCGACGAACCCGACCACCACCTCGGTGCCCCGGTCGTGGCGCCGGTGGGCCTCCGCGAGCATGGCATACGTCTTCCCGACCCCGGGTGCCGCCCCGAGGTAGATCCGCAGCCTGCCGCGTGCCATACGTCCCATTTTTCGTGCCGCCCCGGAGCCGCGCCCCCGGACACCTGTTCGCCGGTTTCGAGACTACGGCTTTTGGGTCGGATTTCCGCTGATCAGACCAGTGAATCGGTAGATTTAGCAGGTTTTTGACGGTAGCGGGCCCTGTGGGAGGTTCTGGTACGGAGTAGTGCGGCCGCTGCCGGGTCGGCTGGGGCAGCAGCCTCGATGATGGTCTCGGCGGTCTCTGCCGCGACGCGGTCCCGGTCCGGCGTGCCAGCGCGACTGGGAGCCAGTCCGGGCTCTGGGGCCTGGAGCCGGGCCCGGTGGGGTGGCCGGCTGGACGGCAGCGGTTCGCCGCTGGTCACTCCCTGGAATGGTCCGGAAATGCGGAAAGCCCCCTCCCGGTCTCCCGGGAAGGGGCTTTCTCGAATGATTGTTCGGCGGCGTCCTACTCTCCCACAGGGTCCCCCC
>NZ_JYJF01000620.1 GCF_000955975.1 Saccharothrix sp. ST-888
CGGCCCGCACTCCGCGTGCCTCGGCGGCGTCGCGCAGCTGCTCGGAGACCCCGGCGGGGATCGCGACGATCAGGCCGCCGGGGCGCAGCACCTGCAGTGCGCGGGTGCTGGTGGTCTCGTGATGGTCGCCGACCAGGTCGCTGACCACGTACACGGCGTAGGCGCCTGCCGCGCGGGGGAACCAGGGCAGCCCGTAGACCTCGTCACCCGCCTTGAGGGTGGTCACGCCGAAGCCGGTGTCCTCCACCACCCCGGACACGTCCCACCCCAGGATGCAGGGCGGCCCGCCCAGTACCCTCGCCCTGCGTGCGCCGCCCGGGGTCTTTCAGTCCAGCGGGTTCATCCCGG
>NZ_JYJF01000621.1 GCF_000955975.1 Saccharothrix sp. ST-888
ACGTAGGTGCGCAGGTCGGGGATCCGCCGCCCGACCGGGCTGACCGCGCTGTCGAGGTCGTCCTCGGTCACCACGCGGTACGTCACGTGCACGGTCGTCCCGGTGATCCCGTACATGTTGACCAGCCGGGTGTCGCGGTTGGCCGGGCCACGTGGCCCCCGCGCGAGCCGGGCAGTGGAGGGAGGGCGTCGAGGACGGAGAAGCGGGAGCGCGGGAGGCGGCGCACGCCGGCGACCTGAACCGGACCGGCGGGGAGAACGGCGACACGGGCGGATGCATCGCCGAGTCCGACATGCGCGAGTGGATCGACGGCACGGTCCGGGTGATCGAGGACCTGCCGCCCAAGCG
>NZ_JYJF01000622.1 GCF_000955975.1 Saccharothrix sp. ST-888
TCGCTCGGGAGCTGGGGGTCAGCCCGGAGGGGCTGCGGGGTTGGGTCAAGCAGGACCGCACGGACCGTGGCGAGGATCGGGCAGGCGAGCTGACCAGCGCCGAGCGCGAGGAACGCACCCGGCTGCCGCGACAGCCCGTCGAGCAGCACAAGACCAGCGAGGTCCTGCGCAAGGCCGCCGCCTATTTCGCGGCCGAGACGACACGGTGATCCGCTTCCGTTTCGTTGAAGACCACCACGGCGCCTGCGGCGTCAAGCGGAGCTGCCGCGTCCTGGGCATTGCCCGTTCCTCGTTCTACGACTGGCGGGCCGGCGAGCAGGCTCGCCGCGCCCCCCAGCGGGCCGCGGA
>NZ_JYJF01000623.1 GCF_000955975.1 Saccharothrix sp. ST-888
AACCTGGGCATCCTCACGGTCCTGTCCACCTGCCACGCGATGCTCGGCATCCGCCCGGCCGCCGTCGGGGTCGCCATCGGCAGCCTGCTGATGGCCGGGGTGCTGATCGCCCCGTTCTGCCGCCGCCTGCCGCAAGGGCGCCGGCCGGAATCGCGCCGGGGCGGGGCCGGGCTGGTGCTGATGCCGCTCGCCCTCCTGCCGGTCGCCACCGTCACACTCACCCGCCAGGCCCCGGTCTTCATCGAGCGCTTCCTCGGCTCCGACCTGCCGGCCGGCCCCCTCCCGCACCTCAACTACGCCGCCAAGGTCTCCCCACTCGCCATGCCCTCGGCCCTCCCGACCTCCAC
>NZ_JYJF01000624.1 GCF_000955975.1 Saccharothrix sp. ST-888
GAGGAGACGCTGCCGGGCGGCTTCCTGCTCACCAGTGTGGATACCGCGGCGGGGTGGGTGCGGCAAGCCTCGCTCTTCGCGGCCAACCTGGGACTGGCCTGCTGCGCGATCGAGATGATGACACCCGGAGGCGGCCGCTACGACCTGGACCGGTTCGTCATGGAGGTGTTCCGGGGTTCGCCCCGGCAGGCCGAGCTGATGATCGTGGCCGGGCGGGTGAGCCAGAAGATGGCCCCGGTGCTGCGCCAGGTGTACGACCAGATGGCCACTCCGAGGTGTGTAATCTCGATGGGCTTCTGCCCCTCCTCGGGCGGGATGTTTAACAACTATGCGATCGTCCAGGGCGT
>NZ_JYJF01000625.1 GCF_000955975.1 Saccharothrix sp. ST-888
GGGGGGCGGCCCGTCGGGTCGCCGCAGGAGGCTGCACCGCTCGGGGGACCTGGAGATATGGGGATCCGGCAGGCCGGGGGCGGTTCGGCTACGGGCAGGGGACGACCTGGCCGGCGTACGAGAGGCCGCGGGCGAAGCCGAAGGGGAGGACCGGGGCGCCGGTCTGTAGGACCTTCCGCCCGAACCGGAGGACGAGCTTCTGCACCGACAGCACGGCGGCGACCGAGAACGCGATCGAGCACGGCACGCCGGTCAGGCCGGCCCGCAGCGGGCTCCAGCCCAGGCCGAGCGGCATGTAGAGGGTCCAGGCCAGGAAGAAGGTCCCGGTGGCGACGCCGAGGCAGAGC
>NZ_JYJF01000626.1 GCF_000955975.1 Saccharothrix sp. ST-888
CCGAACTGCATGCCGCGCTGGTGGAGTTGGCGAGGCGTTCGGGTGCGAGTCTGTTCATGGTGCTGCAGGCGGGGTTGGCGGCGTTGTACACGCGGTTGGGTGCGGGGACGGATGTTCCGATCGGGAGTCCGATCGCGGGGCGTACGGACGAGGCGTTGGACGATCTGGTCGGGTTCTTCGTGAACACGTTGGTGTTGCGGACGGACACGAGTGGTGATCCGAGCTTCGTCGAGTTGGTGGAGCGGGTGCGGGAGACGGCGCTGTCGGCGTTCGCGCACCAGGACGTGCCGTTCGAGCACCTGGTGGAGGTGCTGAACCCGGCCCGGTCGCTGTCGCACCACCCGCT
>NZ_JYJF01000627.1 GCF_000955975.1 Saccharothrix sp. ST-888
GTTGCTGCCCTGCGCGGCCAGGCCCCGGCCGGGCTGGAGCGCCGGGACGCGCTCGGCGCTGGCGGCACGGTGGTCACCACCTTCCCGTCCGGGATGTGCGGCTGGAATGCCTGGTCGGCGGACTCCCTCTTCGGTAACGGCGCGAAGAGCTGGTCTAACTCAGCGTTCGCGTACCGGTGTATCAGCATCCTCTCCAACAACCTGGCCAGCGTGTACCTGGTCGGCCGGACCTCGTCGGGTGACCTGAGTGAGCTGCACCCGCTGTCGCAGCTGTAGCACGCCAAGCCCACCGCCTGGATGCCCGCCCAGGTTCTCATGCCCCAGACGATGCGTCCCCGTCATCGTT
>NZ_JYJF01000628.1 GCF_000955975.1 Saccharothrix sp. ST-888
GGCGGGACATCTACGATGCCCTGCCGATCACCCCCGAGGAGACCGTCTTCGGCCAGAACTTCGTCGGCTGGAACAGCAGTTACGACGCGAGCCCGATCCGGGTCGAACAGATGCGGGAGTGGCGGGACGCCCAGGTGGGACGCACCCTGGCCCTTCGCCCCCCACCGACCCAGGACACCGGTGCTATACCGACTCCCCCCGCTCGACCCAAACGGGAACGCCCCAACCCGCCCGGCCGTCACCCCCGGCCGGTTCAGATACCCCCGGACCAGACCGGCACCCGCCACGTACAACTCGCCCGCCACACCCGGCGGGACCGGCTGAAGCCGGTCGTCCAGCACGTACA
>NZ_JYJF01000629.1 GCF_000955975.1 Saccharothrix sp. ST-888
TGCACGCAGGCCCTGGTCGGCGGCGTGACCGTGATGGCGACCCCGGACGTCTTCGTCGAGTTCAGCCGCCAGCGCGGGCTCGCGGCCGACGGCCGCTGCCAGTCCTTCGCAGGTGCGGCGGACGGCACCGGCTGGTCCGAGGGCGTGGCGATGCTGCTGGTCGAGCGGCTCTCGGACGCCCGGCGCACCGGCCACCCCGTGCTGGCCGTGGTCCGTGGCTCGGCGGTGAACCAGGACGGTGCGTCCCACGGCCTCACCGCCCCCAACGGTCCGTCCCAGCAGCGGGTGATCCGCCAGGCGCTGGCCGACGCCCGGCTGTCGGCGGACCAGGTCGACGTGGTCGAGG
>NZ_JYJF01000064.1 GCF_000955975.1 Saccharothrix sp. ST-888
GACCCTGTGGGAGAGTAGGACGCCGCCGAACAATCATTCGAGAAAGCCCCTTCCCGGGAGACCGGGAGGGGGCTTTCCGCATTTCCGGACCATTTCCGCACCCCGCATCCCGGGTCCCGGGTCCGGTCGCGCGACTGCCGGGCGGCCCAGCTGACAGAGCCCTCACCGACTGCGGGCAATGCCCTACGTGGGGCAGTTGACGCGACGTAGGGTCGGATCATGACTTCATCCGCCACGCCCTCGCCCGAGTCGTCACGCAGTAGCCACTCCCGCACGCTGTCGGAGGCCGCCGGCAGCATCCTCGCCGCCCCCGTGCTCTCGGCAGAGGAGGCCGGGGCAGCTGCCGACGTCATCGCCGCAGCGGCGGTCGCGGACGAGCGGCAGGCGGTGTCCGAGCAGGGCAGGCTCCGGCTGAAGTCGGCCGAGGCCCGACCGGGCGTGCTGCACCTGCTCCAGCGGACCACCGACCAGCGGAGCACCAGCCAGCCGTCCGACGCCCAGCCATCCGAAGCCGACCTCGCCCAGCAGGGCACGGCGGTCGGCTACGCGCAGCTGGAGCTGCCGGGCGACGGCAGGGCGGGGACGGCGGAGCTGACCGTGACACCGGGTTCCCGCGGGCTGGGCCTGGGCCGGCACCTGGTGGACGTGGTGCTGGCCGAGGCGTCGGCAGCGGCGCCGGAGGCGCCCGTGGAGTTCTGGGCCCACGGCGGCCACCCGGCGGCCCGCCACCTCGCCGCCGCCTACGGCGCCGAGCTCGTGCGCGAGCTGCGGCAGATGCGGCGTACCGCCGACCTGCCGGAGGCCGCGGCGCTGCCCGACGGGGTCGAGGTGCGCACCTTCCGTCCGGGGCAGGACGACGCGGCCTGGCTGCGGCTGAACGCGCTGGCCTTCGCGCACCACCCGGAGCAGGGGTCCTGGACTCAACAGGACCTGGCGGACCGGCTGGGCGAGCCGTGGTTCGACCCGAGCGGGTTCTTCCTGGCCTTCCGTGGCGAGCGGCTGGTCGGCTTCCACTGGACGAAGGTGCACCCGGAGGGGCTCGGCGAGGTCTACGTGGTCGGGGTCGATCCGGCCGAGCAGGGCAACGGGCTGGGCCGGGCGCTGACCGCGATCGGGCTTCGCCACCTTGCGGAGGACCGCAAGCAGCAGACCGTGATGCTTTATGTGGACGCTGACAACTCGGCTGCCGTCCGGGTATATGAACGATTGGGGTTCACCATCCACGAGGTGGACCTGATGTACCGCGTCCAGGCCCGCCGGGAGTCGTGACCGAGTCCGGGAGGGGGCCCTGGGGCCGACAGGACCGTGTGGGACGCCCGGGGTCTCCCGGGCGGTCCTGCGGTCTGTCGGCCCAGCCGCATCCCACAGGGGTGACTGCGTCAGCTTTCCTCCTGGCCATGCGGTGTTTACCGTGGATTAAATTGCCGCCGCGAAGATCACAGGATGACGTCCGTAGTGCCTCGCCCCCGCGTGGCCGGCCAGCATCCGTGGGTCGGCCGTCTCCCGGCCGCGCCCGGCGGATGGGAGCTGGGGTCGCAGGACGAGGACGGCACGCACGTGACGACGGGCTCCGGCCGTCCAAGCGCCGGGTTGCGCCCGGACACCGTCCTGCTGGAGGAGCTGGAATCCATGAGCGTCCCCCGCCCCGCACCTGCCTCACCGTCCGCCTCCTCGCCCAAGGGCGCCGCCGTGGCACCGGCGACCTCCGCCAGAGCGGCTGCGAAGAGCCCGAAGGCTCCGAAAACCCCGAAGGCCCCCGTACCCGTGACGACCGCCGCACCCGCTTCGGCCCCCACGGCCGAGACCGCCGCGCCCGCGTCCACGCCCGCCACGACGTCGACCGCACCGTCCTCCGCGTCCGTGTCACCGGCCAAGCCGCTGACCGGCACCGACGTCCCGACACTGCCGGTGCCGGGAGTGTCCTCGGTGCTCGGGCTGGCGCTGGACGACCCGGACGAGTACGCCTCGTCCGCCACGTCGGACTTCGAGGAGCTCCCGCAGGGCAGGTTCCTGGACCGGGAGCGCAGTTGGCTGGCGTTCAACGAGCGGGTGCTGGAGCTGGCCGAGGACCCGCAGATACCGCTGCTGGAGCGGGCCAAGTTCCTGGCCATCTTCGCCAGCAACCTGGACGAGTTCTTCATGGTCCGGGTCGCCGGGCTCAAGCGGCGGATCGCCACGGGGGTCGCGCAGCGTTCGGCCTCCGGCCTCCAGCCGCGCGAGGTGCTGGACCAGATCTGGACCAGGTCGCGTGAGCTGATGGCGCGTCATGCGGCGACCTTCCAGCTGGAGGTGCTGCCGGATCTGGCGGTGGAGGGCATCGAGCTGGTCCGCTGGGCGGAGCTGACGGAGAAGGAACAGGGGCGGCTGCACACGCTCTTCCGGCAGAAGATCTTTCCGGTTCTGACGCCGCTGGCCGTGGACCCGGCGCACCCGTTCCCCTACATATCGGGCCTGAGCCTCAACCTGGCCGTGGTGGTCCGCAATCCGGTGTCGGGGCACAAGCACTTCGCGCGGGTCAAGGTGCCGCAGTCCCTCTCCCGCTTCCTGGAGGCGTCGACGCAGCGGTACGTGCCGCTGGAGGACGTGATGGGGGCGCACCTGGAGGAGCTGTTCCCGGGGATGGAGGTGCTGGCGCACCACGCCTTCCGGGTCACTCGCAACGAGGACCTGGAGGTGGAGGAGGACGACACCGAGAACATCCTCAAGGCGCTGGAGAAGGAGCTGATGCGGCGGCGGTTCGGTCCGCCGGTGCGGCTCGAGGTCGAGGAGTCGATCGACCCGTACATCCTGGACCTGCTGGTCCGCGAGCTGAACATCACCGAGGCGGAGGTCTTCCCGCTGCCCGGCCCGCTCGACCTGACCGGCCTGTTCGGGATCGCCGACCTGGACCGGCCCGAGCTGAAGTACCCGAAGTTCGTGGCGGGAACGGCGCGCGGGCTGACGGATGTGGAGTCCGCCTCGCAGCCCGACATCTTCGCCGCGATGCGTGAGCGCGACGTCCTGCTGCACCACCCGTACGACAGCTTCTCCACCTCGGTGCAGGCGTTTCTGGAGCAGGCGGCGGCCGACCCGGACGTGCTGGCGATCAAGCAGACGCTGTACCGGACCTCGGGTGACTCGCCGATCGTGGACGCGCTGATCGACGCGGCGGAGTCGGGCAAGCAGGTGCTGGTCCTGGTCGAGATCAAGGCGCGGTTCGACGAGCAGGCGAACATCAAGTGGGCCCGGAAGCTGGAGGAGGCCGGCTGCCATGTGGTGTACGGCCTGGTCGGGCTGAAGACGCACTGCAAGCTGTCGCTGGTGGTCCGCCAGGAGGGCGACATCCTGCGCCGCTACGCGCATGTGGGGACGGGCAACTACCACCCGAAGACCGCCCGGCTGTACGAGGACATCGGGCTGCTGACGGCGGACCCGCAGGTGGGCGCGGACCTCTCGGACCTGTTCAACCGCCTCTCGGGCTACTCGCGGCGAGAGTCGTACCGGCGGCTGCTGACCGCGCCGCGCGGCCTGCGGGACGGGCTGCTGTCCCGGATCCACGGGGAGATCGCGCACCACCGGGCCGGGCGGCCGGCGTACGTGAAGATCAAGGTCAACTCGATCGTGGACGAGGCCGTGATCGACGCGCTCTACCGGGCATCCCAGGCGGGGGTGCCGGTGGACGTGTGGGTGCGCGGGATCTGCGCCGTCCGGCCGGGCGTGGCGGGGCTGAGCGAGAACATCAGGGTGCGCAGCATTCTCGGGCGCTTCCTCGAACACTCGCGGATCTTCGTCTTCGGCAACGGGGGCGAGCCCGAGGTGTGGATCGGCAGCGCGGACATGATGCACCGCAATCTGGACCGCCGGATCGAGGCGCTGGTCCGGGTGACCGATCCGGCGCACCGGGTGGAGCTGTCCGGCCTGATCGACCTGGGGATGTCGGACGAGACCACGTCCTGGCACCTCGGGCCGGACGGAGGCTGGACCAGGCACTCCCAGGACGGTGAGGGCCGGCGGTTGCGGCACGTCCAGGATCTGCTCGTCGACTCGCGCCAGCGCCGCCGGAAGTCGCCGGCCACCCGCTGACGGTGACCCCGGCACCCGCACTACCAGCCCTACCAGCCACCGCAACACGACTACCAGCCACCGCAGCACGACCCCACTACTGACAGCACCACCTACCAGCTCAGCACGCGTCGCCGGTCGGCACCGCAGCCGGTCGGCGGCATTCGGCAGGCGGCCGTGGCAGTGACCACCGCAGTCGGCCACCAGCCCCGGGGAACGGCCCCCGGGGGGACGGGGAACCCAGTCATGACCGATGTGCCGATGACGGCCCGGACCGGGCCGAAGGCCGCGAACGCCTCCACCGGGGAGCTCCTCTCCGGCTATCTGACCGCCCAGGCGGGCGCGTTCCTGCGCGCGCTGCCGCAGGCGGTGGGCGAGGCCGGGTCGAGACCGGGCGCGCTTCCGGCGGGTGGGGCGAGTGCGGCTGCCGCGGCGGGTACCGAGGCGCTGCTGCGGGCGGTCCGGCGGGTCGGTGGTGCGCTGCACACCTTCGCGGCGGCCTTCGACCGCGACTGGGCGGCGGAGAGCAGGACCGAACTGCGCTGGCTGCTCAACCTGCTGGCCCAGGAGCCCGCCTTCCTGCGGCGTTCGGCCCGGCTGCTGGCCGCGCTGGACTCGCTCAGTGAGACCGACCCGGGTGGTCCCGGCATGCTGGCGGG
The DNA here is from genome assembly GCF_000955975.1 of Saccharothrix sp. ST-888. Taxonomy (GTDB): domain Bacteria; phylum Actinomycetota; class Actinomycetes; order Streptomycetales; family Streptomycetaceae; genus Kitasatospora. Next base: position 4,701 of record NZ_JYJF01000064.1, read on the forward strand.
GCACACGGGCGCGCCCAAGGCGCGTGCGCTGCTGGAGCGCCAGCTCACCCTGGCCAGGACCAGGGCGCACACCACGCTGCTGCAGGAGCTGCGGTCGGCCCGGCTGCACGCGCTGGCGGACCGGATGACCCTGCTGGCCAGTGACGTCCCGCTGCTCGACGGCGTGGGCGGCCAGCCGGGCGATGTGCTGCTGGCGCAGGCGGCGGAGGCCTTCGAAGCGCTCGCGGCGGAGGCCCGGCGGCTGCCGCTGAGCCGGGCGGCGACGCCGTACGGCGGGGAGGGCCTGCACCGGCTCGGGGCCGTGCCGCCGACGCGGGAGCCGGAGCCGTCCCGGGCCCGGGGGAGTGAGGTGGACGCCGACTCCGCGGTGGCGGCGGACGACGCGCCCTGGCACCGGGTGCGGATCCTGGTCAAGCGCGCCAGGTACGCACTGGAGGTCTGCGGTGCCCCGGAGCCCGATCTCGACCTGCTGGACCGTACGCTGCACCGCCATCAGGAGGCCGCGGACGCGGCGGTCACGGTGGCCACGGCAGCGCGCACGCCCCGGATCACCCCGGCGACCGCCTACGTCCTCGGCGTGGTGCATGCTGATCAGCGACTGGAGGTGGAGGCGGCCAGGTACGCCTTCGGCCACCAGTGGCCGAATCTCGCCACCGGCCTGGCGGCTGGGTGGGGGTCCCTCCGGTCGGAGACCGGGGGCGCTACTCCAGCACAACGGATGGCATGAATGGGCAACCGCCTGAGCGCACCGCGCAGCGTCGGGTCGAGTGAGGACCGCAGTAGGCGTCGGCGCTCCGGGTACGGGCCGACGATTCTGGCGGCGGGCGCGGTGCTCTGGGTGCCCGGGCCGGAGAAGAAGAGCGGGCAGGGGCGGAAGAAGCCCAGGATCGCGCTGATCCACCGGCCGAAGTACGGGGACTGGAGCCTGCCGAAGGGGAAGCTGGACCCGGGTGAGGGCTGGCAGGAGGCGGCGCTGCGCGAGGTGTGGGAGGAGACCGGGCTGAGCTGTGTGCTGGGTGCGGAGCTGCCCGCGCAGCACTACCTGGCGCAGGGGCGTCCGAAGGAGGTCCGGTACTGGGCGGCGGTGCCGACGGGCGGCCGGTTCGCCCCGAACCGGGAGGTGGACCGGCTGGAGTGGCTGCCGCCGAGGAAGGCGCAGGACCGGTTGACGCATCGGCGGGACCGGTTGCTGGTGGATGCCCTGCTGGCCCTGCTGGCCGATCGTGGGCGTACTCCTTTCGAGTGATCTCGCCGCGTTCTGCCCGTGACGCAACCGTTACTACCGGACGCTGTTTCCTGTCATCCGTCCGAGGTTCACTCCCCGTTCATTTGCGACCGCCTGACGCGTCACCTGGTCGGCCTAACTTCTGGATTACCGGAGGGCCGATCGGGCCCCGGACCTCAGCAAAACCTGTGCTCACGAGCGATGCTCGGCCTGACGGGCGCGGGTAGTGCCACAGAAAGGGACACCCTGTGAAGCTCCAGCGGAACGGCCGCACCAAGGCCCTTGCGATCGGTGCCATGGCGCTCGTTGGCTCGCTGTCGCTCGCGGCCTGCGGCTCGGACAACAACAACAGCAGCACCAGCGACCCCAAGGCGTCCGGCAGCGCCGGTGCCTCGGCCGCGCAGATCGCCTGCGCCGGCAAGGGCCAGCTGCTCGCTGCCGGCTCCACCGCGCAGAGCAACGCGATCGACGTCTGGAAGGCCGCCTACGGCTCCGCTTGCTCCGGCACGACGATCACCTACGGTGGCGGCGGCTCGGGCGCCGGTGTCCAGCAGTTCAACCAGGGCAAGGTCAGCTTCGCCGGTTCCGACTCGCCGCTGAAGCCCGCCGAGGTGGACGCCTCCAAGGCCGTCTGCAAGACCGGCCAGGGCATCGACCTCCCGATGGTCGGCGGTCTGATCTCGATCGTCTACAACGTGGACGGTGTGGACAACCTGGTCCTGGACGGCCCGACCCTGGCGAAGATCTTCGACTCGCAGATCACCAAGTGGAACGCGCCGGAGATCGCCAAGCTCAACCCGGGTGTCAACCTGCCCGACGCCGACATCCAGGCCTTCCACCGCTCGGACGACTCCGGCACCACGGACAACCTGACCAAGTACCTGTCGAAGGCCGGCGGCGGCGCCTGGAGCTACCCGTCCGGCAAGACCTGGGCGGGCAAGGGCGGCCAGTCGGCGAACGGCAGCGCCGGTCTCGCCGCGCAGGTCAAGCAGGTCAAGAACTCGATCAGCTACGTCGAGCTGTCCTACGCCCAGACCAACAGCCTGAAGAGCGCCTCGATCAACACCGGCGCCTCCAAGCCGGTCGCGGCGACCGCTGAGAACGCCGCCAACACCTTCGCCAAGGCGAAGGTCGCGGGCACCGGCAGCGACCTGGCGCTCGAGCTCGACTACGCGACCAAGGACGAGGGCTCCTACCCGCTGGTCCTGGTCACCTACGAGATCGTCTGCGACAAGGGCAACAAGGCCGACACCCTGGACGCCGTGAAGTCCTTCCTGACCTACACCATCAGCGACGCCGGCCAGCAGGCCATCGGCAGCAAGGGCTACGTCCCGCTGCCGAAGGAGCTGGTCTCCAAGGTGCAGCAGGTCGTCCCGACCCTCGCCTGATCCATCGGCACAACCGGCCGGGCAGCCCTCGAAGGGGGGCGGGGCTGCCCGGCCGGGCACACGACCACCAATAGTCCGGGGCACCGCCGCCATGGTGCCGCCCTCCTGCGGGGCAGCGCCGCCAGACCGGAGTAGACGATCATGACTTCATCCCCCCCTGCCACCTCAGCGGGCAGGGACCGTCGGCCCCGACGCGACAGCCGCGTCGGCGACAAAATCTTCTTCAACCTCTCCCGGGGTTCGGGCATCCTGCTGCTGGTCATCATGGCCGCCATCGCAGGCTTCCTCGCCTACCGCTCCGGGCTGGCCCTCTCGAAGGACGAGGGCAACTTCCTCACCACCTTCGAGTGGACCCCGGACGCGCCCAAGCCGGTCTTCGGCATCGCGGTGCTGGCGTTCGGCACCGTCATCAGCGCGCTGGTCGCGATGGCGATCGCCGTGCCGGTCGCGATCGGCGTCGCGCTCTTCATCTCGCACTACGCACCGCGTCGGATCGCGCAGCCGTTCGCCTACCTGGTGGACCTGCTGGCAGCCGTCCCCAGCATCGTCTACGGCCTGTGGGGCGCGCTCTACCTGGTGCCGCACATCAACGGCCTGACGGCGTGGATGGACCAGTACCTCGGCTGGACGTACGTCTTCAAGACGACCATGCCCGGCGCGACCCCGCGCAACCTGTTCACCGTCGGCATCCTGCTGGCGATCATGGTGCTGCCGATCATCACCGCGGTGACCCGCGAGGTCTTCCGCCAGGTCCCGCGGATGCACGAGGAGGCGGCGCTCGCCCTCGGCGCGACCCGCTGGGAGATGATCCGCACCGCCGTACTGCCCTTCGGCCGCCCCGGCATCATCTCCGCCTCGATGCTCGGCCTCGGCCGCGCGCTCGGCGAGACCATCGCCGTCGCCACCGTGCTCTCCGCCAACAACGTCCTGTCGCTGCACATCCTGGACCCGGGCGGCGGCACCTTCGCCCAGAACATCGCCCTGAAGTTCGGCGAGGCCCTGCCCTTCGGCCGGGACGCGCTGATGGCCTCCGGCCTGGTCCTGTTCGTGATCACCCTCCTGGTGAACGGCGCCGCCCGCCTGATCATCGCGCGCCGCAAGGAGTACAGCGCATGAGCACTGTGACGACCACCTCCGCCGCGGCCGCGCCGCTGCTGCGCCGTGATCTGACCAACGCCCGGCTCCCCAAGTGGGCTGCGCCCGGCATCGCCGTCCTCGCGGTCGCCCTCGGCTGCGGGATCGGCGCCGGGGCAGGGCTGAAGAGCCACCTGCAGTGGGGTCTGATCTCCGCCGTGCTGTTCCTGGCCCTCAGCTACGGCCTCGCGGCCAAGGTCGAGGGTCGCCGCCAGGCCAAGGACCGCTTCGCCACCTCGGTGGTCTGGGTCGCCTTCATCCTGGCCGTCGTCCCGCTCGTCTCCCTGACGGTCTACACGATCCAGCAGGGCATCGGCGTGGTGAACGGCAACTTCCTCAGCCACTCCATGAAGAACGTGATCTCCGCGGGCCCCGGTGGTGGTATCTACCACGCGCTGATCGGCACCGTGGAGCAGGTCGGCCTGGCCACCGCGATGGCCGCCCCGATCGGCCTGATGACCGCCGTCTACCTGGTCGAGTACGGCAAGGGCCGACTGGCGAAGGTCGTCACCTTCTTCGTCGACGTGATGACGGGTGTCCCGTCGATCGTCGCCGGCCTGTTCATCCTCTCGCTCTGGAACATCCTGCTCGGCTTCGCGTACTCCGGCTTCTCCGGCAGCCTCGCGCTGGCGATCCTGATGATGCCGGTCGTGGTCCGCTCCACCGAGGAGATGCTCAAGCTCGTCCCGAACGAGCTGCGCGAGGCCTCGTACGCCCTGGGCGTGCCCAAGTGGAAGACCATCCTGCGGATCGTCATCCCGACCGCGATCGGCGGTATCACCACCGGTGTGATGCTCGCCGTCGCCCGGATCACGGGTGAGACCGCGCCGGTGATGATGCTGGTGTTCGGTGCCGACTTCATCAACAACGACCCGTTCAACGGCCCGCAGCAGTCGCTGCCGCTCTACATCTGGCAGCAGTACGCCTTGGTCAACAACGACTTCGGTTACGCCCGTGCCTGGGGTGCCGCCCTGGTGCTGATCGCCTTCGTGATGGGGCTCAACCTCATCGCCCGGGGCATCGCCCGCTGGCGGTCGCCCAAGGCCGGTCACTGACACCGACTGACGTACGAGACGAATCCATCAGCGGCTCTGCCGCGGGCGAGAGAAGACGAAAGATCATGGCCAAGCGCATCGACGTCAGCGGACTGTCCGCCTACTACGGCACCACCCGGGCCATCGAGGACATCTCGATGACCATCGAGCCCCGCTCGGTGACGGCCTTCATCGGCCCCTCCGGCTGCGGCAAGTCCACCTTCCTCCGCACCCTCAACCGGATGCACGAGGTGATCCCGGGCGCCCGCGTCGAGGGCAAGGTGATGCTGGACGACGAGAACCTGTACGGCGCCAACGTCGACCCGGTCGCCGTCCGCCGCTCGGTCGGCATGGTGTTCCAGCGGCCGAACCCCTTCCCGACCATGTCGATCTACGACAACGTGGCGGCCGGGCTGAAGCTCGCCGGGGTCAAGAAGAAGTCCGTGCTGGACGGCGTCGTCGAGAAGTCCCTCCAGGGCGCCAACCTGTGGAACGAGGTCAAGGACCGGCTGAACAAGCCCGGGGCCGGCCTCTCCGGCGGCCAGCAGCAGCGTCTGTGCATCGCCCGCGCCATCGCGGTCGAGCCGCAGGTCCTGCTGATGGACGAGCCCTGCTCGGCGCTCGACCCGATCTCCACCCTCGCCGTCGAGGACCTGATCGGCGAGCTGAAGTCGCAGTACACGATCGTGATCGTCACCCACAACATGCAGCAGGCGGCCCGCGTCTCGGACCGTACCGCCTTCTTCAACCTGGCCGGCGTCGGCCAGCCGGGCAAGCTCGTCGAGCTGGACGACACTCCTCGGATCTTCTCCAACCCGTCGGTGCAGGCTACCGAGGACTACATCTCGGGCCGCTTCGGCTAAAGCCGGGGTCAGCCGCGTGAGCTGCTCTGTGGCGCTGCATGGCGGTGCCGCCGCGGAGCATGAAAAGGGCCCGCCCCCGAGATGTGGGGGCGGGCCCTGCCATGTCCGGCCGCGTCCGACGGCGTCCGGCTACGGCCGGTGCTCGATCACAGGAAGAGCAGGTGGACGAGCCAGTACATCAGCGCGGCGACCAGGCCGGCCGCCGGCATCGTGATGAACCAGCCGAGCACGATGTTCTTGGCCACGCCCCAGCGCACCGCGCGGATCCGCTTGGTGGCGCCCGCGCCCATGATCGCGGCGGTGATCACGTGCGTGGTGGAGATCGGCGCCTTGAAGACGAACGACGTGATGTACATGATCGTCGAGGCGGTGGCCTCGGCGGCGAAGCCCTGCGGCGGGTCCAGCTCGATGATCTTGCGGCCGAGCGTCCGCATGATCCGCCAGCCACCCGCGTAGGTGCCCAGCGAGAGCATGGTGGCGCAGGAGATCTTCACCCAGATCGGGATGTCACCGGTGTGCTGGTGCCCCGAGATGGTGAGCGCCATGACCACGATGCCCATGGTCTTCTGGGCGTCCTGCAGACCGTGGGCCAGGGCCATGGCGGCGGCCGAGGCGGTCTGCGCGACCCGGAAGTTGCGCTTGGCCCGGTGCGGATTGGCCCGCTTGAAGATCCACAGGATCGCCAGCATCACCAGGAAGCCGCCGATCAGACCGACGATCGGCGAGACCACCATCGGCACGATGATCTTGTCGATCACGCCGGACCAGATGACCCCGGTGCCACCGGCCAGCGCGGCGCCGACCAGCCCACCGAAGAGCGCGTGCGAGGAGGAGGACGGCAGACCGAAGTACCAGGTGACCAGGTTCCAGGCGATCGCACCGACCAGGCCGGCGAACAGGATGGCCATCCCCTGGCTGCCCACCGGGGTCTCGATGATGCCGCTGGAGACGGTGTGCGCCACGCCGCTGCCCAGGAAGGCACCGGCCAGGTTCATCACGGCGGCCATCGCCAGCGCCGCCCGGGGGGTGAGCGCCCGGGTGGACACCGAGGTGGCGATGGCGTTCGCGGAGTCGTGGAAGCCGTTGGTGTACGTGAAGAAGAACGCCACGCCGATGACGGCGATGAGTGCTGCCATGTCCACGCCGGTCAGGACTCCTTGACCGCGATGGTCTCCACGGTGTTCGCCACGTGCTCGAACGCGTCGGCGGCCTCTTCGAGGACGTCCACGATCTGCTTCAGCTTGAGCACCTCGATGGCCTCGTACTGGCCGCTGAAGAGGTGGGCGAGCAGCTTGCGGTGGATCTGGTCCGCCTGGTTCTCCAGCCGGTTGACCTCGATCCAGTACTCGGTCAGGTTCGACATGCTGCGCAGGTTCGGCATCGCCTCGGCGGTCAGCTCGGCGGCCCGGGCCAGCACCTCGATCTGCTGCTCGATGCCCTTCGGCAGCGTCTGGATGTCGTAGAGGACGACCAGGTCGACGGCCTCCTCCATGAAGTCCATGATGTCGTCCAGCGACGAGGCGAGGGCGTAGATGTCCTCGCGGTCGAAGGGCGTGATGAAGGAGGAGTTCAGCTGGTGGAACACCGCATGGGTGGTGTCGTCGCCGGCGTGCTCGGCGGCGCGCATGCGCTCGACGATCTCCGCGCGGGCCGACACGTCTGAACCCAGCAGTTCCAGCAGGAGCTTCGATCCGACGACCAGGTTCTCCGCGGCGGCGGCGAACATGTCGTAGAAACTCGTCTCCTTCGGGGTCAGGCTAAAACGCACGGAAATCTCCGATGTGCGGGGTAGGGACTGAACGATGCTAGGCGCAAGCCGTCCGAACCGTGCAAACGGGGTGACGACACGCGAACCGGAAGTTCCGCTTCCGTATGGCCTCAGGACCAGCGGGCCGGCCTGCACAGCGCCGTGCAGACGGGAGCTCCCAGTCTGACGGAACCACGGCAGGATCCGCTCCCGCCGGGCACTGCGCGACCGGAAGCTGACGCTCGTACGGGGGAACAGCCCGGGGCGGCGGTGTGTTGGAGACTGGTGGCTCACGGAAGAGACGTAAGGCGGGCCGGATGACGACGACCACCAGCACCGGGGCGCACGGCTACAGCTCCCGGAAGTCCGAGCACCTGAAGCGGCTGCGCCGGATCGAGGGGCAGGTCCGCGGCCTTCAGCGGATGGTCGACGAGGACGCCTACTGCATCGACATCCTGACCCAGGTCTCGGCCAGTACCAAGGCACTGCAGTCCTTCGCGCTCGCGCTGTTGGAGGAGCACCTGCGGCACTGCGTCGCGGCCGCCGCCGAGAACGGCGGGGCCGAGCTGGACGCCAAGGTGGCGGAGGCCGGCGCCGCGATCTCCAGGCTGCTGCGCTCCTGACGGCTACTGCCCCTCGGCGGCTCTCCCGGGCCCTGAACGCCGGTCAGGACGGCGCCCGGCACGATCGGTCCGGGCGGCGTCGCAGTCCAGCAGGACCTGGTCGATGTGCTCGGGGGCCAGCCGCTCCTCGGGGCTGGCGGTCGCGGCGATCATCAACTCACCGGCCAGCTCGATCTCGTCCAGTGCGGTCTGGTCGTGGCCTCCCTTGCGGCCTTCCGAGGACGCCCCCATGCGTATCACCCCTCCGACCGTCCGGCAGGAGGCCGGTAGCCTCCGACACCAGCGTAGGGAGGGGACGGGCCATACCCCATGGCACGGACGGGCCATCTCTGGCGCCGCAGGAACTATTTCGGACCGGGCCACCGGGACGCTAGCTGGGCGAGGCGGAGGGCTTCATCGAGAAGATGTCGGCCGCCCCCGGCTCGGTCGCGTCCACCGCGGCGCCGAACTCGCCGAGCGAGACCGTCGAGACCACCTTCACCTGGTCCTTCGCCTCCTTGGAGCCGGCCACCCCGGCGAACGAGAAGGTCTCGACCACCTTGTGCAGCCGCCCCTGCCCGTCCAGCCAGACCTCGTACGGGACCTCCTTCACCGTGAAGGTCTGCGCGGCCATCCGCAGCCCGTCGCCGCCCCGGCCGCCGGTGGCGTCGGCCGCCTTGGCCAGGTCGAGGGTGCCCTTGTAGTGCTTGAGCTCCAGGCCGTTGACCGTCTCGGTGCCGACCAGGTCCGCCTTCTGCACGCCGCGCAGGGCACCCGCGGCGCTGGCCGGATCGGTGGCCCCGCTGCTGACCAGGTTCCCGTCCGGGAGTTGACGGACGTCCAGTCTGACCCACTTGCCCTCAGGGATCTTGGCGCCGCTGTTCTGCAGATAGACGGTGCCCGGCAGCACCACCTCGACGATCTTGCCGGTGGTGGCGGCGCCCGGGGGCACGTTGATCTCCAGCTTGCCGATCCGGTTCACGTAGTCGTACCCGCCGCTGCCGTTGAACACGGCCTTCTTCTCGGCGGACTCGGTGACCAGCTCGGTGGTGGCCTTGGCCGAGCCCGTCCGCCCGGTGATGTCGGGGGCGCTGCGGACCGCGGTGAGAGGATCACCGGAGAGCTGGTCGGCCGAGCTCGCCGAGGAGTGGCTGCCGCCGCCTCCGCAGGCGGTGAGGGCGGCGGCGAGCACGGCCACGAGGGCGCCGGTACGGGCAGGTCCGGCGGTGAGTCGGTGGCTTCTGGTCAGCTTGTTCACTCTTGAGACAACCCCCTCGGGCCCTCGGCCCGGCAAGCCGCCCACCCGGTTGGGCAGAACTCTTGACGGTGCAACGAGCGGCCGCCCCGAGGGTTACGCGGGAACCGGCGCACGGAACTCGTCGCGCTCCGGGGGTGGAGCGCGTTACGGTGAAGCACGTGTCCAGCGAGCTGCCGGGTCGTCCCGGCGCAGCCCCCGCGCTCCTTGCCGCGGATCCGACCTCCCCGCACCGGGTGACGGTCGAGGAACGCGGCTCCTTCTGCTTCGCCGCCTGCAGTTGCGGCTGGTTCGCTCCGGGCCGTCGCTCCCGTGACCGCGCCCGCCGTGACGTCGACGAGCACCTCGCCGAGACGAGCTGAGGAGCGTCGGCCCCGGAGGTGCGCTCGGTGCGGAGGGTCAGGCGGCGAGGTCGGAGTCGCGGGCCTGTTCCTCCGAGCGGGAGCCGCGGCCGCGGCGACGGCCCTCGGTGGCCCGGCGCCGGCTGCTGCCGCCGCCGCCCTGCCCGGCGCCCCGGTCGCCGCTCTGCGGGGCGACCAGCAGCGGGGCGAGCCTGGTCCGGGTCAGGGAGTGGCAGAGCGGTACCAGGACGGCCATCGCGATCGGCGCCAGCAGCAGCACCACCGCGGTGGCCAGCGCGTAGCCGCCGATCACGTCGGTCGGATAGTGCACACCCATGAACATCCGGCAGAAGCCCTGGAGCAGGGCGAGGACGCCGGCGATCATTCCGAGCCGCTTGTTGACCAGGAACAGGGCGACGGCGACGCCCATGGACATCGCCGAGTGGTCGCTGACGAAGGAGAGCGTGCCCTCCTTGCCCTGCACCAGGACGTCCAGGTCGGGGTGGTCCACGAAGGGCCGGGGCCGGTTGACGATCGCGGAGATCGGAATGTTGGCGACCTCGCAGATGGCCACCGAGAGCGGCACCCACAGCATCCCGGCGATGGCGACCGGCGCGTTCGGATGGCGGCGGGCCTGCAGCCAGCCGGTCGCGCACAGCGCGGCGAGCCCGATCAGAATGCCGTACTCGCCGATCCAGGAGACCAGGCTGTCGAGCCATACCGGCGCCGACTTGGCCAGGCCGTTGATCGCGCGCAGCAGACTGAGATCAGGGCCGGTCGTGTCGGCCAGCAGCGCTGACACGCCGCACCTCCCTGGTCGGTGGTTCCGTTTTGATCAAACATGATCGACGGACAGAACGTCACTCGTGAGGCCCAGGGTTCCACGGAAACGCCCTGTTATGGAAACTTGACTGACCGTCCACGTCGCTCGCACACCGGATGTCGGCCCGGGATCAGCCCTTTGCCGCCCCTTGACCAGGGTTGTTGGGGGCGGTGATGGACCCGTCGGCGTTCCGCTGCGGCAGGGCCTGGGCGCCGTCGGCGGTGACCCGGGTGGCGCCGATGTAGCCCTTCTGGTCGATGGTGTCGTAGCGGATCACCGCGCCGGTGTGCGGGGCGTCGAGCATGTAGCCGCCGCCGACGTAGATCCCGACGTGGTGGATGGACCGCGGGTCGTTCAGGTCGTTGGCGAAGAACACCAGGTCGCCCGGGCGCAGTTGGTCGCGCGAGGGGTGCTCGCCGGCGTACCACTGGTCGTTCGCGACCCGGGGCAGGGTGATGCCGACACTGGCGTACGCGGCCTGGGTGAGGCCCGAGCAGTCGAAGCGGCCGTCCTGCGAGGGCAGGCCCTCGCCGCCCCAGAGGTAGGGCGTGCCCAGCTTGGTCTGGGCGTAGTAGATCGCCCCGGAGGACTGCGAGGAGAGGGTGATCGGGACGCTCGCGGTGGGCGCGGTGAAGCTGCGGGCCAGCGACTTGATGTTGCGCACGTACCCCTGGGTCTCGGAGTAGGGCGGGACGCCGGCGGACTTGATGACCGCGTACGGGCCGGCGTTGTAGGCGGCCAGCAGATTGGACTGCTTGTCACCCGGCACCTGGGAGACGTCCTTGGCGAGGGCGCAGTCGTACGAGGCGGCGGAGGCGATCGCGTCGGCCGGGTTCCAGATGTCGGCCTTGCCGTCCCCGTCGCCGTCCGTTCCGTAGCTGGCCCAGGTGCCCTCCAGGAACTGGGCCATGCCGTACGCCTTGGCCGGACTACGGGCTGACGGATCGAAACCGCTCTCCTGATAGAGCTGGGCCGCCAGCATCGGAGGGGAGATCTCGGGGCAGAGCGTGCCCCATTTCTGGATCAGCGGCTGGTAAGCGGCCGGGACGGTACCGCTGGAGAGCGGGAGATTGTTCGCCGAGCTCTGCGTGGTGCCGCTGGCGGCGAAGGTGCCGAGAGTGACCAGTGCGGCGAAACCGAGTGCCACGGTGCCCGCACCTGCGGCTACGGCGCCCGCCTTCCCGAGTACCATCAGCACCATCCCGACGAGTCGTCAGTTGCCAGTGTTCTGGAAGGCGTTGCTCAGCGCAATCATCGCAGATACTCAGAGTGAGCGGTATCCTTCGTATGATGGACATCATGTCCTAGCTGTCCCACTTCGCACGACCAATCCGCGAGAAGTAGCCAAAGCGACATCAGATCTGGCCAAGAATAGGTACCGGCTCTTCGCGTGAGGGTGCTGTGGGCCTTGAATTTGCCTGATCGGGCGGTGAGATGGAATGAACCTGAGCAGCGTGGACGGCAGCAAGTTGATCGGTGACCTGGCGGCAGACCCACCCAAGAAAGCCGATATCAACACCATCATCGGCGGAATCGCCCCTGACTGGGGGCCGTTCGCCACTCTCGGTTCCGAGGCCCGGGTGATGGTGGAGGTCGTCATGGCCGTGGCCATTCTGGCCTGTCTGGCGATCGCCGTCTGGGGAGCGGCCAAACAACGGATCGGTGCCACGGCGATGAGGGACTCCTTCAGCGCCGAGCAGGGCAAGGGGCTGATCATCGCGGGGCTGACCGGCGTGTTCATCATCGGTTCCCTCGGCACCCTGTTCACCATTGTCTACGGCATGGCCATCTGACGATCAGACAGTCGACTAGTCGTCCTGGCGGGGTGGCTGTACTGCACCCGCCGGGACTGTCGCGCATCTTCCACCGGGTGCGCACCAGAACCGACCTCGGGGCCCGCCTGGGCTCCTCTGCACCAGGAGGGCCGCAGTGCCGGTGTCCGACGACCAGCCGCACACCCGCACTCGGCTGCCGGTCGGCGAACAGTCCGTCTACCAGCAGGTGAACGGGCGCCAGCCGCGGCCACTGCGGACCCTGCTGGCGGTGCTGGCGGTGGTCACCCTGCTGGTGGTCGGGATCTCCATCGCCAACCGCGGCACGCCCGCCCCCGGCACGTCGGCCGCCTCCGCCGACCAGGCGCGGCCCGCGCCCGCCGCCACCGTCCCGAGCGGCCAGGATCCGGTCACCACGACGAGCAACGGCATCGCCAACGGGTACCCGCACACCGACCAGGGCGCCCAGTCCGCGGCCGCCAACTACGCGGTGGCGCTCGGCTCCGAGCAGATGTTCCGCGCCGACAGCAGACGGGCCGTCATCACCACCATCGCCGATCCGACCGTGGCCGCCGGCCTCCAGGCCCGCCTCGACCAGGCGTTCAGTACCGACACCACCGCCAAGTTCGGGCTGGACGCGCAGGGCAAGGCGCCCAAGGGCCTGACCTTCGTCAGCCGTACCGTCCCGGTCGGGACGAAGACCACCAACGCGGCGGACACGGCGACCAAGGTCGACGTCTGGTGTACCGGGCTGCTCGGCCTGGCCGGCGAGGGCTCCACCCAGCCGGTCGCGGAGAACTGGTTCACGCTCACCGTGACGATGCGTTGGACCGGTGCGGACTGGAAGCTCACCGACTTCAGCCGAAAGCCCGGACCGGCGCCCGTGCCCGGCGACCAGCAGGCCGCCACCGCCGAGGAGATCACCGCTGCTGTCCAGGACTTCGGAGGCTTCCGCTATGCCCGCTGACCGAGGTTCCTTCTTCAGCCGGGCCGGTGCGCTCGGCGGTGCGCTGGCCACGCTCCAGCTGGCCGCGCTGGTCACCGCTCAGCGGGTCTTCGCCGATCCGAGCCCGAGTGCCACACCGAGTGCCACACCGACGTGCAGGGTCGATCTGCCGGTGGCAGGCGCCGACAAGATCTGCCCACCGCCCGGCGCCGAGGTCGTCGGTCCGACCGGCCCGGTCGGCAGCGTCACCGATCCGCTGGGCTCGCTCGCCAAGGGCTGTGCGCAGGCGGCGGCCTGGGTGGTGCGCAAGCTGTCCGGGGCGATCGACGGCACCACGCAGGTGGACTTCACCAACGCGGCCTTCCTCCAGCAGTACGCGGTGGTCTTCGCCGGCTCGACCGTGGTCACGCTGGTGCTCTGGCTGCTGGCGGTCACCAAGCGGGCGGTGCGGGGGGCCCCGCTCGGGCAGGCGATCTCCGAGGCGATCGGCTTCCTGTGGCTGACGGTGGTCGCCTCCGCCTTCACCCCGCTGATCCTCTACACCGTGGTGAGCGCCACCGACGGGCTGACCAAGGCCATCGCGGCCGGGACCAAGTCCGACACCGGTACCTATCTGGGCGGCTTCGCCGACACCCTGGAGAAGGGCAGTCTCGGCGGCGGCCCGCTGATCCTGATCATCGTCTCGCTGGTGGCCGTCCTGGCGGCCGCCGTGCTCTGGCTGGAGCTGCTGATCCGAGCCGCGATGCTGTACGTCGGTGCGCTGCTGGGCACCGCCGTGTACGCGGGGCTGGTGGACAAGCAGCTGTGGAAGCACGTCCGGCGCTGGGCGGGTCTGATGGTGGCCGTCGACCTGGCCAAGCCGATCATCGTGATCATCCTCGGTCTGGCCGGGGCGGTGGCCACCGGTGCGGGGGCCGACGACGACTTCGCACGGGTGCTCTCCGGGCTGTCCATCCTCTTCCTGTCGATCTTCGCCAGTGCCTCCGTCTACCGCTTCGTGCCGGGCTTCGGCGACGAGATGCTGCAGATGCGCCGGGCCAGGGCGAGTGCGGTCAGCGCCGGGTCGGCGATGATCAACGGCCCGGCCAACCTGGTCAAGCAGGGCATCACCGCGCACGGCTCGCGCGGCGGCCCGCAGGCGGCGAACGCCTCGACCTCGGGCGCCGGCGGTGGCAGCGTCGCCCCCGGTATCGCCGCCCACGCCGGGCGCACCGCGGCCCCGACCCCGGCCACCCCGGCGCAGGCTCCGCCGCCGCGGGACGCCAACTCCGCCTCGTGAAGCCGGTCCATCAGGCAGAGTGATCACCAGCAGCAGTCCAGCGAAGGGAGGGTGACGGGTCGTGAGCAGCGAACCGCTCGGCCACTACGGTTCCCAGTACGCCCAGCCGTATGTGCACCAGCGCCGCACCTATCTGATCGGCAAGTCCCGGCCCAACGCGCCGATCGGCCGCAACCGGGAGTCCGGAGAGATCGTGCTGATCATCTTCGGGGCCTTCCTCGGCATGGTCTGGGGCCTGGCGATGCCGATCCTGCCGCTGCGGATCGCCGGTCTGGTCGCCCTGCCGCTGCTCGCCATCGCCGCCGTGTACGTGCCGTACCGGCGCCGCACCTTCTACAAGTGGGTGGAGATCAACCGCAGCTACCGGCGCACCGTGCGCAGCGGCCGGGCGGTGTGGCGCTCGGACGTGGTGGACGCGGGGACCAGGCTGGACGGCCGTGAGGTCGAGGTCGGCCCGCCGCCCGGGGTGGGGCGGCTGCGCTGGCTGAGCGCGCCGTTCGGTCCGGACGAGGTCGCGGTGCTGATGCACCTGGAGCGCCGTACGGTCACCGCCGCGATCGAGATCGAGGGGCCCGGTGTGGGCCTGCGCGACTCGGAGGACCAGGAGGCGCTGGTCGACCGGTTCGGCACGCTGCTCAAGCACGTGGCCAACGGCGACGGCTTCGTGACCCGGCTCCAGATCCTGGCCCGCACGCTGCCCGCCGACCCGGATGCGCACGCCAAGGACGTCGAGCGGCGCGGCGACACCCAGGCGCCGGGCTGGCTCAAGGACTCGTACGACCAGCTGCAGTCGATGGTCTCCACCTCCTCCGAGCAGCACCGGGCGTACCTGGTGGCCTGTATGCACTACACCCGGGACCTGGCGGCCGAGGCGCACGCGATGGGGCGGACGGCGGGCGGGCAGCGGGCCAGGGACGACGACGGTCTCGCGGCGGTGATGGCCCGTGAGCTGACCGACATCTGCGCCCGGTTGGCGGAGGCGGACATCCGGGTGCGGCAGCCGCTGGGCCAGGCCAGGCTCTCCTCGCTGCTGCACTCGATGTACGACCCGGACCACCCGATCGACCACATCCAGGCGATGTCCCTGCGGAACGCCTGGCCGGCCGAGCTGGACGCCACCCACCCGCAGTTCCTGCAGGCCAAGACCCGTGAGTCGGCCACCCGCGAACCGTGGTGCCACTCCACCGCCTGGATCAAGGAGTGGCCGCTCACCCCGGTCGGGGTCAACTTCCTGGCGCCGCTGCTGGTGCACACCCCGGACGTGATCCGGACGGTGGCCGTCACCATGGACCTGGAGCCGACCGACGTGGCGATCGAGCGGATGCTCACCGAGAAGACCAACGACGAGGCGGAGTCCAGCCGGGCCGCCAAGATGAACCGGACGGTCGACCCGCGCGACCTGGCCCACACCGGCCGGGTCGACCAGCGCGGCGACGACCTCGCCTCGGGCGCGGCCGGCGTCAACCTGGTCGGCTACATCACCGTCTCCTCGCGCAACCCCGAGGCGCTGGCCCGCGACAAGCGGACCATCCGGGCCTCGGCGGGCAAGTCGTACCTGAAGCTGGAGTGGTGCGACCGCGAGCACCACCGGGCCTTCGTCAACACCCTCCCGTTCGCCACGGGCATCCGTCGCTGATCCCCCTCTGGAGGCCTCGCCATGGCGCTCGGCAACCTGACCGACTCGTTCACCAGCCTGATGTTCGGCAAGGTGGAGACCACCCGGCTGCCGGTCCGTACCTCCACCGGGCAGGCGCAGGCGGTCTACCTGCCCACCGCCGCACCCGGCCTGGGCGACTCGGGCGTGATCATCGGCCGTGAGGTGTACAGCGGCAAGGGGTACGTCTACGACCCGTTCCAGCTGTACGGGCAGCAGCTCCCGGCCCCGCACTGGCTGGTGCTCGGCGAATCCGGCAACGGCAAGTCCGCGCTGGAGAAGACCTATGTGCTGCGCCAACTGCGGTTCCGCGACCGGCAGGTGGTGGTGCTGGACGCGCAGGGCGAGGACGGCGTCGGCGAGTGGAACCTGATCGCCAACGCGCTGGGGATAAAGTCCGTCCGGCTCGACCCGATGGCCGCCCGGGACGGCGGGGTGAAGCTCAACCCGCTGGACCCGGCGATCACCACCAACGGTCAGCTCTCGCTGCTGCGCACCATCATCGAGGTGGCGATGGGGCGCGGCCTGGAGGAGCGGGCGGGCTTCGCGCTGAAGGCCGCGCACACCCATGTGCACGCCACGGTGACCGATCGTCAGCCGGTGCTCGACGACATCATCAACACCCTGCGCAGCCCCGAGCTCTCCTCGGTGGAGTCGCTGGGGGTGGAGGTCCAGGACGTGCAGTCCTGGGGCCTGGACGTGGCGCTGGTGCTGGACCGGCTGGTCGACGGTGACCTGCGCGGCATGTTCGACGGGCCGACCTCGGCCGGGATCGACCTGGACGCGCCGCTGATCGTCTTCGACCTCTCGCACATCGACCGTAACTCGATCGCGATGCCGATCCTGATGGCGATCGTCGGCGTCTGGCTGGAGCACACCTGGCTGCGGCCCGACCGGGTTAAGCGGATCTTCCTGGTCGAGGAGGCCTGGCACATCATCAACAGCCCGTTCGTGGCACAGCTGTTCCAGCGGCTGCTCAAGTTCGGGCGGCGCCTCGGCCTGTCCTTCGTCGCGGTGGTCCACCACCTCTCGGACGTGGTGGACGGGGCGGCGGCCAAGGAGGCGTCGGCCATTCTGAAGATGGCCTCCACCAGGACGATCTACATGCAGAAGGCCGAGGAGGCCAGATCCACCGGGCGGGTGCTGGGACTGCCGCGCTGGGCGGTCGAGATCATCCCGACGCTGTCACCCGGTATCGCGGTGTGGGACGTCAACGGCAATGTGCAGGTGGTCAAGCACATCATCACGGACGCCGAGCGTCCGCTGGTCTACACCGACCGCGCGATGACGGAGGACGCGGTGGCCGAACGGCACCGGGCCGAGCAGGACCTGGCGGCAGAGCCGCGGAGGTAGCCGGCTTCCCGGGGGTCTGCCCGGTGCCCGCCGCAGGCTCCGGTTCGTCTCGCGGAAACCTCTTCGCTACGTCAGATCTCCTGACACCTACGCGCGTTGACCCTAGGCTGCCGTGGTCAATGTTTGGCAAAGACCGCGAACAGGGGGAGACGTATGTCCGTGTTGAGACGCCGCCGGGTGGCACTGGCGGCCGCCGCCGGGCTGCTCGGCACCGTCCTGGTGCCGGGCGTCGCCGAGGCGCACGGTCACCACCGGCCGGGGACCGAGGACCTCCAGATCCTCGCCATCAACGACTTCCACGGAAACCTGGAGCCTCCGGCCGGCTCCTCCGGCACCATCCAGGAGGTGGACCCGAAGACCGGAAAGGTCGTCTCCACCCCCGCTGGCGGCGTGGAGTACCTGGCCACCGAGCTGCGCCGGGCCCGCCAGGGCCACCCCAACTCGGTCACCGTCGCCGCCGGTGACATCGTCGGCGCCAGCCCGCTGCTCTCCGGTCTGTTCCACGACGAGCCGACCGTCGAGGCGATGAACCGGCTCGGCCTGGACGTGACCAGCGTGGGCAACCACGAGTTCGACGAGGGCTCGGCCGAGCTGCTGCGGATGCAGAACGGCGGCTGCCACCCGACCGACGGCTGCTACGCCAAGGGCCGCACGTTCAAGGGCGCCGAGTTCCAGTACCTGGCCGCCAACGTGACCAGCGAGAAGACCGGCCGCACCGTGCTTCCCCCGTACTGGGTCAAGAACGTGCACGGCGTGAAGGTCGGCTTCATCGGGGTGACCCTGCAGGACACGCCCAACATCGTCACGGCGGAGGGCGTCAAGGGCCTCAAGTTCGCGGGCGAGGTCAGCACGGTCAACAAGTACGCCGCGGAGCTCAAGCGCAAGGGTGTCGACTCGATCGTCGCGCTGATCCACGAGGGCGGGTACCCGGCCTCCAGCACGTACAACTACGACTGCGGACCGGCCGGTCAGGGCATCTCCGGGCCGATCGTCGACATCGCCAGGAAGATCGACCCGGCGGTCGGCGCGATCGTCACCGGCCACACTCACAACTCGTACGCCTGCACCATCCCGGACCCGAACGGCACTCCGCGCTCGGTCACCAGCGCCGCCTCCTTCGGCCGGCTCTACACCGAGATCGACCTGAAGCTGGACCGGCGGACCGGCGCCATCGTCCGCCCCTCGGTCACCGCAGCCAACCACGTGGTGCGGCGCGACGTGCCCAAGGCGCCGGACATGACCAGGCTGATCGACTACTACGGCAAGATGGCCGCCCCGATCGCCAACCGCACGATCGGCTACATCGGCGCGGATATCAACGGCCGTGGCTCCACCGCCTTCGAGAAGCCGCTCGGTGACGTGATCGCCGATGCCGAGCTGGAGGGGCTCGCGCCCAAGGACAAGGGCGGCGCGCAGATCGCCTTCATGAACCCCGGTGGCATCCGCTCGGACCTGGTCTACAAGGCCAGTGGCAGCGAGGGTGACGGGGTGGTGACGTACGGCGAGGCGTTCACCGTGCAGCCGTTCACCAACATGATGCAGGTCAAGACGCTGACGGGGGCCCAGCTCGTCCAGCTGCTCCAGCAGCAGGTGAGCGGTCCGAACGCCCAGGCGCCGAAGATCCTCCAGCCCTCGGCCGGCCTGGCCTACACCCTCGACCTCACCAGGACCGGCGCCGACCGGATCGTGGCCGACACGGTCAGGCTGAACGGCTCGCCGATCGACCCGGCGGCCTCCTACCGGGTCGCGGCCAACGAGTTCCTGGCCGGCGGCGGCGACGGCTTCCCCGCCTTCGTGGCCGGTACCGACAAGCTGGTGGGCGCCTCCGACCTGGACGTCTTCACCGCCTACCTCGGCGCGCACAGCAAGGCCGGTGCCCCGCTGGCGGTCCCGGCGCAGGACCGGATCAAGGTCATCGGCGCGGGCCAGGACAAGGACTGACACCGGGCCGAGCCCGGCCCCGGCAGGGGCGGGCAGCGGCGGGTAGGGACATCGGCTGTCAGCGACAGGGGCGGGGTGCCTTCGGGCGTCCCGCCCCTGCGGCTCACTGCGGTACGTCGGACTGGCCCGGCAGCCGTACGGTGGCCAGCGCGCCGGGGCCGCCGTCCGGCGCCGGTCCCAGGGCGACCTCGCCCCCGGTGTCCCTGACGGTCTGCGCGACGATCGACAGCCCGAGCCCCGAGCCGGGGAGCTGACGGGAGGACGGCGAGCGCCAGAACCGGTCGAAGACGTACGGCAGTTCGTCCGGCGGGATGCCGGGACCGTGGTCGCGGACGGTCAACGTGCCCTGGTGCAGGCCGACGTCGATGGTGCCGCCGGGCGGCGAGTACTTGACCGCGTTGTCCAGCAGGTTGATCACGGCGCGTTCCAGGGCCGGGCCGTCCCCGTGGACGTACCAGGGGTCGGTCGCAACCGCGAAGTTGAGGCTGGGGCCGCGCAGCTTCGCCCGGTCGACGGCGCGGGCGGCGATGTCGTGCAGGGCCAGCACGGTCAGGTTCTGCCCCGGCTTGGGGGAGTCCGGGCGGGAGAGCTGGAGCAGATCGCCGATCAGCAGGGTGAGTTCCTGCATCTGCGCCTTCATGTTGCCCAGCAGCTTGGTGCGGGTGGCCGGCGGGAGCGGGCGGCCGGTGTCGTCGCTGCGGATCAGCAGGTCGACGTTGGTGCGCAGGGAGGTGAGCGGGGTGCGCAGCTCGTGCCCGGCGTCGGCGATCAGGCGGGTCTGCCGCTCACGGGAGTTCAGCAACGCGGTGGACATCGAGTTGAAGGAGGCCGCCAGCCGGGCGATCTCGTCGTTGCCCTCGACCGGGATGGTCGTACCGACCTCCTCGGTACGGGCGATGTGCTCGACCACGTCCGTGAGTTGGTCCACCGGCTTGAGCGCCTGCCGGGCCACCACCCGCCCGGTCAGCCCGGCCCCGACCACCCCGAGCCCGGCCACCCCGATCAGGACCAGACCGAGGCCGCGCAGGGTGTTCTCGACGCTGTCCATGGAACTGGCGGCGAGCAGGATGAACTGCGCGCCACTGTCGTCGGTGTAGGGGCTGTAGCGGACCATGAGCGGATTGCCATCCGCGTCGCTGCCGCTGCGGAACCCGAACTGCCCGGGGCCGAAGCCCAGCGCGGAGAAATCGGCCGGTGCCGGGACGATCCCCTTCGATGTTCCGACTGGCAGGCACACGCTGCTGCCGTCGGCAGTCACCAACTCGGTGTTCCACTGGTAGAAGTTGCCGTGTCCGAGACCCGGTTTGGTCGGGCGGGCGGCGAAGAGCTTGGCGTTGTTGGCCTGGGTGGCAGTCTGGGCCGCCAATGCGGTGGGGCCGCAGTTCACCTTCGGCCAGTCCTGGAGGCGGATGACACCTCCAGGCCCGGCAGGCTCCAGCGGAGCGAGCGAGAGGTTGTGCTTGACCTGCTCGTAGAGCCGGTCTTTGACCAGGAACCAGCACGCCAGGGCCGACAGTGCGATCGCCACTGCCACCGCGGCGGCGGTGAGCATGGCCAGCCGGCTCCGCAGGGAGCGGGAGCGGAACCAGCCGGTCAGCCGGTGGAGCAGTCTCACGCTGCGGCGCCTGCTGCGGTGCGCAGGGCGTAGCCGACACCGCGGACGGTCTGGATGAGGCGGGGCATGCCGCCCTGCTCGGTCTTGCGGCGCAGGTACATGACGTACACGTCCAGCGAGTTGGAGGACGGCTCGAAGTCGAAGCCCCAGACCGCCTTGAGGATCTGCTCGCGGGTCAGGACCTGGCGGGGGTGCGAGAGGAACATCTCCAGCAGCATGAACTCGGTGCGGGTGAGCTCGATCGGCTTGCCCTCCCGGGTCACCTCGCGGGTGGCGGTGTTCATCCGCAGGCCGCCGAAGGCGAGGACGTCGTTGTCGTTCTCGTCGACGGCGGCTCGGGCGGCGGCCTCGTTGGCGATGGCGTTGCGGCGCAGCAGGGCACGCACCCGGGCGAGCAGTTCGTCCAGTTCGAAGGGCTTGGCGAGGTAGTCGTCGGCGCCGACGTCCAGGCCGGTGACCCGGTCGCCGACGGCGTCGCGGGCGGTGAGCATCAGGACCGGTGCGGTGTCGCCCCTGGCCCGCATCCGGCGGACGGCGGTGAGGCCGTCCATCCGGGGCATCATGATGTCGAGCAGGACGAGGTCGGGCCGGTCGCGGTCGACGGCGTCCAGCGCCTCGTAGCCGTCGGTGGCGGTGGTGACGTCGTAGCCCTCGAAGGCGAGGCTGCTCTCCAGGGCGTCCCGCAGGGCGGGCTCGTCGTCGACCACGAGGACGCGGGCGGTGGAGCCCGGCGCCTCGGCAGAGGTGCGGTCGTCGGCGGGGGGAGTCATGGGCTGCGGCCCTTTCTTCGTCCGGGTGTCCTGTGCAATTGTCCGTCGGGCGGGCCGGGAATTCGGCCCGTTGCCGTACCTCGATGGTCCGGCCTAGAGGGTCTGGCCGGCCTGGAGCTTGGGCAGGACCTGCTTGATGTCGTTGATCGGGATCGAGAAACCGAGGCCGACGCTGCCCTCGCTGCCGGAGCCGGCTCCGGAGCCGGAGCTGCTGTCCGAGTACATCGCCGAGTTGAGGCCGATCACCTGGCCGCCGGCGTTGAGCAGCGGGCCGCCGGAGTTTCCGGGGTTGAGTGCGGCGTCGGTCTGCAGGGCCTTGTAGGTGGCGGTGTCCCCGCTGCTGGGGGCGGAGCCGGTGCGCTGGCCGGGCAGGAACGGGTAGCCGAATCCGCCGTTGCTGCGGGTGGCGCCCTCGTCGACCTGGACGGTGACCGGCCGGTTCTTGGCGCTGATGATGCCGGAGGTGACCGTGCCGGTGAGGCCCTCGGGGTTGCCGATGGCGACCACCGGGTCGCCGACCTGCATGCTGTTGGAGTCGCCGAGGGTGGCGGGGGCGAGGCCGCTGACACCGGAGGCGTTGATCACCGCGACGTCCATGGACTTGTCGCTGCCGGTGACGGTGGCGCTCGCGGTGGTGCCGTTGTGAAAGGTGACGGTGATCTGGCCGTCTTCGCTCACCGCGCCGGAGATGACGTGGTAGTTGGTGAGGATCTGCCCGCCGGAGGTGAGGATCACCCCGGTGCCGGTCGCGGTGCCGGTGCTGGTCTTCACGGTGATCTGGACGACGCTCGGGGACACGGCGGCGGCTATCGCGGCCACGTTCCCGCTGGAGGTCGAGGAGACCGGGCTGACGGCGGTGGACGAGGACGCGGTGGTGGCGGCCGTCCGGTGGTCGACGAGCGCGCCCCCGGCGGCTCCGCCGAGCACGGCCGCGACCGCGGCCACGGCGGTGACCAGGGCGAGCCGTCCCCTGAGGAAGCCGCGCCGGGCGGGCCGGACCGGCGCCTGCGGCTCGGCGGTCGGGTGCGCGGCGGTCGGGAACCCGGCGGCCGGGGCCTGCGGCTGCTCGGGCTGGGGCCAGTGGCCGAAGCGGTATGAAGCGGTGCTGTCCGACCCGGTGCTGTACGGACCGGTGGCCGCCTGCTCTTCGTTGGTGCGGTGCTGATCGCTCATGGACCCAAGGTCCGCCCGCTGCATGAAGATCCGGTGAGAACCGGGTCAGAAGCGGCCGAGAAGCCTGTTGACTTCTCATAAAGCCAGGTCAGCCTACGGATCAAGGTGCTTGATCAGCCGCCCTGGCCGGGTCAGCTCTCCGCGGGGCCGTTGCAGCCGCAGGAACGCCGTACCACCAAACGCGACGGGAACTTGCGCACCCGCTCGGTGTCGGAGCCCGGGACCATCAGCGAGTCGTCCAGCACCAGGTCGACCGCGGCCCGTGCCATCGCGTCGCGGTCGGAGGCCACCGTGGTCAGCGGCGGGTCGACGAAGGCCGCCTCGGGCACGTCGTCGTAGCCGGCCACCGCGAGGTCCTCCGGGACGCGCAGCCCGACCTCGCGGGCCGCCCGCAGGACGCCGATCGCCTGGTCGTCGGTGGAGCAGAAGATGGCCGGCGGCCGGTCCGGGGAGCGCAGCAGTTCCAGCGCGACCTGGTAGGTGCCGTAGCGGTTGAACGGGGCGTCGAGCAGGTACGGCTCGGTGGGCAGGTCGTGCGCGTCCATGGCCCGCTGCCAGCCCTCGACGTGGTCGATGACCGGGTCGCCCGGCGCGGGGGCCTCCACCGGGCCGCCGAAGCAGACCACGTACGGGTGGCCGTGGTGCTCCAGCAGGTGCCGGACGGCCAGCTCGGCCCCGGCCACGTCGTCGCTGACCACCGCGACGTCGTCGATCGCCTCGGGACGGCGGTGCAGCAGCACCACCTTGGCGCCCTCCATGGCGGCGAACTCCTCGGCCGCGCGCTGCGAGGGGCCCTGGCTGACCAGGATCAGGCCGGAGACCCGCATCCCGAGGAAGGCGCGGACGTAGTGCACCTCGCGGTCGTCCACGTAGTCGGAGTTGCCGATCAGCACCAGCTTGCCGCGCTCGGAGGCGGCGCGTTCCACGGCGTGGGCCATCTCGGCGAAGAACGGCTGGCGGGCGTCGGGAACGACCATGCCGATCAGGTTGGTGCGGCGGGAGGCCATCGCCTGGGCGACACTGTTCGGCCGGTAGCCGAGCTGGTCGATCGCGGCGAGGACCTTCTCCTTGGTCGCGGGCGCGACCGGTCGCGGCCCGTTGTTGATGACGTAGCTGACGACCGCGGTCGAGGTCCCAGCCAGTCGGGCTACATCGTCGCGCGTCACCTTGGCCACGCAGGGAGTCTACGCGGGTGGCGCGACAGCGGTATGAGCAGTGTCACGGAAGTCGGAATTCCGTAACCGCGAGCCGGTGCAGAACCGGACAAGCCGGGCGGTCGCCGTCCGTCGCGACCGCTCGGCCCGGCGCTCAGGCCTCCTGCGCGGCCGGCACCCGGGGCGCCTCGGCGCCCGGACGCTCGCCCTTGTCCGGAACCGTCGGCACCACGAACCGGTAGCCGACGTTGCGGACGGTGCCGATCAGCTGCTCGTGCTCCACGCCCAGCTTGGCCCGCAGCCGCCGGACGTGGACGTCGACCGTGCGGGTGCCCCCGAAGTAGTCGTAGCCCCAGACCTCCTGCAGCAGCTGCGCCCGGGTGAAGACCCGGCCGGGGTGCTGTGCGAGGTACTTGAGCAGCTCGAACTCCTTGAAGGTGAGGTCCAGCACCCGGCCCTTGAGCTTGGCGGAGTACGTGGCCTCGTCCACCGAGAGGTCGCCGTTGCGGATCTCCATCGGGCTGTCGTCCGTCGCCACCTGGAGGCGTCCCATGGCCAGGCGCAGCCGGGCCTCGACCTCGGCGGGCCCGGCGGTGTCCAGCAGGACGTCGTCGATGCCCCACTCGGCGGTGACGGCGGCCAGTCCGCCCTCGGTGACCACCAGGATCAGCGGGCAGCCGATTCCGGTGGAGCGCAGCAGCTGGCACAGGCTGCGGATCTGCGGCAGGTCACGGCGTCCGTCGACCAGGATCACGTCGGCGCTGGGCGTGTCGACCAGGGCGGAGCCCTCGGCGGGTGCCACCCGGACGTTGTGCAGCAGCAGTCCGAGGGCGGGCAGTACCTCGGCGGACGGCTGCAGTGCGTTGGTGAGGAGCAGAAGAGAACTCATACCCGGTGGTCCCCTTTCCGGGTCGTCGCGGTCGCAGCGGTGCGGCTGCCGCCCCAGCCGTCAGTGGCAGCTGCGAAGTGAGAGTGGGGTGGGGGAGGACCGTCCACCGGGGGCATCCCGGCCGATTCGGCGGTGCTCAGGGCAGCACGGGGCGCGCGCCAGAGGTCCCGCAACCCCTGGTACTCCGTCCGTGCCCTGCTCATCCGCGAACCTTCCGGGTCTGCTCCTACGCCGGATGGCGGCCGGCGCTGGTACTGGCACCCCGGTGGGCCGCGAGCACGTCGTTGTGCCGCTGCGCGGGGCGGTCCTCGTGGCCGGCGCGGGTGGGGCACCGGCGGTGAGGACATCCGTGGTGGTCGTCCTGAATGCACAAAAGGACCCGGGGGCGACTCTGCCCGGATCCCTTACGTTCACGAGAATAGCCGACCGCTCTGCGCAGGGGGAGGGCGTCTCACCGTCGGGTGGGCCACACGGCCGCGACTCCGTCAGCTCCCGGCGCTCTCGGCGGCGGCCCGGCTTGGTGTCCCCTTGACCAGGACCTGACCCGCGCCTGACCCGGCGCTGCCCGGCCCGAGCTGGGCGGTTCCCGGTCGGAGGCCCGGCTCGGCCATCATGGGAGCCGCACCGGCCGCACGGTACGTGTACACCGAACAGTGGGCGGCCCGGCATCGGAGCCGGGCGGCCGCACCGGGCGAGGACGACGAGGAGGGGTTGCCATGACCGCAGCCACCAATGCCGGCGACGCGCTCATCTCACCCGTGCGAGTGACGTCACCTGCGCGAGTGACGGCGGACGAGGTCGCCCGGGTGACCGGGAGCATCCGCTACTGGGCCGCCGCCAAGGCCGCCGCCGGAACCGCCGAGGAGCCGTACCTGGCCGCGACACTCGCTGAAGCACTCGCGGCGGCGCGCGCCCGGCACGCAGGCCGTCCGCGCCTGCTCCAGCTGCTCGACCACTGCTCCTATCTGGTGGACGGCGAGCAGGTCGGCAGCCGGGACCACGCGGAGGTCGCGCTCACCGAGGGCGGCACGGTCGAGATACTCCCGCCGTTCGCGGGCGGGTGAGCCCCGAGAGTGCCACCGCCGGAGCTGCGGGGAACCGTGCGGCCGAGCCTGCGGCTCCTGCACCCCCGGCCCCCGGTCGGGGGCCGGATGCCTGGGTGCTGAGCGGTCGGCGGTGCGCCCGGCGGGCGGAACCGTCCTTCGGTTCGGTTCGTCGTAGGTCCGTACAGTGCACGGACCGGACGAGGACGAGAGGCGTGGAATGCGCGGCTTGCTCAAGCTGATCATCGGCCTGGTGGCCCTGGTCGGGCTGCTGGTGGGCGCCGACCGGATCGCGGTCGGCGTGGCCCAGGACGAGGCCGCCGACAAGCTGGCCGGCAGCGGGGTGATCGGCGGCCGTCCGACGGTCAGGATCGACGGGTTCCCCTTCCTCACCCAGGCGGTGGCGGGCCGCTTCGACGACGTCCGGCTCTCGGGTGAGGGCGTGACGGTCAGCGACGGCCGGGAGCAGGTGCCGCTGCGTTCGTTCAGCGTGCGGCTGTCCGGGGTCGAGGTCGGCAGCGACTACCGCAGCGCCACCGTGCAGAGCGGCAGCGGCAGCGGCGTCGTCTCGTACACCGACGTGGCCAGGCTGGTCTCGGGCGGTGAGCAGATCGAGCTCTCCTACGCGGGCCCCGGCACGGTGAAGGCCACGGTCGGCGGGGTCCCGATCGGCCAGGGCAACGTGCACAGCAAGGGCAACACCATCACGGCCGACGGCTTCCAACTCGGCGCGCTGGGTTCACTGTTGAGCGGTGCGGCGAACGGCATGCTGGGCCCGCGCAGCTTCACCCTGACCAATCTCCCGGCCGGGCTGAGCCTGCAGAGCGCGACCCCGCAGCCGGACGGGCTGAAGCTCACCTTCCAGGGCAGCGACGTCAAGCTGATCGGCTGAGACCGCCCGGTAAACGGGGAGCGGACGGTCTGAACCGAACGATCGTTCCCGTTCCGCTCTGCGAGACGCGCTGTCCAGCGATGGTCCGATGGGTGGCCCCGCACCGCCCTTTCGGCGATCCCGGGGCAGCGCCGGTGAAACCTCACCGGTAGGAAAAACCCCGATATCCCAGTATTCGAAACGTTTCATCTCAATATTCGAAACGCTGATGACAGCGGGCCGGGCTTGTCCCTAGCATCGTCGGCATGAAGCGACAGGCGGAACTCACGAAGCGGCGGGCGGTAGACCTGTGCCGCGTGGCCGCCTGCCTGTGTCGAATGCGCTGACCGGGCGGTTCTGACCGGCAGTCCCGGCCCGCCCAACCCCTTGCCACCGGCCTGAGCTGGCACTCTGCCGCCCAGGGCCACCCGGCGCCTCTGAAACCGAGCACGGCACGACCCGCAGTCACCCTGTCTCGACATCTGGACAGATGTACGGACGGGAAGCAGCCGAGCACCTCCCCAGCAGCCTTCCGCCAACCGCCCCCGGATGGAGAAATCCCATGAGCCGCAGCGACGTCCTGGTCGACGCCGACTGGGTCCAGGCCCGCCTGGACGACCCGAAGGTCGTCATCGTCGAGGTCGACGAGGACACCTCGGCGTACGAGAAGAACCACATCCGCAACGCCGTCCGGATCGACTGGAAGCAGGACCTCCAGGACCCGGTCCGCCGCGACTTCGTCGACCAGGCCGGCTTCGAGGCGCTGCTCAGCGCCAAGGGCATCGCCAACGACGACACCGTGGTGCTCTACGGCGGCAACAACAACTGGTTCGCCTCGTACGCCTACTGGTACTTCAAGCTGTACGGCCACGGTGACGTCCGCCTGCTGGACGGCGGCCGCAAGAAGTGGGAGCTGGACTCCCGGGAGCTGGTCGTCGAAGTGCCCGCGCGTGCCGCGACCGAGTACCGGGCCGAGGCCCAGAACACCTCGATCCGCGCCTTCCGCGACGACGTGCTGGCCGCGATCGGCAACCTGAACCTGGTCGACGTCCGGTCGCCCGACGAGTTCAGCGGCAAGCTGCTCGCCCCGGCGCACCTTCCGCAGGAGCAGTCGCAGCGTCCGGGCCACGTTCCGTCCGCCCGCAACATCCCGTGGGCCAAGAACGCCAACGACGACGGCACCTTCAAGAGCGACGAGGAGCTCACGGCCCTCTACGCGGGCGAGGGCGTCGACCTGGCCAAGGACACCATCGCGTACTGCCGGATCGGCGAGCGCTCGGCGCTCACCTGGTTCGTGCTGCACGAGCTGCTCGGCCAGCAGAACGTGAAGAACTACGACGGTTCCTGGACCGAGTACGGCAGCCTGGTCGGCGTCCCGATCGAGCTCGGCAACTGAAGTCACCGGCCCGACAGCGGTAAGTAGAGGAGACAGACATGTGCGGTGCGAAGGCCGGCGGCCCGGACCTGGCAGGAGTTGACGTGGCCAAGGAAACGATCATCCAGGGTTCCGTGACCCGCAACGGCGAGCCGGTCAACGGCTACGTCCGACTGCTGGACGACAACGGTGACTTCACCGCCGAGGTGCCCACCTCGGCCACCGGGCAGTTCCGCTTCTTTGCCCGCCCGGGCAAGTGGACGCTGCGCGCGCTGGTGCCGGGTGCGACCGTGGACCGCGTGGTGCACGCCTCCCTCGGCGCCCAGACCGAGGTCCCGATCGCGGTCTGACCCGAGCGGTCCGACCCGACTCGACGAGAGTGCGCCTGTGGGCCCCTGCCGTGGCAGGGGCCCACAGTCATACCCTGGAGGGCGTGCAGGCACATCGGCGCCACGTCCGCTACTTCGTCATGATGGGCATCTGTATCGGCATGTTCGTCCTGGCGTGGGGCGTGGTGCGGTTCTGGTCGGTGCCGGCCGCGATCGGCATGTGCCTGGTCGCCATGGTCATCCCGCCGCTGGCGGCCGTCTTCGCCAACAAGCGCGACCCCGAGGACGACTGGTGGAACGACCCGCGCTGGGACGACCCGAAGTGGGAGGACCCGGGCCACGACCGGGACCACCCCGACCACGAGTCGCGCCCCTGAGGGCTCGGTAGGAGCGGGCTCAGTAGACCAGCGCCTGGACGCCGTCGGCCATGATCTCGCTGACGAAGACCTGGGCGCCCGCGATCCGGACACCCTCCAGGGTGTCCTTCTCGGTGATGCCGCGCCGCACCGCGCACTGGGTGCAGAGCGTGACCGTGCCGGCCGCCAGGACCGACTCCAGCAGGTCGGGCAGCGGTGCGGCGTGCGGCAGTTCGAACTCCGCCGCGCGCCCCGGCAGCGCGAACCAGGAGGACTCGCCGGTGAGCCAGAGCGAGACCTCGACCCCGCTGGCGACCGCGACCGCCGCCACCGTGAACGCCTGCGAGCAGCGCTCCGGCGCATCGGCCCCGGCTGTGACCTTGATGACCAGCTTCTTCGTCATGACGCCACCATAGCGACGTGAAGTCGGGGCTCGCCGAGACCCGGGGATCACCGGCGGATAGACTCTGCGCCGTCGTACTGTCCGCCATCCCCGCTACTGGGAGCGTCCCGTGACCGGTCTCGAAATCTTCTTCGACTGCCTGCTGGCTCTCATGGCCGTGCTGATCACCTGGTTCGCCATCTTCTCCGTGATGAAGCTGTACCAGGGCCAGCGCTGACCTCGGCTGCCGTACGGTTGACGTAGTCCACTACGTAGTCCATCACCGACGACAGCGACCAGGAACATGATCGAGATCCCCTCTGACCTCCACAAGGACGTCGTCCCGCTGGCCTTCCTCCTGGGTACCTGGGAGGGCGCGGGCGTCTACGACTTCCCCGGCACGGAGAAGTGCAACTTCGGCCAGGAGATCATCTTCCGGCACGACGGCCGCCCCTTCCTGGAGTTCCGCTCCCGCACCTGGGTGCTGAACAACGAGGGTGAGAAGCTGCACCCGCTGGAGACCGAGCACAGCTTCTGGCGGATCACCAGCAACCAGCACGGCACCAGCGGTGAGCGCGAGATCGAGGTCTCCTCGGTCCGCGACGACGGCACCGTCGAGATCTGGTACGGCAAGCTGCACGACGGCAAGCCGCAGATCGACATCGCCACCGACGCGGTCGCCCGGATCGAGGGCGCGGCCCCGTACAGCGGCGGCAAGCGGCTCTACGGCATGGTGAACGAGGAACTGCTCTGGGTCGGCGAGAAGTCCGCCCCCGAGGTTCCGCTGCGGCCGTACATGTCGGCCCAGCTCAAGAAGGTCCTCAACCAGGCCAAGCTGATCCAGGACATCGCGGACCTGCCGGACGACGGCATCGCCTTCTTCCGCTGAGCACCAGCGCACGGTGTACAAGGTAGGGACCGGTCGGAGGACCGGTCCCTACACTTGTCTCACGACCTCGAACCGGGCAGGGACACCACCGTGGCGAACACCGAAACTCCCACCGACTGGAAGACCGACCTGCGCGAGCGCGGCTACCGCCTCACCCCGCAGCGTCAGCTGGTGCTGGAAGCGGTCGACGTGCTCGACCACGCCACACCCGACGAGATCCTCTGCCAGGTCAGGAAGACCGCCAGCGGGGTCAACATCTCCACCGTGTACCGGACGCTGGAGCTGCTGGAGGAGCTCGGGCTGGTCTCGCACGCCCACCTCGGCCACGGCGCCCCCACCTACCACCTGGCGGGCCGGCACACCCATCTGCACCTGGTCTGCCGGGACTGCGAGAAGGTCACCGAGACCGACACCGCGATCGCCGCACCGCTGATCGACAGCCTGCGCGCGGAGCACGGGTTCGACACCGACCTCAAGCACTTCGCCATCTTCGGCCGCTGCGCCGACTGCACCGCCAAGGCGGCCGGGGAGCGGTCGTAAGCTGACCGGTATGACCGGTACCAAGAGCCCGCTGCTTGCCCTGCCCGGCGCCGTCCCCGCCGAAGGCCCCGACGAGGGCGTGGCCGCCCACTACGGCGACATCTTCCGTGAGCAGCGCCGGCTGGCGGCGGGTGAGGGCTTCGTGGACCTCTCGCACCGCGGCGTGCTCACCGTCACCGGCGCGGACCGGCTCTCCTGGCTGCACCTGCTGCTCACCCAGCACGTCAGCCAGCTCCCGCCGCAGCAGGCCACCGAGGCGCTGATCCTGTCCCCGAACGGGCATGTCGAGCACGCCCTCTACCTGGTGGACGACGGCAGCACGGTCTGGGCGCACGTCGAGCCCGGCACCCAGGCGGCGCTGATCGCCTACCTGGAGAGCATGAAGTTCTTCTACCGGGTGGAGGTCAAGGACGCGACCGCCGAGTACGCGGTGGTCCACCTCCCCCACGGTTCCACGGCCTCGCTCGAAGGTGCCGCCGCCGTCCGCGAACTCCCGTACGGGCGCGACCTGTTCGTGCCGCGCGCGGAGCTGGCGAAGCTCGCCGCCGGATACGGTCCGGCCGCCGGGATCTGGGCGTACGAGGCGCTGCGGATCGAGGCGCACCGCCCGCGGCTCGGCTTCGAGACCGACCACCGCACCATCCCGCACGAGGTGGACTGGCTGACCAGCGCCGTCCATCTGCAGAAGGGCTGCTACCGGGGCCAGGAGACGGTCGCCCGGGTGCACAACCTGGGCCGCCCGCCGCGCCGCCTGGTCTTCCTGCACCTGGACGGCCTGGAGGAGACGCTGCCGCCGCACGGTACCGAGGTCCGGCTGGCGAGCGACCCGGACGGGCGCGCGCTCGGCTTCGTGACCTCCTCGGCGCGGCACCACGAGCTGGGCCCGATCGCGCTGGCGATCGTCAAGCGGAACGTCCCGGTGGACGCGCCGCTGCTGGCCGGTACGGTGCCGGCCGCGCAGGAGGTCGTCGTACCGCAGTAGGCGCGGTGCAGCTGCGGCCGGTCCGCTGCGGCCGGCGGTCGCGCCGGGGTGGCGGACCGGTGGCGGGTCAGATCTCCAGCTGGACCGTGAACGGGCCGTCGTTCACCAGGGCGACCTTCATGTCCGCGCCGAACCGGCCGGTCTCCACCGTGGCGCCGAGTGCCCGCAGTTCGGCCACCACGGCGTCCACCAGCGGCTCGGCGAGCGGGCCGGGCGCGGCGGCGTTCCAGGTGGGGCGGCGGCCCTTGCGGGCGTCCCCGTACAGCGTGAACTGACTGATCACCAGCAGTGGCGCGTCGAGGTCCGAGCACGACTGCTCGGCCGGGTGGTCGGCCGGCCCGGCTCCGGGCGCCTCCGCACCGGCATGCCCTGCGGCCGGTGGGAGCACGCTGCCGTCGAACAGGCGCAGCGTCCAGAGTTTGCGGGCCAGTTGGGCCGCCTTGGCGGGGGTGTCGTCGTGGGTCACGCCGACCAGGACGCAGAGACCCGGCCCCTCGATCGATCCGACCCGCTCGCCGTCCACCGTCACGGTGGCCTCGGCCACCCGCTGCACCACTGCTCGCATGCCGCCATTCTGCCGGAGGCGTGCAAGGAGATGGCGCGCGCCGGAGCGAAACCATGCGCGCCGGTGGTGACCCGGCGCTGCCTGCGGATCGCCCTCTTCGTATCAGCCACCCCGCTTCGCCAGAGGGCCGTTCGGGTGGTCGGTCGGTGCACCGGCCGGGCCCGGGGTGGCACGCTGTGGGCGGCAGGAAGGCGCAGGAAGGCACGGACCCGTCGTGTTCGAACAGATCGAACCTCCGTTCCGGCCGGGGTAGCCCGAGCGGGTGGTACCGGCGCCCCGGGGAACCCCTTGGGGGCGCCTCGACGTGCTCCAGGGTGGGGTTGTGCGCGCACAGGCCGTACGCGGTGCCCGGTGGGCGGACGCGGGGCGGGATTCGGACAGCGTGACCAGGACAGCGGTAGGTGGTTGGTTGATGGACGCGAGCAGCACGGCCCACGATCAGTCGTACGGGTTCGCCGAGCCGGGCGCGGCGCAGGCCGACCCGGTGGCGGTGGTGCAGGAGCCCCCTGCGCGGTCCGACCTCGCCGGGCTGGACCTGGACGAGCTGCGGATGCTCCGCCGGGACGCCCAGGAGCAGGAGGCCGACCTCTCGTACCTCCGCCGTCTGCTGCAGGGACGGCTCGACATCCTGCAGGCCGAGCTCGAACGGCGCCGGGTGCACCCCGGTGCCGCGGCGGGCGCCCCGGCCGGGGTGGAGAACGGCGGCGGGAGCACGGAGGCCGGCGCGGAGCCGGTGGCCCTGCTGGACCGGCTGGCGGCGATCCTCGCCGACACTCCCTCGGTCGTGCGCCGGCCCGCCCGGCACGTCACCCTCGGGCCGCCGCGCGGCGAGCAGTACCAGCGCGAGGCCGACGCCCTGATCGGCGACGTCCAGCTGGCCGACCTGGCCGCCCACCCCACCGCGGATCTGCTGGCCGCTGTCGAACGGCTGGCCGAGCACGAGCGGGAGGTCTCGGGCCGGCGGCAGATTCTGCAGCGGACGGCGGACGGCTGCAGCGCCGAGATGACCCGCAGGTACCGTGAAGGGGAGGCGCGGGTCGAGGACCTGCTCGCAGGCGGCTGACCTGCGGGAAGGGACGGGGGCGGCCGGCGCACACCGTCCGCCCTCCCGGCCCCCTCATTGTGGAGCAACACCGATGTCGCAGTCTGCTGCCGCCCTGCCCGTCCTCGCCGAGGTCATACGCTCCGGCTTCGTCGAGGGCCGCCACCACGGATCGCTGGTGCTGCTCGCGGCCGACGGTTCCGTGGAACTCGCGCTCGGCCGCCCGGACGACCCGGTCTTCCCCCGCTCCACCGCCAAGCCCTTCCAGGCCGTGGCCACCCTGCGGGCCGGTCTGGCGATCGGGGGCGAGCTGCTCGCGCTCGCGGCCTCCAGCCACTCCGCAGAACCGTTCCACCGCGACGCGGTACGGGAGATCCTGCACGGCGCGGGACTCACCGAGGACGCCCTCCGGACCCCCGCCGACCTCCCGCTCGACCAGGTCGAGGCGGAGGCGCTGCTCGGCAGCGGCGGGCAGCGCAGCCCGATCATGATGGACTGCTCCGGCAAGCACGCCGGCTGGCTGGCCGCCTGCGTGGCCAACGGCTGGGACACCGCGAGCTACCTCGACCCGGCCCACCCGATCCAGCAGCTGGCCCAGGAGGCGCTGGCGGAGTCCACCGGCGAGACCCCGACGCACCTGGGCGTCGACGGCTGCGGCGCCCCGCTGCTGGCCGTCTCGCTCACCGGTCTGGCCCGCGGCTACCGCGCACTGCTGCTCGCCGAGCCCGGCACCGCGCAGCGCCTGGTCGCCGACGCGATGCGCGCCCACCCCGAGTTCGTCGCGGGCACCCGCCGCGCCGACACCTGGCTGATGCGGGCCGTGCCCGGGGTGCTCTCCAAGATGGGCGCCGAGGCCGTCCAGGTGGTGGCGCTGCCGGACGGCCGGGCCCTCGCGTTCAAGATAGACGACGGCGCGGAGCGGGCCCGGGGGCCGGTGCTGGCCGAGGCGCTGCGGCGGCTCGGCGTCCGGGGCGAGGTGCTGGAGCGGATCGGCGCCGAACCGCTGCACGGCGGGGGCGCGGTGGTGGGCGAGGTGCGGGCGGCCTTCTGACGGTCCCCGAGTGCGGTCCTGCGGGCCGTCCCGGGTGCGGGCCAGGGCCGGGTGCGGCACGGTGGAGCGGGGGAGCCGTGCCGCTACTCAGGTACCCAGGGAGACCGCCATGAGCGACCACATCTACCGCGTCACCGAGATCGTCGGGTCCTCGCAGGAGAGCATCGACGCCGCGATCCGCAACGGTGTCGACCGGGCCGCCCGGACGCTGCGCAACCTGGACTGGTTCGAGGTGGTCCAGGTGCGCGGGCACATCGAGGACGGGCAGATCAAGCACTTCCAGGTGGGTCTCAAGGTCGGCTTCCGGCTGGAGGACGAGGACTAGGACCGGCCGGCTCAGGCGCTGAGCGGGTAGCGGGTGTCGAGGTCCGCGAAGACGGCGCCGTTGAGGGTGAAGGCGCGCTTGCACTCGTCGACCACCCGGCGGCGCTCGATCTCGTCCATGGCGAGGCCGGCGGTGTCCAGCTTGGCGCGGTAGTCGCGCTTGAAGGCGGCGGGGTTGCCGACCTGCTCGAAGACGTAGAAGTGGACGCCGGCGCCCTTGCGTTCGAAGCCCCAGGTCTTCTCGGCGATGCCCCGGATGATCTGACCGCCCGACAGATCGCCCAGGTAGCGGGTGTAGTGGTGGGCGAGGTAGCCGTTCGGCCAGTCGGTGGTGAGCTCCTCGACCCGGGCGGTGTACGCGGCGGTGGCGGGCAGCGGGCTGAGCCCGGCCCGCCAGCCGGGGCCGCGCAGATGCTCCAGATCGCGTTCGAGTGCGGCCGTACGGAACAGCGCGGGATCGATGAACGGGCCGACCACCGGATGCT
>NZ_JYJF01000630.1 GCF_000955975.1 Saccharothrix sp. ST-888
GATCAGGATGTCGCCGTGCATCCCGGTGACGGCATGGAAGATGCCGAGTGCGGGCGGGCGGTGTGAGCGCGCCCCTTCGGCGGTGGCCAAGGGCTGGCGGGTTGCCTCGTACCGTTTCAACGCCGACCGCCGCGGGGCGGATGCCGGCTGCGCAGCGGGCCGGGGCACACCTGGCGAGGCAAACTGGGTCGGCCAGGTCGGGGACTTGGACGGTCTGCGGGGCGAGGCGGTTGTTCAGCGCGAGCAGGGTGGCGACGGTCTCGATGCCGCCGGCGCCGCCCAGCAGGTGGCCGGTCATCGACTTGGTGGCCGAGACGGCGATGTGGTCGACGTGCTCGCCGAGCTC
>NZ_JYJF01000631.1 GCF_000955975.1 Saccharothrix sp. ST-888
CGGCCTCGGTCGCCAGGCCGCGCAGCCCGTCGGACCGCCTGGCGACGAGGTACAGGGGCTCGCGTATGCGATGCGCGAGAGCGGCGAGCCGCTCCTCGCAGAACAGGGCAGACGACACACGCGATACCACGTACTCGATCCGAACGGCCCAGCAGGTGCCGAAGAGCCAGCTCCCGCGGGCATTCGGCTCCGGGCTCGTGAGGAGCTCGGTGATGGCGCCCCGGTACGCGTCCAGCCTCAGGTACCCGCGGTTGAAGAAGTCGGGCCTCGCGACCGCCACGCCCGCGCCGTCCTCCTCGCCCCGGACCACCTCGCGGCCGCTCCGCCGTCCCGCGGACGTGCTGAT
>NZ_JYJF01000632.1 GCF_000955975.1 Saccharothrix sp. ST-888
GGTCGGCGTGACCACCGGGCCGTACGGCGCGGCGGAGCTGGCCGAGGCCGGGGCGGACGTGGTGCTCACGGACCTGACGGAGTTCCCGGCCTGGCTCGCCGCCTTCGCCTGAACCGGACCGGACGCCGCCCCTCAGCCCGGGCCGGCGCTGCGCGCCGTCGCGGGGCCGCGTAACCCGCCGCGCACCTGCGGCACATCGCAGCGTCCCCCCGGCCTCAGGCGCAGCGTCCGGTCCGGCTCGGGCGAAGGCCGCGAGCCAGGCCGGGAACTCCGTCACGTGCGTGAGCACCACGTCCGCCCCGGCCTCGGCCAGCTCCGCCGCGCCGTACGGCCCGGTGGTCACGCC
>NZ_JYJF01000633.1 GCF_000955975.1 Saccharothrix sp. ST-888
CGCGCACGAGTTCCTGCCCGCCGCCAACGGCTATCTGCTGCGGCAGGACTGGGAGGAGGGCTTCGCCACCGCCGTCCACCTGGTGCTGGACCTGGACACAGGAGAGTACGAACGGCTCTCGGCCGGGCACCTGCACGGGATGGAGCGGCTGGCGGGGGCCGGGCGCAGGCGTTTCGTACTCTCACGGGTCGAGTTACAGCGCCTGGTGGACGGCTGGGGCGGGGCCTTCCTCCGAGTCCTGCCGCGGCAGATGGCCGTTGGCGGCGGGAGAGAACGCGTGCGGGGGCGGCGGGCCGAGCCGGGCGCCGAACGCCCCGGACAGCGGGATGGCGCGCGAGCCCGCGTC
>NZ_JYJF01000634.1 GCF_000955975.1 Saccharothrix sp. ST-888
CCCTTGAGGACAACGCAGTCACCATCCGTGACCGCGACACCATGGCGCAGGAGCGTGTCTCCCTCGACCAGGTGAAGTCCTACCTGGCGGCCCGCGTCATCGGCTGCTGATCAGCTGCTGATCGACCGCTGCTCGGCTGCTGACGGGTTCTGCCGTCAGCAGCCCGGCTCGCCGGCGCCCGTGCGGATGCTCCGCGCGGGGGCCGACGGTTTTTTGCGACTGCTGGCGGCTGCGGCCGGGCGTTCGGGCGGCCGTGCGTTGGGGCGGCGGGGGGCGTCAGGCCTCGCGCTGTTGGGCTGCGTGGCGGGTGCGCGGCCCCATGAGGGCGAAGTCCAGCAGGCTGAGG
>NZ_JYJF01000635.1 GCF_000955975.1 Saccharothrix sp. ST-888
CAGCGAAGCTGCTCGCTGGCGCTGGCCGGCGGCGTGACGGTGGTGTCCAGCCCGCGTGCCTTCATCCAGTTCAGGCGCCAGCGGGGGCTGGCCGCCGACGGCCGCTGCAAGTCCTTCGCCGCCGGCGCCGGCGGCACCGGCTGGGGGGAGGGCGTCGGCATGCGGCTGCTGGATCGGCTGTCGGACGCCCAGCACAACGGGCACCCCGTCCGGGCCGGGAGCATGGGCTCGGCCGGCAACCAGGACGGCGCGAGCAACGGCCGCACCGCCCCCAACGGCCCCTCCCAGCAGCGCGTCATCCGCCAGGCGCTGGCCGCCGCCGGGCTCACCCCCGCCCAGGTGGACG
>NZ_JYJF01000636.1 GCF_000955975.1 Saccharothrix sp. ST-888
GCAGCAGCTGCTCGGCCCGCTCGCTGCGCACGCCCGCCACCAGCCGGTTGGGGTGCAGGGTGTAGCCGAGGGCGTAGCCCTGGCGCAGGAACTGCGGGTTCCAGGCGAGCTCGGCGTCGGGGCCGGCGGGGGCGAGCGCGGCCAGCCGGTCGGACAGGCGGGGCCGTGTGGCGACGGTCAGACGGGCCCGGGGGAAGTCGGGCGGCGGATCGCTCGGCCGCGGGGTCGCCGTGATCGGGGCCACCGTCAAGCCCAACTCGGAGTACATCCGGGACTCGCCCGCGCGCAACGGCACCGGGCAGTTGCAGCTCCAGGGCGCCGAGGTCACGGTCTACGACCCCAAGGC
>NZ_JYJF01000637.1 GCF_000955975.1 Saccharothrix sp. ST-888
GCCCCGAGTTCCGCGAGCTGTGGGCCCGCCAGGAGGTCGCGCCGCACCGGACGTCCCGCAAGGTCTTCCGGCACGCCCTGGTCGGCGAGATGTGCTTCTAGGCCTCGTACCTGAACATTCCGGCCGCCCCCGAGGCGTACCTGGTGGTCTAGACCTCGGAGAGGCCGCGCGACCGCGAGCTGGTGGAGCAGCTGGTCGCGAACCCGAGCGCCCGGGCCACCGAGCCCGGCCACGTGCACACCCCCTCAGGGGAGCGGGACCACAGCGCCGAAGGGCGACCTCCCGACCGGGAAGGCGCCCTTCGGCGTCTGTTGTGGAGCTACGGGGAAGTGAACGCCGGACTGC
>NZ_JYJF01000638.1 GCF_000955975.1 Saccharothrix sp. ST-888
TCCACACCGACCGCGACGGCGTTGCCGGACTCGTCGAAACGGGGCTGGTTGATCCCGTTGGGGACCGTGGTGAGGGTACGGTCGATGACCGCCTCCGCCGCGCGGAGCGGGGGGTCCGGCGAGATGACGATGGAGACCCGGGACGGGTTGAACCAGGTGGGCGGCAGTGGCTCCCGACGAGGGGGCGGCCGGTGCCGACCCTGCAAGGGGATGTCCATGCCGCGGACCCACATCTCGGCCAGCTGCTCGTGGTTGCGGTCCGCGCACAGCCCGGCATGGA
The DNA here is from genome assembly GCF_000955975.1 of Saccharothrix sp. ST-888. GTDB lineage: Bacteria > Actinomycetota > Actinomycetes > Streptomycetales > Streptomycetaceae > Kitasatospora. Next base: position 281 of record NZ_JYJF01000638.1, read on the forward strand.
ACGCCTCGCCCGAGAAGCCGGACAGGGCGCTGCCCAACGGCCACGCACCCTGCTCGGCGTTGACG
>NZ_JYJF01000639.1 GCF_000955975.1 Saccharothrix sp. ST-888
GACCCGACCCGTCGACCTGACCGATCAACCCGACCCGCCAACCCGACCCGTCAACCCGGCACTTCGACCGCACCCGCTCCCCGCGCCCCGCACCTGCACGGCTGCCGTTGCCCCGCAGCCCCGCCGATCACCGCAAGGACTCCCCCTCTACACCCCGCGCGCGCTTACGCCGGACAGCCGAGCTGCAGATCCGACCGTCGCGCGCGGGCACCGGCCCGAGCACCCGCCCGAAGGCGGGGCCGCACCGCGGGCGGCAGGCGGCAGACGGCGCGGCGGCCCGCTGGAACTGGTGGTAGTCGGGCTGGCCGCACGGCCGCTGGCCCAGCGCCTCTCGGGCCGCCGGAC
>NZ_JYJF01000065.1 GCF_000955975.1 Saccharothrix sp. ST-888
CGGGAGACCGGGACGGCGGCCGGTGCGAGTAGGTGGAAACACCTGAAGCACCGTGCGGACGTGGCTCAGTTGGTAGAGCATCACCTTGCCAAGGTGAGGGTCGCGAGTTCGAATCTCGTCGTCCGCTCGCAGTAAGCGCAGTACAATTGAAGATCATGCGGACGTGGCTCAGTTGGTAGAGCATCACCTTGCCAAGGTGAGGGTCGCGAGTTCGAATCTCGTCGTCCGCTCCAGTTGTGAAGGCCCCCCTCCTCCGAGGGGGGCCTTCGCCGTTTCCGGCGCCTGTTTCTCCACCATTCCCTCACCCATGACATTTGTCATCGCCGACCCGTGGATCCGCACCGGGCTCCGATGACGGCACGCACTGCCCGCGCCTCCCCGCCGACGGGAGGCTTGAGGCATGAAGCACAGCAGCTCCCCCACCCCGCCCGCCGTCGAGGTCCGCGGCCTCCAGCGCCGCTACGGGCCCGCCGGATCCGCCGGCTTCGACGCCGTCCGCGGTCTCGACCTCACCGTCCGCCGGGGCGAGCTGTTCGCCCTGCTCGGCACCAACGGAGCGGGCAAGACCTCCACCATGGAGCTGATCGAAGGGATGGCCGCCCCGACCGCGGGAACCGTCCGGGTGCTCGGCCACGACCCGCACAGGGAGCGGGCGGCGGTCCGGCCCCGGATCGGGATCATGCTGCAGGAGGGCGGCTTCCCCTCCGACCTCACCGTTGCCGAGACCGGCCGCACCTGGGCCGGACTGACCAGCGACGCCCGCCCGGTGGACGAGGCCCTCGACCTGGTCGGCCTGCTGGACCGGCGCAGCGTCCGGGTCAAGCAGCTCTCCGGCGGCGAACGGCGCCGGCTCGACCTGGCGATGGCCCTGCTCGGCCGCCCCGAGGTGCTCTTCCTCGACGAGCCGTCGACCGGCCTCGACCCGGAGGCCCGCGCCGCCGTCTGGCGGCTGGTCCGCGAGCTGCGCGGCCAGGGCACCACGGTGCTGCTGACCACGCACTATCTGGAGGAGGCGGAGGAGCTCGCCGACCGGCTCGCCATCATGCACCGGGGCCGGGTGGTCACCGGGGGCACCGTCGCCGAGGTGATCGCCGACCGCCCCTCCCGGATCAGCTTCGAACTGCCCGAGCGCCAGGGCCGGTACGAGCACCTCGCCCTGCCGCCGCTGGACGCCGAGGTCAGCTCCGAGGGCCGCCGGATCACCCTGCGCACCCCGCGGCTCCAGGCCACCCTCACCGAACTGCTCGGCTGGGCCGCGCACCACGAGCTCGCCCTCGGCGGGCTGGACGCCCGCAGCGCTTCGCTCGAGGAGGCCTTCCTCGCCATCGCCGCCGAAGCCGGCTCCGACACCGAGACCACCGCCCCTGCCCTGATCGGATCCGCCCGATGACCACCGCGACCGCCACCGCCACCGTGACCGCCACCGCCGCGTCCTCGCCGCTCGGCCGCCTGCTCGCCCTCGGACGCGCCGAGACCACGCTGCTGATGCGCAACCGCACCGCGCTGTTCATGGCCCTCGCCATGCCGCTGATGATGATCGGCGCGGTGCGCAGCATGCTCAAGCAGGTGGCCCAGCACAGCCAGGGCCTCGACCAGCACGCCGCCATGGTCAACGGGGTGACCGGGCTGATCCTGATGTTCGTCGTCTACTACAACCTCACCGCCGCGTACGTCGCACGGCGCGGTGAGCTGGTGCTCAAGCGGCTGCGCACCGGCGAGGCGACCGACCTGGAGATCCTCGGCGGGACAGCGGTGCCCTCGGTGGTGCTCGCGCTGCTGCAGTGCGCCGTGCTGGGCGTGGCCGCGGCCGCGGTCCTGGACCTCCCGGCCCCGGTGAACCCGCTGCTGCTGATGGCCGGGCTCGGCTTCGCCGTGGTGCTGCTGGTCGCCCTCGCCGCGCTCTCCAGCGCCTTCACCAAGTCCGTCGAGAGCGCCGGGATCACCACCCTGCCGGTGACCCTGATCGCCCAGTTCGGCTCCGGGCTGCTGATCCCGCTCGAAGTGATGCCGGATCAGCTCGCCGCCTTCTGCCGCGCCCTGCCCACCACCCCGGCCTTCCAGCTGCTGCGGCTCGGCTGGTTCGGCACCGACGGCTCCGCCGCCGCCACCGACTTCGCCGGCACCTGGGCCGAGGCCGCCCCGCATCTCGGCCTGGCCGTCGCCTGGACCGCCGCCGCCTGCTGGGCCGCCCGGCGCTGGTTCCGCTGGGAGCCCCGCCGCTGAGACCTGCTCACTTCGCCGAGGCCCCGGTTCGGTTCGCCCACCCCCGACTGATAGGAAGACGGCACAACCATGGAACCGGGGGACGGGGAAGAAACGACGTGGATCTGACCAGACCGGTCCGCCGCTGGCGGGCCCTCGGGAAACCACAGCGAACCGAGCTCTACATGCGCTGGTCGGTGTATTTCGCCACACTGACCTCACCCCTGGTGGCGCTGAACTCCGTCCAAGGCACCGCGGATCACCCGCTCTCCACCGAGCTCATCGTGGTCATGATCTCGGCCTCCGTGATCGGCAGCGTGCTGTGCGGCGGCACGTTCCGCGCCGGACTGAACCACCGCCTCGGACGCCGGCCAGCACCCGTCGCCTGGCTGGTCGCCAACGGACTCCTGCTGGCCACCGCCGTCCCGGCCCTGCTCCTGCTGGCGCCGGTCCCCGCAGCCGGCAAACTGCCCGTCACCACTACCGAGATCAGCTACCTGACGACGTTCTGCTGCCTCTCGATCATCACGGCGATGCCGCTCCGCGCCGGCATCCTGACCTGTACGGCAGTGCTCCTGCTGCTTGTTCCGGCAGGGATGCTGGCCGGGACCTCCCTCGCCGTGAGCATCGGGCTGACGGTGGCCATCACCCTGTGGTCCGCCGTCCTCGGCGCCGCCTGGCGCAGCTCGGTCTGGATCGTCTCGGTGGTCTGGGAGCTGGACGCCGCGCGGGAGACCCAGGCGCAGCTGGCGGTGGCCGAGGAGCGGCTGCGCTTCTCCCGCGACCTGCACGACGTGATGGGCCGCAACCTGACCACCATCGCGCTGAAGAGCGAGCTCGCCGTCCAACTGGCCCGCCGGGGCCGCCCGGAGGCCGCCGAGCAGATGGCGGAGGTGCAGCGGATCGCCCAGGAGTCCCAGCGCGAGGTCCGCGAGGTCGTCCGCGGCTACCGGGCCGCCGATCTGCAGGCCGAACTGACCGGCGCGCGTTCGGTGCTGCGCGCCGCCCAGGTCGAGTGCACCACCGAGCTCGCCGAGGGAACCACCGCGATGCCGCCGGCCGTCCAGTCGGTGCTCGGCTGGGTGATCCGCGAGGCCACCACCAATGTGCTGCGGCACAGCGACGCCAGGTACTGCTCGATCCGGCTGCGACTGGCCGACGGCCGGGCCGTGCTGGAGATCGAGAACGACGGCGTGCCCACGATTCCCAAGCCCAGTACGGGCAGCGGCACCGGGCTGGCCGGACTCCGCGAAAGACTGGTCGTCCTCGGTGGCGAACTCACCTGCGGTCGGCCCGGATCCGGCCGCCACCGGCTGACCGCCGGCCTGCCCCTGACCGCCGGTTCGCCCGACACCGCACTGGAGGCCTCCACCCCATGACCGAGCCCGTACGTGTCCTGCTCGCCGACGACGAGCACCTGATCCGTGGCGCCCTGGCCGCCCTGCTGGCCCTGGAGGACGACATCGTCGTGGTCGCCCAGGCCGCCTCCGGGCCCGAAGCGCTGGCGATGGCCGAGGCACACCGGCCGGACGTGGCCGTCCTCGACCTGCAGATGCCCGGCCTGGACGGCATCGAGGTCGCCGCCGAGCTGCGCCGGCTGCTGCCGGAGTGCCGGACCATGATCGTCACCGGCCACGGACGTCCCGGCTACCTCAAGCGGGCGCTGGAGGTCGGGGTGCGCGGCTTCCTGCCCAAGACCGTCTCGGCGGAGGAGCTGGCCCGCATCATCCGCACGGTCCTGGCCGGCGGACGCTTCGTCGACCCCGAGCTGGCCGCCGACGCGATCAGCGCCGGGGACAGCCCGCTCACTCCCCGGGAGACCGACGTCCTGGAACTGGCCGTCGACGGCACCTCGGTCGCCGAGATCGCCGTCCGGGCCTCGCTCTCCCCCGGCACCGTCCGCAACTACCTCTCCTCGGCCGCCACCAAGCTGGGGGCCGAGAACCGCCACGCAGCCGTCCGGGTGGCCCGCGAACACGGCTGGATCTGACGGCCCGGGAACCGGCCCGGTCGGACCGGCCATCAGGGGCGCGGGGAACTGCGTGAGACGGAGGATACGGCGCCGTACCGACTTCCGGTGGTCCAGTTGCACCGCCCCACTGGGGTGCCGGGGTGCAACTGGCCCACCGGGAGCGGCAATCCGCAGCCACCTTCCGTCTCGCGCGGTTCCCCGCGCCCCTGACGGCTGCTCAGCGCCCCCGGGAGGGGGCGGTGCTCAGGCCCAGGTGAGGCCGGTCAGGCGCTCGTACGCCTCGACGTACTTGGCCCGGACGCGCTCGACGATCTCGGCGGGGAGGGCGGGCGGCGGCAGTTCGCTGGTGCGGTCCCAGCCCGACTCCGGCGAGGTGAGCCAGTTGCGGATGATCTGCTTGTCGAAGGAGGGCTGGGCGTGGCCCGGCTCCCACTCGTCGGCGGGCCAGAAGCGGGAGGAGTCGGAGGTGAGCACCTCGTCGCCGATCACCAGTTCGCCGTCCAGCAGGCCGAACTCGAACTTGGTGTCGGCCAGGATGATCCCGCGGTCGCGGGCGATGTCCCGGGCCAGCGAGTAGACGGCCAGCGTGGTCTGCCGCAGGGTGGCGGCCAGCTCGGTGCCGATCCGGCGGGCGGTCTCCTCGTAGGGGACGTTCTCGTCGTGCTCGCCGACCTCGGCCTTGAGAGCCGGGGTGTAGATCGGGGCGGGCAGCTCGGAGCCGTCCTCCAGGCCCTCGGGCAGGACGATGCCGCAGACCGTACGGTCCGCCCGGTACTCCAGCAGGCCGGAGCCGGCCAGGTAGCCGCGGGCCACGCACTCCACCGGGATCATGTCCAGGCTGCGGCAGACCAGCGTGCGGCCCTTCCAGTCGGCGGGGGCGCCGGCCGGCACCTCGGTCGAGATCACGTGGTTGGGCACGATCTCGGCGATCCGGTCGAACCACCACAGCGAGAGCTGGGTGAGGATCCGGCCCTTGTCGGGGATCTCGTTGGGCAGCACCCAGTCGAAGGCGGAGGTCCGGTCGCTGGCCACCATCACCAGGTCGCCGTTCTCGGCTCGGTAGAGATCGCGCACCTTGCCGGTGTGCAGGTGGACCAGGCCGGGTACCTGCACCGGCTCGGGCTTGGTGACAAATCCGCTCAAGGTCGTCTCAGTCCTCAGGGTGGTTCGCGCGCCGCTGCGGCTAGGAAGGGGAGGTCACTGGCCCCGAGTCTGTCACGAAGCCCTTCCCCACTCCGTTCCACGCGCGTAGCGCCCCACCCCTTACGCAGCCCGGCCGGACCGGGCCTCACCGCGCTGTCCGACCCGGGTCTCAGCCCTCCTTGCAGAGGTGGTCCAGCAGGTTGGCGGTGGCCCGCTGGATGCGCTCGTCGGTGTGGCCGGGGCGGTCGAGCGCCGGTGACCAGGCGAACGTCCCGGCCGCGAAGACGTACGCACCGCTGGGCGCCCGGTAGAGCGAGGTCTCCTGGTAGCGGGGCTTGCCCAGGGCGTCGCGGTACGGGGAGTGGGCGAGCAGGATCCGCTCGGTGTTCTCCGGCAGGGCGACCCGCGGGAAGTAGCAGTCCGCCTCGCCGGCGACCAGCCCGGGGAGCTGCTCGCCCTCCCGCAGACCGGTGCCCTCCCAGAGCCAGTGCGAGGTGTTCCTGGCCACCAGCGGCACGGGCGTCGGCACGCTCCCGGTGTACTGGATGCCGAGCAGGTGCTGCTCCGGCTCGCCCGCGTCCCGCCAGAGCCCGCTCTGGCTGCCGGACACACCGGCCGCCGGGTGCCCGGCCGGGACGCGCTGGCGCTTGCGGCAGTTGAGCAGCCGGTTCGGCTCCCCGGACGGACCGGCCGTCAGCTCGACCCGCCAGTACATGGTGTTGGCCGAGAGGAAGACCAGCGAAGTCCCGCCGTCCCTGGCCCGCTCCACCGTCCGCCGCATCGGCTCGGACCAGTACTCGTCGTGGCCGGGGAAGATCAGCGCCTTGTGCCGGGCCGGGTCGACCAGACCGGCGTGCAGGTCGGAGGCGGTGGCGTAGGCGAGGTCGTAGCCGTACCGCTCCGCCCAGCGGATGAAGTCGTAGGCGTGGCCGACGTGCAGCGGCAGCCCGGCACCGGCGTGCGGCCGGTCGAAGGAGACCGTGACGGCTGCCTCCCCCTCGCCCAGCAGCCGCCCCTCGTCGTCCCAGGCGTGGTAGAGACTGGCGCCGCGCTGCCCGTCCTCGGGAAAGAGGTTGTACGCCTGCCAGGTCACGTCGGGCAGCACCAGCAGCAGCTCGCACGGGTGGGTCGGCTCCGCGAAGTCCCGGACCGTGAAGGGGATGTGACTGCGGTGCAGGTTGTCCACCGTGGTGAGCACCGCGACGTACGCGCCCGGTCTCCAGTGCTGCGGGATGTGCAGCCGCCAGGACTGCCACCAGTGGTGGCAGGAGACGGTGCGGCTGACCACCAGCGGCGCGGCCTGGGCCACTCCGGCGATCAGCGGGCTCGACGTCGTGTGGTGGGCGCCGTCGCCCCCGTAGTGGCCGATCCGGTAGACGTCCACGCTGAACTCGCGCGGCGGGTTCACGGTGACCCGGAAGTCCACCGAGCCGCCGGGGCGGATCACGCCCGCCGAGGCGAAGCCCTTGATCTGCTGGTTCACGTCGTCCGCGTTGGCCGGGGTGCCGATCGGCGGCCTGGGCCGCGGCGTCGCCAGTGGCTGCTGACCGGGGGCGTCCACGCTGACGTACCAGGGGACGGCCCCCTCCACCCCGGCCAGGTACTGGTCCGGACTTCGCAGCCAGGGCAGCGGTCCTTGCCCGAAGGGGTCCGAGACGCCGTGTGCCAGCGTCCCCGACTCCCAGCGGCGGTTGAGTTCCGTCCCCACGCGCCCCTCCCACAGTTACCGGGCCCAGCCCGGCGCTCCCCCGCCCGGTGGCATGTGCCACATGTATGTGCGTGCTGTCGTCCAGCACACCACAAAGTGCTGGCGCTGCGTCACCCCACGGTAGCAACAAGTGTTGTTGAAACCCGGTGAACTGCCGCGGCCTCGTGCAACCCGCCCGGATTCAGAGGCGTACGGGGCGCTCGAGACGGACGCCCGCGCCCTCCAGCCAGGCGCGCAACGGTGCGTCCCTGCCCTGCTCCACCGCCAGCGCCACCGCGCCCGCCGGATCGGCCCCGCGCTTGCCGTCCAGCCGCAGTACGGGACCGTCCAGCCAGTCCAGGCCCGGCGTACCGGTACCGGTGTCCACGGCCGCGCAGCAGACCAGCGCGGTCGCGTGCTCGACCAGCAGGTCGCGTCCGCTGCGCTCGGGCTGCAAGGGGGGCGCACTCCGGCCGCTGCGCGCCAACTGGGTGGCGAGCGCGGCGGACAGCGGCTCGCCGGCACCGTCCGCGAGCCGGGCCAGCAGAGCGCCCAGCACCGGGCCCGCACCGCCGCTGCGCCCGACACCGCTGCCCTGCGCCCCGTCCACCCGGCCGGAACCGCCCGCGCGGGCCCGCCCGGCGCCCTCCAGCGCGGCCTGCAGGGCGGCTGCCTGGGTGCGCCAGCCCGGATCCACCACCTGCGCCGGGTAGTCCGCCCAGTCGAGGTCCTGCCAGCCGGCGGCGGGGGCACCGAAGAAGAGCTCGGCGGCGAGCAGCGAGACGGCCGTGTCCACCTGGCCCGGCTCCTCCAGCAGGTCGCAGGCGGGACGGTCACCGAGCCGCGTCTCGTACCCGTCGGCGAGCCGGTCCCGGCGGGAGAGCTCGGTCAGGGCGGAGACCACTCCCGCGTTCAGGTGGGTGGGCAGCCGGCCGAGCCGCCAGGCGGGCAGCGCGACCCGGTTGAGCAGCCGGTCCCAGCCCGCGTAGGCCAGGCCGACCTGCTCCTGGGCCGCGATCCGCAGGCCGTAGTCGACCGATTTGGCGTGCTCGGAGGCCCAGGCGGCGACCGAGCGCTCCAGCTCGGCCGAGTGGTCGCGGCAGGCGGCGAGCAGCCGGCGGGTGATCCCGTCCACCAGGGCGGCCGGGCCGCGGCGGGCGCCCGAGGAGGAGTCCAGTGCGGCGTCCAGGCTGCGGACGAAGCGGCGGGCGGCGGCGATCTCCGGATCGGCGGCGGCCGCCGTACCCGCCACCACGGGGGCGAGCAGGGCCCGCAGCTCCCCGGCCCGCATCCACCACAGGAAGGGCGAACCGATCACCAGCACCGGCGCGGGCACCTCGGTCCGACGTAGGGCGAACAGGCCACCGCGTGGGTGGGCGTCCTCCAGCCAGCTGTCGCAGTCGGGGGTGAGCGCGATACCGGACGGGGCGGGCACCTCCAGGCGCTCCGCCAGCTCGCCGATCAGCCGGTACAGCTCCGGGGCGGACGCCTCCGTCACCGGCACCGCAGGGGTGCTCGGCGGGACGGCCCTGGCGTGGGCCCGGGCCACCAGAGCGGCGACCAGCAGGACCACCACCGCGACCGCCCCGACCACCCACCGGGCGGCGTCCCACGCCGCGGCGTCAGCCGAGCCCGGTGCGCCGATCCGCCCGGTGAACCGGCCGGCCAGCAGCACCACGGCGAGGGCGGCGGGCAGCGCGGCGACGGCCGCACCGCGCCCTCGCACCCGCAGCAGAGCCTGGGCATGTGCGCGGGCAGCTTCCACAGCGGCCATTCGACGCGGCACCCCCTTCGGAGCCCGAGGTCGGTGATCGCCCACCCCACGGAGGAGGTACGCAACGGTCCGGACACCCGAGCCGACTCGAAATGATCAGTTCAGACCGGGCGGCGACCTGCGCCGACACCGGTTGTGCATCCTGCATGGCACTGCTGACAGTTTTGACGCCAGCGTGCGGGCGAGTGTTCCGGATCGGCCCGCTTTCCACCCGTCCTGGTGACGGTGCACGCCTTCAGCATCCCCCTGACCGCCCCGGACGCCACCCGGCATCGCGCACGACGGCCCGGACCGGGCCACCGCGATCCGGCACGGTCCAGCGCACCATAAGGCCCGTGTACCGACTGCGTCAGCCGGATGGCGAGTACGTCACCCGAAGGACTGGAATCCGGGCCTCGCCCGGCGTGGCGCACGGCCTCCGCCCGGCGCCGGGGCACTGCTCCACGGCGATACCCCCGGCCGGGGGCGGGGACGGACGGAGACCACAAGGGCGCGGGGAGCCGCGCGAGACGGAAGGGCCCGGGTGCACGCGGGCACCCTTCGTCTCGCGCGGCTCCCCGCGCCCTCTCCCGCCCTCCGGGAGGGCGGGGGTGTACTCCGTGGCCGCACCCGGGGCCGCGGCCCCGGAACAACCGGTCTACTGCTGGGCGGCCTTCAGGGCGATGTCGGTGCGGTGGTGCGCGCCCTTGAGGGTGATCCGCCCGACGCCCTGGTAGGCCCGGGTGCGGGCCTCGGCGAGGTCCCTGCCGGTCGCGGTGACCGAGAGGACCCGGCCGCCGGCGCTGAGCACCCGGCCGTCCTCGTCCGCCCGGGTGCCCGCGTGCAGCACGTGCACCGAGCCGTCGGCCTCCGCCTCGGCCAGGCCCTCGATCGGGTCGCCGGTGCGCGGCGCGGCCGGGTAGCCCTCGGAGGCGATCACCACGGTGACCGCGGCGCCCTCGTCCCAGCGCAGCGGCTCCAGCTCGGCCAGGGTGCCCTGGGCGGCGGCCAGCAGCACGCCCGCCAGCGGGGTCCGCAGCCGGGCCAGCACCACCTGGGTCTCCGGGTCGCCGAAGCGCGCGTTGAACTCGATCACCCGGGTGCCGCGCGAGGTGAGCGCGAGACCGGCGTAGAGCAGGCCGGAGAACGGGGTGCCCCGGTGGCGCAGCTCGTCCACGGTGGGCTGCAGCACGGTCCGCAGCACCTCCTCGACCAGGCCCTCGGGGGCCCAGGGGAGCGGCGAGTAGGCGCCCATGCCGCCGGTGTTCGGGCCCTCGTCGCCGTCCAGGGCGCGCTTGAAGTCCTGGGCGGGCACCAGCGGGAGGACGGTGGTGCCGTCGGTGATCGCGAACAGCGAGACCTCGGGGCCGTCCAGGTACTCCTCGATGACGACCTGCCCGCAGGACGCGGCGTGGGCCAGTGCGGCGGCGCGGTCGGAGGTGACCACGACACCCTTTCCGGCGGCCAGGCCGTCGTCCTTGACCACGTACGGGGCGCCGAAGGCGTCCAGTGCCTTGGCGGCCTCCTCGGCGGTGGTGCAGACGTAGGAGCGGGCGGTGGGGACACCGGCGCCGGCCATCACGTCCTTGGCGAAGGCCTTGGAGCCCTCCAGCCGGGCCGCCTCGGCGGAAGGGCCGAAGACCGGGAAGGAGGCCGCGCGCAGCGGCTCGGCGACGCCCGCCACCAGCGGGGCCTCCGGGCCGATCACGACCAGGTCGGCGGCCAGCCGCCGGGCCAGCGCGGTGACCTCCGCGCCGTCCAGCTGGTCGACCGGGTGGACCGTCGCCACCTGCGCGATCCCGGCGTTGCCCGGGGCGCAGTGCAGCTCGGTGACGGCGGGATCTTGGGACAGGGAGCGGCACAGGGCGTGTTCGCGGGCGCCGCCGCCGATGACGAGGACCTTCACGCCCGCCAGGGTAGTCGGTGGCTCGTTCGACGCACGCGCCGGTCCCGTCGGAAGCTCCAATAGCGGGGGATTTCTGCGCTGTCCATTTGGACGAATCTCCAAGGCCGGAGGGGTTTCCGACGGCTCCGCCCCCCGAGTCAGGTCGAAGAGTCGCAGATCGCTCGCTCGGAAGGGTGAAATCTCACCACCCGACGAAACCCTCCCACCTCGGCATACCGAGGTGAAATCCGATAACGATCACCCCCGAACCGGCCCCACGCTCAGCCATTTGGCGGTAAGAGTTTGTCTCGGAGAACCACCGGCACAGGTCGGTGCACGGCACCATTGGGCGGCCCACACCCGCGCACGGCGCCGAATCCAGTCCGATGAAGCGTCACAGGATCGGGCGTCAGACCGACGTCCCGTCAGTCCCGGTAGCCCGCCGGGGCGTCAGCAGTCCGCCCGCCACAGGGAGCCCCACAGGTGAGCCAGCCGGAAATGCAGCCAGAGGAGAGCCCCTGGGGCAAGGAAGTCGGCGAGGAGGACCAACCCGCCATGCCCTCCCCGGAGCGCCCGCCCACCCGCCGCCGCGCAGATCTGAGCGCCCGCCAGTTCCCGCTCGGGGACTGGGGCGAGCCCGCCGAGCGGCTGGAGGAGCTCTACCGCTGGTCCGAGGAGCGGGCCGTCGAGGCGATCGAGTGGTACCACCGCGACCGGATCTGGAAGCGCCGCTGGGCCCGGCTGCTGCGGTTCGGCGCGGCCGGCTTCGCCGTCACCGGGGTGAGCGCCCCGCTGGTCGCGCTCACCGGCCTCGCCGAGCAGGCGGCGAACTGGGGGTACGTCGGCCTGGTGTTCGCCGCGGCGAGCCTGGGCGCGGACCGGGTCTTCGGGCTGACGTCCGGCTGGATGCGCGACGTCAGCACCGCACAGGCGCTGCAACGGCGGCTGGAGGCCTTCCAGTTCGACTGGGCCTCGGAGTGCGTGCGCGAGGTGCTCGGCCCCACCGAGGGCACCGCGGGGGAGGCGGCCGAGCGCTGCCTCGGGGTGCTGCGGCGGTTCTGCGAGGACATCTCGGACATGATCCGCAGCGAGACCTCCGAGTGGATGCTGGAGTTCCGGGCCACCATGACCCAGCTGCCCACCCAGGCCGCCGGGCCCTGGGGCGGCCGCAGCGAGGGCGGCTCGGGCGCCCAGGTCCGCGTTCTGCCCTCCCCCGGCACCCGGCCCACCATGCCCCGCCAGCGGCCCCCGGAGGGGCCCCTGCGCTGACCACCGACCCGACGGCTCCGGTCGGAGCCGTCCTTCGGTGCGCGCGCTCGCCCGCGCCGCCGACCGGCCCGCCCCTGCCCCGGAGGGCGGCCGTCAGGCGAAGACGATCATCGAGCCCTGGGTGACGCTCCGGGTGGCCGCCGCGTAGAGGCCGGCCCAGGCGTGCCGTTCCCTGGCGTAGGGGTGCAGGTCGTCCAGCGGCGGGCCGAACGGCTGCTCGAGGCCGGTCGGGCCGAGCGGGCGGGTCGGCGCCGGAGGGTTGTACACGTCGATGCCCAGCACCGGTGCCACCGCCTGGAGTTCCCGCAGCAGCCCGTGCGAGGAGCCGAGCGGGCCGCCGGACTCCAGCAGGTTCTCGGCCACCACCGGCAGCAGGAAGTCGATCGGGACGTACGCCCCGGCGTGGTCGAAGTGCCAGACCAGGTGCGACTGTTCGGCCGTGCTCTCGAACATCTCCAGCAGCTGCTCGTAGTCGCCGCCGAGCTCGTCCACCGGCGTGATCTCGAAGCCGGTCAGACCCAACAGGTAGGCGCGGCGCAGGAAGTGGAGCGAGTTGTAGTCGAACGCGGCCACCGGTTCGACGTCGCCGGTTATCCCGGCCACGTGCTCGTACACCGGCACCTCGGGCAGGCCCTGGGCGGTGAGCGCGAGGTTGTAGCGCCGGAGGTCGTCCCGGAACGGGTTCTCCGGGCTGTGGGTCAGCTTGTCCACGAGCGGGACCAGCCACAGGTCGCAAGCCATCGGCCGGCTCTTCCTCTCCGCAGGGCGGGCAACGACGGCCCACCCTATCGGCCCGGTGCGGGCTCCTCGTTCCCCGGTCGGAACGCGCGCACCGGCCGCCCGAACCTCCCCCAGGCTCCGGCCGGCGGTGCCCCCTCCGGCGGCACGAAGCGCGGCAGCGGCACCAGCCCGAGACCGACCTCCGCCACCTCGCGCGCCTCGGCGACCTCGCGCGCCTCGGGGGGAGCCTCGACGGACAGGTGCTCGCGGAGCAGCGGCAGGACGCTGACCGACTCCAGCGGCTGCCCGGTCAGCGAGGCCAGCAGTTCGACGGTGAACAGGTTGTACTCGTTGACCAGCCGGTGCGTTCCGGCCAGGTCGCGGGCCTCGATCCGGTCCACCAGTGCGATGTGCCCGGCCCAGCAGACGCCGCTGAGGTTGTCCGCCGCGCGCAGGTGGGGCGCCGCGAACATCCAGGACTGCACCCGCAGCCAGTCCAGGTAGTCGCCGATCCGGCGGTTGCCGACCAGCAGGCCGACCTCCTGCCAGAACCGCCGGTCGCAGCCGACCAGGACGTCCAGCTGGCCGGCCTGGGAGGCGCGGGCGGCGGCCTCGGCCCGACGGCGCAGCGAGGGCAGCCGGGTCCAGTCAGGTCCCGGCGCGCCGCCGCGACCGGCGGCGAGCTGGCGCAGCGAGCTGTCGGTGAGCAGCGTCCTGGCCTCGAAGATCTCCAGGAAGTCGGCCCAGGTGAACTCGGGAACCGTGAAGCCCCGGTGGTGCTCGGTGCGGAGCAGTCCCTGCGCCGCGAGGTCGACCAGCGCCTCCCTGGCCGGGGTCGCCGAGACCCCGTACTGCTCGGCGATCTCCTTGACGGTGAAGTTCCGGCCCGCCGCCAGGCGCCCGGCCATCATCTCCTCGCGCAGCGCGCCGGCGATCTGTTCGCGCAGGCTGTTGCGCTGGATGGCGGGGTGGCCGCGCTCGGAGTCGAAGGAGTTGGGCATTCCGGTCGCGACCCCCTCTTCCGGACTCGGCAAACGCGACGGTTGCTCATCTTCTCAAATGTGGCCGCCATGTGCGCAAGAGCCTTAACCCCGGCCATACCGGGACACCGGGCGGAGTTCGCCGGCGCCGGGTGTCCGACCTGCGCTCTCCGGTGTCCGGTCAGCGCTGCACCGGGGCCGGAATTCCGAGCAGGCGATCGCGGTGCACCGGGAACTCGGCCCGGGCCCTGGCGGTCTCCCCGGGGTCGAACTCCACCGTGAGCACCTCCTCGCCCGCACCCGCCTCGGCCAGCACCCGGCCCCACGGGTCGACCACGATGCTGTGGCCCGCCTGCTCGACCCCGCCGTGCGTCCCGGCCGTGTTGCAGGCCAGTACGTAGGCCTGTTCCTCGACCGCGCGGGCGCGCGCGAGCAGCGTCCAGTGCTCGCGCCGGCGCTCCGGCCAGGCGGCGGGGACCACCAGCAGTTCGGAGCCGGCGTCCAGCAGGGCCCGGAACAGTTCGGGGAAGCGCAGGTCGTAGCAGGTGGCCAGGCCGAGGGTGCCGAAGTCGGTGGTGGCGGTGACGATCTCCTGGCCCGCGCCCATCGCGACCGCCTCGCCGCTGTCGAAGCCGAAGCGGTGGATCTTGCGGTAGGTGTGCTGCAACTCACCGTCGGGGGCGAAGAAGAGCGAGGTGTTGTAGATCGGCCCGTCCGGGTCGCGCTCCACGATCGAACCCGCGTGCAGCCACACCCCGGCTGCCCTGGCCGCGGCCGACATCGCCTCGGCGGTCGGCCCGTCCAGCGGCTCGGCCCCGCCCGACCAGGCCTCGTACGCGAACCCCCCGAGCGGCCACAGCTCGGGCAGGACGACCAGATCGGCCCCCTCCTGCGCCCGGACCAGGGCTGCTGCCCTGGCCCGCCGCTCGGCGGGCGGCTCGGTGTCGGAGACCGCGAGTTGGATCAATGAAGCGCGCACACTACCACCGTCCATGGCACCCGTCCTACGATCGTCACCCGAAAGCGCTGCCCAGCTGTCATCCGGCAGCGTAACGTGCGGGTAGCGCGTCCGCCCGGAAGCCTGGACACCTCGTCCATCGGACCTCAGGTCCGCCCGGTCCGGACCGGCACAGCAAGGAACCTGACGGAGGGCCGGAGATACCCGTGACGGACAACCAGACCGTGCAGGCCTGCACCGACGCCTGGACGCAGTCCATCGAGTCGATATCCGAACTGCTGGCCCCCCTGCCGACGGACTCCTGGAACCGGGCCACCGAGTGCCCCGGCTGGTCCGTCCGCGACGTCGTCTCGCACATCATCGCGGTCGAGTCCGAACTGCTCGGCGACCCCCGGCCGATCCACTCGCTGCCGCGCGACCTGCTGCACGTCACCAGCGAGTTCGCCCGCTACGTCGAACTGCCGGTCGACAAGCGCCGCTGCCACACGCCGATCGAGCTGACCAGCGAGCTGGAGTACACCGTCATCCGCCGCTCGCGCGCGCTGCGCAACTCCCGGCAGGAGCCGGGCGACCCGGTCCGCTCGCCGGCCGGGCCGCTCGCCCGCGAGCTGCCGTACTGGGCGCTGCTGCGCGACCGGGCGGTGGACGTCTGGGTGCACGAGCAGGACCTGCGGCGCGCACTCGGTGTCCCCGGCAACCTGGGCTCCCCGGCCGCCCTGATCACCCGCGACGCCCTGCTGGAGGGCCTCCCGAAGGCCGTCGCGAAACTGGCCGGCGCGCCCGCCGGCACGGTCGTCTCCTTCGACGTGACCGGCGCGGTGGAGTTCCTGCGCACCGTCCGCGTGGACGCCGAGGGCCGCGGCACGGTCGACGAGCGGGTGAGCCTCGCCCCCGACGTCCAGTTCGCGATGGACTGGGAGACGTACGTCCGGCTCGCCTGCGGGCGCGGCCGCCCCGGCCCGGTCAAGGCCGAGGGCGACCAGGAGCTGGCCGCCCGGGTGCTGGCCAACTTCGCCCTGACGCCGTGACGCTCCGTGAGATTTTTGACCACTTGACGTACGCGGAGAAGCGTTACAGCTGAACAGAAGTGCGCCGGACGGCGTACGCGGATGGCGCACATCGTGCTCCCGTACGGCCGGCTGGTACCGGTACATCACCCGTTCGGCCTCGTTGTCCAGGGCAGCCCGTCACCGAGAGTGAAGGAGGGGCGTCATGGACGACGAAACCGGCATGGTGCTGGTCCGGTCCAGCTTCCCGGTCACCGGCCAGCCGATCAGGGTGGTCATGATCAACGACGAACCGTGGTTCGTCACGGCCGACGTGTGCGCCGTGCTCGGGCGAACCAACCCGAGCTGGGCCACCAGGATCATCGAGCCCAAGGACACGCGGACCGTCGATATGCGCTCGGTATGCCTCACTTCAAGTGAGGCATAAGGCGAAATCGCAGGTCAGAAACCCTTCGTCCGCCCCAGCTTCCCCTTCAGCCGCATGATCATCCCCGTCCCGACCGCCAGCGGCACGTACAGCCAGCAGAAGGCCCACCGGTACGTCTCGGCCGTGTGCCCGGCGGGTCCGGAGAGGGAGTCCAGCAGGAGGCCGATGCCGAAGAGGGTGATCATCGTGCCGATGAAGCCGCCCATGTTGGCGATGCCCGAGGCGGTGCCGAGGCGCTCGGGCGGATTGTGGGCGCGGGCGTAGTCGAGGCCGACCAGGGAGGCGGGGCCGTTGCTGCCCATGACGACGAGCAGCAGCACCAGCAGCCAGAGCGGCGGGTGGCCGCCCGGCCAGGCGAGCACCACGGCCCAGCAGGCCGCCGTGCTGCCGATGACGGTGAAGGTGACCGGGATCCGGATGCCGGGGCGGCGCGAGACGAGGCGCCCGAAGGCCAGCGCGAAGGCCATGTTGCTGAGGACCAGCAGGGTCAGCAGTCCGCCGGCCTCGCCCCGGCTCATGCCCTGGCCCTCGACCAGGTACGGCATTCCCCAGAGCAGGCCGAAGGCCGCGCCCGGGAAGGCGGTGGTGAAGTGCACCCACATGCCGAGCCGGGTGCCGGGCTCCCGCCAGGCCTGCCGGATCTGCTCGCGTACCGGCTGCCGCCGCCCGGCCACCGGTACGACGGCGACGCCGGCCGGGGCCTCCTTGAGCAGCAGCGCGACCGCCGCGAACGCCCCGACGCCGAGCAGCGCGATCAGGCCGAAGGTGAAGGTCCAGCCCTCGCTGCGCAGGGCCTGGGCGAGGACGACGGTGGTCACCAGGTTGCCGCCGGTGCCGACCAGTCCGGTGAGCTGGGCGACCAGCGGGTTCTTCGCCGCCGGGAACCAGCGCGCGGCGACCCGCAGCACGCTGATGAACGTCATCGCGTCACCGCAGCCGAACACCGCCCGGGAGGCCAGCGCGGGCCCGAAGGAGGAGCTGAAGGCGAAGGCGAGCTGGCCGCAGCTCAGCAGCAGCACGCCGAGCAGCAGCACCCGGCGCGGCCCGAACCGGTCGACCAGCAGGCCGACCGGTACCTGCATGGCCGCGTAGACCATGACCTGGAGGATGGCGAAGGTGGAGAGCGCCGAGGCGCCGATACCGAACCGGGCCGCCGCGTCCAGCCCGGCCACCCCCAGGCTGGTGCGGTGGATCACCGCGAGGACGTAGACGCAGACGCCGATCGACCAGGCGGTCCAGGCGGCTCGGCCACCGGGCGGCACGAGGTCATGGCCCGAGGAGGCGGACCCGGATTGCGGCGGACGTCGGGGACCAGGGACGGGGCGGGATCTGACGGGGTTATCGGAGTCCACGGGCACGGCGACCAGACTAGTCATCCCATCAGATGATCAATCTGGCAGGCCCTGGAGTAGGGACGCGAAGCAGCCTTGTCTCCCTAGGGCGGGCCCCAGGTCGGCCCCGCGTCAGCCCTTGAGCGTCCAGGTCACCGTCTTGGTCATGTGCTGACTGCGGAAGGTCTCGTCGCGCACCCAGTCGGTGGTGTCCCGAACGGTCGCGGTGACCTTCACGTCCTTGCCCGGACGGACCGGCAGCGTGGAGGTGTCCAGCCAGTTCGGGTCCGGGCCCTGGGGGGCGGTGAGAACGCCGTCCACCCGCCACTGCACCTGGAGCTGCCGGGTCCCCGCCAACGGCAGCGGACGGATGTGCAGTCGGGGCCGCCCGGCCACCGCACCGGCGGCGGGCTCCGGCGGGTCCATCGGCCCGATCCGGCGGTAGAGCTGTTCGAGGATCGCCTCCCGGGAGGGGAGGTTGTAGCTGCCGCCGAGGGTCCGCATGACCGAGTCGGCGGTCGGCCGGTAGATGCCGTTGGCGCTGCGGTACGTCCCGACGGGGCCGCCGCCCTCCGGGGACAGGGCGCCGAGCCAGCGCCACCACTTCACATGGGTGCGGGCCATGTCGTCGGCGTCCACGGTGGAGAGGTTGGGGTAGTCGGCGTCGTCGGGGGCGGTGTCGTACTCGTCGCCGAGGTCACCGACGGTGTGGCCGATCTCGTGCTGGATTATCCGTCCGGCGTCCGGGCTGCCGCCCGCGAGGGTGGTCACTCCGGTGCCGCCCGCGCCGCCGTACTCGCTGGAGTTGGCCAGGGCTATCAGGTACTGCGGTCCCTGGCCGTTGCCCGCGTACCGGGCGGTGGTGGGTTCGTCCGCGCAGAGCAGTCGGGCGGTGCCCTCGCACCAGAAGTGCATACCGAGCGGGGTGGCCGCTCTGCGGCTGTGGTTCTCCGTCTCGGCTATCCCCGCGACCGGGGAGACCACGTCGACCCGCCTTATGTTGAAGTAGCTCTGGTAGCTGCGGAACGGCTCTATCTCCATCAGCGCGCGCCAGGCCCGGTCGGCCTGCTCCTGGAACAGCTCCTGCTGGTCGGCGGTGTAGCCGTCGCCTATCAGCACCAGCGTGATCCGGTTGGCGGGCTCCCCGGTGCGGCGTATGTCCACCGTCGGCGCGGGCTCCGGCGTCCGCAGGTCCGGCCCGGCCGGGCGGTGCGGCGGTACGGCGCGGTCCGGGGACGGCGCCGGGGCGCCTATCGTCCCGAACGGTGGTGGGGATGCGATTTCCAGCGCGGTCGGCAGAGCTGCGACCGACAGCAGACTGAGCGCTGCTGCGCTCCGGACGATTCGGCCAGACCAACCGTTCGGCATACGGTGCGTCCTCCGGACTCCGGTCACCCGGCGGGAGCGCGGGTGGGGGGGCGCCAAGACGTACCCGGCCCGTCGGGCGGGCCAGACCTCGCGGGACCCGACTTCGCCGGACCGGATCACCCTGCCGGGGCATCCGGCGCAATCCGCAGGCGGATCTGCCGCACGGGCCTTAAACCCCCGGGAGCACGGCCACCCGAGCAGGTCGCGGTCCACCACGCCCCTGGAGATCTCGGCTCCGACCGCCTACGACCGCCTACGAGCGCCCGCAAACGACCGCAAACGCCTCCGGCCTTCAGCGGCGGCGCAGCAGCAGGTGGGTGCCGATGCCCAGCAGCAGGCCCCAGAAGGCCGGTCCGATGCCGAAGAGGGTCATCCCGGAGGAGGTGGCGAGGAAGGTCACCACGGCGCCGTCGCGGCCTGGCTCGTCGGCGAGGGCGCCGGCCAGGCTGCCCTGGAACGACGCCAGCAGGGCGACTCCGGCGATCACCGCGATCAGTGCCGGCGGCAGTCCGGTGAACAGGCTGACCAGTACTCCGCCGAAGCTGCCGACCAGCAGGTAGAGGGCACCGGCCGACATCCCGGCGATGTAGCGGCGGTCGGGGTCGGGGTGGCTCTCGGGGCTGGTGCAGATGGCGGCGGTGATGGCGGCCAGGTTGACCCCGGGCGAGCCGAACGGCGCCAGCAGGACGGAGAGTGCGCCGGTGGCGCCGATCAGCAGCCGGTCGTCGGGCCGGTAGCCGGAGGCACGCATGATGCCGAGTCCCGGCGCGTTCTGCGAGGCGAGGACGACGATGGTGAGCGGCAGTGCCAGGCCGACCGTGGCGGGCCAGGAGAAGGCGGGTGCGGTCAGGACCGGGCGGACCGGGCCGCCGCTCCCCAGGTGCAGCGGCAGTCCGACGGTGGTTGCCGCCAGGATCCCGCCCGCCAGCAGTGCCACCGGCACCGCGTACCGGGGTGCGTACCGCTTGGCCAGCAGGAAGGCCGCGAAGCTGCCGAGGACCAGGACGGGTGCCTGGTGCAGGGAGCCGAACACCCCGGCGCCGAACGAGAACAGGATTCCGGCCAGCATCGCGTTGACGATCCCGGGCGGCACGGCCTTGATCAGCCGCCCGAACAGTCCGGTCATCCCGAACACCGTGACCGCCACGCCGCTCACCAGGAACGCCCCGATCGCCTCGCGGTACGGGAACGCGCCCAGGCTGGTCACCAGCAGCGCCGCACCGGGCGTGGACCAGGCGGCGATCACCGGTGTCCTGGTCCACCAGCTCAGCAGCAGGCAGGTGAGCCCGCTGCCGATGGAGACCGCCCAGATCCAGGAGGCCGTGTGCGCCTGGTCCAGCTGTCCGGCGGCGGCCGCCGCCAGGACGACCACCAGCGGGCCCGAGAACGACACCACGATGCAGACCAGCCCGGCCAGCAGGGCGGGTATCGAGACGTCCCTGCGCAGCGAGCGCCGTTCGCCGGGCACCTCGGGCGCCTCGGTGTTCCGTTCCGCCCGCTGCTGCTGCTGCATTTCAACGCGATGCTCTGCCATTCGAGCAGTATTCTGGAAGACCCTTTGCGACACTCCGGAAATATCTTCACCACTGCTGCAGTCGTCCGTCGGCGGACGTGTCTGTGTGTGCGAAGGCACGGAGAGCGGGACCGGCGAGCCGCCGGGGGATGCAGCTACCGGCCGACTTCTTCCAACACGCAGTCCGCAACAGGTCCTTGGGGAACCCATCATGCGAGTATCCGCTGTGCCAGGTTTTGCGAAGAACGTCCTGTCCTCGTTCTCCACCCGCAGGTCCCTCGCCCTCGGCGTCGCCGCCCTCACCGTCGGCGCTGCCGTCCCCCTGCTTCCGGGTGCCTCCGCCGCCTGGGCGTGCGGCGACGACGGCGCCTCGACCGGCGCCGGGTCCGCAACTGCCCCTTCCCCGGTGGAGACCCACCACGGCAGCCCGGCCTCGGCCTTCATCCCGGTGGTTCCGGCCGCGCTGACCGCCGGGGGCGCGCCGGTCGAACTCGGCGTCGAGATGGCCAACTTCACCGGTGCCGACTACGCCAAGATCGCGCCGTCCTTCGCGCTCTACAACCCGAGGTCCAACTCCGACTCCGGCACCCCCGGGACCAACCTGCGGATCCAGGACCTGAAGGTAGCGGTCATGAAGGGCGGCCGGTGGCTGGACCTGCCGCTGCGCCACAGCTGCGACCCGACGATCGTCGCCGACACCTCCGCACTGGCCGACTCGTTGACGGACCAGCACGCCCACCGCTACCTGTTCCGGCTCTCGCTCGCCGCCGACACTCCCGCGCAGCAGACCGAGATCCAGGTCTTCAGCGGCTTCGGCCTCGACGGCAAGAGCAACTCGACCACGCTCAAGGTGCTCCGCGGGGCCGCCACCGGAACGGCCAACTCCCCCGCCCCCGCCGCCGGTTCCGCCGCCGACGCGGCGTCGGCCGTCCCGGCCGTGCTGACCTCGCCGGCGCCGAGCGGCGATCCGAAGCCCGACACCGTCCCGGTCGGCGACCGGCTCACGCAGAGCGGGCCCTCGGGCGGCAGCGCCCTGCCGGCCGGCTCGGCGGGCGCGTTCGCCCTGCTGGGCGGCGGCGCCGTGATGACCCTGCGGCGGCGCCGGTCCGCGCACCGCTGAGCCGCACCGGGGCCGCCGGGCACGCGCACAACGCCCCCGGCACACCCGCCGGGACGCCGACGGGCCCTGCCTCCGCAGAGGCAGGGCCCGTGGCACGCGGGGGCGTCAGCCCCAGGTGATCAGGCGCTTCGGGCGCTCCAGGACCGCGGCGACGTCCGCCAGGACCCTGGAACCGAGCTCGCCGTCGACCAGGCGGTGGTCGAAGGAGAGTGCCAGCGTGGTGACCTGACGGGGCACCACCTTGCCCTTGTGGACCCACGGGAGTTCCCGCACCGCGCCGAAGGCCAGGATGGCGGCCTCGCCGGGGTTGAGGATCGGGGTGCCGGTGTCGACGCCGAAGACGCCGACGTTGGTGATGGTGATGGTGCCGCCCTGCATGTCCGCGGGCGAGGTCTTGCCCTGACGTGCGGTGTCGATCAACTCACCCAGCGAGACCGCCAGTTGCGGCAGGGTCTGGGAGCCGGCGTCCTTGATGTTGGGCACGATCAGGCCGCGCGGCGTGGCTGCCGCGATGCCGAGGTTGACCTGTCCCTTGATCACGATCTCCTGGGCAGACTCGTCCCAGGCGGCGTTGATCTCCGGGTAGCGCCGGACCGCCGTCAGCAGCGCCTTGGCGACCAGCAGCAGCGGGCTGACCCGGACGCCCGCGCCCAGATCGCCGCTCTCCTTGAGCTTGCGGACCAGCTTCATCGTCCGGGTCACGTCGACCTGGACGAACTCCGTGACGTGCGGCGCGGTGAAGGCCGAGGCCACCATCGCCTGCGCGGTGGCCTTCCGGACGCCCTTGACCGGCACCCGGACGTCGCCCCGCGCGGCCGGCGCCGGCTGCGCTGCGGCCTCGGCGACCGGCGCGACCGGGGCCGGAGCGACCGCCTCGACCGGCACGGCCGCCGCAGCGGCGGCGGCGGCGTGCACGTCCTCGCGGGTGATCACGCCGTCGCGACCGGTCGCCACGACCGTCCGCAGGTCGATCCCGAGGTCCTTGGCGAGCTTGCGCACCGGCGGCTTGGCCAGCGGACGCTCGCCCACCGCCGCAGCGGCGACCGGAGCGGCCGGGACCGCGACCGGCTGCGGCGCGGCAGCCGAAGGCGCCGGGGCCTCGGCCGACTTGGCCGGGGCGACGACGGTGCTCCGGCGGGCCCGGCGCTGCGTCCCCCCGGTGCGCGGCCCGTAGCCGACGAGCACCTCGCGGCGCTCGGGCACGGCCTCCTCGGCGTCGGCGACAGCGGCGGCGGGCGCCGAGGCTGCCGGAGCCGCCGGAGCGTCACCCGCGCTGGCGCCGACCGCGACGGAGATGATCGCCGTACCGACGTCCACCGTGGTCCCGGCGGGGAAGAAGATCTGCTCGACGACCCCGTTGAACGGGATCGGCAGCTCGACCGCCGCCTTCGCGGTCTCCACCTCGCAGACGATCTGGCCGTCCGTCACCTCGTCACCCGGCTTGACGTACCAGGTCAGGATCTCGGCCTCGGTGAGGCCCTCGCCGACGTCCGGCATCTTGAACTCGCGGAGCGAGCGAACTTCGGTGGTCATCTCGCTCCCTCTCAGAACGCCAGCGCGCGGTCGACGGCGTCGAGTACGCGGTCCAGGTCGGGCAGGAAGGACTCCTCGACCCGCGACGGCGGGTACGGCGCGTGGTAGCCGCCGACCCGCAGGACCGGGGCCTCCAGGTGGTAGAAGCACCGCTCGGTGAGGCGGGCGGCGAGCTCGGCGCCCATGCCCATGAAGACCGGCGCCTCGTGCACCACGATGCCGCGCCCGGTGCGCTTGAGCGACGCCTCCAGGGTGTCGAAGTCGATCGGGGAGAGCGAGCGCAGGTCGACCACCTCCAGGCGGTGGCCGTCCTCCTCGGCGGCCGCGGCGGCCTCCAGGCAGACCTTCACCATCGGGCCGTACGCGATCAGCGTGGCGTCCGTGCCGGGACGCACCACCCGGGCGGCGTGCAGCGGCAGGTCGGCCGAGTCGGCGACCTCGCCCTTGTCCCAGTAGCGGCGCTTGGGCTCCAGGAAGATCACCGGGTCGTCCGACTCGATGGCCTGGCGGAGCATCCAGTGCGCGTCCTGGGCGCTGGCGGGGCTGACCACCCGGAGACCGGCGGTGTGCGCGAAGTAGGCCTCGTGCGACTCGCTGTGGTGCTCGACCGCGCCGATGCCGCCCGCGTACGGGATGCGGACGGTGACCGGCATCTTCACGTGCCCGAGCGCGCGGGCGTGCATCTTCGCCAGCTGGGAGACGATCTGGTCGAAGGCCGGGTAGACGAAGCCGTCGAACTGGATCTCCACCACCGGCCGGTAGCCTCTGAGCGCCAGGCCGATCGCGGTGCCCATGATGCCGGACTCGGCGAGCGGGGTGTCCATCACCCGGTCCTCGCCGAAGTCCTTCTGCAGTCCGTCGGTGATCCGGAAGACCCCGCCCAGCTTGCCGATGTCCTCGCCCATCAGGACGGTCTTCGGGTCGTTCTCCAGCGACTTGCGCAGGGCGTCGTTGAGCGCCTTGGCAATGCTCAGCTGACCGGCCATCAGTGGTTCTCCCCGCCCTCGAAGGACGCCGCGTACGCCTCGTACTCAGCTCGCTCTTCCTCGACCAGTGCGTGCGGCTCGGCGTACACGTGGTCGAAGATCAGAGTCGGGTCCGGGTCCGGCATGCTGCGCACGCCCTCGCGCACCCGCAGGCCCAACTCCTCGCTCTCCGCCTCGATCCCGGCGAAGAACGCCTCGTCCGCCAGGCCCTCCTGCTCCAGGTGGGCCTTGAGCCGGGTGATCGGGTCCTTGGCCTTCCAGGCCTCGGTCTCCTCGCTCAGCCGGTAGCGGGTCGGGTCGTCGGAGGTGGTGTGCGCGCCCATCCGGTAGGTGAACGCCTCGATCAGCACCGGGCCGCCCCCGTTGCGGGCGTGGTCCAGCGCCCAGCGGGTGACCGCGAGGCAGGCGAGCACGTCGTTGCCGTCCACCCGGACGCCGGGGAAGCCGAAGCCGGAGGCGCGGCGGTAGAGCGGGATGCGGGTCTGCACGGTGGTGGGCTCGGAGATCGCCCACTGGTTGTTCTGGCAGAAGAAGACGACCGGGGCGTTGTAGACCGAGGCGAAGGTGAAGGCCTCGCTGACATCACCCTGGCTGGAGGCGCCGTCACCGAAGTACGCGATCACCGCGTCGTCGGCACCGTCCTTGGTGATGCCCATCGCGTAGCCGGTGGCGTGCAGGGTCTGCGCACCGATCACGATGGTGTAGAGGTGGAAGTTCTTCTCGTTCGGGTCCCAACCGCCGTGGTTCACACCGCGGAACATGCCGAGCAGGTTCAGCGGGTCCACGTCGCGGCACCAGGCGACGCCGTGCTCGCGGTAGGTCGGGAAGGCGTAGTCGCCGGGGCGCATCGCGCGGCCCGAGCCGACCTGCGCGGCCTCCTGGCCGAGCAGCGAGGCCCACAGACCCAGTTCGCCCTGCCGCTGGAGCGAGGTGGCCTCGGCGTCGAAGCGCCGGACCAGCACCAGGTCGCGGTAGAGGGAGCGGAGTTCGTCCGCGGTGATCGCCAGCGGGAACTCCGGGTTCTCGACCCGCTCCCCTTCGGGCGTGAGTAGCTGTACGAGCTCCGGCGGGGCGTCCGTCCCCTTGATGCGGAGGTTGTCAGGGACGCCAGGGGCGGCCTTCTTGCGCGCCCTCGCCGTGCTTTTGACGGTCACGTTCACTCCTCGGTCTGTCCGGCCGCCCGGGGTCGCCGGTGACCGGTCCGGTCACCGCCTCGCAGGCACGCGTGGGTGTGCGCACCGACTGCAAGGCAGGTGGTGTTCCCTTTCCGACGGCGTCCCTCACGAGAACGTTACCCAGCAGCGCCCCTTGGCGCGCTTGCGCTAGGACGTCCTACTTGTTCACGCCGGAGAGTGCAGGTGTGGTGCAGCTCTCTGGGCGGTGCCGTCAGGACACCTGCGCACGCTATCCGGGCGGAGCCCTTCGCGTAAGGGGGTAATCGGCACGGATTCTGCGTCGATGGCATCACGGGCAATAGGTCTTCTAAGGGCGGATATGGGAGCATTTGACCGTGACTGGAAACGGACAAATCAAGGTTTTCCTACTAGATGATCATGAGGTCGTCCGGCGCGGTGTCCACGATCTCCTCTCCATGGACGAGGACGTCGAGGTCGTCGGCGAGGCCGGCACCGCCGCCGAGGCGCTGACCAGGATCCCGGCCGTCGACCCCGACGTCGCGATCCTCGACGTCCGGCTGCCGGACGGCAACGGCGTCGAGGTCTGCCGCGAGGTCCGCTCGCGCCGCCCCGAGATCAAGTGCCTGATGCTGACCTCCTTCTCGGACGACGAGGCGCTCTTCGACGCCATCATGGCGGGAGCCTCCGGGTACGTACTGAAGGCGATCCGGGGCACCGACCTGCTCTCGGCGGTCCGCGACGTGGCGGCGGGGAAGTCGCTGCTCGACCCGATCGCCACCAGCCGGGTGCTGGAACGGCTGCGCGACGGCGGCGGGAAGGAGGACGAACGGCTCGCCCAGTTGACGAAGCAGGAGCGGCGGATCCTCGACCTGATCGGCGAAGGCATGACGAACCGTCAGATCGGCAACGAACTGCACCTGGCCGAAAAGACCGTCAAGAACTACGTTTCCAGCCTGCTGGCCAAGATGGGCATGGAGCGCCGCACCCAGGCGGCCGCCTACGTGGCCCGCCATCAGGCCGATCATCAGCATTAACCACATCTCCGACACATTGTCAAGGGCCTGTGCAGGCGCGCATTACGCTCCTGTTCCGTGACAACGCAAGGCCAGATCATCGTGTGTGCACCGCCTCGTCCGGACCACACCGCACCCCCCTTCGGCACCCTCAGCCCCCCGGTCGGATACGAAGCCGTGACCGGGGTGCTGCGTTCCTACCGGGTCGGCAGGCTCCGCGAGATACGGCCGGTGGCCGAGGGACTGCTCAACCGGGGCTACCGGATCACCACCGAATCCGGCCGGTACTTCCTCAAGTGCTACGTCGACCGCGCCACCGCCACCCGCACCGCGATCACCGCCCAGCACCGCGCCACCACCGACCTGAACGCCCTCGGACTGCCCACCCCGCCCCCGCTGCCGACACCCGGCGGCCGGACCGTGACCGCGTACGGCGGCCGGCTGTTCGCGCTCTACCCCTGGGTGGCGGGCGGCCACCGGCACGGCACCGAACTGGCACCCGCGCAGTCCGCCGAACTCGGCGCGCTGCTCGGGCTGATCCACGGCGCACTCGGCGAAGTCTGCGCCCCCGTACGGCAGCCCGGCGGCCATGCCACCGCCGACCCGGCGGAGACCGTCCGGCTGGTCGGCGAGCTGCGCCGACAGATCGCCCGGCGGGAACCGTACGAGCCCTTCGACGCGCTCGCCGAACAGCGCCTGGCCGAACGCCTCGACCTGCTCGCGGCGTACCGGCACCGGCGGCCCGCCGCCGAGAGCGCCCCGCCGACCGGCTGGACGCACGGCGACTTCCACGGCCTCAACCTGCTCTACCGGGGCGACCTGCTCACGGCCGTACTGGACTGGGACAAGCTCGGCATCCGCCCGCAGGCGGAGGAGACCGTCCGGGCCGCCACGCTGATCTTCAACGACCGGGAGAGCGGCGTCCTGGACCTGGTCCGGGTCCGCCGCTACTCGCAGGCGTACCGGGCCTGCGGAGCCGCCACCCCGGCCCAACTGGCCGCCGCCGTGCACCGGGTGTGGTGGGAACGCCTCAACGACCTCTGGATGCTCCAGTGGCACTACCAGCGCGGCGACCGCCGCGCCGACCCGCTCTTCCCCGCCTCGGCCGGGCAACTCGCCTGGTGGTGCGAGGAGTACGAGCAGGTCCTGGACGCCTTCACCAACTGACCGGGCGGCGAATCTCCCGGCGGGGAGCCTGGAAGGCACGGAAAAAGGGGCGCGGGGAAGCGCGCGAAGCGGAGGGCTCCGGGTCGTGCTCGACCCGGCCGTCCTCCGTTCCGTGCGGTTCCCCGCGCCCCTACGGGGCTACCCCTGCGAAGGAACTCAGGGGGTCGTGCCGCCTCCCGTGCCCTTGGTGGTCTTGCCGCCGCCGTCGGGCGGCGCGGTGACGCCCGAGGAGGGGCTGGAGCCGGTGGTCGGCTTGCTGGGCGAGGGGGCCGGATCGGTCGGCGAGTCCGAGGGCGGCGGGCTGACCGGGGCCGAAGCCGAGGCCGACGGCGACGGCGAGGTCGAAGCCCCGGTCGAGTGACCCGGCGACGGGTAAGTCGGCGGGCTGTCCTGCGTGTCCGGTGGCGGCGTGTTCCGGTTCGGGTTGGTGCTGCCGCCGTAGCTGCGGCTCGGCGAGGGCAGCGGGGACGACGAGTCGGGCGTCCCGGCCGACGGCGCCGACGGGCTCTGCACCGTCCCGGGCTTCGGCGAGTAGTCGTGCGTCGTCTTGCCGGGGGTCAGCGCCATGGCGGCACCGATCGCGGCCACCACCAGCAGCAGCACGATCCCGCCGATCACTGGCCACGGGCTGCGCCCGCGCCCGTTGCCACCGTCGTCGTAGCCACCGTCGTCGTAACCGCCGCCGTGGCCGCCGCCGTACGAACCGGCGGTGTAGGGGCTCAACGGCCCGTCGTGCTGGCCGGCGGCCGGGTAGGGCAGCATCGCCGTCTGGTCGATCGGCACGCCGGCCGCGCCCGCACCGCGCGGACCGTCGACCGAGCCCAGCGGCTTGGTGGCGGCGGTCGCACCGCTCGACCCGGCGCCGTAGTACCCGCCGCCGGAGGCCGCCGGGGCGACAGTGGTCGCGCCCGTCACGTATCCGGAACCGGCCGCGCTGTGCATCTCCCGCAGGGCGTGCTGCACATGGGCCCGGAACTCGTCCGCACTCTGGAAGCGGTCGTCCGGGTCCTTGGCCAGCGAGCGCAGCACCAGCTCGTCGAGCTGGGCGGGCACCCGGTTGTTGGCCTGCGAAGGCGGCACCGGCATGTCCTGGACGTGCTGGTAGACCACCGAGAGCGGGGTGTCGCCGGTGAACGGCGGCCGCAGCGTCAGCAGTTCGAAGAGCATGCAGCCGGCCGCGTACAGGTCCGAGCGGTGGTCGACCGCCTTGCCCAGTGCCTGCTCCGGCGAGAGGTACTGCGGGGTGCCCATCACCATGCCGGTCTGGGTCATGGTGGTGGCGCCGCCGGTCAGCGCGCGGGCGATGCCGAAGTCCATCACCTTGACCGCGCCACCGTTGGTGATGATGACGTTGGCGGGCTTGATGTCGCGGTGCACGATGCCGTTGCGGTGGCTGTAGGCGAGCGCCTCCAGGACCCCGGCGGTGATGATCAGCGCCTGGTCGACCGGCGGGACGTCCTCGTCCATCAGCAGCTCACGGACGGTGTGGCCCTCGACCAGCTCCATCACGATGTACGGGGTCGAGTCCCCCGCGAGTTCCTCTTCGCCGGTGTCGTACACCGAGACGATCGAGTGATGGTTGAGTGCCGCCACCGCGTGCGCCTCACGGGTGAAGCGCAGCCGGGCCACATCGTCCTGGGCCAGCTCGGAGCGGAGCAGCTTGACCGCGACCGTCCGGCCGAGCCGGACGTCCTGGGCGGCGTAGACCTCCGCCATCCCGCCCCGGCCGAGCCGGTGGGTGACGCGGTAGCGGCCGTCGCCGAGGGTGCCGAGCGGGGCCGCGGTGCCGCGGCTCGGGGTGAACACCTGATCGACCGGTGGCAGCACGGGCGTTTCGTCCGCTGCGGGGCCCGTGTCGCGACCCGGCACCTGGGGCGTCTCGCGGGTACTGTCGTCCCCGGAGCCCTGGCCACCGGCACCCTGAGCATGCTCCGCCTCGCCGTCTCCCGGCTGCTGTGTCTGTGCCATCACTCCTCGCCCCGGGCTGTCGCTCGGTGCGCGGTCGCCCTTCGGTTACGTCCTCAGAACGCTACAGCTTCGGCGCGCCGACCGTGGAACCGCAGACCTGGCAAAGCGGTTCAGACCATGCCGTTACGACCTTGATCGAGTACGACCGCGGACAGCGACCCGGAGCCCGTGTTAGTGCTGTACGGCTCCAGCTTCTTCTTCTCCTGCTTGACCACCACGATGCCGACGATGATCACCGCCAGCACGATCAAGCCGATGATCACACCGATCACCACCATCGCCGTCCCGCACCCGTTGCCGCTCTTGTTCGCCGGGTTCGGCGCGAACGGCTGCGGCTGCGGCCGCGGCGTCGCGTACGGCGGCGGGGTGTGCGCCGCCTGCTGCGGGAACGGCTGCGGGGTCGGCGCCTGCTGCGGGAACGGCGTCGGCGTCCCGTACTGCGGCGGGAACGGGGTCGGGGTCTGCGGGTACGCCGGCTGCTGCTGGAGGTGCGGCGGCACCTGCGGGAACGGCTGCGGGGTCGGCGGCGTCTGCTGGTACTGAGGCGGTTGCTGCTGCGACTGCTGCGGCTGCGGGAAGGAGGGGTGCTGCGGGTACGGCTGCGGCTGCACCTGCGGGAAGTTGGCCAGCGACGGCGCGGCGTGCACCGAGCGCGGCCCCTCGCCGATCACCAGCGGGGTGCTCGCCTGCAGCGGGCCGCCACCGCCCTGCGACCCCGACGCGATCCGCTCGACCTCCGTGCGCATCGCGTCCGCGCTCGGGAACCGGTGGTCCGCCTCCTTGCGCAGCGCTCTGGCCACCAGCTCGTCCACCGCGGGCGACACCGCCCGGTTCAGCGTGGACGGCGCCGGGGGCTCCTCCTGGACGTGCTTGTACGCGATCGAGAAGGCGGTGTCCCCGTCGAACGGCAGGCTGCCGGTGAGCAGCTCGAAGAGCATGCAGCCCACCGAGTACAGGTCGGACCGCGCGTCCACGCTCTTGCCGAGCGCCTGCTCGGGCGAGAGGTACTGCGGGGTGCCGACCACCATGCCGGTCTGGGTCATCGAGGTCACGTCGGACTGCAGCGCCCGCGCGATGCCGAAGTCCATCACCTTGACGACGCCCTTGGTGCTCACCATGACGTTGCCCGGCTTGATGTCGCGGTGCACCAGCCCCTGGTCGTGCGAGGCCTCCAGCGCCGACAGCACGGCGGCGGTCAGCTTCAGCGCCTGCTCGACCGGCATCGCGCCGTGCTGCGCGATCGACTCGTTGAGCACGTCGCGCAGCGCCTTGCCCTCGACGTACTCCATGACGATGTACGGGGTCACCGAGCCGTCCGGGCCGACGTCCTCGCCACTGTCGAAGACCGAGACGATGTTGATGTGCTGGAGCCTGGCGACCGCCTGCGCCTCACGGCGGAACCGCAGCTTGAAGGAGTCCTCGCGACCGAGCTCGGTGTGCAGCGTCTTCACCGCGACCTGGCGGTCCAGCACCGTGTCGTGCGCCAGGTGCACCGACGCCATACCGCCCTGCCCGAGCAGGCTCCGCAGCACGTACCGGCCGTGGCCCAGGGAGGAACCCGCTGCAGGCGCGCCCGAAGCGGTGCCGTCCTCGCTCATGGTCATCTGCTCCCCCTCGGCGCGTCGGTCCGCAGCCGCATCGTCTCGTCCGGGCGCGAGGCCCGACTGGGGGGCCGTACCGCACGCACGCACGGCGTCCGCGGCCCGCTCGGCCTCCGGCCCGGGTCGGCGGCCGGGGCCGACGACACGGGCCAGGGTATCGGCAAACCACCACACAACCGGGTACAGGGGCGCCGCCGCCCGGTCCGCCACCGCCGGGCAACGCCCGGCGGCCCGCGGAACGGCGTTTCTACAGGTACCGACGGTCTACAGGTACCGACGGTCTACAGGTACGGGCGGTCTACAGGTACGGGCCCGAGCGGATACCGCGTCCGGGCACGGGCTCCTCGTCGTCCGGCTCGGCGCCGTGGCTGCCCGGCGGCAGCGCCCGCCGCATCTGCTCCAGCTGCGCCCGCGCGGCCATCTGCTGGGCGAACAGCGCGGTCTGGATCCCGTGGAACAGCCCCTCCAGCCAGCCCACCAGCTGGGCCTGGGCGATCCGCAGCTCGGCCTCGGTGGGGATGGAGTCCTCGGTGAAGGGCAGCGAGAGCCGCTCCAGCTCCTCGACCAGTTCGGGAGCCAGGCCCAGTTCCAGTTCCTTGATCGAGCTGGCGTGGATGTCCTTCAGCCGGGCCCGGCTGGCCTCGTCCAGCGGAGCCGCCCTGACCTCCTCCAGCAGCTGCTTGATCATGCTGCCGATGCGCATGACCTTGGCCGGCTGCTCGACCATCTCGGTCACCGGCAACTCCCGGGGCTCGACGCCCTCGCCCTCGCCAAACCGGCCCGTGCCGCCGCCGGGGACCGCACCGATGGGCATACCGTCCGGGCCGACGATCAGGACCTTCGGGCCCTCGTCCGCTCCCTGGGCCGATGCCTGGTACGACTCCGGCTGCGACCCTTCGTTCATCGGCTTCGTCATAGCTCCTTCATATGCTTCGGGCAGCGAGAGGGTCAACTGACTGACCATGATGCCCCGCCCGGGCCGGCCACCGGACCACCTGACCAGATGTCAGCGGCGGTGGGACGCCCGCCCCGTGCTCACCGACCGCGCAGCCGCATCCCGATCAGCGCCAGACCGCAGCCGATCATGGTCAGCCCGGCTCCGAGCGGGAACTGGAGGTTGGACGGGTCCGTCCACCGGATCGGCCCGGCCAACTCGCCGGTGCCCCGGCCCTGCGCAAGCGGCACCGGATCGCCCGCACCGGCCTCCGGCGGCTCCTCGCCGGCCTCCGGCTCCTGCGGTCCGTCCGGCGACACCTCCGGTCCGGCGGAACCCTCACCGTCGGCCTCCCCCGATCCACCGGGCCGGTGGGCGGGGGCCGGGTGCCGGGGGCCGCCCCAGGGCCAGCCGCGGGCCGGCGCCGCCCACGGCGGACCGCCGTGGGAACGCCCCCAGGACGCACCCCACCTCTGGCGCCCCGAGCCGGTGGCGCTGTCGTCGGCGGGGTCCTCCTCGGGCGCCCAGGCAGTCGACTCACCGGGCTGATCAGCCGCCGGATCCTCCGTGGGGGCCGCCACGGGCGGGCTGGGCGCGGCGGCGGGGGCGGACCCGGCCGAGGGCCCGGGTGAGGCGGAGGCGGAGGCGGGGGCCGGCGGCGGCGGCGACTGGCCCGGCGCAGCAGCGGCACCGGTAGCGGCACTGGCACTGCCCTGGTCGGCGGCCGCCGGGAGCGCGCTCCCCGCAGGGGACGGCGGCAGCGACACGGTACCGGCCTGGGTCTCGGACACGAGGGGCGCGGCGACGCCCGTCCCACCCGCCGCAGGCGGCCCGGACGGCACCGGCGCCACTGGGCCCACCACCAACCCCGTCGGCACCACCGGCTGCGGGGGGCTCTGGACGGACGGAACCGGGGCCGCCGCCCGCACCGCTGCCGTCCCCGCCAACCCCGCCGCATGGGGCACACCGGCTCCGCCGCCCACTGCCAGGGCCGGACCGGCCAGCAGCAGCGGAACGGCCAGCCCGGTGGCGGCAGCCGCCGCCCACTGCCGCGGTGCGGCACAGCAGGACGGCAGAGCGGCGCAGAGCGTGGAGAACGCGTACGTAAGTGCGGCCACGGACGGAGGTCCTTCCGACGGCCGGCCGCGCTCGGGACGCGACCGGCGGCGGGACAGCTCCGGACCAGCCTCACACATTCCGACATCTCAGGCATTTCGGACATTCGGCTGCGGGGCGCCCTGCCGGTTACCGCAGCCTTCGAGCTCCGCATGGAGGCGCGGGCGTGCAGGGGCGCAGGCCCCGGCCTTGTCGGCGGTTTCCAGGGGCCGCCGCAGTCGCTCAGACCTTGAGGACGACCTTGCCGACCTGCTCGCCCGCCTCGACGACCCGGTGCGCGTCGGCGGCCGCGGCCAGCGGCAGCACCCGGTCCACCACGGGCTTGACCACACCGGCCTCGATCAGCGGCCAGACGTGCTCGCGGACCGCCGCCACGATCGCCGCCTTCTCCGCGATCGGCCGGCCGCGCAGGTTGGTGGCGGCCACGGCAGCGCGCTTGCGCAGCAGCGTGTTGAGGTCCAACTCGCCCTTGGTGCCGCCCTGGAGGCCGATGATCACCAGGCGGCCGCTGGTCGCCAGCGCGTCCACGTTCCGCTGGAGGTACTTGGCACCCATGATGTCCAGGATCACGTCCACCCCGGCACCGCCGGTGGCCTCGCGGACCGCCGCCACGAAATCCTGCTGCCGGTAGTCGATACCGACGTCCGCGCCCAACTCGGCGCAGCGGGCCAGCTTTTCGGGGCTCCCCGCGGTGACCAGCACCCGGGCGCCGACCGCCTTGGCGAGCTGGATCGCCATCGTGCCGATCCCGCTCGCACCGCCGTGCAGCAGCACCGTCTCGGCCGGACGCAGGTGGGCCACCATGAACAGGTTCGACCAGACCGTGGCGACCACCTCGGGCAGCGCGGCGGCGTCCGTCGGACCGAGCCCCTTCGGCAGCGGCAGCAGCTGCCCGACCGGCACCGCCACCCGTTCGGCGTAACCGCCCCCGCTGAGCAGGGCGCACACCTCGTCCCCGACCGCCCAGCCGGCCACGCCCGCACCGAGCGCGACGATCCGTCCCGCGCACTCGAGACCGGGGTACGGCGACGCGCCCTCGGGCGGGTTGTAGAAGCCCTGGCGCTGCAACAGATCGGCCCGGTTGACGGCGGTGGCCGTCACCTCGACCAGTACCTCCCCGGCTGCGGGTACCGGGTCCGGCACCTCCGCCCAGGTCAGTGCTTCCGGTCCGCCGGGCTCAGGAATCGTGATCGCATACATGACCACGACGCTACTGCGAGACACCGCGAAGATCAGCGGTTTCCCCGGACGACCTGCTGGTGGCGTGCGGTGCACGCCGGCCGCAGGAAGCAGGCGAAGGCGGTGATGCCCAGCAACACCGCGGCCGTGACGAACCGGCCGAGACCCACCAGGTCGCCCTCCGGCAGCCGGCTGGAGAGGAAGATGCCCGGCGAGGCGGCGGACGGCTGGAACGCTCCCATCAGCCCGGAGGCCGAACCCGCGACCGAGCGGAAGCCGGTCACCCCGGCGCTCATCGAGAGCGGCTGGAGGCGAACTCCTCCGCCACGACGACGAAGTACCGCAGCTGCCTGGGTTCCATGCTTTCCCCTGGTCGTTCGGTAGCCGCAGACAGCGAAGCGGTGTGGACGACGGACGAGCTCCGGCGGAGACCGGCCACACCACTCCCGTCCCGTCCCGGGCGCCGCCGCGCCACCCTCCCCGTCACCCGGGATCGACTCCTGCCCACAGTAGGTGAGACCGGACGCCGGATACCGGCGGCGGTCACGGGTCGGCACCGTGCCCGGTACCGGTCGGCGGCCCGGTCGGCCGGGCGAAGAACGGCCTGTTCAGCTCCGGCTGCGCCCGACGGTGGTGGTGGCCCCCGAACGCGACGATACGGCCGCACTGGTCACCCTGACTGCACGTCAACTCAACAAGGGCGCCACCGTGGTCGCGGCGGTCCGCGAGGACGAGAACGCCCCGCTGCTCCGGCAGAGCGGTGCCGACGTGGTGGTCACCGGCTCCAGTTCGGCGGGACGGCTGCTCGGCCTGTCGATGCTCAGCCCGCACGCCGGGGCGGTCATGGAGGACCTGCTGACCTACGGCACCGGCCTCGATCTGGTCGAGCGCCCCGTCACCCGGGCGGAGGCCGGCCACAGCCCCCGGGACTGCGCCGACCTGGTCCTCGCCGTGGTCCGAGGCCGCCGAGTCCTCAACTACACCGACCCCGAGGCCGCCACCCTGCACCTCACCGACCGCATCATCACCATCCGGCGCGCCGCCGCCGGCTGACCGCGGGGGCCTCCGGGGGCCGGGCGCCTACGGTGCCGGCAGCAGCTCCACCCGGCCGCCCGGCCGCACCCCGCCCGGCGGGACCACCGCGAGCGCCTCGGCCAGGGCCAGCCCCCGGAGCATCGCGGGCCCGTCGAAGACCAACGGCACGACGCCCTGCTCGGTCCGGACCACCGGCAGTAGCCTGGTGTCACCGGGGTGCCCAGGGAACTCCCTGGCAGCAACGGCCAGTTGGGGTGCCTCCGCGCGCCGCCCGGAGAGCGCGTGCAGCAGCGGGAGCGCGAGCGTGACCGTCCCCGCGACGGCGGCGAGCGGATTGCCGGGCAGGCCCACCAGGCGGCGCCCACCGGGGAGTTCGGCCAGCAGCATCGGGTGCCCGGGGCGGACCGCGACACCGTCGACCAGCAGCCGGGCCCCGACCGCCGTCAGTGCGTCGTGCAGGAAGTCGACCGGCCCCGCCGCGGTGCCGCCCGTGGTGATCACGACGTCGGCGGGTGAGAACCGTATGGCGTCCCGGAGCAGTGCGAAGTCGTCCCCGACCCGGCGGCGGTCGACCAGTTCCGCACCCGAAGCCGCCAGCCACGGCGGCAGCAGCGGGCCGAGCGCATCCCGGACCAGTCCGCCCTCCGGAACCCCGGAGTCGAGCAACTCGTCCCCGAGCAGCAGCAGTTCGACGGTCGGACGACGGTGTACCGCGAGCCGGTCGTGGCCGCAGGCGGCGGCCAGCCCGAGCACCGCCGCAGTGACGGGCGTACCGGCGGACAGCAACGGCTCGCCCCGCCGGCACTCCTGGCCGCGTGGCCGGACGTCCTGCCCGGGCGCCACGTCGTACAGCGGGTACAGCAGCCCCCGGTCGATCCGGCCGTGCTCCCGTCGCAGGACACCGGTCGCCCCGGCCGGGACCTGCGCCCCGGTCGCGATCTCCACGGCCATACCGTCGGCGAGCACGGTCCGAGAACTCCCGGCGGGCCCGCCCTCCCCGCGGTCGGACGTCGGCCGCCCACCGGGATCCGCCGGTGTCCCCGGACCGTCCGGAGGGTCGACCGGGTCGCCCGCCAGGATCCGGCCCGAGGTGTGCCAGGGGCCGGGACCGGCGACCGCCCAGCCGTCCATGGCCGAGGTGTCGAAGGCGGGCAGGTCGGTGAGTGCGGCCAGCGGCACCGCCAGTGTGCAGCCGAGGGCCTCGGCCAGTCCGACGGTCATCTCGGGCAGCGGCCTGCGGGCCGCCAGCCGGGCAGCGCGGCGGGCCTGCGGCCAACCGCCGTGGCAGAGCGGCGCAGCGGCGGCACCGGTGCCGGCTCCGCCACCCGTCCGTGCGCCACCGGCCGCCTCGGGCACGTCGGTCAGCGCGCTCACGCCGTCCCCGTCCCCGGCTCGCCCCCGCCACCGGCACCGGCACCACCGCCGGCCTCGGTGGCCGCCGCGGCCCACCGTTCGGCCAGCGCAGCGGTACGGGCGCCGGCCTCGGCGACCGCTTCCGGCCCGCCGCCCCTCCGCGCGGCGGCGTAGCCGATCAGGAAGGTGGTCAGCGGGGCCGCCGGACGGTCCACCCCGTGCGCGACCACCCGGGCGAGGTCCAGCAGGCCCCGTACATCCACCTCCAGGTCGATCCCCAGCTCGGTGCTGACCTCGGCGATCCAGTCATCCAGCGTGCGCTCCATAGGGCCCATGCTGCACGATCCGGCGGCCCCCGGGACCCCCAGCCGGTCAGCAGCGCGAGTCGTTTCGCTCACCGGCACCGCCGGCACCCGGTGAGCAGGTCCCCGCCCGTCCGCCGCCCCCGCAGCCCCCAGGTGGTCCCTAGCGGTCCGTGCGCCGCTCGACACGCTCCCGTTCCCGGGCCTGCGCGAGCTCCTCCCAGGTGTCGCAGTCGTACGCCACGCCCTGCGGATCGGCCAGCCGTACGAGGTCCAGCGGGGCGAGCAGGCGGCGCAGCGGCAGCCCGTCCGGCTCGCCGAGGGCCGCGAGCGCGCGCCGCAGCGCGGCGGTGCGGTAGGCGGCGGCCAGCGGCTGGTCCCGGCCCGCCGCGTCGACCAGCAGGGCGCCCTCGCTCCCGGTCTCGTCCAGCACCGCGAGCAGCCGCCCGACCGTCGGCCGGTCGAGGAAGGGCAGGTCGGCGGCGAGCAGCAGGACGCGGTCGGCGGTGATCCGCCCGAGCCCGGCGGCGACGGCCGCGACGGGGCCGCCGC
Organism: Saccharothrix sp. ST-888; assembly: GCF_000955975.1. GTDB lineage: Bacteria > Actinomycetota > Actinomycetes > Streptomycetales > Streptomycetaceae > Kitasatospora. The sequence continues at coordinate 37,211 of NZ_JYJF01000065.1, forward strand.
CGGGCGGCTGCTCACGGGTCCAGGTCACCCCGTCGCGCGCGGTGTCCCTGGGCGGGCCGACCACCACCGTCGTACCGGCGTCCGCACAGGCGGCGAGCACCCGGTCGAGCAGGGGCCGTCCGCCGACCTCCAGGGCGGGCTTGTCCGCCCCGCCGAACCTGCGGGCGGCGCCCCCGGCCAGCACCATCGCGTCGTACGCCGTCATGCCGCCAGTATCCGCCGACGGCGGCCGCGCGGAAGCGCTCCACCCGGGAAGACCCCGGTGGCCCCGCACGAAGGGGCCCAGCACGAAAGAGCCCCGCACGGAACAGCCCCGCACGGCGGGGCTCAGGGCTCGTCGACGATCTCGGCCTCGACGATCCCGCTCTCGTCGTGGGGCTCGTCCGGCCCGACGGTCCCGACCGGCTCACCGGTCTCCGCCGGGGCGGCGGCGAGGCGGGCCGTGTTGGCGGCCGCGCCGAGCTCCAGGATCACCGGGAGGGTCAGTCCGCCGTAGCGCTCGTTGACCGCGGCGGCGAGGGCCTCGGGGTCGCCGGGGTGCTCGGCCAGGGCGCGGTCGAAGTCCTGCAGGTACTCGCCGGTGAAGGCGAGGACGCGGATCGCGTCGTCGTCGTACCCCGGTGCGCGGTGCCCGGCGATCACCCGGTCGACGTCCAGGTCGGCGATCCGGGCCAGGTTGTGGGCCCAGTCCAGGCGCCCGCCCTCGTCGGTGTCGGCCGTCCAGACATGGGTGCCGTGGTAGGCGAAGTCGCCCGCGACGACCGTCCGGGCGCTGGGGATGTAGACGAGGGTGGAGTCCGCGCAGTCGCCCTGGCCGAGGTGCAGGACCCGGATCAGCTGCCGGTCGATCATCAGCGGCTGTGGCAGCAGCGGCGCGGGCAGCAGCGGGTGGTCGGGGATGTCGTCGCCGTACACCGGCTTCCACTGGGCGACCTTGGCGGCGGCGGTCCTGGCGATCGCCTCCACCACCGGCGGGGCGGCCAGCAACTGGGCCTTGGGGAAGAGCTTCAGCACCTCCTCGACGCCGAAGTAGTGGTCGGGGTGCTGATGCGTGATCACGACGGCCAGCAGCTGGCGCTGCTTGCCCGCGACCCACTCGGCGAGTTCGCGGCCGGCGCTGCGGGTGAGCTGGGCGTCGACCAGGATCGCGGTCTGCTCGCCCATGATCAGGGTGGAGGTGGCGAAGAATCCGCTCTCCGGTCCTGTGAAGACCTCGATCCGGAGCGGACGGGCGGCTGGGATCCCCGTACCTCGGTCGCCCGGAGGGGCTCCGGTCTCGTCGGACGGGGACGGCGTCACATCTGCTCCCTGGTCGGTGTGGCGGGCCCGTTCCGGGCCTCGTGCGGTACCAGCTTGGAAGCAACGGCGGACGATTGCCGGGTAGGCGCGCCCAGGTGAGTGATCAACCACGTCACGCCCGGCCCGCCGCTCCCCCGGCCCTCGGACTCCCCTCCCAGGCCCGCTGCGCACGGTACCCGGCGTTCACCGTCCTGTCAGGCGGATGACCGCCCCGGTACCTCCTCACCCACCGGATCCGCCGTCCCCGGCTCCCCCGGCACCGGACCCGTCGGCGCCGCACCCACCGGCGTCCGCTTCGCCCCGCCGCGCCGCAGCACGCCCTGCGCGACGGCCACCCCGAGCAGTACCACCAGCGCTCCCACCGGCTGGTTCCAGGTCACCCGCTCGTCGAGCAGCAGCACCCCCGCCACCACCGCGACCAGCGGCATCAGGTACGACACCATGGTGGCCGCCACCGCGCCGGCCCGGCGGATGACCCGGTAGTTCAGCGGGTACGCGACCCCGGTGCACAGCGCGCCGAGCGCGAGCACCGAGCCGATCACGGGCAGCGTGCACCAGCGGCCGAGGTCGGTCGGCAGTCCGCCCGAGAGCAGTGGCGCCACCACCGCCCCCTCGGCCGTCCCCAGGACGACCTGGACCGCCGACAGCGCCACCGTGGACTCGGGACGCCCGGCCAGGGTCCGCTTGGCGTACGGGAAGCCGAGCGCGTAGCAGGCGGCCGCGGCCAGACAGGCCAGCTGGCCGGCCAGGCTCTGCCCGTCGGTGCCGCGCCAGACCCCGAGCACCACCAGGACCCCGGCGAAGCCGATCGGCAGGCCCACCAGGCGCCGGCGGTCCGGGCGCTCGTCCGGCAGCAGGACCGCGGCCACCAGCATCGCCAGCACCGGGGTGGTGGCGTTGAAGATCCCGGCCAGCACCGAGGAGACGTGCTGCTCTCCCCAGGAGAACAGGGTGAAGGGGGCGACGTTCACCAGCAGGGCGGTCACCGCCGAGTGGCCCCAGACCGCCCGGCTGCGCGGCAGCCGCTGCCCGGTCGCGGCCAGGACGAGCAGCAGCGTCACGGCGCCGACCGCCATCCGCGCCAGCGCCACGTAGCCGGGTGGCATCACCCGGACCGCGACCTTGACGAAGAGGAAGCTGCTGCCCCAGATCAGGGCGAGCAGCAGCAGGGCGTCCCACCAACGGGCCTTCGGTTCGGTCATGGCAGCACCGTAAGGGTGGGACGCTTCGCCGGCAGCCGAATCGTCCGGCGCCGGGCCCTGACGCCAACTCGGCCGGTGCGGCTGTTACTTCTTCTTTCCGGTGAGTTGCTGGAAGCGGGTTTCGATGCCCCAGGCGGTGACGCGCAGGAGTGCCTCGAGGACGATGTTGCGGCTCA
>NZ_JYJF01000640.1 GCF_000955975.1 Saccharothrix sp. ST-888
CAGCGTGCGCAACACCATGCGCAACGCGGGCTACCAGGACTCCTCCTACCAACTGGTCTTCCAGTCCTACTTCACCCCGCTCACCCCCGACCTCCGCCCCAACGACGTCATCGGCAAGATCGCCGACGGCCGGCCCGCGTTCCCCGAGGGCCTCGCCTGGGGGGGGTACTGTGTGGTGGCGGTCCTGAGCGACGGCCTGAGGGAGGCGGCGTCGCAGGTGCCTGGTGTGCTGTACCTGGACCGGCGGCGGGTCAGCTACGGGCACGAGGTCTGCGGGGAGTGGAGGAGTGCGCGGTACGAGTACACCAACGGGGACGTGATCGGCCGCTCGGAGAAGACCCGCAG
>NZ_JYJF01000641.1 GCF_000955975.1 Saccharothrix sp. ST-888
CGATGACCGAGACCACCGGCACCGACTCCCGGCCCGCGCCCCTGGTCGTGCTGAGCGGCGTCAACAACCACTTCGGAGCGCCCCACGGGCTCCAGGACATCGACCTGGAGATCACCCGGGGCGAGGTGGTAGTGCTGACCGGCCAGTCCGGGTCCGGCAACTCGACCCTGTGCCGGACGATCAACCGGCTGGGCACGGGCCACTCCGGCCCCATCGCCCGCCACCGCCGGCCGCTGCCCGCCGAAGGCCGGGAACTGGCCCAGCTGCGAGCCGAGGTCCGCATCGGGTTCCAGAGCTCCAACCTCTTCGCACCCAAGACCGTGCTGGAGCACGTGGGGCTCGCGC
>NZ_JYJF01000642.1 GCF_000955975.1 Saccharothrix sp. ST-888
AGCACGCGCGCGACCCGAGCCTTCACCGCGTCTAGGTGCCCGCCCACCTGGGCCAGCACACGGGCGAGCGCGGCAGCCGGTTCCGGCCCGAGCGGTTCGCGGGCGGGCGCTACCGCCTCCGGTTCACGGAGGCGGATGAGGGCGAGTCGCTCGTCATGGAGCGTCATGGAGAGCAGGGCGTGGTCCCCCGGGCCGTTGGCCGAGCCGCGCCGGCGGGTGACACACCAGACGGTCGGGGTGTCCGCGACCTGTCCGCGCAGGGCGTTGGGCGCCCTGGCGTCCTCGGCACCCGCACCGTGGAGGTCGTCGGGCAGGACGACCAGCGGGCCGCCCGGGTCCACCTC
>NZ_JYJF01000643.1 GCF_000955975.1 Saccharothrix sp. ST-888
CGATGCACTGACCGGTGTCCGGATGGTGGGCCGCGCCGAGCCGCCCACCACCCGGCCTCCCCCCACGCCCCCGCCCCGCCCGCCACGACGGCCACGCCCGCCACGGCGGCCGCGCCGGCCACGACGCCCCCGCTGCACACGCCCGAACACCTCCCACCCCTCCAGCGCTCCCGCCAGCACTCCCCGGACCAAGTACCCCTGCACGCTGAACCAGACCATCAGCGGAACGATCAGCCCGAGCAACGCCCCGGCCGTCAGCAACTCCCACCGCCCGCCGAACGACCCGCCGAGCTGGGCCCGCCGCACGGTCATCCGCCCGCCCCCCGCTGCGCCCCCCGCGCCGG
>NZ_JYJF01000644.1 GCF_000955975.1 Saccharothrix sp. ST-888
GCGACCGACACTCACCCACACGACCCACCCGAAACGCGTCCCGCCGACCTCCACGATCCGCTTCGCACCAGAAGCTGGGAAACCCGAGCGGTAGGCGCACCAGTCGTTGAGTACCTACAAGCCAGCGAAACCACTCACCCCTGATCGGCGGCTAAACCCCTGCTGCGCCGTCGGCCGATCAAATCCACATCGAGTGACACAGGCCACCAAAAGTTGATCTCGCGATTCGAGATGCTTTCACCGCAGGCCACCTACGGGCGGTTGATGATCTCCCTGAAACCCTTCACCGAACCTCCGGCCAGCGCGCATCTGGCACGACGGGCACATATTGGTCTAGACAATAA
>NZ_JYJF01000645.1 GCF_000955975.1 Saccharothrix sp. ST-888
CTGCACGAGGAGGCGGACGCGCTCGGGGGTCGCGTACGAGGTGAGCCGGGCCGTCGGCCCGAACGTCAGGCAGCCCTGCTCCCGCACTCCCTCGACCAGCGCCTTCAACGCCTCGGGGTGCACGCCCGCATCGGCCAGCACACGGGCGAGTTCGGCATCCGGTTCGGCACCCAGCAGGTCGGCGGGGAGCGCGTCCGCCTCGGCTTCACCCAGACGGCTGAGTGCCACTCGCTCGTGATGGATCGTCATGGAGAGCAGGGCGTTGTCCACCGGGCCGTTGGCGGAACCCCGCCGGCGGGTGACACACCAGACGGTCGGGGCGTCGTCGACGTGTCCGCGCAGGG
>NZ_JYJF01000646.1 GCF_000955975.1 Saccharothrix sp. ST-888
CTGCGACATCTACGACATCTGCGACATCTGCGACATCTGCGAGGCCGGTGTGGCTGGTGTGGCCGTTCGCGGCCAGGTGGCCGGTGGTGCTGCGGGTGTTCCCCGCGTCCGCGGCGCTGCGCGCGCGGCGCAGGTCTGCGAGCTGGTGGTGCGCGGTGCGCAGCAGCAGGGTGGCGGCGGCCACCAGCAGCAGGCCGGCCGCGACCGCCGGGTAGGCGGCGGCGTCGGACAGCCGGTGCGGCGCGCGGTGGACCAGGACGGCGTCGGGCGGCAGGCGCAGCACCGCGGTGAAGGAGAGCAGGGGGCGGAAGACGACCTAGGTGGCCGCGGAGGTGACGATGGCA
>NZ_JYJF01000647.1 GCF_000955975.1 Saccharothrix sp. ST-888
CGAGGTCTGGTCGCCGCAGACAGTGGCCGCAGTGGGCTGACCACCGCGAACCCGACCGGCCACGAACCCGACCGGCCACAAACCCGACCGGCCACCCACCCCACCGGCCCCGCACCCGACCCACCCCGAACCCGACCGGCCACGCACCCGACCGGCCACGAACCCGACCGGCCACGAACCTGGGAGGCCGCAGACCGCGGGCAACGACGACGTGGGGTGAGCGACGGGGCGACGCCCGAGACGGAAGGGGGGGCTCCGGGGGGGCACTCGGCGGGAAGACCGCGCGCGGCACCGGGGCGAGCCGCGGAAGCGGCCGAGGCATCGCACGGCGGCTGGCCCAGGAC
>NZ_JYJF01000648.1 GCF_000955975.1 Saccharothrix sp. ST-888
GTGGAGCGGGCCCGACCAGCGGTCACTGCAGAGCGTCAGTTCTTCCAACGGGGCTTACGGTCGCCGCCGTTGAAGCTGCCGCCGCGCGAGTCGCGGGCACCGAGGGAACGTCCGCCACGGTCGTCACGGTTGCGGTCGCGGCAGGAACCCTGACGCCGGGGGCCGGGGCGGCGGGCGCGGCGCCGACGGCAGCGGCCATGCCTCCGGTAACCGTGCCGACCGTCCGGGTGGCTTCACCCGCGACGACCGCGGCAGCCGTTCCTTCGGTGACCGCGACCGCAACCGTGACGACCGCGGTGGCCGTTCCTTCGGCGACCGTGACAACCGCTCGGGTGGCTTCGCC
>NZ_JYJF01000649.1 GCF_000955975.1 Saccharothrix sp. ST-888
CCTCGGCGGCGGGTGCCTCGGCGGGCGCCTCGACCGGCGCGGGGGCCTCCGGGGCGCTCACGACGACCCCGGCGGCCTCAGGCGCACCGGCCGGGGACTCGACACGCTTACGGGTACGGCGGGGCCGCACCCGCTCCCCGGCCCCCCGCCCCGCGGCGGGGGGGCAGGAGCCCGGGCGGGGCCCCGCCGTCCCCGTAAGCGTGTCGAGCCCCCGGCGGGGGCGCCGGGGGCCGCCGAGGGCGTGGGGAGCGCCCCGGAGACCCCCGCGCGGGTCGGGGCGCCCGCCGCCGAGCCGGTGGCCGAGAAGCCGGTGCGGGCCCGCCGTACCCGTAAGCGTGTCGAG
>NZ_JYJF01000066.1 GCF_000955975.1 Saccharothrix sp. ST-888
GTCGCGTCCCAGGCGCCGTGCATGTCGTAGGTCATGACGTCCAGGAACGTGAGGTACTGGCCGAGCTTGTCGGTCTCGACGTTCTGGATCTTGTCCTGGCCGGCGCCGACCGCCGCGGAGAGCGCGTAGGTCTTCTTGTCGGCGCTGCCCTGGGCGTCCAGCTCGGAGCGGAACTCGGCCATCAGCGCGGTGAAGTTCTGCTTGTCGGCCGGCGAGGCGTGGTTACCGGTGTGGCCGCCGCCGCCCGGGTACTCCCAGTCGATGTCGAAGCCGTCGAAGATGCCCGCACCCGTGCCGGGACCGCCGAAACCGCCCTGCGCGGGCAGGTTGCCCTTGATGAACATGTCGATGCAGGAGGAGACGAGCTTCTTCCGCGAGCTGTCACTGGCGGCCACGTCGGAGAAGTACTTGGAGTAGGTCCAACCACCGATCGAGAGCAGGACCTTGAGGTTCGGGTTCTTCGCCTTCAGCTTCTTCAGCTGGTTGAAGTTGCCGACCAGCGGCTGGTTCCAGGTGTCGGCGACGCCGTCCACGCTGGTGCTCGCGTCGTACGTCTTCTGGTAGTCGGCGTACGCGTCGCCCGCGCCGTCACCGGCGTTGGGGTTGTTCTCGTCCTGCGAGGCGGCCTTGGTGGCCTCGAAACAGGTGAGGTTGGCCGGGTCGATGTTGGCGAAGTCGTAGATCAGGTAGTCCAGCTTCGAGGCGACGCCGGTGTCCTGGACCGTCTTCGGGTAGTACCCGTTGGCGTAGATCGACCACTGGTCGAAGTACGCGACCTTGATGCCCCCGCTGGTCGCCGGGGCGCCGGTGGAGTTGGTCGGCGCGGCCTGGGCGGTGCCGCCCGAGGTCAGCGCGAGACCCGCACCGAGCAGCAGGGACGCCGCGGTACCGGCCGCGAGAGCGGCCAGGCTCTTCGACCGCCGCCGGTGGACCGGCTCCTGGCCGATGGGGAGAGCACGATTCATGAGTGCATGACTCCTCGTTGTGGGGGAACTGCCGCCCCCTTGGGGGAGGTCACGCGGAGTGGGGCCGCGTGGCCAGGGGCATGACAGCGGAATGGAGACGAGCAGGGGCCTGCGGAGTGGCACCTGGGTACGCGGAACCGGCGCCGGAGGTCTGGACCTCCGGCGCCGGCCCAGGGCTCCCTGCACCTGTGCACCAAAATGGACTAGACCAACTCCGCCGTCAAGGGCCGCCGTTGCCCCTTGAGCCAGCCTTAAGGTTCACCACCGCGCTGATCGGCACAGGGCCGGCCCCACCTGGCGGCAGGAACGGCGGACGGGGGCCGCGGAGCATCTCGATCTCCGTCAGGTCGGGGCATCGGGCTCCGCCGGATCGAGGCCGCCCCGCCCCTCTCCGCCCTGCCGCGGATGGCCGTCAGTACCGCAGGGCCGCGCCCACGTCGGCGGTGACCGGGCCGGAGAGCTCGCGGTGGCTGCGGGCCGCGGCATCGGTGGTGGCGCCCGCGGCGAGCTCGGGGACGTTGACCACCACGGCGTCGAGCAGCTTGCCCGACTGGTCCTTGAAGTCCACCTCGATGGTGTAACGGCCGGGCTTGGACTGGTGGTTGGTGATGGTGAGCGGCGCGTCCGTACGGCCGTCGGAACCTGTCACCACCTCCCCGATCGTCACGTCCTCCTTGGCGTCCAGACCACCTTTCACCCCGGCCAGCGCGGACGAGGCCGCAGCCTGGGCGGAGGCGATCGCCGAGGCGGCGGCCGACGCCAGTCCACTGGCGGCCGAGGCCAGCTGCGAGGCCCCCGAGGCGAGTGCGGACTGCGCCGCGGACTGCGCGGCCGCCGCCGCAGAGGAGGCCGCCGACCCCGCCGGCTTACCGGAGGAGGAGCACCCCGCCACCCCGGCCCCGGCGCACAGCACGGCAGCGGCCACGACAGCCGCCCGACGCCCTCGACGGCGACGCTCCATGACATCTCCTCACTCGACAGCCCTCACCCCCACCCTTCGCGAGCCCCTGCACCCCCGCCAACCGAAGCCGCCGTCCGAGTGAGCCCGCGAAACACCAACCGGCCCGCGCAGGCGCAGAAGCAGGCCCCGAACTCGCAGGACCGACACCCTTCGAGGCTCGGGACAACGGCTCGCGACGACGACTCGGCACGGGCGGCAACGGACGGCATCGACACGGCCCGGGTCGGCCGAGGGGTGGGTGCGGGCCGGGGTGGTCAGGAGAGGCCGGTGCCCTCCAGTTGGGCGGCTTCGTCGGCGGCGCGGGCCTCGCGGCGGCGGATCACGTCCTGGCGGCGGGCCACCACGGAGGCGGCGCCGAGAGAACTGGCGGCGAAGGCGAGCAGGCCGACCGAGGCGCGGTCGAGGACGTGGCCGGTGGCGTGGTCCAGGGAGTAGCGGCCTGCGCCGGAGAGGCCGAGGGCGAGGCCGCAGGCGCCGAGCAGGGCGGGGTACTCGTAGCCGCCCGCAGTGGTGAAGAACCCGCCCGGGGCGTGGACCGAGATGGCCCCGGCCATGGTGCCCGCGACGATCGACCCGGCGGCCGGGGTGGCCAGTCCGGCGACCAGCAGGGCGCCGCCGCCCGCCTCGCCGAGGCCCGCCGCGAGGGCGCTGCGGCGCCCCGGCTCGAAGCCCATGTGCTCCATGGCCTTGGCCGTCCCCTCCAGACCGCCGCCGCCGAACCAGCCGAACAGTTTCTGGGTGCCGTGGGCGATGAGTACCCCTCCGACGGCGGCGCGCAGGGCGAGCAGCCCTAGGTCCTTACGGCTGAGACAGGTCATGATGGGCCCTCGGATCGTGCCGGTGGACGGTACGCCTCCCATACCAGCCGAAGGGCGGGTCCGGATCGACCCGGGAACGCCATCCGGGCGAACCCGGACACGATCGGCTGCCAGACCCCGAGCGCGAGGACGGCCCCGTGTCAGAACGCCAGCCCGAGTACCACCTGGACGGCAGCGCCGTGACCGACGAGCCGTCGTTCTACGCCGCCCTGGGCCGGGCGGTCCGGGCACCGGACGGCTACTACGGCAGCAATCTGGACGCCCTGGCCGACTGCCTGCGCGGGGGCTTCGGCCCGGAGCCGCCGTTCACCCTGGTGTGGCAGGACTCCGCACGCGCCCGCCGCCGCCTGACCCGGCGGCTCGCGGCGGCGGACGGCCGGGAGCAGAGCTACTTCGACGCCGTCCTGGACGTCCTGCGCGACGGCGGGGTCACCGTCCTGCTGCGGTAGCGGCCCTGCGATGCGGGGAACGGCGCGACCGGCGCGCGCCGCCGGGCAGGCGGGTTCGGGTCGTACCTGCGCACCGCCGGTCAGCGGAGCGCTGCTACCGCAGCCGTGAACCCACGGGCGCGGCGGGTGACTTCGGCCCAGTCGGCGGCGGCCACCACGGCGGGCGGGACCACCTCGCTGCCCGCGCAGACGGCGAGCGCGCCGGCGGCCAGGAAGTCGGCGGCGTTGTCCGCGGTGACCCCGCCCGAGGCGAGCAGCGGTGCGTCGGGGTACGGGCCCCGGAGGTCCTTGAAGTAGGCGGGGCCGAAGGCGCGGGCCGGGAAGATCTTCACGGCGGCGGCCCCGAGGTCGACGGCCTCGGCGACCTCGCTCGGGGTGAGCGCGCCGAGGACGACGGGCACGGGGGCCGCCGCGACCTCACCCCGGACACCCGGCGTGACCAGGTACTGCGCCCCGGCCGCCACGGCCGCCTCGGCCTGTCCGGCGGTGAGGACGGTGCCGACACCGATCCGGCAGCCGGTGCCGGCCGCCACCGCCCGCCGCAGGTGGGTGGTGAGGTCGGGCGTGGTGAAGGTGAACTCGACCCAGCGGATGCCGCCTGCGGCGAGGGCGGAGCAGAGCGCGGCGGCGTCGGGGATCGCCGGGGCGCGAACCACGGCGATCACCCGGTCGGCGGCGAGGGTGTCCAGGGTCATCGGGTCCTCCGTCAGGAACGGGCGGGTCCGGCCACGGAGCGGCCCGGTGTCAGAAGAAGGTCCGCACCAGGTCGACCACGCGCGGGAGTTCGGCGTCGGCGTCGTCGACGACCGGGATCAGCGTCCACTTGTCGAAGACGGTGCAGGGGTGCGAGAGGCCGAGCCGGACGATGTCGCCCACCCGGACGTCGGTGTCCCGCAGGAAGGCGTGCTGGTCATTGAGCGCGGTGATCCGTCCGCCGGTCAACCGGCCCCGGCCACGGACGAGTTGGGGCTCGGGCAGGCCGTCGTCGTAGGAGAGGTCGCGCTTGCCGCCGTCGAGCAGGGCGAGACCGGGCTCAGGGCTGGAGACGGCCCGGGTCCAGGCGTGCAGGGCGGAGCGGAAGGGGCGGTCCGCGTGCGAGCGGGCGAGCGGGGAGATCCCCCGGTAGAAGCCGTCGTCGTGGGCGAGGTAGGCGCCGGAGCGCAGGACCACCCGGGTACGCGGGTCGGCGAGCGGGGCGAGCAGTTCGGTGACGGTGTCGAAGTAGGCGCTGCCGCCCGCGGTGATCCAGACCTCGTCGGCCTGGTCGTAGAGCCCTTCGGCGTCCAGCAGCCGGTGCAGCTCGGCCAGGTCGGTGACCCAGCGGGCCACGGCGGCCAGGGAGTCGTCGGTGGCGTCGTGGGCGATGGCGCCCTCGTAGCCGCTGACGCCGGTCAGCCGCAGTCCGGGGGCGGCGTGCACGGCGCGGGCGACGGCCCGGGCCTCGGCGAGGGTGCGGCAGCCGGTGCGGGCGCCGGGGGTGCCGAGCTCGACGCAGACGTCCACCGGGGCCGGGGCGCCGCGCAGGGCGGCGTCCATCAGCTCGACCGACCGGACCGAGTCCACCCAGGAGGTGAAGCGGAACCCGGGGTCGGCCGCGAGTGCGGCGGACAGCCGGCGCAGCCCGGCGGGGTCCAGGAGGGTGTTGGCGAGGTGGATCCGGCGCAGGCCGAAGGCGCGGGCGACGTTGACCTGGGGCAGGTTGGCGAGGGTGATGGCGGTGGCCCCGGCGTCGAGCTGCCGCTGCCACAGGGCGGGGGCCATGGTGGTCTTGCCGTGCGGGGCGAGGCCGACACCGGCCTTGGCGCACCAGGCGGCCATGGTGGTGAGGTTGTGGTCGAGGGCGCCCGCGTCGAGGGTGACCAGGGGGGTGGCGAGGTCGTCCAGGGTGGGCCGGGTCGCCACGTACTCCGCGACGGTCGCTCCCCAGGCCGCGGCGGGTGCGGCCTTGAACCGCCAGTCCAGCCGCTCCTCGGCGAGCGCCGCCACCCGGGCACGGTCCATCACCTGCGGGGCCTGCACCATGGGCCACCTTCCTGTTGTCCGGTTCCGCTCTCGCGGGTCCGCGGTTGTACGGGTCCGCGGCTCGTACGAGTCTGCGGCTGTACAAGTCTGCGGCTGTAAGGGGCTGTCGTCGTACCGGCCCAGGGCGGACCGCAGGGCCGCACACGTCCCGTTGCACAATACGCAACGTTCGTTGCACATTGTGCCTTCCCTGATCTAACCTCAGCCCTGGACCGAAGGTCAACGCACACTCCCAGGAGCACCCAGGTGACACCTCCCGCCGCCGTCTGCCTCGGCGAGTCGATGGCCGTGCTCATCCCGGAGCACCCCGGACCGCTGGAGCAGGCGGAGCACTTCGGCCGTAGCTTCGGCGGCGCGGAGTCCAACGTCGCGTGCACGCTGGCCGCGCTCGGCATCCCGGCCGCCTGGATCGGCCGGGTCGGTGCGGACGGCTTCGGGCGCCAGCTGGTCCGGCAGATCGCCGAGCACGGCGTGGACACCTCGGCGGTCGGCTACGACGAGACCCGCCCCACCGGCCTCTACGTCAAGGAGACCGGCTCCGGCCAGGGGCATCCGCACGACCTCGGCGCGGGCCACAGCCGACTGCACTACTACCGCCGGGGGTCGGCCGCCTCCGCGATGGGCCCCGAGCTGCTCGCCGACCCGGCCGCCGCACCCCTGCTGGCCGCCGCACCGCTGATCCACCTGACCGGCATCACGCCCGCGCTCTCCGACAGCTGCCACCGCCTGGTCCGCACCCTGCTGGCGATCCCGGACCGGCCGGTCAGCTTCGACCTCAACTGGCGCCCCTCGCTCTGGGCCGGGCGCGACCGGCAGGCGCTGCGCTTCCTGATGAACGCCTCCGACGTGGTGCTGCTCGGCACCGACGAGGCCCGCGAGGTGCTCGGCACCGACGACCCGGCGGCGCTGCGCAAGCTGCTCCCCCGGCCGTCCGTGCTGGTGCTGAAGGACGACGCGCACCGCTCCACCTCGATCGCCCCGGACGGCTCCACCGTCACCGAACTCGCCCTGCGGGTGGACGTGGTGGAGCGCACCGGCGCCGGCGACGCCTTCGCCGCGGGGTACCTGGCGGGGAAGCTGAGGAACCTGCCGGAGGGCCGGCGGCTGCGGCTGGGCCACCTCGCGGCCGCCGCCGCCCTCACCGTCCCGGGCGACCTCGGGCCGATGCCGCCCGCCGCCCTGATCGAGCAGCTGCTCGCGGCGGACGAGGCCGACTGGGCCGCGACCACCGTGGACGGCGCGGGCTTCCACCCGGCGCCCGCCCGCTGAGCAGCCAACGGCCGCCCTCCTGGCGGAACTGCGGGCCCGCCGCAGGCCGACCGACCGCGAAGGAGCACCCCTTGAAGACCGAAGTCCGCACCGACGGCGCCCCCGCCCCCGCCTGGGTGTTCTCCCAGGGGGTGCGCAAGGGCCCGATCCTCCAGGTCTCCGGCCAGGGCCCGCAGGATCCGGAGACCTCCGCGTACCTCCACCCCGGCGATGTGCGGGCGCAGACCCGGCGCACCCTGGCGAACGTGCTGGCGGTGCTGGAGGCCGGCGGTGCGACGGTCGAGGACGTGGTGATGTTCCGGATCTACCTGACCAGGCGCGAGGACTTCGGGCCGATGAACGAGGTCTACGGCGAGTTCATCGAGAAGCACGTCCAGGGCGGCGTGAAGCCCTGCCGAACCACCGTCTTCGTCGAGCTGCCGCACGAGTCCATGCTGGTCGAGATCGACGCGCAGGCCGTCATCGGCTGACCGGCCGTCGGCTGCCGGGGGCGCGGCGGGCGGCCGTCCCGCCCCCGGCTGACGCATGCTTGGATCATGGCCGCTTTCAATCTGAGCAGCGCGTTCGTCACCCTGTTCGCCGTGGTCGGGCCGCCGAAGGTGCTGCTGGCCTTCGCCCATCTGGCCCGCGAACGCAGCGCTGCCGAACTGCGCCGTCTGGCGCTGGTGAGCACGGTGCTGGCCGCCGTGGTCGGCGTGACGATGGCGTACACGGCGGACTTCCTCACCGCCTTCTTCCACATCAGCGACCAGTCGCTGCAACTGGCCGGGGGCCTGATCTTCTTCATCTACGCCCTCGCCCTGGTGCTCGGTATCCACGTGGGCGCGGGCGAGTCCGAGCAGGGCCGGCTCTCCAACCCGCTCGCCGACGGCGTGCGCGAGCTGCTGCTGCCGTACGTGGCCAGCCCGCTGGCGATCACCGCCGTGCTGGTCGGGTCGCTGGAGAAGGACACCTGGGGCTGGCACTCCACCATCGCCGGCGCCTTCGTCGCGGTGGTGGCGATCAACTGCGTCTGTGTCCTGCTGCTTTCGAGCCTGCTGCGGCTCACCCACCAGACCTCGCTCGAAGTGCTCTCCCGGCTGCTCGGGCTGCTGCTGGCGGCGGTCGGCGTGGAGCTCTTCCTGAACGGCCTGGCCAGCCTGGGCGTGCACTTCGCGGCCCCCGACGGTCACTGACCGCCCGTCACGGCAGCTCCACCGGACGCCAGGGGACCGGGCTGGAGAGGATCATCGAGCTGGACGGCTGACCGTAGGCCGCCAGACGGTCGATCAACTGCTCGAAGTCGGCCATGTTCCGGGCCGCCACCAGCAGCACGCAGCACGCCCCGCCGGTGACCCGGTGCAGCTGGAGCACCTCCGGCCAGCGGGCGACCTCGGGGTCGCGCAGCACGCAGCGCCGCCCGTAGCACTGGATCTGCACCAGCGCGGTGACGGCCAGCCCGGCGCCGGCCAGGTCGATGTGCGCGTGGTAGCCGCTGATCACCCCCTCCGCCTCCAGCCGCCGGACCCGCTCGGCGACGGCGGGCGGGGAGAGCTTGACCCGGCGGGACAGCTCGTTGAACGAGAGCCGGGCGTCGGCCTGCAGCTCGGCGAGCAGGAGGCGGTCGACGGCGTCCATGGCAACTCCGGGGTGAGGGTTTCGTTCCGCAAAGCCGAGTCGGCCAAATGGGTTTCGAACGTAAACCGGTTTCGCCGATCCGGTGTCCACTGCCCATTCAATGCGCCGCCCGGGCCGCCGCACAATAGTGTCGCGAGTGATCAGCAGCCAGTGGCTCGGCGGCGACCGCGGCGATCCCGCGCGTCCAGGAGGAATCGGCATGGTCCAGAACGGCATCACCACCCCGAAGCTCTCCTTCGGCTCGGACGAGGAGCCCGGCCACGGCACCCCCTACGCCCAGTACGTCCGGCTGGAGACCCTGCACAGCCTCCAGCACCCGCGCAGCAAGGTGGACGCCGAGCTGTCGTTCATCATCGCCACCCAGGTGATGGAACTGCTCTTCGACCTGCTGCGGCACGAGTGGACCGCCGCCCAGCACTGCCTGCGCGAGGACGACGTGACCGCCGCGCTCGCCGCACTGCGGCGCGGCACCCATGTCCAGGACGTCCTGACCTCCTCCTGGGACCTGCTGGCGACCATGACCCCGCAGGAGTTCGGCGCCTTCCGGCCGGTGCTCGGCGAGGCGTCCGGCTTCCAGTCCTCGGCCTTCCTGCGGCTGGAGTTCCTGCTCGGCAACAAGAGCGAGAAGCTGCTGGAGATGTACGAGACCGCCCCCGCCGTGCACGCCGAACTCACCGCCGCGCTGCACGCCCCCGGCCTGTACGACGACGTGCTGGCCCTGCTGGCCCGGCGCGGGCTGGCCGTGGCGCACGAGCCGGGCAGCGCCCGCTACCGGCCCACCGCGGAGGTCGAGGCCGCCTGGCGGCAGGTCTACGCCGAGCCCGGCCACGCGGAGTTGGCGCGACTGGGCGAGGCACTGCTCGACACCGCGGAGCGGGTGACCCGCTGGCGGCAGCGGCACCTGTCGGCGGTCAAGCGCTCGATGGGCGCCAAGCCAGGAACCGGCGGCTCCAGCGGGCTGACCTGGCTGAAGCAGTCGGCCGACCAGGACGTGTTCCCCGAGCTGTGGACCGTGCGCAACCAGCTGTGACCCGCTCCGGGCGCCTCAGTCGCTCTCCGGGGCGAACGCGTTGGCCAGCGAGTCGAGTTGCAGGGGCGGGCCGGGTGGGATCCCGATGCGTTCGGCGACGTCCACGATCCGCCAGGCGATCCGGTGCACCGCCATCTCGTACTGCTGGCGGTACTTGCGCAGGCTCGCCAGCCCGTACAGCCCCTCCTCCGTGTAGGAGGCGCCGAGACCGCTCTCCACGTACTGCAACCTGGCCGCCACCGGCGGGAGTTCGGACAGCGGAACCGGCGACCAGAGCACCGGCACGATCCCGCTGGACCAGCCCGTCAGCCGCCCCCGCCGCTCGAAGGCGGTCCACTCGCGCCCGCACCGCTCGGAGCGGAAGTACCGCCGCGAGTACAGCGGGACCAGTACCCGGCAGCCGGCCAGCGCCTCGGACACCCGCTGCGCCGCTTCCGGGTCGGCGGGATCCAGCCGGTCCATGAAGCCCGCGGGCACCCCGCCCGGCAGGGTGGTCAGCTGCATCACCTCCTCGGTCAGATCGGCGAACAGCTGGTCCACCAGCGGCTGCGGGCGGGCGGTCACCGGGTAGCTCAGGAAGAAGTACGGCTGCACGGGGCCCTGCGGCTCCGGCTCCTGGCGCTGGGTGCGCGAGTGCGAGGGGACGTTCAGCCGGCGGGAGGTCTGCACTCCCTGGGAGGAGCGCAGCGAGGGCGACACGCCGGTGACGGCCGGGTTGCGGGAGAACAGGAAGGGCCGCCGGGCGTTCCGGGAGAAGGCCAGCGACCAGGACGGGTCGTCGGGGTCGTGCCCCAGCGTCCTCTCCAGGATCCCGGCGAGCTCCAACTCCGCCGCGCCGCCGGGCTGCCCCTCCCGGAGGACCTGGTTGAGGCCGGCGGCGAAGGAGGGCCCGGTCCGGGGGCGGATGCTGATCACCGTGTGGATCCCGGAGTCGGTCTCGTCGCCCTCGGCCGGCGGTCCCGGCTCGTCCTGCCAGCCGTCGAACACCAGCAGACGGTTGCGGGCCCGCCCGGCGGACAGCGCCGCCAGCACGCCCGCCCAGTCCTGGGCCGGCTCCCGCGCCGGGGAACCGAGCGCCAGCCCCTCGGCGGCCGGGTGGACCACCGCACCGCCGACATAGACCACCAGCGCGTCCTCCGCCTCGGCAGCGGCGGCCCGCAGGGCGCGCTGGAACCCGGCCGGGTCGTCCAGGCCGACCCAGACGTGCTCCGCGGCCAGGCCGACCAGGGCACGGCTGGAGAGTGCGGCGGCCAGGTTGTTGAGGTCGCTGTAGGCGCGGAAGTCGTGGTCGGCCAGCGGTTCGGCCATCGAGGCGCGGGAGGTGGTGAGCAGCAGGACGGCCCGCGAGCGCTCCGGGTCGGGCAGGCTCGGCGGGGTCTGCGGCACCGGTACCGGCTGGCGGTCCGGCTGCGGTATCTGCTGGAGCACGGGCGCGGGCGGGCCGTCGAGCAGGCGCAGCGCGGCGGGGCTGATCAGGGCGAAGGCCCGCCGTTCGACCGGGACCACCGCGCCCCCGGTGTCGGTGGCCGCCAGGGCGGCGAACTCGCCCGGGACCCGGCCGGCCCGGTCGGCGATCTGCTCGCCGACCCTGGCGAGCAGCCCGACGGCCTGGTGGGTGGTCGAGCGCGGCAGCGTGTGCAGGAGCAACTCCCGTACCCCTGACCGGAATTCGAAGTGGTCACGGCGACCCTCGCGCTCCTTCAGCAGTCCGCTGACCACCACCTCCGCGAGGTGCTGGGGCTGCGGCCGGGTGAAGCTGGCGCGCTGGAGCAGCCGCATCACGGGCAGGGCCGGGGTGGTGAGGGCGGTGAGTCCGGCCAGGGTGAACGCCTCCCGGGAGGCCACCGAGCGGAAGCGCAGGACCAGTTCCTCCGGGCCGAGTTCGTGCGGTTCGGGCAGCGGTTCGGCGTCGGGGGCGCAGTCCATCGGCTCGGCGCCGACCAGCAGCGCCGAGCCGACCACCTGGCCGCCGGTCGGACTGCCCACCAGCCGGGCCCAGTTGGCGATCCACCCGGCCCCCGGCTCCAGCACCGGGACCGGCAGTTCGCCGCGCCCCGGCAGCAGCTCGCCGAACGGCGCGAAGCGGTACGCCGAGTTGGGCACTCCGGCTTCGGGCGCGGAGAGCAGGCCGACCTCGGGCGGCAGCGCGGCCAGCGGCCAGAGCCGTTCCGGCAGCGGCTGCACCACGGCCACCGGGGAGCGGTGGGCGAGCCGGTGCAGGGTCCGGTACCAGTGGCTGCCGGCCGCGCCGGGCCGCCACTGCGGGCCCATGCAGTCGCTGAGCACCAGGACGACCGTCCGGGCGTCCGGCGTCGGGCGGCTCGCCGGCCGGCCGCTCGGGTCGAGGCAGGACTGCACGACCTGGCGGAACGCTCCGGTCTGCACCAGCAGCGTACGCAGTTCCTGGAGCAGCGGGCGCCAGAGCGCCATGGTGGGCCCGCAGTCGAAGATCAGGTGCAGGTCGAGCCAGCGTTCCGTGGCGGGCCGCAGCACCGGCAGCCAGGGCACCGGCCCCGGCCGGTACGGGTGCCCCGGGCCGGACGGCGGTCCGGCCGTCCGCTTCGCGGTGACCGCCTCGGCCAGGCGCTCGGCGGTCGCGGTCTCGTCCAGCCGGACGTGCCGGGGGTCGGGGACGCGCCGTTTCAGCGGGCGCAGCGCACGTTGCAGGGCGAGCGGCCGGGCCAGCATCGGGACGCTCGGGGTGGGGATCGCCGCGACGGCGGCCACCGTGTCCTCCGGGTCGCCGGAGGCCAGGTGGAGGGCGGTGCGGACGCTCTGGCCCTCGCCGGTGGCGGTACCGGCGCTGCGGCCCCCGGTCCGGTTCGGGTCGGCGGGACGGCGGTCGTTCCTGCGGGCGCTGTTCCCGGCGCTGCCGTGGCCCGGCTCCTGCTCCGCGCCGCCCTCGCCGCTGCGGGCGGCCAGCCAGAGCAGCTCGGCGAGTTCCACCGGCCCGGGGTCGGCCAGGCCCAGGTCCGCCAGCAGGGCGGCGAGTTGGTCGAGTGGTCCGGGCGCGGGCACCGCCGGGCCCGGCGGCTGGTCAGAAGACATCGTCGTCCTGGCCTCTGCTCAGGTACGGCATCACCTGGGCGGCGAGGGCGGCCCGGTCGGCGGCCTCGGCGAGTTCGGGGCGGGAGGTCAGGTAGATGGCGTTGAGCAGCTGGTCGGTGGCGAGTTCGCCGTCCTCCCGGCGGCCCAGGAAGACCTCGACGATCTCGCCGACCAGCCGGGCGTCGGCCTCCGGCAGGTGGGCCTTGACGATCTCCTCCAGCTCGGCGCCCTCGGGGCGGCGCAGCTCCAGGACGACGCAGCGGCGCAGGAAGGCCGCCGGGAACTCGCGTTCGGCGTTGCTGGTCAGCACGGTGAACGGGAAGGCCCGGCAGCGCACCCGGCCGCCCGCGATCGGCGCCCGGCCGGACCCCTCGGCGGTGAGCACCCTGGACTCGGGCTGCTGCGGTGCGGCGCGGACGAGTTCGTCGATCTCGTACTGGCCCTCCTCCAGCACGTGCAGCAGGTCGTTGGGCAGGTCGAGGTCGCCCTTGTCGATCTCGTCGATGAGCAGCACCCGGGGCCGCCGGTACGGGAGCAGGGCGGTGCCGAGCGGGCCGAGGCGCAGGTGCTCGTCGAGTCCGGCGCCGGGGGTCAGCGGACCGGCCTGGTTGGCGGCGTAGAGCCGGGAGAGCGGGTCGTACTGGTAGAGGCCCTCGCGCAGGGTCGAGCGGCTGGTGACGTTCCAGCGCAGCACCGGGCCGAGGCCGAGCTCGCGGGCGACGGCGTACGGGAGGCTGGACTTGCCGCTGCCGGGCGGTCCGGTGACCAGCAGCGGGCGGCGGAGGTAGAGGGCGGCGTTGACGAGTTCGACGGTCTCGGGGGTCGGCCGGAAGGTGCCCGCCCGGTGGCCCGCGGTGGTGGCCCCCGGCCCGTTGGTCCGCTCCGGCTGCCCGGTCGGGCCGTCCAGCGGCGGGCCGCCGTCGAAGGCGCGCCAGGGCGGGGGCGGCGGCAGTTCGGCGAGCGCGTCGTGGGGCTCCTCGACGCCCCGGTAGATCGGCTTCAGCGGCATGGCTGCGGACCCTCTCCTGCTAGTCCGCCGGGCGGCGGGACGGTTGGGCGGTCGGGGCGACCCCGTAGGGCCGGTGCGGGCTCGGCACGACCTGCGGGTCCTCCCAGAGCAGCACGAGCCCGGCCGACCAGTGCCCGCCCGGGTCCTCGCCCTCCTCCGCCTGGTGACGCAACTCCCGTACCCGGCGTGGCAGATCGTCGGGCTGGAGCTCGGCCAGCTCAGCTGCAAGTCTGGCAAGGAAACGCGTGTTCCGGCAGGTCTCGACCTGAGCGTGGTCGGTGATACAGGCGTGCTGGGTCCAGAGCACGGCGGGCGCGCCCGCCTTGAGCGCCGCCGCGAGCAGCGGCTCGTACGGGCTGCCCTTCGGCGGGCCCGGCAGAACCGGCAGGTCGGCGCGGGCCACCGGGCGCAGCCGCTGGTAGAGCCGCCTGCTGTCCGGGACCGCGGTGCACGGGATCGGGTACACCGCGGCGCTGCGGTCCTCGCGCATCCGGGCCCACTTCATCTCCAGGTGGCGCCGGTCGGCCGCGTTACCCCGGCGCAGCTGGTCCACCACCACCACGGCGTGGTCGGCGCCGAGCGGCCCGAAGTCCTTGCGCCTGGCCCAGCTGTGCACGGGCTGGGTGATCCACTTCCGGGGCAGCGCGAAGATGATCAACTCTGCGCCGTCCGGCTCCAGTCGGCCGATCTCCTCCTCGATGCGCTCCCGGACGAAGCCCGGCAGCATCGAGCTGAGCATGGTCCGCGAGTGCGGCTCGCCGAGCACGCCGTCCCGGATCGAGGAGATCGCCACGTGGAACATCCTGGTCCCGGCGCCGCTGGGCTGGATGTCCACCAGGATCGGACGCCACCGCTCCCGGCGCGGGGTGCGGACGGGCTCCCGGCGCCGCTGTGCGGCGGGGGCGGCGGCGTGGGCCGCACGCCAGCGGACCAGCCCGGTGCGCAGCCGCTCGTCCTCGGTCGACTCTGCCACCAGGTCGGCGAACTCCAGCACCGGGTGCGGGCGGCCCACCGGCTGCGGGACCTCCGAGAGCAGGTACCAGCCCGCCTCCCAGAGGTCGCGCGGCCTGGTCGGCGGATCCGGGCAGCCGAGCCGGCCGGCCGCCGCCCGGTACAGCTCCAGCGGATCGGCCGCCACCTCCGCCCCCGCCAGCAGCAGCCTCAACTCCCTTACCGCGGAGGGCGGTACGGCCGCACCGGGCAGCCGGTCGGCCAGCTCCGGGGCGTACCGCGCGATCGCCTCCCCCGGCAGCATCTGGCCGAGCCTGACCGCCGGGACCCCGGCCGGCCGCCGCACCCGGTCCTCGGCACCGCGCCAGAGGGTGTCCTGCGCCGCCGTCACGATGCCGACCACCTCCCCGGTGGCGGCGATCACCACCGGGCCGCCGCTGAAGCCCGGCGCCAGCGGCATCCCCGTGCCCTCGTGCTCCAGCTGGACCAGCTCGCCGCCGATCCGCAGGGCCCCCCTGGTCAGCCGGATCTCGCTGCTCAGCCCGCCGTCGTGCCCCTCCGGGAACCCGTAGGCGGCCAACTGCGGTGCGTGCAGGCCGTTCCAGCCGTGCAGCGGCGCGAACCGGGCCGGGACGGCCGTGTACGACGGCAGCGCCGCATCCAGCTCCAGCACCGCCACATCGCCGGTGCCGCCCGAGCGTTCCACCCACGGGCCGCGCACGGCGACGGTGGCGCCGATCGGCGGATGGTCGGGGCGGGCAGCCAGCTGGACGGTGGCGCGGGTGCACCCCTGCACCACGTGCGCGCAGGTGAGCACCCGGCGCTCGGATATCAGCACCCCAGCGCCGGTGGTGGCGAGCGGGCCCCCGGCGGTGATCCGGGCGAGCCAGCTCACGTCCCACCGCGCCGGGTCGGCGCCGGGTTCGCGCTGGACCGGCACGCCGTACGGCGGCTCGCCGGGCGGGGGTCCGGCGTCGTGAGGTTCAGCGAAGTGGGTTCCGGCGTACCGGGGTTCGGCATGCTGGGGTTCGGCACGTGCCGGCTCTCCGCAGTCGCAGTGACCGCAGGTGTGGCCGCGGGGGGCCGGGCCTCCGGGCGCAAGGCCGCCGTCGCCTGCCGAGTCCGACGGACCCGGTGTCCCTCGGCCCGGCAGGCGGCAGCCCGCCTCGTCACACATGGGCTCGTCCCGGGTCCGCGAGCCGGCCATCAGGATTCGTCGTGACCGGCCGGGATTCTCTCGGGTGCCCAGACCAGTTTGACGGTCAGATGGGCGTCGGTGGCAGTCTTGGCGATCAATGCCCCTGCCTCCGCCGAGAGTTTGACCCCGAACGCGATCTCCACCGCATCCGGCTTCAGGCTCCCGTCACGGAACGCCGCGAGCGCCGACTCGGCGGCGACCCGGACACCCGCCAGGGCCTGCTCGAAGGTCGCCGACGCGCGCTCCACCCCGGCGGCGACGGCCGTCGAACCACGGCCGACCGGCTGCATGCCGTACGGGTCCTCGACGCCCACGCCCTCCGTCTCGGCGCCTTCGACCCGCACCACGGCACCGCCGACGGTCACGAACTCCGCATACTCGGGCAAGACTTCCCCCTCAGCAGTCACTTCAGGTCGTCCGACGAAGTCTCACGCGATCGTCGCACAGCGCGGTTCACCGCGCACCGGTTCCCGACGGATCCCCCCGAGCGGGTGACCGATTCATCGGGTTATCGGGTGGCCGAGAGCACTCCGCCCGAGCTGCGGAACCCGTGACACCCAGTCAGCTGCGCCGCCCCTTCCGATGAGGCCGCCCCCGTGGCGGAGGTTGCCGAAGGCGGTGGTGGCGTCGGAGCCGCCGATGAAGAGGGTGTTGCCGGTGTTCACCCGCACGTTGCCGCCGACGGTGACGAAGTCGGTGCCGTCCGGCGGGGGACCCGGGAGCCGACGCCGACCACTCCCATGTTGAAGGACCCGCCCCCGTTCGTATTGATACATATCGGCCAACCGGTACTGCCGGTCTCGCCGGGCCGAAAGGGTCCGGTCGCCCGGGTGGACACCCCGCCCGCCGGAGCTCCGACCTGCTGGTGTTAGCGTGCCGGGGGCTCCGCAGACCGGACCCCGCCGGTCCGCCCGCAGTCCGCCTCCGACCGGGACCGGCCACCGTCCGCGAAGGGTGTCTCCTCCCATGGCCAAGCTCCTGCTGAGCCTGCACGTCCTGGCCTCGGTCCTGTTCATCGGCCCGGTGGCCGTCGCCGTGAGCATGTTCCCGGCCCGCGCCAAGGCCGCCCTGGCGGCCGGCCCCGACCAGGTCTCGGCCGCCGCCTCGGTGAAGCTGCTGCACCGGATAACCCAGGTCTACGCACTGCTCGGGATCGCCGTCCCGGTGATGGGCGTGGGCACGGCGCAGGTGATGGGCATCATCGGCCAGACCTGGCTGATCGTCTCCATCGTGCTGACCGTGCTGGCGGCCGGCGCGCTGCTGCTCTTCGTCCTGCCCGCCCAGCAGAACACCGTCGACGCGCTCGACGCCGCGCCCGAGAGCGAGGAGCACACCCGGGCGACCGGCGGCCTGCGCCTGCTGCCGATGACCGCCGGGGTGTTCAACCTGCTCTGGGCCGTGGTCGTCGTCATGATGGTCATCCGCCCCGGTTCGACGACCGGCGCCTGACCTCGGGCACCGGCTCGCCGGGCAGCAGCACCGAGCCGTGCCGGTCACCCCCCGAGGCGGCCGGACCGCCGGTGCTCCACCGGATCCCGAACAGTGCCGCCGCGTTCCGGTAGCAGACCGCCCGCAGCCACTCCTCCCCCAACTCCAGCCCCGCCAGGGCCCGCAGGGCCTCCGCGTAGGGGTACGGGATGTTCGGGAAGTCCGTGCCCAGCAGGATGCGGTCCCCGAGGGCGGCCAGCCTCGGCAGCTCGTCCTTCGGGAAGGGCGCCATCTCCTCGCTGAACCCGGTGAACGCCATCGTGGTGTCCAGGTGCACGTTGCCGTACCGCTCCGCCAGGTCGAGGAACTCCCCGTACTCGGGCAGTCCCAGGTGCGCCACGACCAGCCGCAGCCGGGGGTGGCGCGCCAGGACGGCACCGATCGGCCCGGGGCCGGTGTGGGCGCCGGGCACCGGTCCCGAACCGCAGTGGGTGACCACCGGTGTTCCGCTCTCGGCGAGTTGGCCCCAGACGCCGTCCAGCAGCGGGTCGGCCGGATCGTACCCGCCCACCTGGAGGTGCGCCTTGAACACCCGCGCCCCCTGGACCAGCGCCGTCCTGACGTACTCCTCGGCGCCGGCCTCCGGGAAGAACGTCGCGGTGTGCAGGCAGTCGGGCGTGCGCGCGGCGAAGTCCGCCGCCCAGGAGTTGAGCCAGGCGGCCATCTGCGGCTTGTGCGGGTACAGCATCGCGGTGAACGCCAGGACCCCGAACTCCCTGAGCCGGTCGATCCGTTGCTGCTCCTGCTCGCGGTAGGCGATCGGCCAGGGGCGCCCGGTGAGCGGCCCGACCTGGTCGAAGTAGGCCCAGACCTTGGCCAGGACCTGCTCGGGCATGAAGTGGGTGTGCACGTCGATCAGGCCCGGCAGCCCCAGCTCCTGCCAGAACTGCCGGACGTCGACCGCCTCACGCATGCCGGGCCCGGGACAGGATCGCCTCGGTGTCCAGCCCGGTGGGCAGGGTGCCGTAGGCGCCGCCGTGGTCCCCGCCGAGCCGGGAGGCGCAGAACGCCTCGGCCACCGCCGGGTCGCCGTGCCGGATGAGCAGCGAGCCCTGGAAGGCCAGCGCCATCAGCTCGACCAGCCGCCTGGTCCGGTACTCGATCTCGCCCGGGTCACCCAGCTGCTTGCGCAGTTCGCCGACGGTGGCGTCCAGCCGGCGGTCCGCGCCGGCGGCCAGCTCGACCTCGCCGAGGAACGCCTCCACGGTGGCGGGCCGCCGCGCCATCGCGCGCAGCACGTCGAGCGCGGCGACATTGCCCGAGCCCTCCCAGATGGAGACCAGCGGGGCCTCCCGGTAGAGCCGGGGCATGCCCGACTCCTCGACGTACCCGTTGCCGCCGAAGCACTCCAGCGCCTCCGCCGCATGGCCGGGACCGCGCTTGCAGACCCAGTACTTGGTCACGGCCAGCCCCAACCGCCGGACCAGCGACTCCTGTTCGTCACCGGCGAGGGCCAGGTCGGTGGCGGCGGCCAGCCGCAGGGCGGCGGCGGTGGCGGCCTCGGACTCCACCACCAGGTCGGCCAGCACGTTGCGCATCAGCGGCTGGTCGACCAGCGCCTTGCCGAACGCCCGCCGGTGGGTGGCGTGGTGGAGCGCCCGCACGGCGCCCAGCCGCATCCCGGAGGCCGCGCCGAGGGTGCAGTCGAGCCTGGTCATGTTGACCATCTCGATGATGGTGGGCACCCCGCGCCCCTCCTCGCCGACCAGCCAGCCCACCGCGCCGTCGTACTCGACCTCGGCGGAGGCGTTGGAGCGGTTGCCCAGCTTGTCCTTGAGCCGCTGCAGCAGGATCCGGTTCCGGCTCCCGTCCGGCAGGACGCGCGGCAGCATGAAGCAGCTCAGCCCGCCCGGCGCCTGGGCCAGGGTCAGGAAGAGATCGGACATCGGAGCCGAGGTGAACCACTTGTGCCCGGTCAGCCGGTACGTACCGTCCGGGTCCGGCACGGCCGTGGTGGTGTTGGCCCGGACGTCGGAGCCGCCCTGCTTCTCCGTCATCGACATGCCCGCGATCAGTCCGCGCTTGCCGCTCGGCACCCGCAGCCCGAAGTCGTACTCGGTCGCGGCCAGCAACGGCTCCAGCTGACCGGCCAGTTCGGGAGCCGCCCGGAGCGCGGGCACGGCGGCGTAGGTCATCGAGATCGGGCAGCTGTGCCCGGCCTCGACCTGGCCCCAGACGTAGAACTTGGCGGCCCGCGCGGTGTGCGCGCCCGGCCGGCCGTCGCGCCAGGGCGCGGCGTGCAGGCCGTGCGAGACGGCGACCCGCATCAGCTCGTGCCAGGCGGGGTGGAACTCGACCTCGTCGATCCGGTGGCCGTAGCGGTCGTGGGTGCGCAGCACCGGTTCGTTCTCGTTGGCCAGCCGGCCCCACTCGGCGGCCTGTTCGGTCCCGGCCAGCTCGCCGAGCCGGTGCAGTTCGGGCTCGGCCCAGTCGGCACCGGCCCGGCGGAGCGCGGCGAGCAGGGTGGGGTCGGCGGCAACATCGTGGCCGTACAGATCGGGCACCTGGTTGGTGACCTCGTGCGTCGACGGCATCACGCTCTCCTTAGGAACTCCGAGGGGCAGGGTCTTGGGGGTCTTCCCCGTCCACCCGGCCGCCCAGGGCGCGCCGGGCGAAGGAGACCAGGGCGGGGATCACGTCGTCCGGGTCCGAGCCGGCGGCGAGCGGGCCGACCAGTGCCTCGCCGACCGCGCCGACCAGTGCGGCGGCGGTCAGTTCGGCGTCCTGGCCGGGCAGTTGGCCGGCGGCGACGGCCGCGCGGATCTGCTCGGCGAACAGGTCGCGGAACGCCCGTCGGAAGACCAGGCGTTCGGCGTCCACCACGGCGTCGGCGGGCTCGACGAGCAGGGCGTAGGCGAGCCGGGGCGCCTTGAGGGCCCGTGCGGCGAAGGTCTCGACCACCGCCGCCACCCGCCCGTGCGGGCCCTCCCCACGGGCGGCGGCCGCCGCGGCGGCCTCGCCGACGGCCGCCACCTCGCGGCCGACCACGGTCCGGAACAGCGCGACGGACAGCTCGGACTTCCCCGCGAAGTACTGGTAGACGCTGCCGGTGGCGATTCCGGCCCGGCTCGCCACCGCCGCCACCGAGCAGCCGCCGTACCCGCACTCCGCGAGCAGCTCGACGGCGGCCTGCAGGACCGCCTCGCGCTGGGCGTCGAGCCGGGCCTGGACGGCGGGGGTGCGTCGGTATGCCACACAAAGAATTGAAGCACTGATTCAGAGCTTCGCCCAGAGGCTCGGCCGGAAAATGCGGACCCGGCGCCGGCGGACCCGCCCCGGGCCGGGCCGGGTCGGGTCGGCACGGGCACGGGCACGGGCACGGGCACGGGCACGGGCGAGCGCACACAGCCGAACGGGCCGCCCGCAGGCGGCCCGTTCGGTGCGCGTCACGCTCCGCAGAGGCTACGGCTGCGGCAGCGTGCAGGACGGCAGCGTGAGGTCCAGCCGGTTCCCGGCGGCGAAGCAGGACGGGATGGTGTAGGTCTCCTCGGCGTAGTTGATGCCCTGGCGGACCGTCACCTTGCCGTTCTCGTCGACCTCGCACGGGTTGTTGACGGTGCAGGTCTCACCGTCCTCGTTGCCGGTGTTGTTGACCGCGACCAGCTGCCCGGTGCTGGTGTCGACCACGGGCGAGCCCGAGGTGCCGCCGATGGTGTTGCAGCTGGGGGTGTACCGGAGGGAGTCCTTCCAGGTCCAGTCCCCCTCCTTGAGGCGGTAGACGAAGCCGTCGACGTTGCAGGAGTAGATCTTCTTCCAGTAGCCGGAGACCACCTTGATCCCGGCGCCCGCGACCGGGTGGGTCGTCGACATCGTCAACGGACTGATGCCGTAACGGGACTTGATCGACGAGTAGGTGGTGTTGAGCTGGTAGAAGGTCACGTCGGTGTCGGTCATGGTGCTGTAGACGACCTTGCTGGCCCGCAGCGTGCCGAGTCTTCCGCCGGTGGAGTTCAGCAGGGTGAAGCTGCGGCTGGACGGCTGGTCGACGATCACCTCGCCCGGGCCGGGCATCCCGGTTTCGAGGCAGTGCCCGTTGGTCAGGATCAGTGCCGGGTCGGTGTTCGCGGAGCTGGGCATCCGCACCAGCGAGCCGGAGCAGTCGCTGAGCGCCACGGTCCCGGAGAAGTCCACCGTCACAGCGGGGGTCTTGGCCGACGTCGCGGTGGGGGCGGTCGGCGCGGCGGTCGCGGCCGAGGCGGGCAGGGCACCGGCCAGGGCGGTCGCCCCGGCCAGCAGAAGGGAGGAGAACGCGCCGATGAGCGGCTTCTTCATGAGAGTGCCTCTCGGTGTGGGGGTCCTCCAAAATTGGCGTGGGCATGTTGAGTTGTCAATACGATGTAAGCAAGCAAGTGCTGTCGGACAGTCAGAATGCAACGGATCGCACCGGGCCGCCACCGGTCGGCCGAATTCCCGTCAGACGTCGCGCCAGTGCCGGCGGCCCACGCTGATCAGCCGCAACTGGGTCCGCGCCGTACCGGCGATCCGCTCCTCCGTCGCAGGCCCGTCCGCATCGAGGAAGGCGACGGCGGTCGCCACCATGTGATCGACGTACAGCTCCGCGAGCATCCGCACGTCCGCCGCGCTCCAGCCCGCCGACTCCGACTGCGCCCCGAGCGCCTCGGCGACCTCGTCGGCGAACCTCGCCAGCTCGGCGGCGATCGCCGCCCGCACGGGCTGCACCCCGCCGTGCCGCTCGCGGGCCAGGAAGCGGACGTACGCCCGGTGCTCCCGGACGTGCCCGGCGATCAGCTCGACCGTACGGTCGATCAGCTCCGCCGCCTCGCCCTGCTCGGCGAGCGCACCCCGGATCAGTCCGTGCAGGCTGGCCAGCGACTCCTCCACCAGGACCACCCCGAGCTCGGCCAGGTCCCGGAAGTGCCGGTAGAACCCGGCCGGCGACATGCCCGCCGCGCGGGTGACCTCGCGCACGCCGAGACCGCTGAGGTTCTGATGCTCCAACAGATGCAGGCCCGCATCCAGGAGGGCGCGGCGGCTCTGCTGCTTCTGGGCCTGTCTGACCCCCACGGTGTGACTCACATCATTCAGTAAACAACTGTTTGCTGACTCGCGCCAGCGTAGAGTGGAGAAGTCGGCGAACACTTGTTAGCTCAAATGTTCGCCGAGTCCGCCGGATCCCGGACCCGGGTTCCGGCGCCGCCGACCATCCGTGAAGGGCTGGCCATGCTCCTCGCCGTCATCGTCGCCATGGGCCTCCTGGCCGGGGCCGCCATCCACACCTCGCTCCCGGTCTTCCTGACCGCCTCCGCCGCGATCGCCGCCTGGCTGCTCACCTTCGCCGCCCGCGAGCACCTCGCCCGCACCCGCGCCGCCCGGCCCCGCCTCGCGCGTGCGCACCGGAACTGACACCCCGGGTCGACACCCCGAGTCCTCGCGCCGCTCCCCCAGGAGTCCTGCCATGAACCAGCTCAGCATTCAGCGTCCGACCGCAGCCGCCGGGGACACCGGGCGCACCGATGGCGGCCGGAGCACCGAGCGCGCCGAGAGCGCCGACCAGATGGCCGTCGCCTCGTTCATCCTCGGCCTGCTCGGCCTGCTGATCTTCAACCTGGTGCTCGGTCCGCTCGCCGCGACCCTCGCCGCCCTCGCGCTGGCCCGGGGGACCCGCCGCCGGGGCCGCGCCCTGCTCGGACTGGCGCTCGGCCTGGCCGATCTGGCCGTCCTCGCGGCGACCGTGCTGGCCGGTCACGGCACCATCTGGCAGCTCGGGGCCTGAGCCCGGCGACGGGTGGACCGAACGGGCGAAGCGTTCACCCCCGGCTGCGATTCGAGTATCCGGTAGGACCGGGTGTCAATAATCTGTTCCGGTACGGCTCTCATCCATATGAGCACATGATCAGCCGATCGACGGGACAACAGCCTCGGACAGCCACGGAGCGGTAGACCTCCGTGCGACCGGCACCCCGTCCGGTCCGACCACGAGGACGCCGATGCTCAGCCCCCTCCGCCTGACTTCGAACCTTGCGCCGATCGCCCTGACGGCCGGAACCCTGCTCGCCACCGCCTCCCCCGCACACGCCGCAGCCGCCCCGGGCCCGGGGTTCCCCGCCCACTACACCGCCCCCTACCTGGAGACCTGGCGGTCACCCGAGAAGCTGACCGAGCTCCACCTGGCCACCGGGCTCAAGTACTTCACACTGGCCTTCGTGATCAGCGACGGCAGCTGCCACGGCGCCTTCGACGGCACCGTCCCGGTCGAGGACCGGGGCTGGCAGTCCGCCGTGAACGGCCTGCGGGCGGCCGGCGGCGATGTCATCACCTCGTTCGGCGGTGGCGGCGGCACCGAACTCGCCCTCGTCTGCGACTCGGTGGAGACCCTGAAGGCGGAGTACCGGAAGGTGGTCGACAGCCTCAACCTGACCAGGATCGACTTCGACATCGAGGGCGGCTCCCTGGACAACACCGAGGCCGTCGAGCGCCGCAACCGGGCGCTGGCCGAGCTCCAGCGGGAGTACGCGGCCACCGGGCGCAGGCTGGCCGTGCACTACACCCTCCCGGTCAACCCCGGCGGCCTGTCGCCCAACGCGATCGCGCTGCTGGAGAACGCCAGGGACAAGGGCGTCGACGTGGGCGTGGTCAACATCATGACCATGGACTACGGTCCCGACTTCGACATGGGCCGGATCGCCACCACGGCCGCCGAGGGACTGCACCGGCAGATGTCCGCGATCTGGCCGGCCAAGGGCGCCAAGGAGCTCTGGGGGATGCAGGGGAACACCCCGATGATCGGCGTCAACGACCACACCAACGAGGTCTTCTCGCTGGACGACGCCACCACCCTGGCCAGGTTCGCCGCCGACAAGGGCATCCAGCTGATCGCCTACTGGTCGATGGCCCGCGACAAGGCGTGCCCCACCCACGGCGTACTCGCCGCCAACTGCAGCGGCACGCCGCAGAACCCGCACGACTTCTCCCGCATCCTCAACCGGACCGGACCGCACCTGCCGCCGGCGGCGCCGCACTGGCTGTCCTCGCCCTGCACCAGCTGGATGGCCCGGACCTGCGGCTGGCGGACCGCCTGACGGCCCGGCACCCGCAGCACGCGCGGCCGCCCCGGCCGGGAAGGGTTCCCTCCCCGGCCGGGGCGGCCGGTGTTCGAGCGGCTCGACCGGTCCGGTGGCCCCCCGGCGGAAGGGCGGCGGAACGGTCGGTCCCGGCGGGTCGGTCAGACCAGCGGCCTGATCGCGGTCGGGGCGTCACCCGGGCGGCTGGCGAGCTCCTCGAACTCGTTCACCTTGTCGATGTCGGCACCGGCCATCGAGATGTTGGTGACCCGCTCCAGGATCGCCTCGACGACGACCGGGACCCGGAACTCGGCGGCCAGCTTCTTGGCCTCCTCGAAGGCCGGGAGCAGCTGGTCCGGCTCGGTGACCCGGATCGCCTTGCAGCCCAGGCCCTCGGCGACCTTGACGTGGTCGACGCCGTAGACGCCCAGCTCCGGAGAGTTGAGGTTCTCGAACTCCAGCTTGACCTGGAAGTCGATGTCGAAGTTGCGCTGCGCCTGACGGATCAGGCCCAGGTACGAGTTGTTCACCAGCACGTGGACGTACGGGATCTTGTGCTGGGCACCGACGGCCAGCTCCTCGATCATGAACTGGAAGTCGTAGTCACCGGAGAGGGCGACGACCTGGGCCTCGGGGTCGGCGGTGGCGACACCCAGCGCGGCCGGGATGGTCCAGCCGAGCGGGCCCGCCTGGCCGCAGTTGATCCAGTGGCGCGGCTTGTAGACGTGCAGCATCTGCGCGCCGGCGATCTGGGAGAGGCCGATGGTGGTGACGTAGCGGGTCTCCGGGCCGAAGGCGCGGTTCATCTCCTGGTAGACGCGCTGCGGCTTGATCGGCACGTTGTCGAAGTTCGTCTTGCGCTGGAGGGTGGCCTTGCGCTCCCGGGTGGCGGCGGCCCACTCGCTGCGGTCCTTCAGCCGGCCGGCCGCCTTGAGCTCCCTGGCCACCTCGACGAACAGCTGCAGTGCGGCCTTGGCGTCCGAGGCGATGCCGAGGTCCGGGGCGAAGATCTTGCCGATCTGGGTGGGCTCGACGTCGACGTGGACGAACGTGCGGCCCGCGGTGTAGACGTCGAGTCCACCGGTGTGGCGGTTGGCCCAGCGGTTGCCGATGCCGAGGACGAAGTCCGAGGCCAGCAGGGTCGCGTTGCCGTAGCGGTGCGAGGTCTGGAGGCCGACCATGCCGGCGTTCAGCTCGTGGTCGTCGGGGATGGTGCCCCAGCCCATCAGGGTCGGGACCACCGGCGTGCCGGTCAGCTCGGCGAACTCGACCAGCAGCTCGGCGGCGTCGGCGTTGATGACGCCGCCACCGGCGACGATCAGCGGGCGCTCGGACTCCTGGAGGAAGGAGATCGCCTTCTCGATCTGGGCGCGGGTCGCGGACGGCTTGTAGACCGGCAGCGGCTCGTACATCTCCGGGTCGAACTCGATCTCGGTCAGCTGGACGTCGATCGGCAGGTCGATCAGGACCGGGCCGGGGCGGCCGGAGCGCATCAGGTGGAAGGCCTGCTGGAAGACGCCCGGGACCTGCGCGGCCTCCAGGACCGTGGTCGCCGCCTTGGTGACCGGCTTGGCGATCGAGGCGATGTCGACGGCCTGGAAGTCCTCCTTGTGGAGCCGGGCGACCGGCGCCTGGCCCGTGATGCAGAGGATCGGGATCGAGTCGGCGATCGCCGAGTAGAGGCCGGTGATCATGTCCGTGCCCGCCGGACCCGAGGTGCCGATGCAGACACCGATGTTCCCGGCCTTGGTGCGGGTGTAGCCCTCGGCCATGTGGGACGCGCCCTCGACGTGGCGGGCCAGCGTGTGGTTGATCCCGCCGGAGGCCTTGAGAGCGGCGTAGAAGGGGTTGATCGCAGCGCCCGGCACGCCGAACGCGACCTCAACGCCTTCGCGCTTGAGGATCTCCACTGCCGCGCGGGCGGCTGTCATACGAGGCATCGGGTTTCTCCTGCGTCGGCCCGGTGTGGTGGTCGGGGGCTCTTCCGTCACTCACTGATTCCACGATACGGAAGAATAGTTTTGGTATGCGAAAGCAAAGTAAGCCGACCCCCGCGCACCCGTCAAGAGGTGTTCGACCCGTGGGCGCCCGGCCCGAGGGCTCCGGTCGAAAGCCCCGGCCGAGGACGGGCGGGGCCTGGCGGTACCGGGTCGCAGGCCCGGCGCCGGAGCGAAATCGCCGCCCGGGTCTGGAGTTCGGGCGTGCCGGGGTGATGGACTCTCGGGGTGATGGACTCTGACGCATCCGGCAGCGGGACGAAGGAGGGGCTCGGGATGGCTTCGCAGAGCACTGGGGGCACTGGGGCGGCGCGGAACTGGTCGGCGTACCAGTTCGAGATCTACCTGAACGGCCTCGCCGGTACCGTGCCCCGGATGCCGACCGACCTCACCCGACTGGAGGCCGTGGCCACCGCACGGCTGGGCCCGGGACCGGTCGGGTACGTCGCGGGCAGTGCGGGCAACGGCCGTACCGAGCGGGCCAACCGGGCCGCGCTCGACCGCTGGCGGATCGTGCCCCGGATGCTGCGGGACGTCAGCGCCCGCGACCTGGCGGTGGAGGTGCTCGGGACCGTCCTGCCGGCCCCGCTGGCGCTGGCGCCGGTCGGCGTGCTGTCGATCGTGCACCCCGACGCCGAACTCGCGGCAGCCCGGGCGGCGGCCGCGCAGAACGTCCCGTACATCCTCTCCAGCGTCTCCAGTACGCCGATGGAGCAGGTGGCGGCCGCGATGGGGGACGGCGAGCGCTGGTTCCAGCTGTACTGGGGCAAGGACCGCGAGGTCACCCGGAGCTTTCTGCGGCGGGCGAAGGCATCCGGTTTCAGCGCGCTGTTCGTCACCCTGGACACCCCGCTGCTCTCCTGGCGCCCGCGCGACCTCGACCAGGCGTACCTGCCGTTCCTGCGCGGGGTCGGCACCGCCAACTACTTCAGTGACCCGGCCTTCCAGGCCGGGCTGGCCAAGCCGGTGGACGAGGACCGGGACGCCGCCGTGCTGCACTTCGTCGGAATGTTCGCCGACCCCGGGAAGACCTGGGCCGACCTGGCGTTCCTGCGCGAGCACTGGGACGGGCCGATCGTGCTCAAGGGCGTCCTGCACCCCGACGACGCCCGGCAGGCCGCCGACGCGGGCATGGACGGGGTGGTGGTCTCCAACCACGGCGGGCGGCAGGTCAACGGCGCGATCGGGTCCCTCGACGCCCTCCCCGGCGTGGTCGCGGCGGTCGGCGACCGGCTCGACGTGCTGTTCGACAGCGGGATCCGCACCGGTGACGACGTCTTCAAGGCGCTCGCGCTGGGTGCCCGTGCGGTCCTGCTCGGCCGCCCGTACGCGTACGGGCTCGGGCTCGACGGGCAGGCCGGGGTGGAGCACGTGATCCGGGCGCTGCTGAGCGAGTTCGACCTCACCCTCGCCCTCGCCGGCCACACCTCCGCCGCCGGGCTCACCCCGCAGGCGCTGAGCCGCACCGACTGAGCGGTGCTCCCGGCGCCCCGGGCATTGCATGGCCGATCACAGGTCCGACGACAGGAGAGATCTCCGAATGACCGTCCCGAACGTGCTCGCCGTCGTCCCGCCGCACATGGGCGGGCGCGCGGCCGGTACCGCACTCGCCGCCCTGCTCGCCGAGCACGCCCGGGTCACCGTGGTGGAGGCGGCCGGGGAGGACCCGCCGGCACTGCGGCAGGCCCGCGCGATCATCACCGCACTGTCCCCCGTCACCGCCGGGCACCTCGCCGCCGCACCCGAGCTGGAGCTGGTCCAGTGCGCCAGCCACGGCTACGACTACGTCGACCTGGCAGCGGCCCGGCGGCAGCAGGTGACGGTCTGCACCATCGGCTCCAGCGACGCCGAACGGAAGAACGTCGCCGAGCAGACCTTCGCCCTGATGCTGGCCCTCGCCAAGCAGCTGATCCCCGCTCACACCGCGCTCACCCGGGCCGATTGGGCGCTGCCCCGCCTCCAACCGTCCATCACCGAACTGTCCGGCAGGACGCTGGGCGTCATCGGCCTCGGCGCGATCGGCCGCGAAGTCGCCCGGCGTGCCGCCGCGTTCGACATGACGGTCCAGTACACCGGGCCCCGGCCCGCCCCCGCCGAGGTCGAACTGCGGCTCGGCGCACGGCGGGTGGACCTCGACGAGCTGCTGCGGACCAGCGACTACGTCTCGCTGCACGCACCGCTCACCGACCGGACCCGCCATCTGCTCGACGCCGAGCGGCTCGCCCTGCTCAAGCCCACCGCCTTCGTGGTCAACACCGCACGCGGCGCGCTGATCGACCAGGACGCGCTGGCCGACGCCCTCACGGCCGGTGCGCTCGCCGGGGCCGGTCTGGACGTGTTCGACCCCGAACCGCCGACCACCGGGCTGCGCCTGCTCCGGGCCCCCGGGGTCGTCCTGTCCCCGCACGTCGGCGGGGTGACCAGGGAGACCGTCGTCCGGATCGCGCTGGCCGCCGTACAGAACGTGACCGAGTACCTGGCGGGCCGCCCGCCGCGCGACGCCGTCTCCTGACCAACGGGGCGGCGCGGTGCACCCAAGGGCCCCGCGCCGCCGCCCGGGTGGCCGGCTGCCCCGCAGCCGGCTCCGGTGGTCCGACTCGGCGGGCGGCGCTCGGACCGGTGTGTTTGTGTGGACAGCATTGGCCCCGGCCGTCCCACGAACTCCCCACCGGGAGAGGTGATCCCCCGTGACGCTGCCTCCGTTCGGGTCCGACGACCCGTTCTCCGATCTGCTCAGCAGGTTCTTCGGTATGAGCCCGCTCTCCTCCCCGCCCGCCGTCCAGCGCGTACCGATCGGCCGGATGCTGAGCGACTCCGCCAGGACCCTGCTCGCGGTCGCCTCCGACCGGGCCACCGACGACGGCAGCAGCGAACTCGACACCGACCATCTGCTGTGGGCCGCCACCCAGGTGGAGCAGTCCCGGCACCTGCTGGAGCGCGCCGGGATCGACCCCGACCAGCTCGCCGAGGACCTGCGCGAGGTACTCCCCGAAGGAGCCGCCGCCGCGAGCCCCACCGCCAGCGAGCCCTCCCTCACCCCCGCCGCCAAGCGCGCCCTGCTCGCCGCGCACGCCCGCTCGCAGGCCGCCGGCGCCTCCTACATCGGCCCCGAGCACATCCTGGCCGCCCTGTTCGGCGAGGACCGCTCGGGCGCAGGACAGGCCCTGCGCAACGCGGCTCCCTCCGAGGGAGCGCTGCGCAGCGCCCTGGAGAGCCGGGCCGGCGGCAGCGAGCGGGCCGCGGCCCTCGCCGGCGGCAGCGACACCCCGACCCTGGACGAGTACGGCCTCGACCTCACCGCGCAGGCCCGCGCGGGCCGCCTGGACCCGGTGGTGGGCCGGGCCGCGGAGATCGAGCAGACCGTCGAGATCCTCTCCCGCCGGACCAAGAACAACCCGGTCCTGATCGGCGAACCCGGCGTCGGCAAGACCGCCATCGTGGAGGGCCTGGCCCAGCGGATCGTCTCCGGCGACGTCCCGAGGAACCTCGCGGACCGGCGCGTCGTCAGCCTCGACCTGACCGGCCTGGTGGCCGGGTCCAAGTACCGGGGCGACTTCGAGGAGCGGCTGAAGAACGTCATCGACGAGGTGGTCGCCGCCGAGCAGAGCGTCATCCTCTTCCTGGACGAGCTGCACACCGTGGTCGGCGCCGGAGCGGGCGGCGAAGGCTCGATGGACGCCGGGAACATCCTCAAACCCGCGCTCGCCCGGGGCGAGTTGAGCGTGGTCGGCGCGACCACCCTGGACGAGTACCGCAGGCACATCGAGAAGGACGCCGCGCTGGAGCGCCGCTTCCAGCCCGTCCTGGTGCCCGAACCGTCGGTCGAGGAGACCGTCCAGATCCTGCACGGCCTCCGGGACGCCTACGAGGCGCACCACCAGGTCCGCTTCTCCGACGAGGCACTGGACGCCGCAGCCGCGCTCTCCGACCGCTACGTCAGCGACCGGTTCCTGCCCGACAAGGCCATCGACCTGCTCGACCAGGCCGGCGCCCGGGTACGGCTGCGCAGCCTCTCCGGCAGCGGCAAGGCCGTCGAGGCCCAGGACCGGCGCACCAAGCTGCGCCGTGAACTGGACGAGGCCGTCGCCGGCGAGGACTTCGTCCGCGCCGCCAACCTGAAGACCGAACTGCGCCAGGTCGAGGACGAGTTGGCGGCCGTCGCGGAGGACCGCGAGGGTGTCGTCGCGGTGACCGTGGACGACATCGCCCAGGTCCTCTCCGCCCGCACCGGCATCCCGGTCGCCCAGCTGAACGAGACCGAGCGCGAACGGCTGCTGAAGCTGGAGGACCACCTGCACCAGAAGGTCATCGGCCAGGACCAGGCGGTCACCGCCGTCGCCCAGGCGGTCCGGCGCAGCCGGGCCGGCATGGGCGACCCGCAGCGCCCCACCGGCAGCTTCCTCTTCCTCGGCCCGACCGGTGTCGGGAAGACCGAACTCGCCAAGGCCCTGGCCGAGTTGCTCTTCGGCGACCCGGACCGGATGATCCGCTTCGACATGAGCGAGTTCCAGGAGAAGCACACCGTCTCCCGCCTGGTCGGCTCCCCTCCCGGCTACGTCGGCTACGACGAGGCCGGACAGCTCACCGAGGCGGTCCGCCGCAGGCCGTACAGCGTGCTGCTGTTCGACGAGGTGGAGAAGGCGCACCCCGATGTCTTCAACATCCTGCTCCAGGTGCTGGACGACGGCCGGCTGACCGACGCCCAGGGCCGCACCGTCGACTTCCGCAACACCGTGGTCATCATGACCAGCAACATCGGCTCCCAGCGGATCCTCGACCACTCGGGCCAGGTGGACGAGATCCGCGAGGCCCTGATGCGGGACCTGCGCCTCCAGTTCAAGCCCGAGTTCCTCAACCGGATCGACGAGATCATCGTCTTCCACGCCCTCGGCAAGGAGGAGCTGCTGTCGGTGGTGGACCTGCTGCTGGCCCGCAGCGAACGCCTGCTCAAGGCCCAGGACATCGGCCTCGACGTCACCCCGGCGGCCAGGCAGTGGCTGGTCGACAAGGGCTACCGGCCCGAGTTCGGGGCCCGGCCGCTGCGCCGCACCATCCAGTCCGAGCTCGACAACCGGATCTCCAACCTGCTGCTCGAAGGCAGCGTCCGGGAGGGCGACACCCTGCGGGCCGACGTCGCGGACGGCGAGCTCACGGTCTCGCTCGCCCACCCGGCGGCGTCGGGCTGACCGCACCCCTCAGCGGAGCCCGGCCAACCTCCCTGCGTCTCTGGCCAGTTGGCGAGCCCGCCCGGCGGTGAGGGCCGAACGCAGCGGGGCAAGCCGGGCGAGCGGGGTGCCGATCAGCCTCGGGTCGAGGCAGGGGACCCAGCCGGTGGCGCGGGGGTGGTAGCGGGGCGCCCCCAGGCTCAGGCGCTTGGTGATGGCGAACCGGGTCCGGTCGCCGACGTTGGGCTGCGAGGCGTGCAGGTGGTCCCCGGCGAACAGCAGGATGTCCCCGGGGTCCAGCTCCGCGTCGACCGGGTCGCCGATCCACTGTCCGGCGGTGAGCTCCTCCCGCTCGTGCCGGAGTTCGGCGCGGTAGGCGTCCGGCCAGATCAGCAGACGACCTGTATCGCAGGATCGCATCACTGGAGCAGGAGCGGGATGAGCTGAACCAGCACATCGTCTACCTCCGCCAGATTGTTCTACTGATGCGGGACGACAAGCTGGACCTCACCCAGGAGGAGAACACGCTGAACGACAGGCGCGCCGAGCTGTACTTCGCCTGGGCCCGCTCGGAGGAGGCGAAGAACGCGACCGCGATCAAGCAGCTGACGGAGAGAATCCAGTGCCTCACCGCTCAGCTGGCCGATCGTGAGAACAAGCTCGCGGCCGCGGACCGACTCATCGTGAGCCTGCGGCCGCCCCAGGCCCGTTGAGGCGGTATGACCGTCTTGGCCGCGCTCCTGTCCACCGCCCTGGTGCCGCGTCAGGCGACGTTCGCCCGCTTGTGCTGTGGCCGCGCCGCCCGAGTCGTGTTCAGCGGGGCAAGCCGGCCGACGCCGCTACTTCTCCGGCGCCGACCGGCTGGCCACACGGCATGCCGCCCGCCCCGGGGCCCCGGGCGTCGGGTCCTACGCGGCCCGTCTCACGCCCAGGGATCGGTGAACGACCGTCCGGGGACCGGCTTGGCGATGAGGGCGATGGGGATGAAGAAGTTGACCTGCCCGATGGCGATGGTCAAGGTGGTGAGCGCCCTGTCGTCGTAGTGCTCGGCCACCTGGGTGTACAGCTCGTCGGACACCCGCTCGCCGTGGGCGGACGGCTGGAGTACGGCTTCCACCAGCGCCAGCGCGGCACGCTCGGCGCCGGTGAAATACGGTGCGTCCTGCCAGGACGCCACCGCGGTGATCCGCTCCTCCGATTCCCCGGCCTTGCGCAGGAAGCCCGTGTGCAGGACGGTCAGGTAGGTGTTGCCGACGATCTGGCCGGCGCGCAGCTGGACCAGGCTGATCGTGGTGCGCGGTATCGAGCGGTTGCCGGTGGCCTTGAACAGTGCCGCCGACACCTCCGCCAGCTCGGGGACGAGCTCCACGGGGTCCTGGGCCAGCCGCGGACCCATCGGTACCTCTGCAGTGATCGAACGTGCTTCCATCGTGGTCTTCCTTTCGGGCTGCAACGTGCTGTCACCGCTCTGACAGATCGCAGCGGAGGAATGTGACCGCTGGAGAAAAACTCGCCACCGGGCAACCCGGTGCTCACCGCCGTCACCTGCACCGATGTGCCTCCTGGCGCCCGGTCCCGCGAAGATCCACGCCTGCCCGTCGGCGTCGGCAGGGCAGAACAACGGCATGGCGTGGCTACCGGCCCGGGTCCGCGGCCATCGCCGTCAGGCCCTCGTACAGCTCGGTGCCCGGCCGGAAGCCGAACTCCCGCTCGTCCAGGGCGATGTCCGCGGCCGTGTGCCGGGCGTCGCCGTTGCCGCCCGGCCGTCGGAGCAGGGCGACCGAGCCGATCACCTGCTCGACGGCGGCGATGGCCTGCTTCATCGAGACCGGGGCGCCGCTGCCCAGGTTGGCTACGCCCGTGAAGCGCGAGCGGGCGGCGGCGCGCATGGCGGTGACGACGTCCCGGACATAGGTGAAGTCGCGGGTCTGCTCGCCGTCGCCGTACAGCGGGAACGGCTCGCCAGGTGGAAGACCACGTCGGTGCCGTCCAGCAGGGGGGCGAGCTCGGCCGTCAGCAGGTCCGCGCGGCGGAAGGAGAACGCCGGATACCGCTTGGGACCGCCGAGATTCCGCTCCTTGAGGGCCGGATCGTAGTAGTCGGTGAACGAGTCGACACCGACCACCACGTCCCCGCACTCCAGAAGGTACGTGCAGAGGTGCGAGCCGATGAACCCGGCCGCGCCGGTCACCACCGCCCGCATCAGAGCTCCCCCTCCGCGCCGGGGCCCTCGGCGGCGGGGCTCTCGGCGGCGGGGCCCTTTACCGCGAGCCCGGCCGCCGGGTGCGGCCGGTCGGCCCGGACGCCGCTGCGCGGACCGCCCGGCGCCAGGTCGGGCAGGACCTGGTCCACCCGCGACAACCAGGTGTGTTGCAAATCCAGTTGGCGCCGCGCAGCCGCTCCCAGCGCCGCACGCCGGGGCGCGTCGGCGGCCAGCCGGGCGACCGCCCCGGCCCAGGCCGAAACGTCGTCCGGCGGGCAGAGCAGCGAGTTGACCCCGTCCGCCAGCACCTCCCTGAGCACCGGCAGGTCGGAGGCGATGATGGCCTTGCCGTGGGACATGTACTCGAACAGCTTCATCGGCGAGACCCAGCGGCTGATGTCGCCGATTCCCCCCGCACACGCCACCCGCCGCTGGTACGGGGCGAGCACCAGGTCGAAGGCCCGGTAGTACGGGTGCAGCCGGGCCGGCGGCTCGTGCCCGTGGAAGTACACGTTCGACCGGTGGCTGCGGCCCTCCCAGTGGGCCCGGTCCTCGGCCGTGCCACCGACCAGTGGGAAGTCCAACCCGGGTAGCCGGGCGGCGAGTTCGAGGATCACGTCGGTGCCGCGCCCGGGGCAGAGATGGCCCACGTAGCCCACCTTCACCGCCTCCGGCCGCCCCGACTCCATCGGCCCGCCCGCTCCCGCAGCCTCCGCCCGTTGTACGGTGGGGCCGAGTGCTTCACCCCGTGCCCGGGAGGGGACAGCGCAGTGTCCGACCCTGCCCCGCAGGTCCGCACCACCACCGGAACGGTCCGCGGTGACCGGACGGACGGCCTCGCCGTCTTCCGCGGCATTCCGTACGCCCAACCACCCGTCGGACCACTGCGATTCGGCGGCCCCCGGCCCGCAGAGCCCTGGGACGGTGTACGGGACACCACCCGGTTCGGACCGCCCCCGCCGCAGTCGGGCCCGGCCGCTTCGACCGAAGTACCGTCCGGTGATGACTGGTTGACGCTCAACGTCTGGTCACCCGAGCTGGGCGCCGACGCCGGCCTGCCGGTACTCGTATGGATCCACGGCGGCGTCTACCTGAACGGATTCTCCGGCGACCCGGCGTACGACGCCTCGGCGATCGCCCGCGCGGGCCTGACCGTGGTGACCTGCAACTACCGTACGGGAGCCGAGGGTTTCGCCCTCTTCCCGGACGCTCCCGCCAACCGCGGCCTGCTCGACCAGATCGCCGTCCTGGAGTGGGTCAGGGAGAACATCCGCGGCTTCGGCGGCAACCCCGACCGGGTCACGGTCTGCGGGCAGTCGGCGGGCGCCGGTTCGATCGCGACCCTGCTGGCCATTCCGCGCGCCGCCGGGCTGTTCGGGCGGGCCATCGTCCAGTCCGTGCCCGGGATGTACTGCACTCCGGCCTTCGGCGCTGCCGTCGCCACCGAACTGACCGACCTCCTCGGCACCAGCCCTGCCGCCGCCGATCCGTCGAAGTTGGCCGAGGCCGTGAACACCCTGATCGCCGACATGCCGGCCCGGGAGGACCGTTGGGGCCTGGCGGCGCACACCACCACACCGTTCGCCCCAGTCGTGGACGGCGAGGTGCTGCCGGAACTCCCCTGGACGACACTGGCCGAGGGACGGACCGCCACCCGGGCCGCCGGGGTCGACCTGCTGGTGGGCCACACCCGGGACGAGGCACGGCTGTTCACCGCCATGGCCGGCCTGTTCGGCAAGGTCACCGACCAGCAGGCCGAGGCGGCGCTGCGCACCTTCGCCCCCGGACCGGACGGCCCACGCTCCTACCGCACCGCCTTCCCGGACGCCACCGCCCAGGACCTGTGGGAACTCGTCTACTCCGACGCCCTGTTCAGGATCCCCACCCAGCGCCTCGCCGAACT
The DNA here is from genome assembly GCF_000955975.1 of Saccharothrix sp. ST-888. Lineage (GTDB taxonomy): Bacteria > Actinomycetota > Actinomycetes > Streptomycetales > Streptomycetaceae > Kitasatospora. The sequence goes on from NZ_JYJF01000066.1 coordinate 35,116, forward strand.
CCACACCGCCGCCGGCGGCCGGACCTTCCGCTACGAACTGTGCTGGCCGTCCCCCGCCCTGGGCGGCGCCCTCGGCTCCTGCCACAGCCTCGACGTCCCCCTGCTGTTCGGCAGTTACGACAGCCCCGGCGGGCGGCTCCTGCTCGGCGACGGCCAACCGTCCGCCGCAACCCTCGCCATGGCGGACACCATCCGCCGCGACTGGGTGGCCTTCGCCTCCGACGGCGCCCCGGGCTGGTCCGCCGACCACCCCGACGCCCCCTGCACCCGCCTCCTCGACACCACCCCGACCACCGTGCGGTGCGCCGAGGAGCGCTCGCACCGCATCTGGTCCGGACACCCGGTCGAGCCCTTCGACCTCCCCTGAACCAGACCCGTCCTGCTCCCGTTCTGCCGCTCAGGCCCCGGCCTGCCTCTCAAGCCCCGGCGGCGAGCTTGAGGATGAGCGCGCCGGCAATGATCGCCCCGAAGGAGGCCAGCTTGGCCGGGGTGATCCTCTCCTTGTAGATCAGCGCACTGAAGATCACCGTGCCGATCGACCCGATGCCCGTCCACACCGTGTACCCGACACTGACGTCCAGCGTGCGGAGGGCCAGACTGAGCGTGAAGATCCCGCCCGCCGCCGCGAGCAGGGTGAACACGGACGGCCAGAGCCTGGTGAAGCCCTGGGTCGCGTTGGTGCCGAGGGCGAAGCCGATCTCGAAGACGATGGCGATCGCAAGGAAGATCCAGGCCATGACGACGCTCCTTGAGTATGTGGTCTGTGCTGTGGATGAGTTGGGCAGCGGTCAGGCGGTCGCGGCAGGCTCCGGCGAGACCTGCGGAGAGGCGTCGGCACCCTTCCCCACCCCGTCGGAGATCTTGAGGCCGAGGACGCCGCCGATGATCAGCACGAAGGCGATCACCTTCCAGACGTTGAGCGGCTCGTCGAAGACGACCGTCCCGAGGATGACGGTGCCGACCGAACCGATGCCCGTCCACACGGTGTAGCCGACGCCGACGTCCAGGGTCCGGAGCGCCTGACCGAGGAAGAAGATCCCGCCGGCGGCCGCCGCGACCGTGATCAGGGACAGCACCAGCACGGTGAACCCGTGGGTCGCGTTCGTCGCGAGAGCGAAGACCACCTCGAAGACCGAGGCGATGAGCAGGTAGATCCAGGCCATGAGGGTCCTCTGATTCCTGATTCATTTGCATGTACGAGCAACTTCTTTGCCCTCAAAGAGCTTGCATGCACATGTATTCTTGTGTCAAGCAGAACCCTCGGCCGGTCGGACACCGCAGCCGAGGACCACCGAGGAGGCCCAGTTGACCGCGACGCCCACCCCTCGCACCGCCACACCTGCACCTGCGTCCGCACCCACACCCGGCCCCGTACTCAGCACCGATGACGCGATGTGGCAGCACATCGCCACCGTGCACGCACACGTCGAGGAGCGGCTGGCCACCGCCGTCCAGCGACGCCACGGCCTGGGCCTGTCGGAGTACCGCGCCCTCGGCCACCTCGCCGCCACCGACAAGAACGAACTGCGCATGCAGGAACTGGCCGACAAGGTCGGCCTCAACCAGAGCTCGGTGACCCGCCTGGTCTCCCGCCTCCAGGCCGCCGGCTTCACCTACCGCGACCTCTGCCCGGACGACCGGCGCGGCGTCTACACCGTCCTCACCGACGAAGGCCGCGCCCGCCACGCCGAAGCCCGCCCCACCTACGAGCAGACCCTGACCGCCGCCCTGGACGACACCGCCCAAGCCTCCCCGGCACTCGGCGCACTGATCGCCGCCATGCGCGCCACCGAACTCGCAAGCGAGAACGGCAGCCAGCCCGGCGGCAGCGGCGGCCGGCTCAAGTAGCGGTCTCAGCCACCACCCAGTCCGGATTGGCCCTGCTCCCGGTGACCAGAGGGACGCCGACGACCTCCGGCGTCTCGTAGTCGTGCTGCTCGCCGATGAACACCGCCACGCCGTCCCCGCCGCACCTCAACCACTCGATCCGCACCCCGCCGAGACGACACGACGTTCGCCCGCCGCCGGCAGCCGACTACCCGGCCCTCAGCTGCGAAGCCATGGCCGACGCAGGGGCCTGCCACTCCACACGGGCCGTCAGCACCCCCTGCGCCCCCGGCCGTCTACCCACAGATCCGGCCGTGGACTCTGACCAGGCAGTCGGAAACCCGGTCGAGACGGAGCACCATCACACATACGCTGGCCTCATGGCCCACGCCAAGACCTCATACGTCTGCCTGCCCTGCCGCGCCTCGTACAAGCAGCCCTGCCTTGGCGACCACAACCGCCTCTGCCCACGCTGCGCCGAGCCCTTGATCCACGCAGGCTCCGCCTTCGCAGCACCGCGCCGCCGGGACACCAACGGCTGGCGGACACTCTCCGTACTCCTGCACGCGGGTGTCCGCTTCCACATGAGCTGCTGCGGCGGCTCGGGCTACCGACCACGCACACTCAGCGAGGTACGCGAGCGGATGGCACACGCCCGGACCACGGGGGACCCGTTCGCGCGGGCGCTGGTGCGCCACGAGCTGCCGTAAACCAGCATGACCGCCTCGGGATCTTCGGGAGACGATCTTCCGCTGTCGGAGCACAGATCGAACCTGCAGGACCACGCGCAGACAGCAGAGACGTCTGAGTCCCAGAACTCGGATCTCCCCATGACCTGGGCCTCTTGATGCCCCTGACTGTCAGGCACATACCGTCCGATACGGTACGGCCGTGGGGCAGGCGAGCGCCCATCTGCCGTCCTCATCGGCCAGGACGACCGGGCATGTGTAGCCTTCGCGGATGCGGAGCTTGATACGTGGGCTGTTGACTGCGATGGTACGGGCGCTGATCACCGGCGATGCAGCATGGATTCTGGGACCGCTGGTGGTGGTCGCACTGGTCGTGCTCGTACTGGCAATCCGTCACCAGTGGGTCAGTCGGACCAAGTGACGGGCGCCGACCTGGCATCAGGCGGACGAGGTGGGCCGGCTGACGTCCCGGAGAAGCACACACTCCGGGACCGAATGAGCGGCGAGGCCAGAGCGATGGACGGTGGCACCGCAGCCGATTCGCGCGCCGGCAGTTGCATCGTGCCGCAGACCTGGGCCGCCGCCCGGGCAATGGCCTCGCCGGTCATCGACGGCCTACTGCCGTCCTGACTGCGGACCGCGCCTTCGCGGGCACCGCTGCCGCCGATCATCCAGGCCGCGCCGGTCGTCCAGGCCCCGGCCGCGTCGCCGGTTCCGTCAGCCGTCTCGGACGGTGGCGGTGCCAGTGCCTGATGACGAAGCCGGTGTCCGTGCGGAGCTGGCGGAGGTCCGGCGAATCGCTGAAGTGGGTTTCGCCGAGACGCGCGGCCAGCTCGGGCTCCCGCTCCGGCGCGCCGACCAGCCCGACGGTCGCCTGCTCGACCTGGACCAACGCGTAGACCGGTTGGAACGCGGCCGGTGACCGCTAGCTCGGCCAACGACTCCGGGCGAGAGTTCACGACCGACAATCCAGACGCCCCGCACACCGTCACCTACCTGCTGACCCATCTCGCCTTCGCCGGTATCACCGCCCTGGAGATCGCAGTGCCGGCCACCGGTATGGCGACGCACTCCTGGCGTGAGCGGCGCACCGCAGCGATCGGCCTCAGCCTGGTCGCGCTCGGCGGCGCGTCCTGTGTCGCCTACGCCGTGAGCGAGGGCGGCCACCTGATCGCCTTTCAGCCCTCGTATCCCTGGGGACTCGAGCCGGAAGAGGCGATCTCCTCACTGCTCGCCGGGCACCACATCCTCGCCGTCGCCACCAGGCTCTGCATCACCCTCGCCGGGAGCCGCAGGGCAGCCGTGTACCGCTGACGCCCAATGAGCTATTTCCATCCTGAAGGTGCAGGTCACAGGGTTGGCAGGAGGTGGCAACGGCGCTCATGGGCCAAGTCACGGGTTTGATCGCGATCGGGTGATCGTCCGTCAGTCGAAGATCTCCGCGCTCGTCGGCACGAGCAGGGCTCGCGGGAGTGTGGTCGCGCGCCGGGCGTTCATGCGGACCTTGCCGAGGATCCGCCGGTGCCTGTCAGGCCGGGGCGGCGACTGCCACTCTCGGGCCCGCTCGGCAGGGGACTGACGGGCCGCTACCGCCCCCGGGGGCCTGCTGGGCTCGGCGCGGGTCGCCCAGGCCCCAGGCGCCTCGGCGGATTGCGTCCTCGACCGGGCGGACCGGGCGGACCGGGCGGAACGGGCGGAACCGGCTCGCATCGCGGGGGGGGTGGCCTGTGGGCGCAGGCGTCGGCAGGCCGGGATCCCCCCCCCGGAGGCGCCTCATCCATGATGGCGAATCAGCTCATCGCGTCGGCAGATCCAGGCGCTCTGCGGCCGAAGGCATGAGCAGGCGTCAGGTTCAACCAGACGGATCAATGGCTTCGTCAACTTCCTTATTTTTCCTATGATCTGACGTTCTGTTAGTCATTTCGAAACCTTGCATCGGTACCCCGTTCGGCCCCCCAGGGCCGGACCTTCGACATGCCCGATATGACAGCCGTCAGTACGTTCAAATCACGTCGACGACCCAGTCGACCGCTCATAAATCAGGAGAGGTTCCATGAAGATCACCCGCGCCACCGCCATCACCGCGGCCGCCGGCACCGCCGCGGTCCTGGCCGCGACCGGCCTCACCTTCGCCTCGGCCGCGTCCCAGCCGGTGACTCAGGCAGCCCCGGTCGTCCAGCAGGCGGCCGCTCCC
>NZ_JYJF01000650.1 GCF_000955975.1 Saccharothrix sp. ST-888
CCAGGCGGCCACGAACTCGTATCGCAGCCCGAGCGCGTCGGCCTCCTCCTGCGGCACCACGACGGTCGGCCCCTCCGGCTCGGAGACCGTCACCACCGGCCGCAACCCGGCGGGAACGCGGGCGGGGAGGGTGCAGTAGACGTACCGCCCCGGGTTTGCCCGGGTAGCATCGGGCGCGGTTGGGTCGGGCCGCCGACCGGGATTGCGGCTCGGCTTCGTGTCCGGCTGGCCGGAGGTGCCCGAAGCCATGTTGTGGCCCCCGGTCCCGGCACCCGTCGGCGCGGCAGCGAATCCGGCTCGACCGCCGCGTCCTCCCGGCGACCGCCGGACGTACGGACTACCG
>NZ_JYJF01000651.1 GCF_000955975.1 Saccharothrix sp. ST-888
GGGAACTACATGCTGGTGACCACGTTCCGGGAGGACGGCACCGGGTGGCGCACGCCGGGGTGGGTGGGCCGGGAGGGTGGCGGGCTCGGCATCGGGACGGGCACCGAGTGCTGGAAGGGGCGGCGCATCCGCAATCGCGCCGACGTCCGGGTCGGCCCGTGCGACGTGCGGGGGAACCGGAACGGCGAGCATGTACCGGCCGTGGGGGAGATCTGCCCGCCGGAGGGCACGGCGGCCTACCGCGCCCTGCTCCGCCAGAAGTACGGCCTGGTCGGTGTGCTCACCGTGCTGGGCAGCCGGCGGCGGCGGGGCGAGCAGGGCACGGCCGGCATCCGGATCACCC
>NZ_JYJF01000652.1 GCF_000955975.1 Saccharothrix sp. ST-888
GCCCAGGGCGGAACGCCCGTTCCGTGGCGCACAGAAGGGGTTACGTCCGATCGCCACTGCCCGGTGAACGTCCGGTTGCCGGTCAGGTCTGACATAACGCACTCCGTCCACTTTGATCAACTGTTTTGCGTCATTACGGACGGCGACCTCGCATCGGACTATCACTACGTGACGTTCGCGTCGTACTGGACGGGCCGCCGGAAGTGGTGGGCGGGGCGGGACCCGGGTGAGACGACGTCGACCGCTAGCACCGCAGAGACGGGTGGTGAGTGCCGGACGTCGAAGGACCCGAGGCGTCGCTTGGCGAGGAGGGCACCGTCACGTCGGGTCACGGTGTAACCTC
>NZ_JYJF01000653.1 GCF_000955975.1 Saccharothrix sp. ST-888
GGTCCGCCCACGCAGGTGATGCCGGGCCCGAAGCCGGTCGTCGTGGTTCAGGTGAACGATATCATCGCGCCCACGGTCGCAGCCCTCACGGCCACCCGTCCTCCCCCTGGCTTCTCCACATGCCTGCTCGCCGATTGTACTCGGCCCTGCGCACGGCAACCCGCCAGGCGCCGGCTGGCCAACACCGGACGAAGGGCAGTCCCCCCCTCGACAGAGCGTCCTGAGCGGGGCGCCCCCGGCCGTCGGTCCCGGGACACGACGAAGCGCCGCCACCCGGGCGTCCCCCGGAAGCTGCGTCCCATATACCGCTGCATCCGCGTATACGGGAAGCTCATGCGCAGCA
>NZ_JYJF01000654.1 GCF_000955975.1 Saccharothrix sp. ST-888
CCCGCGCGGCGCACCAGATCGGCGGCGTTGGCGTCGAAGGCGGACAGATCGACGATGGCCAACGGCGCATCGAGGTGCGCAGTGGCCCGGTCGTAGCGGCCCCGGTCGGAGGCCGTCCCGGCACCGGGTCCGGCAGCCCGGAGGTTGACCATGCCCGCCCCGCGTTTTTCCCAATACGCTGCCGACCCCTAAGCCGCGGTAGGGGCGCTGTGCCACGCTGCGGGCATTGTCAACCTCCGCGCGGCCGGACCCGCTGCCGGGACGGCCTCCGACCGGGCCCGCTACGACCGGGCCACTGCGCACCTCGATGCGCCGTTGGCCATCGTCGATCTGTCCGCCTTC
>NZ_JYJF01000655.1 GCF_000955975.1 Saccharothrix sp. ST-888
CGATCGGGCTCTCCACCTCCCGGGCGGACTGGCGCCTCCCGCACTCCAGGAGGTCGGCGAGGGCGTCGTCGAACTCGTCCGACGCGATGCGCAGCAGACCCCGCGCGTACAGGAACTCGTTCCACTCCCACGAGCCGTGCGCGCCGCCGACCGTGACGGCGTCGGCGAGGCGGCGGGCTTCGGCGAGCCGCCCGGTCTCGGTCAGGGCGATGATTGCCTGGGCGCGCAGATGGGCGTTGTCCGTGCCGGGCGTGGCCCGCTTGCCCGGCGGGATGTCCCACAGCGAGGTGTCGTCCAGCAGCGCGCCGTACCGACCGCGCATCACCTTGCTCTCCGCGGCGA
>NZ_JYJF01000656.1 GCF_000955975.1 Saccharothrix sp. ST-888
CCACGTCGGCACCGCCCAGACTCGGCCCTCGACCTCCCCCAGCCTCCGGCCGGGGGCACCCCCCATCTTCACCCACCCCCCATGTGCCTGTCGGCCTGAACTCAGAATCCGGACCCCCCGGCGGACCTCCGGTCGCCGGACACCTCCCTCCCCACGTGCAGTTCCCCGGGAACTGGGAGTTTCGGCCTCCCGTTGCCCAGGGTATGCAGCCAACGCACGGGGCCGTCCGGACGCGCCGCCTTCCCAATGGGGGTCTGACCCATGGACCGCGCGATGCCGCGACCTGGCCGCGCCAGGCACGGGGCGGCGGCCGATGCCTCACCAGCGCATGAACCATCGGCG
>NZ_JYJF01000657.1 GCF_000955975.1 Saccharothrix sp. ST-888
CCCGTGGACGGGGAACCCGTGTCGGGGATGGAGTCTGCCGACGGCTCGGAAGAATACCCCGCCGCGCGCCTCGTCGTACGGCCCCCGTGAGCCGCCGCGCAGCCCGGTTCTTCTCTCTGCGCATGCGGTGATCAGGATGAGCACGGTTACGACGTCGGCCTGCCCGCCACGGCCTCGGGTGGCGCACCCCGGTTCCTCCTCCGCCGGCACCCCCGACGCAGCGCCGAACACCCGCCGCTGACCGTCCTGATCGCCCTGCTCACCACCGTGATGGTGCTGGTCCAGGCCCTCCCCCAGATCCTCGCGGTGACCGTCCTGCGCCGCCGCCACCCCGGCCTGGCC
>NZ_JYJF01000658.1 GCF_000955975.1 Saccharothrix sp. ST-888
GTGCGCTAATGTAGGTGCCGAAGCGGGCGACGAGAGGGCTGGGAGGATCCCGGAGATCGAGGCGTAAGCTCAGTCCCCCATAGCTCAATTGGCAGAGCAGCCGACTGTTAGTCGGCAGGTTATTGGTTCGAGTCCAATTGGGGGAACTCGGACGGCCCGCCGACGGCCGCGCGGCTGTCTGTATTGCATTCCCCCATAGCTCAATTGGCAGAGCAGCCGACTGTTAATCGGCAGGTTATTGGTTCGAGTCCAATTGGGGGAGCTTCATCCGTAGTTGAGGTGAGCAGCGCAGAGCGAAGGCCCTCCGGTCACCGGGGGGCTTTCGTGTTTCCCCGGCTGTTC
>NZ_JYJF01000659.1 GCF_000955975.1 Saccharothrix sp. ST-888
CCCGCTACGTCGTCTGTCTCCCCCGCACGCGCATCGCCGGGTCGAGTTAACTCACGCTCGCCAACCTCATCCCTGGAACGCCCACCCCGGGCACCGTCCAGACCCCCGACGCGGCCGGGACCCCCGTCCTGGCCTCCGGCCTCCAGCTGTCCGGCGGCGGCGACGCCCTCCCCCCCTTCAACCTCGCCCCCGTCCTCGCCGCCGGCTTCCCCGCGGTCGACGACGTCCTCCTCATCAACCTCCGTGCCAACACCACCGCCTCCGGCGGCGTCCCCCCGCAGACCGTCATCAGCGCGGCGCTGAACTGGATCCAGGCGCGCGGCAACGGATTTCTGGTCCTGG
>NZ_JYJF01000067.1 GCF_000955975.1 Saccharothrix sp. ST-888
GGGGAGCAGAAGGGCACCGACGGAACGTTTCAGCGCTACCGGGTGACCCTCTCTGCCGAGGCGTACGCCGCCGCGCAGACGCAGCTGAGCACGGCCCGGCGGACGGCGCTCAGGGCGGCGCTGGGGCCAGGACCGGTGGTGCTCGACCTGCTGCTGAACGACAAGGACCAGCTGACCGAGGTGCACCGCTCCGGCCCCGGACCCTCGGGCGCGGCGAACGACACCGTCCAGTACAGCGAGTTCGGCGGCCCGCTCTCGGTGCAGGCCCCGGCCGACGACGACACCGTGGACGCAGGTACGAAGGGTCTGCCGCCGCTGAATCCATAGTCGGTCATGGCGGGATCGGGCGGATTTGGTGGTTTTCCCGCTGGTCAGGTACGGTGGTTTCTGCCAAAGACCGCTGGCTGTTGCCCAACTTCCGCAAGGAGGCCGGGCAGCCGAAGGATCTGCGACTCGTCGCAGACGGCCCGCGCAGGAGTTTCTGGAGCTTGGACTTCCGGTCCGTACGGTTCGCCGTGCGACCGTCGAGGTCTTCACTGAGCCCCGTGCGACTGCGCACTGGGGCTCTCACTGTTTCTGCAGGGCTTCCTTCTCGCCTGCCGGTCCGAGGCGTTGAATGGTCGACTTCGCGGTCGGCCCGACTTCGACATCACGGAAGGAGGCGTAAGCCTATGGCAAGGCCCGACAAGGCTGCTGCCGTCGCCGAGGTCACGGACATGTTCCGTGCTTCGAACGCGGCCGTGCTGACCGAGTACCGCGGTCTGACGGTGAAGCAGATGAAGAATCTGCGTCGCTCGCTGGGTGACAACGCCCAGTACGCCGTGGTGAAGAACACGCTGACCAAGATCGCGGCCAATGAGGCCGGGATCTCCGAGCTGGACGACCTGTTCGCGGGTCCGACGGCTGTCGCCTTCGTCACCGGTGACCCGGTGGAGTCGGCGAAGGCTCTGCGTGACTTCGCCAAGGAGAACCCCGCTCTGATCATCAAGGGCGGTGTCCTTGACGGCAAGGCGCTGTCCGCCGATGACATCAAGAAGCTCGCGGACCTCGAGTCCCGCGAGGTGCTGCTCGCCAAGCTGGCGGGTGCCCTGAAGGCCAAGCAGTCCCAGGCTGCCGCGCTCTTCCAGGCCCTGCCGTCGAAGCTCGTCCGCACTGTGGACGCGCTGCGCGACAAGGTCGAGCAGGGCGGTGCCGGTACGCCGGCTCCCGCCGCCGAGGACGAGGCCGCCGAGTAATTCGGCAGGCTCACGCCTCGCTGCGGGCCCGTGCCCGCCCAACCCGTACATACGGCACCACCTGCCGATTTAGTGGAAGGACGCCATCATGGCGAAGCTGACCCAGGACGAGCTGCTCGCGCAGTTCGAGGAGCTCACCCTCATTGAGCTCGCCGCCTTCGTGAAGGCCTTCGAGGAGAAGTTCGACGTCACCGCTGCCGCCCCGGTCGCCATGGCCGCCGCCGCTGCCCCGGGCGCCGTTGAGGCCGTCGAGGAGCAGGACGAGTTCGACGTCATCCTCGAGTCCGCTGGTGACAAGAAGATCCAGGTCATCAAGGAGGTGCGCGCCCTGACCTCCCTCGGCCTGAAGGAGGCCAAGGACCTCGTTGACGGCACCCCGGCCACCCTCCTGGAGAAGGTTGCCAAGGACGCTGCCGAGAAGGCCAAGGCCCAGCTCGAGGGCGCTGGCGCCAAGGTCACCGTCAAGTGACTCCTCGCCCCCTCTGAGGGGGCGCGCAGGCCGGGCCGATCACCCTTCCGGGTGGTCGGCCCGGCCTGTTTCGTACCCGCGTCGGTTCTGACGGGGTCGGGCCCGGTCGGCTGTGCACTCGGCCACTGTCGGCGGGGACCGGTATGGTGATCGCTGTCGTCACGGACGGCCCCACCACGGGTTCTGTAACGCCCGAGGGGTGCCGGACGATGAGCAGGCCGAGGTCCACGCTCTGGCGCGGGCCTTGACGAACGGCACCGGGCGCGCGATTCTCAAGGCTCGCGCCCAGCGTGGAGTGCACGCTCCAAGTCGGAGCGGCCCTGGATGCATATTCAGTGGCCCCGACGGGAAGTGACTGCATGTGAGGTGCGGTGGCCCGGCGTAGTCCGGGCCAAGGTTGTGCGAGGCAGGCGCCGCCCTGCGGCACGGTTCCCCGGTGGGGCCGGGCCGGTTGGGTGGCTACCGGAGGGAGCGTCCGATTCGGTCTCCGAATCAGGGCTTGTCAGCAGTGTGCCTTTTGGCTACACTGTCCCTTTGCGCTGCCTGTTAGCTGCTCCGTGACTCGTCGCCCGGAGTCTGCGTTGCCCTGAAGGGGTCTGGCACCGCCTCCGCAAAGCGGCTCTGACCTGGGATTTCCTTCCCGGCTGAGACCCACGGCGACGGAGGTGGCTCCAAGCCTTTGCAGGCCCGGCTGGTACGCGCGTAGTGAGCTCCGAGCCCTCGGAAGGACCCCCCTCTTGGCCGCCTCGCGCAACGCCTCGAACAATTCCGCCGCATCCACCGCCCCGCTTCGCGTTTCGTTCGCGAAGATCAAGGAGCCCCTTGAGGTCCCGAACCTCCTGGCCCTGCAGACCGAGAGCTTTGACTGGCTGCTCGGCAACGCGGCCTGGAAGTCTCGGGTCGAGGCGGCCCTGGAGAGTGGACAGGACGTCCCCACCAAGTCCGGTCTGGAGGAGATCTTCGAAGAGATCTCGCCGATCGAGGACTTCAGTGGGTCGATGTCGCTGACTTTCCGCGACCACCGTTTCGAGCCGCCGAAGAACTCCATTGACGAGTGCAAGGACCGCGACTTCACGTTCGCGGCTCCGCTCTTCGTCACGGCCGAGTTCACCAACAACGAGACCGGTGAGATCAAGTCTCAGACGGTCTTCATGGGCGACTTCCCGCTCATGACCCACAAGGGCACGTTCGTGATCAACGGCACCGAGCGCGTCGTCGTGTCGCAGCTGGTCCGTTCCCCCGGCGTGTACTTCGACTCCACCCTGGACAAGGTGTCCGACAAGGACATCTACTCCTGCAAGGTCATCCCCTCGCGTGGTGCCTGGCTGGAGATGGAGATCGACAAGCGCGACATGGTCGGTGTCCGCATCGACCGCAAGCGCAAGCAGTCGGTCACCGTACTGCTCAAGGCCCTCGGCTGGACCAACGAGATGATTCTCGAGGAGTTCGGCGAGTACGAGTCGATGCGCGCCACCCTGGAGAAGGACCACACCCAGGGCCAGGACGACGCACTCCTCGACATCTACCGCAAGCTGCGCCCGGGCGAGCCGCCCACGCGTGAGGCCGCGCAGACGCTGCTCGAGAACCTCTACTTCAACCCGAAGCGCTACGACCTCGCCAAGGTCGGCCGCTACAAGGTCAACCGGAAGCTGGGCAACGCCGAGTCCCTGGACTCCGGCGTGCTCACCGAGCCCGACATCATCGGTGCGATCAAGTACCTGGTGAAGCTGCACGCGGGTGAGACCGAGTGGAGCGACGGCGAGGGCCGCGACATCGTGGTCGAGGTCGACGACATCGACCACTTCGGCAACCGTCGCCTGCGCAACGTCGGCGAGCTGATCCAGAACCAGGTCCGTACGGGTCTCGCCCGTATGGAGCGCGTCGTGCGCGAGCGCATGACCACCCAGGACGTCGAGGCGATCACGCCGCAGACCCTGATCAACATCCGGCCGGTCGTCGCCTCCATCAAGGAGTTCTTCGGCACCAGCCAGCTGTCGCAGTTCATGGACCAGACGAACCCGCTGTCGGGCCTGACCCACAAGCGTCGTCTGTCCGCCCTCGGTCCCGGTGGTCTCTCCCGTGAGCGCGCCGGCTTCGAGGTCCGTGACGTGCACCCCTCGCACTACGGCCGCATGTGTCCGATCGAGACCCCGGAAGGCCCGAACATCGGTCTGATCGGGTCGCTGGCCTCGTACGGCCGGGTCAACGCCTTCGGCTTCATCGAGACTCCGTACCGCAAGGTCATCGACGGTGTGGTCACCGAGCAGGTCGACTACCTCACCGCCGACGAGGAGGACCGCTACGTCATCGCGCAGGCCAACGCCCCGCTGACCGCGGAGCTGACCTTCGCCGAGCCGCGTGTCCTGGTCCGCCGCCGTGGTGGCGAGATCGACTACATCCCCGGCACCGAGATCGACTACATGGACGTCTCGCCGCGCCAGATGGTGTCGGTCGCGACCGCCATGATCCCGTTCCTCGAGCACGACGACGCCAACCGCGCGCTCATGGGCTCGAACATGATGCGCCAGGCGGTGCCGCTGCTGAAGAGCGAGGCTCCGCTGGTCGGTACCGGCATGGAGTACCGCTGTGCGGTCGACGCCGCCGACGTGATCACGGCCGAGAAGCCGGGTGTGGTCCAGGAGGTCTCCGCCGACTACGTGACGGTGGCCAACGACGACGGCACCTACACCACGTACCGCGCCGCCAAGTTCACCCGCTCCAACCAGGGCACCTCCTTCAACCAGAAGGTGCTCGTGGACGAGGGCTCCCGCGTGGAGGCCGGCCAGGTTCTGGCCGACGGCCCCTGCACGGACGAGGGCGAGATGGCGCTCGGCAAGAACCTCCTCGTGGCGTTCATGTCGTGGGAGGGCCACAACTACGAGGACGCGATCATCCTGTCGCAGCGCCTCGTGCAGGACGACGTCCTCTCCTCGATCCACATCGAGGAGCACGAGGTCGACGCCCGTGACACCAAGCTGGGCCCCGAGGAGATCACCCGGGACATCCCGAACGTCTCCGAGGAGGTCCTCGCCGACCTCGACGAGCGCGGCATCATCCGGATCGGTGCGGATGTCGTCACCGGCGACATCCTGGTCGGCAAGGTCACCCCGAAGGGTGAGACCGAGCTGACCCCCGAGGAGCGCCTGCTCCGCGCGATCTTCGGTGAGAAGGCCCGTGAGGTCCGCGACACCTCGCTGAAGGTGCCGCACGGTGAGTCCGGCAAGGTCATCGGCGTCCGCGTCTTCGACCGCGAAGAGGGCGACGAGCTGCCCCCGGGCGTGAACCAGCTGGTCCGCGTCTACGTGGCCCAGAAGCGCAAGATCACCAACGGTGACAAGCTCGCCGGCCGCCACGGCAACAAGGGTGTCATCTCCAAGATCCTCCCGGTCGAGGACATGCCGTTCCTCGAGGACGGCACCCCGGTCGACATCATCCTCAACCCGCTGGGTGTCCCGTCCCGAATGAACCCGGGACAGGTCCTGGAGATCCACCTCGGGTGGCTCGCCAAGCAGGGCTGGGACGTCTCCGGTCTCGCCGACGAGTGGGCCAAGCGCCTGCAGGCGATCGGCGCCGACACGGTCGTGGGTGGCACCAACCTCGCCACCCCGGTCTTCGACGGCGCCCGCGAGGACGAGATCACCGGCCTGCTGGACAACACCACCCTCACCCGTGACGGTGAGCGCCTGGTGAACTCCACCGGTAAGGCCCGGCTGTTCGACGGCCGCTCCGGCGAGCCGTTCCCGATGCCGATCTCGGTCGGCTACATGTACATCCTCAAGCTGCACCACCTGGTCGACGACAAGCTGCACGCCCGTTCGACCGGCCCGTACTCCATGATCACCCAGCAGCCGCTCGGTGGTAAGGCGCAGTTCGGTGGTCAGCGCTTCGGTGAGATGGAGGTGTGGGCCCTGGAGGCGTACGGCGCTGCGTACGCACTGCAGGAGCTGCTCACCATCAAGTCCGACGACGTCCTCGGCCGAGTCAAGGTCTACGAGGCCATCGTCAAGGGCGAGAACATCCCCGAGCCCGGCATTCCCGAGTCCTTCAAGGTCCTCATCAAGGAAATGCAGTCGCTCTGCCTCAATGTGGAGGTGCTGTCCTCGGACGGCCAGTCCATCGAGATGCGGGACTCCGACGAAGACGTGTTCCGCGCTGCCGAGGAGCTCGGCATCGACCTGTCCCGGCGCGAGCCGAGCAGCGTCGAAGAGGTCTGACGGAGGTTGGGCCGGCCTGGAGGAACCCAGGCCGGCCCGCCCCCAGGCCCCCTCAGACCATAGATAAACCTCGACTTACGAAAGAGGGCTTGACGACCAGTGCTTGACGTCAACTTCTTCGACGAGCTCCGTATTGGCCTGGCCACGGCCGACGACATCCGCCAGTGGTCGCACGGCGAGGTCAAGAAGCCGGAGACCATCAACTACCGCACCCTGAAGCCGGAAAAGGACGGGCTCTTCTGCGAGAAGATCTTCGGCCCCACCCGGGACTGGGAGTGCTACTGCGGTAAGTACAAGCGCGTCCGCTTCAAGGGCATCATCTGCGAGCGCTGCGGCGTCGAGGTCACCCGCGCCAAGGTGCGCCGTGAGCGGATGGGCCACATCGAGCTGGCCGCCCCGGTCACCCACATCTGGTACTTCAAGGGTGTCCCGTCCCGTCTGGGCTACCTGCTGGACCTGGCGCCGAAGGACCTCGAGAAGGTCATCTACTTCGCCGCCTACATGATCACCTGGGTGGACGACGAGCGTCGCCAGCGCGACCTCCCGTCCCTGGAGGCGCACGTCTCGGTCGAGCGCCAGCAGATCGAGAACCGTCGCGACTCCGACCTGGAGAACCGCGCGAAGAAGGCCGAGTCCGACCTCGCCGAGCTGGAGGCCGAGGGCGCCAAGGCCGACGTCCGCCGCAAGGTGCGCGAGGGCGCCGAGCGCGAGATGAAGCAGCTGCGCGATCGTGCGCAGCGCGAGATCGACCGCCTCGACGAGGTCTGGGCCCGCTTCAAGAACCTCAAGGTCCAGGACCTGGAGGGCGACGAGCTGCTCTACCGCGAGCTGCGCGACCGCTTCGGCACCTACTTCTCCGGCTCGATGGGCGCCGCGGCCCTCAAGGACCGCCTGGAGACCTTCGACCTGGCGGAGGAGGCCGAGCGCCTCCGCGAGATCATCCGCACCGGCAAGGGCCAGAAGAAGACCCGTGCGCTCAAGCGCCTCAAGGTCGTCTCCGCCTTCCTGCAGACCAGCAACAAGCCCAACGGCATGGTGCTGGACTGCGTCCCGGTCATCCCGCCGGACCTGCGTCCGATGGTGCAGCTGGACGGCGGCCGCTTCGCGACCTCCGACCTGAACGACCTGTACCGCCGCGTGATCAACCGCAACAACCGCCTGAAGCGCCTGCTCGACCTCGGTGCCCCCGAGATCATCGTGAACAACGAGAAGCGCATGCTCCAGGAGGCCGTCGACGCGCTCTTCGACAACGGCCGTCGTGGTCGCCCGGTCACGGGCCCCGGCAACCGTCCGCTGAAGTCGCTGTCCGACATGCTCAAGGGCAAGCAGGGTCGTTTCCGTCAGAACCTGCTCGGCAAGCGAGTCGACTACTCGGCCCGTTCGGTCATCGTCGTCGGCCCGCAGCTGAAGCTGCACCAGTGCGGTCTGCCCAAGGCCATGGCGCTGGAGCTCTTCAAGCCGTTCGTGATGAAGCGCCTGGTGGACCTGAACCACGCGCAGAACATCAAGTCGGCCAAGCGCATGGTCGAGCGCGCCCGCCCGGTCGTGTGGGACGTCCTCGAAGAGGTCATCGCCGAGCACCCGGTTCTGCTGAACCGTGCGCCCACCCTGCACCGCCTCGGCATCCAGGCCTTCGAGCCGCAGCTGGTCGAGGGCAAGGCCATCCAGATCCACCCGCTCGTCTGCACCGCGTTCAACGCGGACTTCGACGGTGACCAGATGGCCGTCCACCTGCCGCTGTCGGCAGAGGCGCAGGCCGAGGCCCGCATCCTGATGCTGTCCTCGAACAACATCCTGAAGCCGGCCGACGGTCGCCCCGTCACCATGCCGACCCAGGACATGGTGCTGGGCCTGTTCTTCCTCACCTCGGACCGCGAGAACGTGAAGGGCGCCGGCCGCTCCTTCTCGTCGACCGCCGAGGCGATCATGGCCTTCGACGCCCGCGACCTGGACGTCCAGGCCCCGATCGACCTGCGTCTGCCGGTCGGCACCGTGCCGCCGCGCGGCTGGGCCGCCCCGGTCGACGAGGAGGGCCAGTCCAGCTGGTTCGAGGGCGAGTCGTTCCGGCTCACCACGACCCTGGGCCGTGCGCTCTTCAACGAGCTGCTGCCCGAGGACTACCCCTTCGTCGACTACGAGGTCGGCAAGAAGCAGCTGTCGGCCATCGTCAACGACCTGGCCGAGCGCTACCCCAAGGTCGTCGTCGCCGCGACGCTGGACAACCTGAAGGCGGCCGGTTTCCACTGGTCGACCCGTTCCGGTGTCACCGTCTCGATCTCGGACGTCGTCGTCCCGCCGAGCAAGCCCCAGATCCTCGAGGGCTACGAGGCGCAGGCGGAGAAGGTCCAGCGGCAGTACGAGCGCGGTCTGATCACCAACGAGGAGCGCAAGAGCGAGCTCATCGGCATCTGGACCCGGGCGACCAACGAGGTCGCCGAGGCCATGAACGCGAACTTCCCGAAGACGAACCCCATCTTCATGATGGTCGACTCGGGTGCTCGTGGAAACATGATGCAGATGCGTCAGATCGCCGGTATGCGTGGTCTGGTGTCCAACGCGAAGAACGAGACCATCCCGCGACCCATCAAGGCGTCGTTCCGTGAGGGTCTCTCCGTGCTGGAGTACTTCATCTCCACCCACGGTGCCCGTAAGGGTCTCGCGGACACCGCTCTGCGTACCGCCGACTCCGGTTACCTCACCCGTCGTCTGGTCGACGTCTCCCAGGACGTCATCATTCGCGAGGAGGACTGCGGCACCGAGCGCGGCCTGAAGCTGTCGATCGGTTCCGTCGTGGACGGCGTGCTGCGCAAGGCCGACGACGTCGAGACCAGCGTCTACGCCCGGATGCTCGCCGAGGACATCACGGTGGACGGCAAGCTCCTTGCCACCGCCAACACCGACCTCGGTGACGTCCTGATCGACGAGCTGATCCGCCACGGTGTCGGCGACGTCAAGGTCCGCTCGATCCTGACCTGTGAGTCGGCCGTGGGTACCTGTGCCCACTGCTACGGCCGCTCGCTGGCCACCGGCAAGCTGGTCGACATCGGTGAGGCGGTCGGCATCATCGCCGCCCAGTCCATCGGTGAGCCCGGTACCCAGCTGACCATGCGTACCTTCCACACCGGTGGTGTGGCCGGTGACGACATCACCCAGGGTCTGCCGCGTGTCGTCGAGCTCTTCGAGGCCCGTACCCCCAAGGGTGTGGCCCCGATCTCGGAGGCGCAGGGCCGCGCCCGCATCGAGGACACCGAGAAGACCCGCAAGATCGTCATCACCCCGGACGACGGCACCGACGAGATCGCCTACCCGGTCTCCAAGCGTGTCAAGCTCCTGGTGAGCGAGGGTGAGGCGGTCGAGGTCGGCCAGAAGCTGACCGTCGGTGCCACCAACCCGCACGACGTCCTGCGCATCATGGGCCAGCGTGCCGTCCAGGTTCACCTGGTGGCCGAGGTCCAGAAGGTCTACAACTCGCAGGGTGTGTCGATCCACGACAAGCACATCGAGATCATCATCCGGCAGATGCTCCGCCGCGTGACGATCATCGAGTCGGGCGACGCCGAGCTGCTCCCGGGCGAGCTCGTCGAGCGCGGCCGCTTCGAGCAGGAGAACCGTCGCGTGGTCTCCGAGGGCGGTCACCCCGCCTCCGGCCGTCCGCAGCTGATGGGTATCACCAAGGCCTCGCTGGCCACCGAGTCCTGGCTGTCGGCCGCCTCCTTCCAGGAGACGACCCGGGTCCTCACCGACGCGGCGATCCACGCCAAGTCGGACCCGCTGCTGGGCCTCAAGGAGAACGTCATCCTCGGTAAGCTCATCCCGGCCGGTACGGGTCTGCCCCGCTACCGCAACATCCGGGTGGAGCCGACCGAGGAGGCCAAGGCCGCCATGTACTCGGCCGTCGGCTACGACGACTACGACATGTCGCCCTTCGGCGCCGGCTCCGGCCAGGCGGTCCCGCTGGACGACTACGACTACGGCCCGTACACGGGCTGACAGTCAGCGCGCAACGCCGCAGGGCGGCCACCCCACTCGGGGTGGCCGCCCTGCGGCGTTTCGTCCGGCCTGAGGGGATGTCAGCGCTGCCGCCTAGGTTGGTCCCATCAGTCCTCCTGGCTGGCCGAGAGGGGTCGTCCGATGTCCACTGCTGCCGTTCCGGCCGAGCAGGTCACCTATCTGGAGCTGTCCGAGGAGGGCGGCGGCGCGCACAAGTTCTACGAGGTGCGGCTGGCCGGAGCCGAGGTGACCGTGACGTACGGGCGGATCGGGGAGGGCGGGCAGGCGAAGACCACTTCGTACCCGACGGCGGAGAAGGCCGTCGCGGCGGCCTCCAGGAAGGTGGGGGAGAAGGTCAGGAAGGGGTACGCGCCGGCGGTCCGGGGGGTGCGGCAGCGGCGGGCGGTGACGCGCCGGGCGATGGCCAGCAGCGGGTCGACGGCGCGTCAGGCGCCGCTGGTGTGGCGGTTCCGGTCGGGGGCGGCGGCGTTCGGGGTGTTCGTGGGGGAGGAGCAGGCCTGGGTGGGGAACGAGGCGGGGGACGTCTACACGCTGACGCACGACGGGGTGGTCACCGGCCGGTACGGCCTGCCGGACGGCGTGAAGTGCATCGTCGCCGACGACCGGTGGATCTACGCGGGCTGCGACAACGGCAAGGTCTACGACCTGGGCGGGAAGGTGCCCCGGGTGGCGTACGAGATCGCCGAGGACGTGGACATCTACTGGCTGGACATCCACGACGGGGTGCTGGGGGTGGCCGACGAGCGCGGCGGGCTCACCACCGTCGACCACGAGGACGAGTTCCAGTGGCGGCGCAAGGCCGAGGGCCGCGAGGGCTGGATGGTGCGCTGCGACCGGGAGGGGGTCTACCACGGGCACACCCGCGGGGTGTCCCGGTACGCGGCGCGCGGCGGCGAGCCGGTGTGGCACACCCGGACGGAGGGCGAGGTGCTGTTCGGCTGGCAGGAACGGGAGGAGGTCTTCGCGGGGACGTCGCGCGGCTGGGTGCACCGGCTGCGCAAGGCGGACGGCGGGGAGGTCGCCCGCTACCGCTGCGATGCGGCGGTGTTCTCCTGCGCCGCGTCCCCCGACGGCCGCTACGTCTTCGCCGGGGACAACCACTCCTCGGTCTACTGCTTCGCGGCGGACGGGACGCGGCTGTGGAAGCTGGGTACGGGCTGCGGTTCGGCCTACAGCATGCAGTACCGCGACGGACGGCTGTACCTGGTGACCACGGACGGTTCGCTGGCCTGCCTGGACGCGAGCGAGCAGGCGGTGCGCGCGGCGGAGGACGGGACACTGCCCCGGACGGCCGAGGTGGACGCGTTCGGCTGGGAGGCGGTGGCGCCGGGGGCCCGGCTGGAGACGGTGGAGGCGGCCCTGGCCGGTGCGGGCGTCGAGGTCGAGTGTGTGCAGGAGGGCGGCCGGACGCGGGTGAGGGTGGTGTCGGCCGGCTACGACCCGTCCTGGCGGGTGCAGTTCCCGAAGGACGTCCGGGTGCCGGGCGCGCGGTATCTGGTGGCCGAGGTGCTGGAGTCGGGGGCGGGCGGGTTCTACCGGGCGCGGGGTGAGATCAAGCGCCTGCTGTGATCCGGATGCCCCCGGGGGGATCACCGGACGCGGAGGAGGGGGCCGCGGGCGGTGAACGGGAGGGTGGGGTCCCGGGGGTGAGGTGGGGGTGGGAGTACCGGTCTGCGCCGGGCTCCGGTGGGGGAGGACCCCGGTTTTTCGGTGGCGCCAGGGGGAAGGCGGCCCGTACGGTCCGGGCATGACTGGCAAGCGGCCGCTGATCGCGGTGTTGACGGGGGCGGGGATCTCCACCGATTCGGGGATTCCGGACTACCGGGGGCCCAAGGGGCTGTGGCAACGGGACCCGAAGGCGCAGGAGTTGGTGACGATCGGGCCGTACCTGGCCGATCCCGAGGTGCGGCGCCGCTCCTGGCTGCTGCGGCGGGACGTCGGCGCGGTGGCGGCGGAGCCGAACCCGGGGCATCTGGCACTGGCGGAGCTGGAGCGCAGCGGGCTGCCGCTGCGGGTGCTGACGCAGAACGTGGACGGGCTGCACCAGCGTTCGGGGCTGCCGGAGCGGAAGGTGCTGGAACTGCACGGGACGGCGCAGCGGGTGCAGTGCGTCCGCTGCCGGGAGCGCAGTCCGATGGCTCAGGCCCTGGAGCGGGTGGAGGCGGGGGAGCCGGATCCGGCGTGTGCGGCGTGCGGGGGTGTGCTCAAGCCGTGCACGGTGATGTTCGGTGAGGCACTGGACCCGGTGGTGCTGGACCGGGCCGAGTCGATCGCCAAGGCGTGCGACCTGTTCGTGGCGGTCGGGACGCTGCTGCAGGTGTACCCGGCGGCCGGGCTGGCGCAGCTGGCGTTGGATGCCGGTGCCCGGCTGGTGATCGTGAACGGAGAGCCCACGCCGTACGACCCGGTGGCGCACGAGGTGATCCGGGAGCCGATCTCGGTCGCGCTGCCCGCACTGGTGCGGCGGATCGTCGCGGGGCAGCCGGTGGGGGAGACCGCAGCGGGGTGAGTACGGCGGGGTGAGCGCGGCGGCTCGTGCGGGGGAGGGAGGTACTCCCCCGCACGAGGGAGACCGGTGGACCGCTCGGCCGGGGGATCCGGGACGAGGGGGTGGTCGGGCAGTCTTTCGGTGTCGGGTCGCAGAGGCCGGTCCGGCCGGCCGAACGGGAGAACTGCCATGAACCGGATGACTTTTCGCGTACTGACCTACGCCGCCATCACCGCTGCCGTCGTGGGCGGGATGTCCTCCTGCTTCGCGCTCCAGGACGACCGGACCAGGACCGTGGGCTACGGCGTCTCCGAGACCGTGCGGACCTTGGTGATCGAGGGCGGCACCGGAGACATCCGGGTGATCGGCGGCGGCACCGGGGTCCAGGTGACGGAGCGCCAGACGTACCGCTCCACCCCGCCCGCGACCACGCACAGCACCGCCGGCGGCACGCTCACCCTCGGCTACACCTGCCCGGACGGCGACTGCGGCGTCGGGTACGAGGTGGCGGTCCCGGCGGGTACGGAGGTGCGGGTGAAGGACGGCACCGGTGACGTCCACCTGTCCGGGCTCAGCGGCCGGGTCGAGGCGAAGAGCGGCACGGGCAGCATCGAGGCCAGGCGGATGAGCGGTGCCGAGGTCAGCCTGAGCACCAGCACCGGTGACGTCTCGGCCGTCTTCACCGCTCAGCCCGAGACGCTCGCGGCGACCACGAGCACCGGCAGCATCACCGTGAAGGTGCCCGGCAGGGACCCGTACGCCGTCGCCGCGAAGACCGACACCGGGAAGTCCTCCGTGACGGTGAGTCAGCAGTCGGACGCCAAGCGCCGCATCACCGCGACGACCGACACCGGTGATGTGACGGTCACCGGTGTCTGAGCACCCCGCCGGGGCGGGCGGCCGGCCTCCGGCACCCCTCGGTCGCGCGCCCGGCCCGGCGTTACGGCAGGATCATCCCCCGGAGTACGGCGGGGGAGGAACGGACGTGGAGCGGATATCGCGTGCGCAGGCGCGGATCATCGCGCTGGGGCAGCGGTGGGAGGGGCGGTTCGGCGGCATCGATCCGCGGGTGACGGACCTCGGGCTGACGGTGTTCTCGGCCCTGATCTCGGCCTGGGCGGTGTTCTTCGACAACCGGGGCTGGCCCTGGTGGGTCTACCTGCTGGCCGTCTCCACCGCGTTTCCGCTGCCCTGGCGGCGGAGGTTCCCGTGCAGCGTGTTCCTGCTCGGCGGGCTGCCGGCGCTGGCGCTGTCCTATGCCGCGCACTCGGCGCAGCCGCAGGTCTCGATCGCCGGGGTGGTCACGATGTACACCCTGGCCGATCGCGGCCGGGACTGGCAGCGCTGGCCGCTGCTGGTGATCACCGTGGTCGCCAACATCCTCGGCACCCACTCGCCGAACGGCATGCTGTTCAGCCTGATCATGTCGGTCGGCAGCTTCACCTTCGGCGCACTGGTGCACGACTGGCGCCGGCTCGCCCGGACGGAGGCCGAACGGGCCCACCAGCTGGGCCTGAGGGCCGCGAGTGAGGCGGCCCGCGCGGTGGCCGAGGAGCGCAGCCGGATCGCCCGTGAGATGCACGACATCCTGGCGCACGCGGTCTCGCTGATGGTCATTCAGGCGGAGGCCGGTCCGCTGGTGGTGCACAAGGACCCGGACCGGGCGATCCGGGCCTTCGACACCATCGCCGACTCCGGCCGCGACGCGATGGTGCAGCTGCGCCGGGTCCTCGGGGTCCTCAAGGAGGAGGGCGCGAGCCCCGAACTCGCCCCGCAGCCCGGGCTGGCCGAACTGCCGGCCGTGATCGGGCGGGTGCGGCAGGCGGGCATCCGGGTGGAGCTGGAGCTGGCCGAGCCCGCGCGCACGATGCCGGCGGACGTCGAGGCGGCGGCCTACCGGATCGTCCAGGAGGCACTGACCAATGTCGTCAAGCACTCCGGGGCGGACAGCGCGGCGGTCCGGATCGCCCGGGTCGGGCAGACGCTGGAGATCCTGGTCTCCGACAACGGCACCGGGACGAAGGACGCCGGGCGCACCGGGGGCGCCGAGGGCGGGAAGAACACGCCGGCCGGCGGCAGGGCGGCGGCCGGCTGGTCGGGCGGGCGCGGGCTGGTCGGTATCCGCGAGCGCGCGGCGGCCTGCGGAGGAAAGGCGAGCGCAGGGCCGGGGCCACAGGGCCGGGGCTTCCTGGTCACCGCGCAGCTGCCGCTGGACGCGGCCGTACTGTGAGCGGCGGCCGGCGTACGGTACGGCCGGTCGGGCGAGGGGAGCTGTGGTGAGCAGGGACGCGATACGAGTGGTGGTCGCCGACGACCAGGAGCTGGTGCGGGCCGGGTTCGGGATGATCCTGGACGCCCAGCCGGACATCGAGGTGGTCGCCGAGGCGGCGGACGGCGCGCAGGCCGTCGAGGCGGTCCGGGAGCACCGCCCGGACGTGCTGCTGCTGGACGTCCGGATGCCCGTCATGGACGGCCTGGAGGCCGCCCGCCGGGTCTGCGGCGAGTTCCCCGACACCAAGGTGATCATGCTGACCACCTTCGACATCGACGACTACGTCTACGACGCCCTCTACGCCGGGGCCAGCGGCTTCCTGCTCAAGGACGTCCGCCGGGACGACCTCGCGCACGGCGTCCGGATGGTGGCCTGTGGCGAGGCGCTGCTGGCGCCCTCGGTGACGCGCCGCCTGATCAGCGAGTTCGCCGCCCGCAGGCCCTCGGGGCCGGCCGCCGTGCTGCGCGCCCCCGCGAAGCTGCTCGACCGGCTGACCATCCGTGAGCAGGAGACCCTGCGGCTGCTCGCCCGGGGCCTGTCCAACGCCGAGATCGCGGCCGAGCTGGTGGTCAGCGAGCACACCGTGAAGACGCACGTCAGCAATGTGCTGAGCAAGCTTCAACTGCGGGACCGGGTGCACGCGGTGGTCTTCGCGTACGAGGCGGGAGCGGTGGTCGCGGGGGAGGCGTAGCCGGGCGGAAAACGGGTTGTCCGGCGAAGCGGCAGTGCGCGGTTCACCGAACAGGGCTCCGCGCCACGGGGGTTGCCGGTGCCGTGCGCGCTCCGGTGCGGCCGGCGGCCGCCCGTTCCGGGTCACTCCCGGTCCGATTACCATGGCCACCCGACCAGCAGGAGTGATCGTGGCTGCTCAGTTCGACCCCTGGTCCGCCGAGTTCGTGGCGCACCCGTACGCGGCGTACGCGGCGCTGCGCGAGCAGGCGCCGGTCAGCTACTACGAGCCGAGCGGCCAGTGGCTGGTCTCCCGGTACGAGGACGTCAGCGCCCTGCTCCGGGACCGCCGCCTCGGCCGCACCTACACCCACCGCTACACCCACGAGGAGTTCGGCCGACCGGCGCCCGACCCCGCGCACGAGCCGTTCCACACGCTGAACGGGCACGGACTGCTCGACCTGGAGGCCCCCGACCACACCCGGATCCGGCGGCTGGTCGCCAAGGCGTTCACCCCGCGGACGGTGGAGTCGCTGCGGCCCACCGTGACCCGGCTCGCGGACGAACTGGTCGGCGCACTGCTGGCGGACGGCGGCGGCGACCTGATCGCCGGGGTCGCCGAACCGCTGCCGGTCGCGGTGATCGCCGAGATGCTGGGCGTGCCCGAGGGCGACCGGGGCCTGCTGCGCCCCTGGTCCGCCGACATCACCGGGATGTTCGAGCTCAACCCCTCGGCGGAGGTGGCGGCGCGGGCCGTGCGGGCGAGCGTCGAGTTCTCCGGGTACCTGCGCGGGCTGATCGCCGAACGGCGGGCCGCGCCGGGCGATGACCTGATCAGCGCGCTGGTCCAGGTCGCCGACGGTTCGGACGCGCTGAGCGAGCAGGAGATGGTCTCGACCTGTGTCCTGCTGCTCAACGCCGGGCACGAGGCCACCGTCAACACCACCGGGAACGGCTGGTGGGCGCTCTTCCGCAACCCCGGCGAGCTCGCCCGGCTGCGCGGTGCGGTGGACGAGCTGCTGCCCACCGCCGTCGAGGAGCTGATGCGCTACGACACCCCGCTGCAGATGTTCGAACGCTGGGTGCTGGAGGACACCGAGATCGCGGGGGTGAGCGTCCCGCGCGGCGCCGAGGTCGCCCTGCTGTTCGGCTCCGCCAACCGCGACCCGGCCCGCTTCACCGACCCCGACCGCCTCGACCTGGGCCGCACCGACAACCCGCACATCACCTTCGGCGCGGGAATTCACTTCTGTCTCGGCGCCCCGCTTGCCAGACTGGAGCTCACCGAGTCCTTCGGCGCGCTGCTGCGCCGGGCACCCGGACTGCGGCTGGTCCGCGAGCCGCAGTGGCGGCCCGGGTACGTCATCCGGGGCCTGCGGGAACTGATCGTCGAGGTCTGAGGGGGCAGCTGATGGGCAGGGCGACCGGAGCACTGCTGGGCCTGGCGATCGGCGACGCCCTTGGCCACCGGACCGAGTTCGAGGAGATCGAGCACATCGCGGCCTGGTGCCCCGACTGGCGTGAACTCCCCCTGCCCGAGCCCGCGTTGGTCACCGACGACACCCAGATGACGCTGGCCCTGGCCCGGGGCCTGCGGACCGCGCTGGCCGCCGGCCCGCTCGAACCGTCGAGCCTGGAGCCGCCGGTCCGGGCGGAGTTCGTCGCCTGGTACCGCTCGGAGGAGAACAACCGTGCCCCGGGCCGGACCTGTCTCACGGCCTGCTGGCGCCTCGGCAAGCCCGCGCTGCGCTGGCAGCAGGCCAGCGAGGTCGGCTCCAAGGGCTGCGGCGCCAACATGCGGGTCGCCCCGGTCGGGCTGATCCCCGGCCTGAGCGACGAACAGCGCTCCGGCGCCGCGCAGCTGCAGTCCGCGCTCACCCACGGCCACCCCACCGCGCTGGCCGCGAGCGACCTCACCGCCCGTACCGTACGGCTGCTCGTCGAGGGCGCCGAGCCGCCGGAACTCCCCGGCCTGCTGCGGGAGTACGCGCTCGCGAACCGCACCCGCTACGACGAGCGGTGGCTGGGCGACCTCGCCGCGCACGCCCAGGACCCCGCGCCGGAGCACTTCACGGCGCGCGGCTGGGACGACTGCCTGTCCGTCCTGGACCGCCTCGACGCCGCCCTGGCCCGGCCGTCCCTCGACGGCGACCCGTGCGGGATCACGGGCGAGGGCTGGATCGCCGAGGAGGCCTTCGCCACCGGCCTGCTCTGCTTCCTGCTGCTGCCCGACGACCCGGTGGCCGCCGTCCGCCGGGCCGCCTACTCCTCCGGCGACTCGGACTCCATCGCCTGCCTCACCGGCGCCTTCGCCGGTGCCCGCCACGGCGAGGCGGCCTGGCCGTCCGACTGGACCGGGCGCATCGAGTACCGCGAGGAACTCCTCGCCCTCGGCGAACTCTGGGACCGGCCCTGACCCTCCGCCCCGGGGGCAGTCGGTCAAGCGGGTGATCACCAAGGGCTGAACCGGGCGGGCGCGCAGCGGCCGGTCGCGTGCGGTCCGTCGGGCGGAGCCCCGCCCCGCTGGTCCGCCCCGGGGCGTACCGCCGCTCAGGAGCGGATGGCGCCCGCGCGGCCGTGCAGCGAGGCCCGGTCGGCGGCGGCCCGGCCGGCCGCCCAGCCCTCGCCGTCGCTGACCCGCACCCGCTGGGCGGTCAGCTTCGGGAACATCCGGCCGACCGTGCCGTCCACCGCCTCCTCACGGGCGGCGAGCGCGGGCAGCAGCCGCTCGTCGGGGACCAGCTGCTCGGAGCTGCCGTCCTCGCGCAGATGCCGCCCGGCGGCGGCGTCACTGGTGGCCTGCTCGGTCGCGGCCGCCAGCCGCTCCCGGATCCGGGCGGCGTACGCCACCAGGAACGACTGCCGGAAGGACTTGGTCCGGGAGGCGCCGTCCAGGTGCTGGCGGCTGCCCGCGCGGTGCATCGCGGAGGTCGCCTGGACCAGCAGCGAGGTGTAGAGCAGCTCGACCGCGTCCAGGTCCGGGTCGAAGCCGACGATGGTGCAGAAGCCGAACTCCTTCGCCCACACCACCCGGCAGCGGTTCGCCGCGGCGACGGCGTCCAGCAGCATCGTCTTCGGGCCCTCGTAGGGGTTGTCCACTCCGATCCGCAGCGCCGCCGGGGCGTCCGCGGCCGGCCGGGCGGCCGCCAGCAGCGCCTCGTCGATGCTGTGCTGGGCCATCAGCTGCTGGGCCTTCGCGGTCAGCGCCTCGGCCTCCTCCGGGTACTCCGTGGACTCCGCCTTCGCCAGCAGCGCCCGGATCCGCGACAGCATCCTCGGCTCACCCTGCACCGGGCCGCTCGGCCGCTGCGGCGCGGCCCCGGGAACCGGTCCGACCGGTGCGATCGGCGGCAGGTGGCTCCAGGCCCGCAGCAGTTCCAGGGCGGTGGTGGCCAGGGCGAAGCGGTCCAGGCGGTGGCGGTGCGCGAAGCCCGGCAGGTAGCCCTCGTCCCCCTCCCACCACACCTCGGCGGACAGCTCGCGCAGCTGCTCCTGCCAGCGGCGGTCCAGGGTGGCGGCGGGGTGCCGGCGTCCCTCGGCGGCGATCAGGTCCACCGCCAGCGCCTGGTGCACCGGGCCGAGCCCGCGCCGGACCACCCGGGCCAGATCCGCCGGACGCCAGCCGCCGGCCCAGGCCCGTGCGACCGTACGCTCCGCGAAGGCCAGCACCGCCCGGCTCACCTCGGGCCACCGGTCGGCCGAGGCCGCCAGCAGCGAGGCCCCGGTGTCCAGCGCCAGGTCGAGCCCCTCCGCCGGTGCGCCGATCACCTGGTGCGCCGCCCGCTCCACCAGGCCGTCCATGCCGGGACCCCGTTCGCCCTTGTGCCTGCCCACGGTGTCCCTGCTTCCGCCTAGTCCGAACCTCCGGTCCATGATGCCGGACCTCCCCGGCCGGCCGACGACATCCGGCCCACCCGCCCGGGGAAGCGGCCTCAGCGTTCGACGGCCGTGCCGAGGATCTCCGGGAGGCGGCCGAGCAGGCGGGGAGTGGCGATCCGCAGGCCCACGGCGGCGAGGGCGGCGCCGTAGGCGGAGCCGATCGGCAGCATGATCCAGTCCGGGCCGTGCGAGTCCAGCAGCCAGGCGTGCAGGCCGCCGAGCGGCAGGTTCAGCAGGAGGACGCCGACGATCGAGCCGACGCCGTTGAGCAGGACCAGCCCGCCCTGCCCGGGTGCGGCGCTGCGCATCGGGTTGCTGTCCGCGGGCATGGCGTACGGCGCGAGGACGCTGAGGACCGCGCCGAGGCCGATGCCCGTGCCGAGGAGGGCGAAGGTGACGCCGAGGGCGGGGGCGAGGTCGGCCCAGTCGTTGTCGGCGGCGGCCAGCCCGATCCCGATGACGAGCGAGAGCGGGAGGGCGTACGAGAGCACGGCGCAGGCGCGCCCGAGCAGTTCGGCCCGGGCGTCGGCGCGGGTGCTCAGGGTGGCGGCGACCATCCAGAACGCGGAGCCGTCCATGCCGAAGAGGTTGACCATCTGCAGTCCGAGCATCACGCCGGCGATGCCCACCACGTAGACCGAGGCCCAGCCCTGCACCACGGACAGGACGCAGAACACCAGGGTCATCCCGATGCTGGTGAAGACGGCCGCCTTGGCCCGGGGTTCGCGCCAGGCGTACCGCAGGTGACGCTGCATCACCGCGCCGGTCCGGCCCCCGGGCAGCAGTCCGGCGCCGCGCGCGCGGCCGACGCTCCTGACGGCGATCTGGGTGGAGGCGTCGGCGGTCACCATCAGCTGCTGGAGGCTGCCGCGCCACCAGCGCAGCAGCAGGAGCAGCAGGCCGCCGGTGAGCGCGAGCTGCAGCACGGCGACGGCGTACGAGCCGTCGCCGGCCGAGCGGACGGCGTCGATCGAACTGATCGGCGGTACCCAGCGGAGCACCGCGGCGAACGGCCGCAGCGGCGTGAGGTCGAGCGTGCCGTGCTCGCCGGGACGGCCGAAGACGCTCTGCGAGGCGATGTTCCCGAGCTGGATCAGCAGCGCGAAGAGCAGCCCGCCGAGCACGGCGAAGTCCTTGCCGCGGCGGCTGGAGAGCAGCCGGGCGTTCCCGGCCGCGACCGCCCGGGACAGCGCCACGAAGGCCACCACCGTCAGCGGTACGCCCACCAGGGCCGCCGGGACCGACGCCGCGCCGCCGGCCGCGGCCACCGCCGCACCGGTCAGCAGGACCAGCGCGAGCACCGGTCCCGGGCCGATCAGCGAGGCCAGCAGGGTGCCGCGGAGCAGTGGCCCCGGGCGCAGCGGCAGCATGGTGAGCCGGGTCGGGTCGGAGCTCTCGTCGGTGCTGAACAGGAAGAGCGGCAGGGCGGCCCAGCCGACGGCGAGTCCGGTGGTGAGCATCACGGCGGCGTCGCCGGCCCCCTGGCGGCCGTGCAGCAGGGACAGGGCGAGCGCCATCACGACGGCGAAGCCGAGCCCGAGCACCGTGCCGAGGATGAACACGGCCTTGCGCTGGGGGCTGCGCCTGAGCCCGTTGGCGAGCAGCCGGAGTCTGAGCGAGACGATGGCCCGGACGACCACCCGGTCCTCGGGAACGGCGAGGCTCATCGCTCGGTCCCGTCCACCGAAGCTCCGTCCACCGAAGCTCCGTCGGCCGCAGCGCCGTTCGCCGGGGCGCCGTTGACCGCCGCGGCCCCGTCGGGCGCCGCCGCGCCGAGCCAGCCGAGCGCCTGGCCGTCGTCCTCGCGGACCCCGATCAGCTCCAGGAAGGCCGCGTGCAGCGAGCGTTCACCGCGCACCGTGTCCAGCGGGCCCTGGGCTATCACCTTGCCCGCGTCCAGCACGGCGACCCAGTCGCAGAGCTGCTCGACCAGCTCCATCACATGGCTGGAGAACACGACGGTCGAGCCGGCCGCCGCGTACCGCTTGAGGACGCCCCGGATGGTCTGGGCGGAGACCGGGTCGACGCCCTCGAAGGGCTCGTCCAGGAACAGCACGTCCGGGTTGTGCAGCAGGGCGGCGGCGAGGCCGATCTTCTTGCGCATACCGGTGGAGTAGTCGGCGACCAGCTTGTCGGCGGCGGCGAGCAGGTCGAGCACGGTGAGGAGTTCCTCGGCCCGGCGGTCGACCTCGGCGCCGGGCAGTCCGCGCAGCCGGCCGCTGTACTGGAGCAGTTCACGCCCGCTCAGCCGCTCGAACAGCCGCAGGCCCTCGGGCAGGATGCCGATCCGCGCCTTGACCGCGACCGGGTCGGTCCAGACGTCCGCGCCGTGGATCAGGACGGTGCCGCGGTCGGGGCGGAGCAGGCCGGTGACCATCGAGAGGGTGGTGGTCTTGCCCGCGCCGTTGGGGCCGACCAGCCCGATGAAGGACCCGGCCGGGAGTTCGAGGTCGAGGTCGGCCACCGCCGCCTGCCGGCCGAAGGTCTTCCACAGGCCGCGGATGCTCACGGCAGAGGCGGACGAGGGACCGGACGGCGCTGCCTGGGGTGTGGACGCCTGCATTGCGGGGGTCTCCTGCGGTGCACGGGTAGGTGTGTGCCGTCAGCCTCCCACTTCCGGGGTAACAGGCCCAGGGGGCCTGGGAATCGGGCGTTTCTGGGCTGAATGAGTGATATTTCGCCCCGCTCGTCAGCATTGGCCGCACGGATCGGCAACTAGTACGCGGCCTGGTTCGTCCTGCTCAGTGACGAAGCGGCGCGCACCCGGCGCGCCGGGTGTCGGGAGGTGGCCTGATGGCCGTGGAGCCGTGGGAGATGAAGCAGCCGTCCGACGGACCCTTCGCCGGTCACCGGCCGCCCGTCGGCCAGGCACCGGGGCACCTCCCGTCCTGGCAGCAGCCCCCGGCCGCCCAGCCCGCGGTCTCGGCGCAGTCCGGGATGCGCGCCGCGCACACCGACCGCGAGCGCACGGTGGACGTGCTGAAAGCGGCGTACGCGGAGGGGCGGCTGGACCCCGAGGAGTACGCGCAGCGCTTCGACGCGGCGAACCGGGCGAAGACGTACGGGGAGCTGAGCCGGCTGGTGGCCGACCTGCCGGCCGGGCCGTTCGTCGCGCCGTCGGCGGCCCCGGGGCCCGTGGTGCCGCCGACCTTCCTGCCCCCGCCGGCCTTCCTGGCCCCGCCGAGGCCGCGCACCAACCCGCTGGCGGTCACCTCGATGGTCCTCGGCCTGCTCACCATCCCGACCATGGGGGCGACCGGCGTCCCCGCCGTGGTGACCGGCCATGTCGCCAGGGCGCAGCTGCGCAGCCGGGACGAGCCGGGGGACGGGATGGCCACCGTCGGGCTGGTGCTGGGCTGGCTGTCGATCGCGGCCTGGGCGCTGCTGTTCCTCGCGATCCTGATCGCGGGGTCCAGCCCGAGCGCCGGCTGACCGGTCGGCGGTCTCCCGGTTCGCCGCTGTGGGCCATCTGTGGTAAGACGGCAGAGCCCGGCTACGCCGTCCGGGTGTCCGGCCCCGTTCAGGGCTGAGCTGCGGCGTTGCATTTGTTTTGACCGGCGCCGATGCGCTAGGTACGCTCTGACCTTGTGCCTGGGGTGTCCCCGGGTCCTTGTGCGTGCATGCACACCGGCCGCCGCGCCACACCGGAGCGTCGCAAAACGCTCTGTACGCGCGAGCGCCGTCGCTGCACATCAGCATCATGGGATTCCGCGATTCCTCCATCAAAGAGGCTCAACACACCCGACCGCGTGGGTCGGCCAGTTGGGGTCACCGCAGGTTAGTTTGACGCAGCCTTGGCACACAGAAAACGGAGAAACGGTGCCTACGATCCAGCAGCTGGTCCGAAAGGGCCGGCAGGACAAGGTCGAGAAGAACAAGACTCCCGCACTGAAGGGTTCCCCTCAGCGCCGCGGTGTCTGCACGCGTGTGTACACGACCACCCCGAAGAAGCCGAACTCGGCGCTTCGTAAGGTCGCCCGTGTGCGCCTCACCAGCGGGATCGAGGTCACCGCTTACATCCCGGGCGAGGGCCACAACCTGCAGGAGCACTCCATCGTGCTGGTGCGCGGTGGACGTGTGAAGGACCTTCCTGGTGTCCGCTACAAGATCATTCGCGGTTCCCTCGACACCCAGGGTGTCAAGAACCGCAAGCAGGCTCGCAGCCGCTACGGCGCCAAGAAGGAGAAGTAAGAATGCCTCGTAAGGGCCCCGCCCCGAAGCGCCCGGTCATCATCGACCCGGTTTACGGCTCCCCGCTGGTGACCTCGCTGGTCAACAAGATCCTGCTGCACGGCAAGCGCTCCACCGCCGAGCGGATCGTCTACGGCGCCCTCGAGGGTGTCCGTGAGAAGACCGGCGCCGACCCCGTGGTCGCCCTCAAGCGCGCGCTTGAGAACGTCAAGCCGACCCTTGAGGTCAAGTCCCGCCGCGTCGGTGGCGCCACCTACCAGGTGCCGGTCGAGGTCCGCCCGGGCCGCGCCAACACCCTGGCGCTGCGCTGGCTGGTCGGCTACTCGCGCGCTCGTCGCGAGAAGACCATGACCGAGCGTCTGCTGAACGAGATCCTGGACGCCAGCAACGGTCTGGGCGCCTCGGTCAAGCGTCGCGAGGACACCCACAAGATGGCCGAGTCCAACAAGGCCTTCGCGCACTACCGCTGGTAGTCCCTACCCCGTCACTAGACAGAGAGAGAACGAGCCACCATGGCTGCAACCTCCCTTGACCTCGCCAAGGTCCGCAACATCGGGATCATGGCGCACATCGACGCGGGCAAGACCACCACCACCGAGCGGATCCTGTTCTACACCGGTGTCTCGTACAAGATCGGTGAGGTCCACGATGGCGCTGCCACCATGGACTGGATGGAGCAGGAGCAGGAGCGCGGCATCACGATCACGTCGGCCGCGACGACCTGCCACTGGACGCTGGACGACAGCGACCACACCATCAACATCATCGACACCCCGGGTCACGTCGACTTCACCGTCGAGGTGGAGCGTTCGCTGCGCGTCCTCGACGGTGCCGTGACGGTGTTCGACGGTGTTGCCGGTGTCGAGCCCCAGTCCGAGACCGTGTGGCGGCAGGCTGACCGCTACGGCGTCCCGCGCATCTGCTTCATCAACAAGCTGGACCGCACGGGCGCGGACTTCTACTTCTGCGTCCAGACCATCGTGGACCGCCTCGGCGCCACCCCGCTGGTCATGCAGCTCCCGATCGGCGCGGAGTCCGACTTCGTCGGCGTCGTCGACCTGGTGAAGATGAAGGCGCTGGTCTGGTCGCCCGAGGCCACCAAGGGCGAGATGTACGACACCGTCGACATCCCGGCCGAGCTGGCCGAGAAGGCCGCCGAGTACCGCGAGGCCCTGATCGACACCGTGTCGAACATCAGCGACGAGGTGATGGAGCTCGCCCTCGAGGGCGAGGACATCCCCGAGGAGCTGCTGATCGCCGCGATCCGCCAGGGCACCCTGAACTCGGACTTCACCCCGATCTTCTGCGGCACCGCGTTCAAGAACAAGGGCGTTCAGCCCCTGCTCGACGCCGTCGTGAAGTACCTGCCGTCGCCGCTGGACATCGAGTCCATCAAGGGCCACAAGCCCGGCGACGAGTCGGTGGAGATCGCCCGCAAGGCCTCCGACGACGAGCCGCTGGCCGCCCTCGCGTTCAAGATCATGTCTGACCCGCACCTGGGCAAGCTGACCTTCGTCCGCGTGTACTCCGGCCGCCTGGAGTCCGGCACCTCGGTGCTGAACTCCGTCAAGGGCAAGAAGGAGCGCATCGGCAAGATCTACCGCATGCACGCGAACAAGCGTGAGGAGATCGAGTCGGTCGGCGCCGGCGACATCATCGCCGTCATGGGTCTGAAGCAGACCACCACCGGTGAGACGCTGTCGGACGAGAAGAACCCGGTCATCCTGGAGTCCATGGACTTCCCGGCCCCGGTTATCCGCGTCGCCATCGAGCCCAAGTCCAAGGGTGACCAGGAGAAGCTGGGTGTTGCCATCCAGCGTCTCGCCGAGGAGGACCCGTCCTTCCAGGTCAACACGGACGAGGAGACCGGCCAGACCATCATCGCGGGTATGGGCGAGCTGCACCTCGAGGTGCTGGTCGACCGTATGAAGCGTGAGTTCAAGGTCGAGGCCAACGTCGGCAAGCCGCAGGTCGCGTACCGCGAGACGATCCGCAAGGCCGTCGAGCGTATCGACTACACGCACAAGAAGCAGACCGGTGGCTCCGGCCAGTTCGCGAAGATCCAGATCGCGATCGAGCCGATCGAGTCCGGCGAGGGCTACGAGTTCGTCAACAAGGTCACCGGTGGCCGCGTGCCGAAGGAGTACATCCCTTCGGTCGACGCCGGTTGCCAGGAGGCCATGGAGTTCGGTGTGCTCGCCGGCTACCCGCTCCAGGGCGTCCGCGTGACCCTGCTCGACGGTGCCTCGCACGACGTCGACTCCTCCGAGCTGGCGTTCAAGATCGCCGGTTCGATGGCCTTCAAGGAAGGCGCCCGCAAGGCCGGTCCGGCCCTGCTGGAGCCGATGATGGCCGTCGAGGTCACCACGCCCGAGGACTACATGGGCGATGTGATCGGCGACATCAACTCTCGCCGTGGCCAGATCCGGTCCATGGACGAGCGTCACGGTGCCCGCGTCGTCACGGCGCTGGTCCCGCTCTCCGAGATGTTCGGCTACGTCGGTGACCTGCGCAGCAAGACCTCTGGTCGCGCAAGCTACTCGATGCAGTTCGACTCGTACGCCGAGGTTCCGCGGAACGTGGCGGACGACATCATCGCCAAGGCCAAGGGCGAGTAAGGACCGGCGCGAGCCGACTCCTTGCCCGCGGTCCGAGTACGTCCCGGCTTTCGGGACGAATCAGACCCCTTAGGCTATTAGGAGGCAAACCTGGGGGGATCCACCCAGATCCCCCCAGGACCTCCGGCCCCCAATCCGCGGGACGGCATGGAGTGCGACGAGCACTCCGTACCAAACCCGATCAAAGACCAACTGACGTCGTACGGCGTACAGAACTGTCCTCAGGAGGACTGCAGTGGCGAAGGCGAAGTTCGAGCGGACGAAGCCCCACGTCAACATCGGCACCATCGGTCACATCGACCACGGTAAGACCACGCTGACCGCGGCGATCACCAAGGTGCTGCACGACGCGTACCCGGAGATCAACCCCTTCACGCCGTTCGACCAGATCGACAAGGCGCCGGAGGAGCGTCAGCGCGGTATCACCATCTCGATCGCGCACGTCGAGTACCAGACCGAGGCGCGTCACTACGCCCACGTTGACTGCCCGGGTCACGCGGACTACATCAAGAACATGATCACCGGTGCGGCCCAGATGGACGGTGCGATCCTCGTCGTCGCCGCCACCGACGGCCCGATGCCGCAGACCAAGGAGCACGTCCTCCTGGCCCGCCAGGTCGGCGTTCCCTACATCGTTGTCGCCCTGAACAAGGCCGACATGGTGGACGACGAGGAGATCCTGGAGCTCGTCGAGCTCGAGGTCCGCGAGCTCCTCTCGGAGTACGAGTTCCCGGGCGACGACCTGCCGGTCGTCCGCGTCTCCGCGCTGAAGGCGCTGGAGGGCGACAAGGAGTGGGGCGAGAAGCTCCTCGGCCTCATGCACGCTGTCGACGAGGCCATCCCGACCCCGGCCCGCCTCACCGACCAGCCGTTCCTGATGCCGATCGAGGACGTCTTCACGATCACCGGTCGTGGCACCGTCGTCACCGGTCGTATCGAGCGTGGCATCCTCAAGGTCAACGAGACTGTCGACATCATCGGCATCAAGGAGACCAAGACCACCACCACGGTCACCGGTATCGAGATGTTCCGCAAGCTGCTCGACGAGGGCCAGGCCGGTGAGAACGTCGGTCTGCTGCTCCGTGGCATCAAGCGCGAGGACGTCGAGCGCGGCCAGGTCATCATCAAGCCGGGCACCGTCACCCCGCACACCGAGTTCGAGGCCCAGGCCTACATCCTGTCGAAGGACGAGGGTGGCCGCCACACCCCGTTCTTCAACAACTACCGCCCGCAGTTCTACTTCCGTACCACGGACGTGACCGGCGTTGTGACCCTCCCCGAGGGCACCGAGATGGTCATGCCGGGCGACAACACCGCCATGTCGGTCGTGCTGATCCAGCCGATCGCCATGGAGGAGGGCCTCAAGTTCGCCATCCGTGAGGGTGGCCGCACCGTCGGCGCCGGCCAGGTCACCAAGATCGTCAAGTAATTTGACGCTCTGACCTGAGCTCTGCACCGCAGGCTCGACGAGAGGGCCTCCCCGTCCATCAGGACGGGGAGGCCCTCTCGCGTTTTCCGTCACAGGCTCCCGGTGTAGGCCTTGCA
This sequence comes from Saccharothrix sp. ST-888, assembly GCF_000955975.1. Lineage (GTDB taxonomy): Bacteria > Actinomycetota > Actinomycetes > Streptomycetales > Streptomycetaceae > Kitasatospora. The sequence continues at coordinate 27,592 of NZ_JYJF01000067.1, forward strand.
GACCCGGTAGTCGGGAAGCAGTCCGCAGGCGAGGGCCTCGGCGAGGCCGGGTGCGGCCTCGTCCTTCGCGGAGAGCTGCGGAGCCTCGGCCGGCCATTCGATCGCCAGCCCGGGGTCGAGCGGATGGATGCCGTGCTCGCCGGCCGGGTTGAAGGTCTCCGAGCACAGGTACGAGAGCGTGGCGTCGTCGGTCAGCGCGCAGAAACCGTGGCCGATTCCCTCCGGAATGTAGACCGCGCGGCGGTCCGTGTCGTCCAGCCGGACTCCTTCCCAGCGGCCGAAGGTGGGGGAGCCCACCCGCAGGTCGACCAGGACGTCGAGGACCGCGCCGCGCACACAGGTCACGTACTTCGCCTGGCCCGGCGGCACGTCGGCGAAGTGGATGCCGCGCACCACGCCCCGGGCCGAGACCGAGAGGTTGGCCTGGGCGAGGCGCAGCGGGTGTCCGACCACCTCGGCGAGCCGGTCGAAGCGGTACCACTCGGTGAACAGGCCGCGCGGGTCGCCGTGCAGCTGCGGGGTGACCTCGAAGGCGTCCTCGATGGTCAACTCGCGGAATTTCACTGGGAGTTCTCCTCGTCCAACAGATCCAGCAGGTACTGGCCGTACCCGCTCTTGAGCAGTGGTTCGGCCAGCGTGCGGAGCTGGGCGTCGTCGATCAGTCCGGCGTGCCAGACCGTCTCCTCCAGGCAGCCGATCTTCAGGCCCTGGCGCTCCTCGATCACCTGGACGAAGTCGGAGGCCTGCATCAGCGAGGCGAAGGTGCCGGTGTCCAGCCAGGCGGTGCCCCGGTCGAGCCTGGTGACGTGCAGTTCGCCGGCCTTCAGATAGGCCTCGTTGACCGCGGTGATCTCCAGTTCGCCGCGTGGGCTGGGGTGCAGGCCGCGGGCGATCTCCACCACCCGGTTGTCGTAGAAGTACAGTCCGGGCACGGCATAGCGGGACTTGGGGAAGGCGGGTTTCTCCTCGATCGAGATCACCTGGCCCTCCTCGTCGAACTCGACCACGCCGTACGCCCGCGGATCGGCGACCTGGTAGGCGAAGACCAGGCCGCCGGTGAGCTCGGTGTGGTCGGCCAGCCGGGTGCCGAGCCCGCTGCCGTGGAAGATGTTGTCGCCCAGGATCAGCGCCACCGGCTCGTCGCCGATGAACTCCGCGCCCAGCACGAAGGCTTGGGCGATCCCCTCCGGGCGTTCCTGGACGGCGTACTCCAGCCGCAGTCCGAACTGGGAGCCGTCGCCGAGCAGGCGGCGGAACTGGGCCTGGTCCTCGGGGGTGGTGACGATCAGTATCTCGCGGATCCCCGCCATCACCAGCGTGGAGAGCGGGTAGTAGATCATCGGCTTGTCGAACACCGGCAGGAGCTGCTTCGAGACCGCGCGGGTGAGCGGCCACAGTCGTGAACCGGTGCCCCCCGCCAGGAGAATTCCTCGCATGTGAGGCAGGTTATGCGTCCTGGTGCGCGAAGTCGCGACATGATTTCGCCGATCTTCACCGAGAGGTACACTTCCCGCACTATGCGCATCCTCGTAACCGGCGGTGCCGGGTTCATCGGTTCGGAGTTCGTCCGGTCGCAGCTCGGCGCGGACGGCGGGGCCAGGATCACCGTCCTGGACAAGCTCACCTATTCGGGCGTGGAGGCCAACCTCGCCCCGGTGGCCCGGCATCCCGGGTACGCCTTCGTGCAGGGCGACATCTGCGACCCCGAGGTGGTCGACGATGTGATGCCGGGTCACGACGTGGTGGTGCACTTCGCCGCCGAGTCCCATGTGGACCGGTCGATCGCGGGGGCCGGCCCGTTCGTACGGACCAATGTGATGGGTACTCAAGTCCTGCTGGACGCCGCCCGGAAGCACGGCGTGGCGCGATTCGTCCACGTCTCCACCGACGAGGTCTACGGCTCGATCGCCGAGGGGTCCTGGACGGAGGAGTGGCCGCTGGCCCCCAACTCCCCGTACTCCGCGTCGAAGGCGGGGAGCGACCTGCTGGCGCTGGCCTACCACCGCACGCACGGCATGGACGTGGTGGTGACCCGCTGCTCCAACAACTACGGGCACTACCAGTTCCCGGAGAAGGTCATCCCGCTGTTCACCACCAACCTGATCGACGGGAAGAAGGTGCCGCTGTACGGCGACGGCGCCAACGTCCGTGACTGGCTGCACGTTTCGGACCACTGCCGGGGCATCGACCTGGTCCTGCGCGGTGGCCGGGCCGGGCAGGTCTACCACATCGGCGGCGGCACCGAGGTCACCAACAAGGAGCTGACCGGCCTGCTGCTGGAGGCGGCGGGCTGCGGCTGGGAGATGGTCGAGCGGGTGCCCGACCGCAAGGGGCACGACCTGCGCTACTCGCTGGACATCGGCCGGATCCGCACCGAACTCGGTTACGAGCCGCAGGTCTCCTTCGCCGACGGGCTGGCCGAGACCATCAACTGGTACCGGGAGAGCCGGGCCTGGTGGGAGCCGCTCAAGGCGGGCCGCAAGCCTGCGGCGGTGCAGGAGTGACCCGCTGGCTGGTCACGGGCGCGGGCGGGATGCTCGGGCGGGACCTGCTGGAGGTGCTGGCCGGGGACCAGGTCACCGCGCTCGACCGGGCCGCACTCGACATCACCGACGCGGGGGCCGTCCGGGCCGCCGTCGCCGGGCACGACGTGGTGGTCAACTGCGCCGCCTGGACGGACGTGGACGGCGCCGAGAGTGCCGAGGAGGCCGCAACCGCCGTGAACGGCACGGCGGTTGCCGAGCTGGCCGGGGCCTGCGCGCGGAGCGGTGCGCGGCTGTTGCAGGTCTCGACCGACTATGTGCTGCCCGGCGACTCGGAGCACCCGTACCCCGAGGACGCCGCCACCGGGCCGCTCAACGCGTACGGGCGCAGCAAGCTCGAAGGGGAGCGCGCGGTCGCCCGGCTGCTGCCCGGGGCCGGGTACATCGTCCGCACCGCCTGGCTGTACGGCGAGCACGGGCGCAACTTCGTCAGCACCATGCTCTCGCTGGCCGCCCGCCAGGAGAGCGTCCAGGTCGTCGACGACCAGTTCGGCCAGCCCACCTGGTCGTACGAGCTCGCGCTGCGGCTGGCCGAGTTGGGGCGCTCCGCGACCGCTCCGCCCGGGATCTACCACGGCACCGCGGCCGGTCGGGCCAGCTGGTACGAGCTGGCGCGGGCCGCGTACGAGCTGGCCGGCCTGGACCCGGAGCGGGTACGGCCGACGGACTCGACGGCCTTTCGCCGTCCGGCGGTTCGGCCGGGCTCCAGCGTGCTGGGCCACGCCCGGTGGGCCGAGGCCGGGCTGCCGCCGCTGCCGGAGTGGCGGGAGTCGCTGGCCAAGGCGCTGCGGCGGCCCGCCTTCCAGACGCCGAAGGCCGGCGGGTAGGGCGGCTCCTGGCGGGCCCGTTCAGGCGCCGTCGGCACCAGGCGCCGTCCGCACCCGGACGGGTTCACCCGTTTGCCGCGCTACCTCGAATCCGTTGCCGGCGTTCCCCTTCCAGGGACCGCTCTGGCCACGGAAGGCAGCAACGGCTGTGCAACTCTCGACCCTCACCTCGATCACCGGCATCGTGGTGCTGGCCTACATCCTGGAACTGCTCCGCAGGCAGCAGCTGCGCGAGAAGTACGCGGCCATCTGGCTCTGCATCGGCGTGGTGGTGGCCCCGCTGGGGTTCTTCCCCTCGCTGCTGGACTCCACCGCGCGCAGCGTCGGGGTGGCCTCCGGGGTGAGTCTGGTGCTGTTCGCCGGGTTCGTCCTGGTGCTGCTGGTCAGCCTCCATCTCAGCTGGGAGGCCAGCAGATTGGAGGCCAAGACCCGCACCCTGGCCGAGGACGTCGCGCTGATCCGCTCCCGGCTCGCCGAGCTCCCGGACGGCGCCGAGGGCGGAGAGGCCCGATGACCCCTGACGGCCGCCGTGTCCTGATCATCCTCCCGGCCTGGAACGAGGCCGACGGGCTCTCCGCCGTCCTCGGCGAGATCAAGCAGCAACTGCCGTACGTGGAAACCCTGGTGGTGGACGACGGGTCCGCGGACCGGACCGCCGAGGTCGCCGCGGCCGCGGGGTCGGCGGTGGCCCGGCTGCCGTTCAACCTCGGGGTGGGCGGTGCGATGCGGCTCGGCTACCGCTACGCCCGCGAGCACGGCTACGACGTGGCCGTCCAGGTGGACGCGGACGGCCAGCACGACCCGGCCTACGTCCCCGCCCTGCTGGCCCACCTCGGCGAGGCCGACCTGGTGATCGGCGCCCGGTTCGACGGCGAGGGCGAGTACCGGGCGCGCGGTCCCAGGCGCTGGGCGATGGCGCTGCTCTCGGTGATCCTCTCCAGGCTCACCCACACCCGCCTCACCGACACCACCTCCGGATTCCGCGCCTGCAACCGCCCGTTGATCGAGTTCTTCGCGCGCTGGTACCCCGTCGAGTACCTCGGCGACACCGTGGAGAGCCTGGTCGGCGCGGCCCGCTGCGGCTTCGCGGTCCGCCAGGTCCCGGTGGCGATGCGGGCCCGCACCACCGGGCGGCCGAGCGCCTCAACGGTCAAGGCGATGATCTATCTGGTCCGGGCCGGCCTGGTGCTGCTGCTCGCGGTGATCCGGCGGATGCCCGGCGAGCTCAAGGAGCTGGCTCCCGGCTCGCCCTCCTACGCCGCTTACCTGGAAGAGCAGTTGGCGCGCCGTCAGCTCGCCACGGAGGGGTGAGGGCGCCCGATGTCCCGCTTCGAGATCACTCTGCCCTACTACGGCGACGTCGCCCTGATGCAGGCCGCCGTCCGCAGCGTGCTCGCGCAGGACGGCACCGACTGGCGGCTCACCGTGGTGGACGACGGCCGCGAGCCCGGCGTCCCCGAGTGGTTCGAGCAGCTCGCCGACCCCCGGGTCCGGTACTACCGCAACGAGCGCAACCTCGGCGTCACCGGCAACTTCAACCGCTGCGTCGACCTCGCCGAGTACGAGTACCTGGTCCTGATGGGCAGCGACGACCTGATGCACCCCGACTACCTCTCGGTCGTCCGCCGGGCCGCCGGCCGGGAGCCCGGCGCCGCGATGATCCAGCCGGGCGTCCAGGTGATCGGCAGCGACGGACTCCCGTACGACACCCTCGCCGACCGCGCCAAACGCCGGCTGTACGCCCCCTCGGGGCCCGAGCGCGCCCTGCTCTGCGGCGAGCGGCTGGCCGTCAGCCTGCTGCGCGGCAACTGGCTGTACTTCCCGTCCGTCTGCTGGCGCACCGAGGCCGTCCGGCGGTTCGGCTTCCGGGCCGACCTCGGGGTGATCCAGGACCTGGCCCTGGTGATCGACCTGCTGGCGGCGGGGGAGAGCCTGGCCACCACCCCCGAGGTCTGCTTCGGCTACCGGCGGCACGCGGCCAGCGAGTCCTCGGCCACGGCGTACACCGGACACCGCTTCGAGGAGGCCAAGCGCTTCTTCCGGGAGACCGCCGACCGGCTCGCCGCCCTCGGCTGGCCGCGCGCCTCCCGGGTCTCCCGCCACCACCTCTCCTCCCGACTGCACGCCCTCGCCCTGCTGCCCGCCGCCGCCCGCCACGCCGGGGCGCCGGGAGTGACGGCGATGCTCCGGCACGCCCTCCGGTAGCCCGGCGCCGATGAACCCGACAGCCAGGCTGCGTACCGCACTCCCGCCCGGCACCCAGGCCGTGGCCGCCGGGACGGTGGTGCTCGGCGCGGCCTCCTACCTGCACCTCGCCGTCGCCGGGCACAGCCTCTCCACCCGGGACATGGCGGGCGTCTCGGTGCTCTGGACCATCGTGATGTCGGTCGGTATCGGCCTGTTCTTCCCGATCGAGCAGGAGCTCACCCGGATCGTCGCCGCCCGCGCGGTACGCGGCGAGGGCGCGGGCCCGGTGCTGCGCCGCGCCGCACTGCTCACCGGCGGCGTGCTGGCCGCGGTGCTCGGCCTGATGGCGGCCGCCGCCCGTCCGCTGGCCGGCCTGCTCTTCCACGGCGACCGGGCCCTGCTCGCCGCCCTCGGCACCGCCTTCGCCGCGATGGCCTGCTGCTACCTGACCAGGGGCGTCCTCGCCGGGCTCGGCCGCTTCGGCGCGTACGGGACCCAGCTCGGCCTCGACGGGGCCCTGAGGATCCTGCTCGCCCTCGGCTGCGCCGTCGCCGGGCCGCACTCCGCGCTCGCGTTCAGCCTGATCCTGACGGCGGCGCCGCTGCTCGCGCTGCTCGCCACCCTGCCGCTCACCGTGCGCGCCGCCCGTCCGGGACCGCCGCTCGGCTGGCCCGAACTCCTGGGCGGGCTCGGCCTGTTGGTCTGCTCGACGCTGCTCGCGCAGTGGATCGTCAGCGCCGCCGTGGTCAGCGTCCAGCTGCTCGAACCGGGGGCCGTCGACCTGATCACCGCGCTGCTCAGCGCCCTGGTGCTGGCCCGGGTGCCGATCTTCGTCTTCGGGGCGCTCCAGGCGTCGCTGCTCTCCGGCCTGGCCGCCGCCGCCGCACAGGGGCGGTACGCCGCCTTCACCGCCCTGCTGCGCAAGGCCGCACTGGCGGTCGGGCTGCTCTCGCTCGCCCTGGGTCTGCCCGCGGTCGTGCTCGGCCCCTGGCTGGTCCGGCTGCTGTTCGCCGCGCCACCCGTACTGACCAGGCCGGACTTCCTCTGGCTGGCCCTGGGCACGCTCTGCTACCTGCTGGCGATGGTGCTCGGCCAGGGGCTGATCGTGCTGCACCGGCACCGGGTCCAGCTCGCCTGCTGGGCGCTGGGCACCGCGGTCCTGCTCGCCGTGACCCTGCTGCCGGGCCCGCTCGGCACCCGGGTCTGCCTCGCCTACGCCGCCGGGACGACGAGCACGGTCGCCGGCATGGCGGCCGGGCTGCTGCGCCGCCCCGGGGCCGCCGTCCGGGCGGAGGGGGCCACCCGGACGCTCGACGCGGTTTGACAGTCCGTGCCACCTGGGTACTGTTCTGGACCCCGATTGGCGTTCCGGCCCATTCCTGTGGCAGTATGTCCAAGTTGCTCGGTTGAGTTGCCGATGCTGCGCGCCTCCCGCCGGGAGGACCGGAAGCGAGTCCCATGTACTCGTCGTTCCCGTGATGGCCGTTCATGTGTTCACGTGCTCTGTGTGAATGCAGTGGTGTGTAAGCGACACCGCGGCAGCTGCGGGGCGAAAGTACGGGAATCTTCCGGGAAGCGTGGGCGGGGCCTCGATCCGGCGCCTGGTGGGTGCAAGACCTCACCGATCGAGAGTGGAAATCCGAACAAGAGAGCATCTTGTCCGGTTTTTTGCAAGCGGAAGGGCGACACGCCCGACCGCGTGGGTCGGAGGGAGTAACCATCCGGGGGTGCCACCGGACCAGTCCACCCGGACGAATCCGGCCGTAGAGGCAACAGACGACACAAAGGACTACTGAGTAGCCATGGCGGGACAGAAGATCCGCATCCGGCTCAAGGCCTACGACCACGAGGTCATCGACTCCTCGGCGAAGAAGATCGTCGAGACGGTGATTCGTACTGGTGCGCAGGTCGCAGGCCCGGTGCCGCTGCCCACTGAGAAGAACGTGTACTGCGTCATCCGCTCGCCGCACAAGTACAAGGACTCGCGCGAGCACTTCGAGATGCGTACTCACAAGCGTCTGATCGACATCCTCGACCCCACGCCGAAGACGGTTGACTCGCTGATGCGTCTCGACCTGCCGGCCGGCGTCGACATCGAGATCAAGCTCTGAGAGGCGCACCGAAGATGGCTAAGCAGATTAAGGGCATCCTGGGCGAGAAGCTCGGCATGACCCAGGTCTGGGACGAGAACAACCGGGTCGTCCCGGTGACCGTCGTCAAGGCTGGGCCGAATGTCGTGACCCAGGTCCACACCGCCGACAGCGCCGCCGGCTACAGCGCCGTGCAGCTCGGCTTCGGCGAGATCGACCCCCGCAAGGTGAACAAGCCCCTCGCGGGTCACTTCGCCAAGGCCGGTGTCACCCCGCGCCGCCACCTGGTCGAGATCCGTACCACGGACGCCTCCGAGTACACCCTCGGCCAGGAGATCACCGCTGAGCTGTTCGAGGCGGGTGTCAAGGTCGACGTGACCGGCACCTCCAAGGGCAAGGGCTTCGCCGGTGTCATGAAGCGTCACAACTTCAAGGGCCTCGGCGCCGGTCACGGCACCCAGCGCAAGCACCGTTCGCCCGGTTCCATCGGTGGCTGTGCCACCCCGGGCCGCGTGTTCAAGGGCATGCGCATGGCTGGTCGGATGGGTCACGAGCGTGTGACCACCCAGAACCTGACCGTGCACGCGGTCGACGCGGAGAAGGGCCTGCTGCTCATCAAGGGCGCAATCCCGGGTCCGAACGGCGGCCTCGTCCTCGTCCGCACCGCGGCGAAGGGGCTGTGAGGAAATGAGCACCATTGACATCCTGTCGCCGGCTGGCGACAAGGCCGGCAGCGTCGAGCTGCCCGCCGAGATCTTCGACGCCAAGGTCAGCATCCCGCTGATGCACCAGGTCGTCGTGGCGCAGCTCGCTGCGGCCCGTCAGGGCACTCACAAGGTCAAGAACCGTGGCGAGGTCCGTGGTGGCGGCAAGAAGCCGTACCGCCAGAAGGGCACCGGCCGCGCCCGTCAGGGCTCGACCCGCGCGCCGCAGTTCGCCGGTGGTGGCGTTGTGCACGGTCCCGTGCCGCGTGACTACTCGCAGCGGACCCCGAAGAAGATGATCGCCGCCGCTCTGCGTGGCGCGCTCACCGACCGGGCCCGCCACGAGCGGATCCACGTGATCACCGCCGTGACCGCGACCGAGGCGCCGTCGACCAAGGCCGCCAAGGGCCTGTTCGGCAAGATCACCGAGCGCAAGAACGTCCTTCTGGTCGTTGAGCGCGAGGACGAGCTGGGCCTCAAGTCCGCTCGCAACCTGCCGAACGTCCACATCCTGGACGCCGGTCAGCTGAACACCTACGACGTGCTCGTCTCCGACGATGTGGTCTTCACCCAGGCCGCCTTCGAGCGTTTCGTGGCCGGTCCGGCCGCGTCCGCCAAGGCCGTTGCCGCTGAGGGCGAGCTCGAAGGGAGCGCCGCCTGATGAGCGACGTTACGAGCAAGACGTTCACGGACCCCCGTGACGTCCTGGTGAAGCCGGTCATCTCCGAGAAGAGCTACTCGCTCCTCGACGAGAACAAGTACACGTTCATCGTGTCGCCGGGCGCCAACAAGACCCAGATCAAGCAGGCCGTCGAGGCGGTCTTCTCGGTCAAGGTCGAGGCCGTCAACACGATCAACCGTCAGGGCAAGCGCAAGCGCTCCAAGACGGGCTTTGGCAAGCGCAAGGACACCAAGCGCGCCATCGTGACGCTGGCCGAGGGCAACCGCATCGACATCTTCGGTGGTCCGGTCTCCGCCTGACGGAGATCGTGATCGTCGATAAGGACGAGGACGAGAGAAGCCAATGGGCATCCGCAAGTACAAGCCGACTACGCCGGGCCGTCGTGGCTCCAGCGTGGCCGACTTCGTCGAAATCACGCGGTCCACGCCGGAGAAGTCGCTGGTTCGCCCGCTGCACAGCAAGGGCGGCCGTAACAACACCGGTCGTATCACCGCTCGCCACCAGGGTGGCGGCCACAAGCGCGCCTACCGCGTGATCGACTTCCGTCGTCACGACAAGGACGGCGTGCCGGCGAAGGTCGCTCACATCGAGTACGACCCGAACCGCACCGCGCGCATCGCGCTCCTGCACTACGCGGACGGCGAGAAGCGCTACATCATCGCCCCGCGCGGTGTTGCTCAGGGCGACCAGATCGAGAACGGTCCGGCCGCCGACATCAAGCCCGGCAACAACCTGCCGCTGCGCAACATCCCGGTCGGTACCACCATCCACGCGGTGGAGCTGCGTCCCGGTGGCGGTGCCAAGATGGCCCGCTCCGCCGGTTCCGGCATCCAGCTGCTCGCCCGTGAGGGTCGCATGGCGCACCTGCGCATGCCCTCCGGTGAGATCCGCCTGGTCGACGCGCGCTGCCGCGCCACCGTCGGCGAGGTCGGCAACGCCGAGCAGTCGAACATCAACTGGGGCAAGGCCGGCCGTATGCGCTGGAAGGGCGTCCGCCCGACCGTGCGTGGTGTCGCCATGAACCCGATCGACCACCCGCACGGTGGTGGTGAGGGTAAGACCTCCGGTGGTCGCCACCCGGTCTCGCCGTGGGGTAAGCCCGAGGGCCGTACCCGTCGCCCGAACAAGGCGTCGGACAAGCTCATCGTGCGCCGCCGCAAGACCAACAAGAAGCGCTAGGAGCAGGTCAGATGCCGCGCAGTCTTAAGAAGGGCCCCTTCATCGACGGCCACCTCATCAAGAAGGTGGACGCTCAGAACGAGGCGGGTACCCAGAACGTCATCAAGACCTGGTCCCGTCGTTCCGTGATCTCGCCGAGCATGCTCGGTCACACGATCGCGGTTCACGATGGCCGCAAGCACGTCCCGGTGTTCGTCACCGAGTCGATGGTCGGCCACAAGCTCGGCGAGTTCGCTCCGACCCGTACCTTCCGTGGCCACGTCAAGGAAGACCGCAAGTCGAAGCGTCGCTAAGCGCCTGAGCTTCAAGCGCCAGAACGACTCAATGACTTACTCCATTAAGGGGACAACCATGGAAGCCAGGGCCCAGGCGCGGTACATCCGCGTCACGCCCATGAAGGCCCGCCGCGTGGTGGACCTCATTCGTGGCCTCAACGCCACGGAGGCCCAGGCCGTCCTGCGTTTCGCTCCGCAGGCAGCCACCGTGCCGGTCGGCAAGGTGCTCGACAGCGCCATTGCCAACGCCGCGCACAACTACAACCACTCCAACGTGGACGACCTCGTGATCAGCGAGGCGTACGTTGACGAGGGCCCGACCCTGAAGCGGTTCCGTCCGCGTGCCCAGGGCCGTGCCTACCGGATCCGCAAGCGGACCAGCCACATCACCGTGGTCGTCAGCAGCAAGGAAGGGACCCGGTAATGGGCCAGAAGGTTAACCCGCACGGGTTCCGCCTCGGCATCAGCACGGACTTCAAGTCCCGCTGGTACGCCGACAAGCTGTACAAGGACTACGTCAAGGAAGACGTTGCCATTCGTCGCATGATGACGAAGGGCATGGAGCGGGCCGGCATCTCGAAGGTTGAGATCGAGCGCACCCGCGACCGCGTCCGCGTTGACATCCACACCGCTCGCCCCGGCATCGTCATCGGCCGCCGTGGCACCGAGGCCGACCGCATCCGCGGCGACCTCGAGAAGCTGACCGGCAAGCAGGTCCAGCTGAACATCCTCGAGGTCAAGAACCCCGAGCTGGACGCCCAGCTCGTGGCTCAGGGCGTCGCGGAGCAGCTGTCCTCCCGCGTGTCGTTCCGCCGTGCCATGCGCAAGTCGATGCAGGGCACCATGAAGTCCGGCGCCAAG
>NZ_JYJF01000660.1 GCF_000955975.1 Saccharothrix sp. ST-888
GTCCTACAGTGCGCTGGACCGCCGCCTGCCGGTCCTGGCGGACAGCCGGAAAACCAAGTCGGAGGAGGAGGCTCCGCAGGTCCCATCCAGAACGTCTCGCACATCACCGCGCGGGTACGCGGGGACACCGGTCCTGACATACCAAGTCGTCCCGATCGCAGAAGAGACTCTCAGCGCCTATCGGGCCCGCATCGCGCAGGCGAATCACCTCACCGTCACCGAGGTGCTGGCAGTGCTGCCCAGCTGGTTCTCCACGAAGACCAGCAACCTCGACGACCGGGCCCTGCACCACATGCTCGTCCCCGCAGCCACCCACGCCCTGCACGAACTCGCCCACCTCAC
>NZ_JYJF01000661.1 GCF_000955975.1 Saccharothrix sp. ST-888
AGATCGTCGACGAGGACAGGGTGCCGGACGGGCAGAGCCCGGAGACCGAGTTCAGACACTGGGTGATCAGCCAGGAGACCACGCCGATGCTGACGACCACGCTGGCCGGCAGCCCGAGCCAGAACCAGCACCGGTACGACGCACGGGCCAGCATGCGGGGGCGGATGGCGGAGCGGGTGTGGGAGCGGGGGTGGGCGAACAGGGTGGAGACGCGGAGGGCGGCGGTGAGCGCGGGGCGCATGTTCTGGGTGCCGGGCCGGTAGCCGGAGTTGTAGAGCGGGCGAATCACGGCACAGCGCGGGTCGGTGTAGACCACGGGCGGGAGTGTGGGCAGCTGTGTTG
>NZ_JYJF01000662.1 GCF_000955975.1 Saccharothrix sp. ST-888
GAGTCGCCGCCGAGGTCGAAGAAGTCGTCGTCGGGTCCGATGGAGCTGGTGCCGAGCGTTTCCTCGAGGAGGTTGATGACGGTGGTCAGGGTGTCGGAGGCGGTGTGGGTGGTGCGGACGACTTCGGGTCGGTCGTAGTCGGGTGATGGGGGCGGGGTGAGTGCGGGTGTGTGGTCGGGGTGGAGCACGGTGTCGATGTACGTGGCCATTTGGGCGGCGGTGGGTGCTTCGAGGAGTGTGTGGTGGGGGAGTTCGATGTCGAAGGTGGTGTTGGCCTTGGCGATGAGGTGGAGGGCCATGAGGGAGTCGCCGCCGAGGTCGAAGAAGTCGTCGTCGGGTCCG
>NZ_JYJF01000663.1 GCF_000955975.1 Saccharothrix sp. ST-888
TTATCGTGACAGGAGCCGACTCTCCCCATCGACTGCCTCATGTTCAACTTTCTTATCTCTGTTTGGAGTTCGACCGGTTGAGTCCACCCTCGCTGCCGCTGTCCGAATGAAAGATGCAGCCGAGCCCCAGGCCACCGCGGCCGACCGCCATTCGCAGAACGGCCACGGGGGGCTTCGTCGCCGTGCTGAAGGAGGAGATGGGCACCGGCATCTGGCCGGAGCGCGCCAGCGGCGGCGCGGAGGTCTTTGCGTTCATCGAGGGACCCTGTTGCCCAAGCAACAGGGTCCCGAGACCTTCTACAGCCGGCGGCGCCTACGCAAGGACCCCGACTGGGGCTACC
>NZ_JYJF01000664.1 GCF_000955975.1 Saccharothrix sp. ST-888
CCAGGGACTGCGCAAGCTGGCCAAGCTGCTCGACCAAGCCGGAGGGGCCGACCTCGGCATTCCGGGCGGAGGTGCCGTACCGCCGCAGCGCGAGGGCGGGCGGGAGGGCGACCGCGACGCCGACCGGGAGGGCGACCGTGGAGGAGACCCGGACGGAAGCCGCGAGGGCGGGAAGAGCCACTCCTCGAAAACCTCCGCAAAGCGTGCGACACGCGCCAGAGCCGCGACGCTGAAGGACATGAGATCAGCACCAACCGATCCCGACGGATCGACCGCGACACCGCCGAGCAGCTGCTCGGCGGTGTCGCGGTCGACACGTCGGCCGGTCAGGCCCCCCTCAC
>NZ_JYJF01000665.1 GCF_000955975.1 Saccharothrix sp. ST-888
CGGACTGGCGGGCATCGCCACGGACTTCGGCGTCTCGGTGGAGGAGCCGGGCCGGGCGGCGGCACCGGCCGCCGCCGCGCCCCCGAAGCCGGTCGTCCCCCCCGCCGCGCCGGGCGCACCGACCAAGGCCACCCTGGCCAAGGGCTTGGTGCACCTCGACAAGGGCGCTTCCGTCTCCCTGGAGAAGAACGGCAAGCCCTTTCTCTCCTCGGTCCGGATTGGCCTCGCCTCGGAGGCCACCCGGCCCGGCCGCAACATCGACCTGGACGCCTGCTCCATCGCCTTCGACCCCCCGCGGCAGCAGCTCGAGACCACCTGGTTCATGAAGCGCACCGGCTGCA
>NZ_JYJF01000666.1 GCF_000955975.1 Saccharothrix sp. ST-888
TCATCCTCCGGGAGATTTACGGCTACCTCCGCGCCCACGACGCGATCAGCGCCTTCAACTGCCTTGCCGCCACCAGCGCCACGATTGACCCCGACCTGGTCAAGTTCACCCGCACCGTGCGTTTCGTCCGCCTCCACGTCACCGCGAGGCCGGCGGCCTTTTCCCCCTTACCACCAAGGCCGTGTCGTTGACGCTATACGTCACAACATCACTCACCTCAGAAACCTCAACCCGCAACGCCGCAACCGCAGTTATCCAAGAGTCGTCAAACGCGCCCGACACAACAGCTACCACGTCAAGCGCCCCGGTGACACCGGGACCCGCCACAGCATCCCACCGAC
>NZ_JYJF01000667.1 GCF_000955975.1 Saccharothrix sp. ST-888
GGGATGCTCTGACGTCCGGGCGGTTGTTTGATGCGTAACGGTGGCCCCGGAGTGCGGACCGCGCGGGGCGCCACGGTTATACGGAGTCGGGAGACGCGCATGGGCGAGCGTCGGGGGTCGGGCCCCGGGCGGCTGCGGTTTCTCGGCCTGTCGGCGGGGGCCGCGGTCGGTTTGAGCGCCTGCGGCCCCGGGGGTCCGCCGGGGGCGGCCCGCGCAGCTAGTGCCGCACGCGCCGGGGCGCCGGCGGCGGGCGACCCCGCCCGGCGCCCGTCCGCGCACCCGGCCGACAACGAGCGGACTGGTGATGCCGACTGGAACGGGCCTCGACCCGGCCCCGGCCC
>NZ_JYJF01000668.1 GCF_000955975.1 Saccharothrix sp. ST-888
CCGTCCAGGGCCGCGCGCTGCTCCTCCAGGTGCGACCTCAGGCCGCCCCGCCCGGCGCCGGGTTTCCCCGCCCCCCCGACCGCCCGGCCGCCCACCCTGCCCCCCCCCCCCCGGCCCCCCCCCCAGTCGCCCCCGCACCGCCCCCCCGCCCCCCGCCCCGCCCCCCCCCGCCCCGAGGCCCGGCTGCTCAGGCACGCGTCCCCCCCGCACCGCACACCGGTCCGCCCCCCCGTCGCGCGCGGGCCGGGCTCCCACCGCCCCCGCCTGCCAGTCAGGCCGCCCCTCCAGGCGGTTGGGCGCCTCACCGGGCCGCAATGCCGGTAGGCGGGCGCCACCGCCG
>NZ_JYJF01000669.1 GCF_000955975.1 Saccharothrix sp. ST-888
CTCTGCGACAAGGCCGGCGTCCCCCGCATCGCCCTGCACGACCTGCGCCACCTCGCCGCCAGCTTCGCCCTGGCCGCCGGCACACCACTACCGGTCGTCCCCAAGACGCTGCGTCCCCGCCCCCCGTCGACCACCGCCAACATCGACGCCGTACTCACCCATCCCGCAGCCCGTCCGGCCGTCGACGCCATCGCCTGGATGCTCAACACCGCCGACCGCGCCATCCTGGCCCAGCGTGGTTACCGCGCCCGGAGGCCATGGCAACAACAGACACGTCCCCACCGGCAACAGCCTGCACACTCATCCGCGGGAACAAAAGAACAATCAGGTCCGTGTCGGA
>NZ_JYJF01000068.1 GCF_000955975.1 Saccharothrix sp. ST-888
CACTCCTCCTCCGGCCGCCCACCGTTGATCCACTGCTGGGCCGCCTCGATCGCCTGCTCACGGGTCGTCACGCGGTCGCTCTCCTTAAGAGCCGGATGGATGATCAAGAATATTCGGCGGCTCACCCCGGGGTCGGGTCAGCCTGGAGTCGGGTCAGCCGGCCCCCGTGGTCAGCGCTCGGTCGCCGCCGTGGCGGCCGTCAGGCGCAGGGCGCTGACGCCTCGGGTGTCGGCCAGCACCAGGACACCGTCCGGGGTCAGGTCCGCACCCGCGAGGGGCTCCGCCGAGAGGAACGCGGCCACCTGTTCGCCGGCTGCCCCGTCGCCGTCCAGGCGCCAGACCCGCAGGTAGTCGCCGCCGATGCTGAGCGCCAGACCGGTCGAGGCCCGCTGTTCGCCGCTCGGGCGGGTCAACGTGTCCGGGGCGGTGGGGAGCGGCGCACCCGTGAGCGCGTCGAACGCGGCCAGCCCGGCCGTGGCGTCCTCGGCGGTCGGTGCTCCGGTGCCCGGGACGACGGCCACCAGCGCGGTCGTGCCTTCCGGGGTGAGCGCGGCCGTGACGGCCGTGACCCCCGGGAGCGGGCGGGCCCAGAGCGTGCGCCAGGGCAGGTCCGGGCCGAACTCCGTGGCCGGCAGGCCGTCCTGGCGGAGGGCGTGCTCCAGCAGCGCGGCCCGCAGGTCCGGGCCGGCCTCGTTGCGGGTGAACAGCGGCGCCAGGCGGAGCCAGGTCCGGGCCTGCGCGGGCAGTTCGGTACCGGCCGCCACCAGGTGCTCCACCGCCGCCCGCAGCGACACCTGGTCGGCGTGCAGCAGGAAGCCCGGGTCGGCCAGGAGTTCGGGCAGCACCCCGCCGTCCAGCGCGTGCCCGGCCAACTGCTCGCGGACATACGGCGCGGCGGCCTCCCACCGGTCGGCACCGCCTTCGGGAAGAGTCGCCAGCAGCGCCTGGACCATCCGCCGCTGCGCCTCCCGGACGGCACTGCCGAAACGCTCGCGCACCTCGTCCGCGACCGCGGGGTGGACGATCCGGACCGCCGACTCCTCGTCCTCGCCGACCAGTTCGATGAAGGGCAGCAGGAGCAGCTGCCCGTCCGCCAGTGCCGGGGACATGTCCTTCCCCGCCACCGCCGAGGCGAGCCGACCCCAGAGACCGAACGGCAGCGCTCCGCCCGGCCCCGTGAGGGCGAGCGGTGCCAGCAGCCGGCGGAGCGTCAGCTCGTTCATCCCGCAGCGCTCGGCGTGCAGGTCGAGCACGTCGCCGACGCTGCCGGGAGGTGGCACGGGACCGCCCGGCGGCACCGCCCCCAGCG
The DNA here is from genome assembly GCF_000955975.1 of Saccharothrix sp. ST-888. Classification (GTDB taxonomy): domain Bacteria; phylum Actinomycetota; class Actinomycetes; order Streptomycetales; family Streptomycetaceae; genus Kitasatospora. The sequence continues at coordinate 1,310 of NZ_JYJF01000068.1, forward strand.
AGCGCGCGGCGAGCTGGACCACCAGCGGGCTCCGGGCCTGACGGGCAAGGCCGACCGGATCCACCCCCAGTCCGGCGGTGGCGAACTCGGACTGCAGCGCCAGCGCCTCCTCGTCCGCCCAAGGGGCCCGGTCGAGGTCGACCAGCACCGCGAGCCCGGCGGGCAGCTCGCCCATCAGCCACTGCGCCTGCGCGCGCGGCACCTCGGCGAGCAGCCGGACGCCCGGCGCGAGCGCGAGCGGGCGCAGGACCTCGGCGGCGACCCTGGCCGCCTCCTCCGTCGCCCGCAGCACCCCGGCCCGGTCCACGTCGGCGACCACCAACGAGACGGCCTCCGCCCTCGGTTCGGCCAGCGACCGGTACAGCTCCTCGGTGCGCTCGGCGGCGAGGCCCAGTTCGTCGGCCACCGCCCACAGGAGCTGGACGGCGCTCAGCCCGGTCGCGTCGAAGACCATCGGCGCGGTCGGCCCCGCGGGCGGCACCGTGGTCGGATCGAGGGCCGCCAGGTCGAACTGCTCCCGGTAGGAGGGCTCGCACAGCATCAGGAAGCCGGTCAGCAGACGCGATCGTCCGCTGCCCGGGTCTCCCGTCACCAGAACCACCTCGGGCGCACCCGCTCCCCCGGCCCGCCAGCCCGCCAACTCGCGCAGGGCGGCCGCCCGCCCGCCGATGAACGGGTGCGGCTGGTAGGTGGTCAGGTCGGTCACGTCGCAGTCTCCAGAGTCAGGGGGCCGGGGGTTGTGCCGGGATCCTCGGCGCAGGCGGGGTGTTCGGGCCCGTGGCGGTACCGGCCGGTCCCGGTCCGATCCGCCGGACCGGTTCACCGGACCGGGGCGGTCGGTTGCGGCGCTCCACGGTCGCAGTGCCGCCGGCCGCTGCCGGGTCCACCCCGCCCGAGCCCCGATCCGGTCGGTGCTCAGCCCCAGTTGTCCGGTTCCAGGGCGTACTCCCAGCAGTCGCGGGCCGCCGCCTCGGGGTCGACCCCGGCCAGCCGGAGCCTCAGTTCGGCGAGTACCTCGTCCTGGTCGGGGCCGCGGTAGGCGCGGTGGACGTCCAGGTACCAGGACTCCAGCGCGACCATCGTGAGGAACGAGCGGAGGTCGGTGCCGACCAGCGGTTCCCGAGGGTGCTGCCACTCCGAGGCATCGGCGGGCAGCATCCGCAGCACCCTGCCGTCGGCACCGTCGAGCAGCAGCGGGCAGCCCATCCACTCCCCGAGGGAGTAGAACGGTCCACTGCCGTCGGGCTGTTGCGCCTCCTCGACCGACTCCCAGGGCCGCGGCCCGAGGCCCTCGGCGGTCAGCGGGTCCAGCCAGAGGCCGATCAGCCCCGCCACCTCGGGTACGCCGACCTCGGTCAGCACCCGCCGGGTCGGCTCGTGCCCCACTCCCGCCGGGACGTCCGCCGGCCGCAGGCGGTGGACGTCCTCCGGACCGAAGACCCGCTCCAGCAGGGCACGGGTGTCCTCACGCTCCGCGCCTTCGTACGGCCTCGCCAGGACCTCGCCGTAGGGGAGAGCCGACAGCGTCGGCCGGCGGCCCGGCTCCTGGCGGAGCCGGGAGGGTTCGATCCGCAACGCGCAGGTCCCCTGGCTGCCCGCCACCACCACGAGGTCGCCCACCACGCCGAACTGCCCAGTGCCGGGGTGGCGGAGGACGCCGAGGCGGCGGCCGTCCCCGGCATCGAAGACCTCGGCGTCCTGTCCGTCCGCCTCGATCAGCCAGCGCGGTGCGGCCGGGGAGTCCTCGGGGAGCAGTTCGAGCTCGTCCGGTTCCTCCTCGGCCGCCAGCGGACCGGCCAGCAGCTCTCCGGTGGCGGCGGCCCGGACCAGCGCGTTGCCGTCCTCGTCCTCGGCGAACACCGCCGGGCTGCCTGCCCAGGACACGGCCGCGACGCCGATGGGCTCGGTGGTGAGCCCGGCTGCGGGCCGGGTGAAGTCGCCGGAGGCCCGCCAGTGGGACCAGACCGTGGTGAACGGCAGCGGTTCGGGCGAAGCCTCGGCGAGCTGCGCCGCCCGCTCGAACCGGCCCCGGGTGAAGGCGTCGTGGCTCAGCCAGGCGACCCACTCGCCGTGCGACACGCCCGCCGGACCGCAGCCGGCCAGGTAGTGCAGGGCTGCGGCGTGGGTGCCCTGGGCGATGCCGGCCGGGTAGCCGGCGCCGAAGCCCTCCAGCAGCGCTTCCTGCGGAATCCGGGCGAGGACGGCGGGGTCGGCCAGCAGGTCGTCGAAGCTGCCGGCCGCCGCCGCGTGGCCGGGCAGCGATCGGCTCGCCCAGTCCGCCGGGGTGCCGCTCTGCAGCGCGGCTGCCATCCGCCGGTGCACCGACTCGCTTGCGGTTCCCGGCAGTTCCCGCAGCGCCGGAGCGACGGCGGCCGAACGGAAGCCGATCAGCCCGGCTGCGGTGACGGACAGCCAGGGAAGCTCGTCGGCCCAGCCGAGCAGCTCGTCCTCGGCCACCTCGACCTCGGCCGCGCGGCACAGCGCCGCCCACGCCTCGACCGGCACGGCACGGAGTTGGGCATGGGCCAGCGCCCGCAGGGCCAGGACGGCACGCGGCGGGAGCCCCTGCCGCACGGACTCGGCGATCTCCGACCGCGAGCTGCCCGGCAGTTCGATCACCCGGCAGCCCGCCGGCGGCGACTGCGGTACCGACGCCACCTCGGTGATCAGTTTGAACGGGGCACGCTCCCGGGCGTACCCGAGCGCGGTCAGCACCTCGGCGACCCGGGCGGGCTCGCCGCTGGTGCTCAGGGCCCCCGCCCACTGGGTGTTGGCCACCAGGACGATCCGGGGCTCCTTGTCGCTCCGGAAGAGGCGTTCGAGGTCGTCGAGGCTGTCCAGGCCGTTCTGCTGCGCCGGATCCAGCTGCTCGACCAGGCCCCGGACCAGCCCCTCCGCGCTCAGGCCGCCCGCATCCAGGTAGAGCGCCTCGGGGAACTCCGCCCGAAGCGCCTCCAGCAGTGCGGTCCTCCCGGCCTGCGCCGCTCCCGACACCCCCCCGACATACAGCCGTCCCGCCCGTTCCGGGCCGGTCAGCCAGCCTCGGGCCTCCTCGACGGCTGCGGCCAGCACGGCCTCGTCACGACTCACGCGGGTTCTCCGTCCTCGTCCACGTCCATGCCCACCAGGTCATCAGTCCACATCCATCGAATTATCGTCGAGGTTCAGCTGACCGAGCTGGGAGGGCAGGCTCGGACCCGGCGCCGACTGCGGCTGCACCGCCGTGGCCCCGTGGCCGAGCCCGTTCTTCTGGGCCTTCGCCCAGGCACTGCCCACCTGGGCGACGTGCTGCCTGAGGTCGGCGTCCATGCCCTTCTTCGCCTTGAGCCACGCCTTCTCGTACGCCTTCTTCTGTGCGTCGTACTCGTCCATCTTCGCCTTGGCCTCCGCCTTGGCAGCTGCGTCGGCGTTCTTCGGCGCGGCAGCCGGCCGCTCCATGACCGGGTAGTCGGGCATCTCGCCCTTGCGGTAGCCGGTGGCGTAGTAGATGGGAACGCCCTTGTAGTTCGACGACAGATAGTCCGAGCAGTGACCGTGCCCCGGGCCCCGCCCGCACGGCTCCCGCTCGGTGTAGAGGCTCACCACGTCGTACCTCTTGTCGGCCGCCCCGTGCTCGTCGTTGAGCTTGGCGACCCAGTTGCCGAGGTGCGGCTCCGAATGCAGCGGCGTGACGCCCTTACGGTCGGAGGACGGCGGCACCGAGCTCTCCACCACGTAGTGCACCTCGCCGGTCTTCCTGTCGTGGACCTCCACCACCGCGTAGTTCTTCTCCGTGAAGTCGGGCCGGTGCGGCCCCGCCTTCTCGACCGCGGTGGTCACCTTCGAGGTCTTGAATCCGGACTTGATCGCGTCCCGGACGCCCTTCTGCCCGGTGAGCGCCTTGTCCGTCTTGGTCTCCGAGTGGTCCGCCGCACCACGGGACTTCTCGTCCTTGGCACCCCCCGGCAGGTCGTTGCCCTTCGAGTCCTTGCCGTCGTGGCCGGCCTTGTCCGACTCGGCGTAGGGGAACTGCCGGTGCTCCGGGCTCGCCCCGACACCGTGCTGCTCGTGGAACGAGTGGCTCATCCGGCCGAGCGCCGCCACCACCGCGCCCTGCTCGCCGGGGTGCATGTCGCGGAAGCCGGGCAGCGCGTTCTCCAGCTCGCTCTTCTTGAACGTGTGACCGTCGGGGCCCTCGGTGCGCTGGAGCAGCTTGGCCAGGTGCTGCGGGTTCTCCTCGGCCCAGCGGTCGAGCTGCTTGTAGACGTGGTCCATCTCCACGGACCGGACCGGGTTCTCCTCGCGCAGCCTCTTCTGCTCCGCGTCCGGATGCACCCCCCGCTCCAGGTGATCCGTGCCCTGCTCGTCACCGTGGCGCGGGTGCTCGGTGTCCGTGGCCTTGCCCTTGCCCTTGTCACCCGGGGCGTGGTCGGCGCTGCCGTCGTGCTCCGCCTCGTGTTTGGGGTCGCCGGACGACTCCGTGTGCACCTTCTTGTGCTGCTGGTCGTCACCGCCCTCATGAGGGCGCTTCTCTCCGGCCGGGTCCGCCGGGCGGCGGTGCTGCTGCTCGTCGGGCTGGGTGGTGCGGCCGGTCGGGTGGTCCGACGGGTGGCCGGTGGACGGGTGGCTGGAGTTCGGGAGTGGGTGGCGGTTGGGGTCGAGGGGGATGGCCCAGACGCCGTGCTTGCCGTCGTGGATCGGGTGGTCGCTGCGGGCGCCGGTCTGGTTGTCGAGGTAGGTGATCTTGCCGTTGTGGTTGACGGCGTTCCAGGCGTGGGCGCGGCCGTGGGCGTCCTGGGTGATGATGACGGCCTGCGAACCGTGACCCGACTTGTGGAGCTGGTCCTCCAGGTGGTGGTACGCCTGCTGTCCGTTGCCCAGGTCGCGGAAGGGCGCGCCGAGTTGGTGCTCGGCACGGTCGCGTCCGCCGTGCTCGCCGGCGTCGTGGCTGCGGGGCGCGGCGGCGGTCGGGTGGCCGCTGTAGGTGTCGGCGGTGGAGAGCGCGACGTCGAGGCAGTTGTTGTTGCGGCCCGGCTGGCGGTGGCCGTCACCGTTGACCGCACCCGGCCAGTCGCCGTGCGGGTCCGGGTGACGCTGCGGAGTGCCGTCCGGGTTGCGCGGGATCCGGCTCTCCAGCTCGTGCTGGTGGTGCGGTTCGACCGGCGCCAGCCCGCCCGGGGTGTCGTGCGGGCGGCTGTCGGACAGCGCGCGGTCGTGCGCGGGGGCGTCGTGCGCAGGAGTGTCGTGCGCGGGGGCCTGGTGCTCCTGCGGAGTGTGGTCGTTGGGAGTGTGGTCCTTGGGCGCGTGGTCCTGCGGAGTGTGGTCCGGCGCCTTGTGGTCGGGGGTCTTGTGGTCAGGGGTGTGGTCGGCCGCCTTGGGACGGTCGTCCTGGTGGTGCGGGGTGGACTGTTCGGGCGCACGGTGGTCCGGCGTACGGGAGTCCGGCGTACGGGAGTCCGGCGTACGGGAGTCCGGTGTACGGGAGTCCGGGCGGTGCGGGTTCGCTGACGGGGTGTCGGCAGACGAGCGGGGCGGGCGCCCCGGTCCCGAGCCCGCCGGGCCCGTCTCGCGGGCCGGACGGGCCGGGATGCCACTGCCGCCACCCTCCGACGGCGTATGGGACGGACGGACCGGCCCCGTACTCCCCGGCTGCGCGCCACGCTCGGGGCCCGCACCCCCGTCGGCCGGACGCGGCACCCGCGAGGGAGCAGCACCGGTCGGCGCGGCGCCACCGGCGGTCGGGACACCGCCCGCCGGGTGCGGCATGCCACCGACGGGCGGCGGCGTGGCGGGGTTGCCGTCCTGCCGGGGCGGCGGGGTCGACGAGGTGTCCGCAGCGGGGTGCGGTGTGGTGTCGGTCGGACGCTCCATGGTGCCGACGGACGCGGTGTCGGTGTGGGCCGGACCCTCGGGCTTCCCGTCGTGTTGCGGCGCGCCGGACGGACCGTCCTGGCGGTGCGTCGGCTGCGGAGTCCCGCCGTCGTGGCCACGGACCGGGCCCGTGGCGAAGCCGCCCGCCCCGCCGGAGGCGTGGACAGGACCGGTGGAGAAACCACCGGGCGTACCGGAACCGTGCACCGGACCCGTGGTCGGCGCGCCGCCCTGATCACCACGCGGCTCGGCAGGCCGATCGCTGGGCCGGTCGTTGGGGCGCTCGTTGGGGCGCTCGTTGGGGCGGTCATCCGGGCGGTCATCCGGGCGGTCATCCGGGCGGTCGTTGGGACGGTCGGCAGCGTGGTCGGACGGCCGGTCCGTCCCGGTCTGCTCGGCGTGGTGTCCGCCACCGGTGTGGTCGCCGGGCGAAGTCCGATCCGGGGAAGGCTGGTTGTGGCTCGGTGACGAGGACCCGCCGCCCGAGTGCTCAGGCCTATGACCGGAGGGGCCACCGTGCTCCGCCGGCCCCTGCCCCTGGTGGGGCTCGTGCGGCGTCGAGTCGACCGACGTCCCCGAGTCACCGTGCCGCTGCCCACCAACCGGCGACCCACCACCGTGATCCGCCGGACCCTGATGCTGCCCACCAACCGGCGACCCACCACCGTGATCCGCCGGACCCTGATGCTGCCCACCAACCGGCGACCCACCACCATGCTCCACCGGACCCTGATGCTGCCCACCAACCGGCGACCCACCACCATGCTCCACCGGACCCTGATGCTGCCCACCAACCGGCAGGCCCTCAGGCGAATGCCCGGCCGAACCGCCGCCGTGCTGCGGCGCGTCCTGCCCATGGCTCTGTCCCGTGCCCTGGCCCCCGTGGGGGCCGCCCGGGGCGGAGTTCACCGATGTACCGGCGTCACCGTGGTGCGACGGCTGCGGCGCCCCACCGGCGTGGCCGCCGCCCGAACCAGAACCAGAACCTTCCGAACCATGGTCAGGCGCGGGCGAGTTGTGTACACGCGTACCGAACGGGTCCGACGCTGGCCCCTGGTCGGCACGCGGACGCGGAACGCTCGAACCGTGCTCACCGCCACCGCTCCCGCTCCCGCCCGTGCCGGTATGCACGCCGGAACCCTCGCCGCCCGTAGGCACCGACGCCGAGGAGGTGTGCGCGGAACCCCCACCGGCCGGACCCTCCGAGGATCCCCCGGTGTGCGAGGAGCCAGACCCTCCCGAACCCCCTGCATGCCCCGCCCCGCCACTGCTACTGCCACTGCCACCGGCGTGTCCGGCACTCCCCGTGCCACCCCCGGAACCGCCACCGCCGTGCTCACCACCCCCGGTGCCGCCACCGGAACCGTGGTCACCCCGGGTACCGGTACCGGTACCGCCCGAACCCCCGTGCCCGCTGTGCCCGCCGTCGCTGCCGCTGTTCTCGTCACCCGAGTGCCCGCCGCCGTGACCCTCGCTGCCGCCGCCCGACAGGTGGTGCTTGGCCTTCCCCGCCGCGCCGGACACCAGCGAGTCCCGCAGGCCCTCCCCGAAGGACTGCGGCATGTCCTTCACCGAGTCCTTGGCCGCCTTCACCCCGGCGCCGCCGATCGCACCGACGTCGAAGCCCTGCTGTGCGCCGAAGTTCATCTTGACGCCCTGCTTGACGAACTCGCTGACCATCGCCTCCAGAGCCTGGACCACCGGCTCCTTCAAGGTCTCCAGCAGCGTCTCCACCAGAGCCTTGCGCAGCTCGGCCAGGATCTTCCGGACGATCAGCCTGGTCGCCTGGGTCGCCCCGATGACCCCGACCTCCGACAGGCCGAAGGTGAACGGCGCGGCCGCCTGGGCCGCGATGATCTCGACGGCGAGTGCGATCAGCTGGGCGATGACCGCGACCTTGCCGGCGATGGTGGCGATCGCGGCGGCCTCCAGCGCGGTGGCCATCAGGTCCGCAGCGGCCTTGGCGTCGTGGAGATAGCCGCCGCCGTTGTCGAACTTGCGCCACATCTCGGCGAAGGCGTCGATCTCCTTGCCCGAGTTGTCGCCCGTCACGCGCTGCGCGGAACTGGTCCCGCGCTCGCGCAGCCGGTCGACCTCCTCACCGAACTGCCGCCAGACGGCCGCCGCTTCCTGCAGCTTGTCCTCGTCCGCGTGGGGCCAGTCGAAGCCCAGCATCTCCAGCACCCAGACCAACTCGCCCGGCAGCATCATCGACACGCGCTACTCCCCCTGCTCCCCGCCAGCGAAATACCGTCCACCGGATGCCGCGCCCAGGCCGGCCCGGTGGCGCCCGTCAGTACACCTGGTCCAGCCCGGCGCTCAGCTGCTCGTCCGTCCGGCTGACCGCGTCCGCCATCTGCTGGAGACCGTCACCGATCTTGCCGATCTGCTCCGACAGGTGGTCCATCGACTCGATGATCCCGTCCCGCGCACCCGTGTACACGGTGCCGAAGTACTCACCGATCTGGTCGTCGCCCCAGGGTTCACCGAGTGCCTCCAGGCCACTGGAGAGAGCCATCGAGGCCCGCGCGAAGTCGTTCGAGATGCTCTCGAACTCCCGCCCCTCACCCTGGAGTTCCCACGGCTTGATGTCGAACTGACCGTCAGCCATCGCGCGCCTCTCCCCCTGGAAACCTTACCAACCTACATCGGAAAGTTTAACTGGACATTGCCTTGTCACCGCTACCGAGTCCAGGTGGGGACATTGTGCATACCCCCCTCGGATTCCGGCAGCCGCCAGTCGAAGGGCATCAGGTCGCGTTCCCAGCCGGGTATTCCGGCTAGTGCCTCGGCGGCCTCGGGTGGCCGCAGGAGACAGCGGTGCCGCAGCAGCTCGCGCCGCTCGTCGGGCGTCAGGAGTCTCTCCTCCGGGCTGAGATTGGCCGGGTGGTCCGGGCTGAGGTCCGGGCTGCCGTCGATCTCGCGGTCCGCCGTCACGTTGAGCCGATCGGCGGTCGGGGTCCGGTAGTCGAGGCGGAATTCGGTGCGCCACTGCGAGTTGTGACCCCATCCCTGCGACAGGTCGACCGTCGGCCGGTGGCTGCGCCGAAAGGTCCAGTACAGCGGCGAGCGGTCGGCGACGCCGCGCCGGGCGTGCCGAACGCCGGCGCGGACTCGGACGCCCGCCCGGCCGAACAGCAGTTGGCCCAGCATCAGACCGGGCCGGACGGACTCGGTGAGCTCGATCGGAGCCTGCGGGTCCTCGGCCTGCTCGACCTCGACGATCTCGTGGAGGAACGGGTCGAAGGTGCCGCCCTCGAACGGCGTCATGCCGAGCGAGGTGAACAGGCCGAGGTACTCGTGCTCCGGCAGCCCGCACCACGGGTCCGGGGAACCGGCCTCGTCGGCGGGAGGCCGGAGAGCCGGCAGCAGCAGGTCACTGACCCGGCTCAGGGCGTAGAGCTCCCGGCGGAGTCCCTGGCCGTCAGGAACCGTCTCCTGCTCCGTCCACCAGGAGCTGTACTCGGCCGCCGTGGCCAGCCGGTCGCGGTAGCCGCCCCGGGCCCGGTCGAGCCACGGCACGACCACCGCCTGGTAGGTCGCCTTCCCCTCGTGCTCCAGCAGTGCCTCGTACAACTCGCGTGCATCCACCCCGACATCCGCCCCGACCGTCATGCCCGGAGCCTACGTGAACGTGCTGGAGGCAGCGGGGCCCGAGGAGGTCGCGGAAGCCGGCGCCTCCGGCAGGAGAGGCGGCGTCCGTCCGCCGGTTCCACCCGGCGGGGGTGAGACCCCCGGTTGTCGGGATTCGCACCCCCGGTCCCCCGTCAGGTCCCGGCACGGGCGACGAGTGTCCGGGTCCGGTCCCGGGTGGCGCAGTGCGGGGAGCCGCCGTCAGGTGCCCGTCTCCCGCCGTTCCGCGCGGCGGAGCAGCAGGGCTGCGAGGCAGCCGCCGGCCAGGACGGCTGCGGCGCCGACGAGTTGGCCGGCGGTGATCCCGGCGGCGAAGGCGTCCGTGACGGCGGTCCGGTCCCGGTCGGTGTGGGCGGTGGTCCCGTCCAGGTCCCGGGTCAGGGAGGGGATCGCCACGTTCAGGACGGTGTTGTCGAGCACCACCGCGAACTGGGCGAGGCAGATCACCCCGAGGATCAGCCACCGGGCCGGAAGCCGCACCGCCACGGCTCCCGCCCGAGCAACGACTCGGCCGGCCTCGTCCGTCGGCGTCACGGCAGCCGGGCGAACCGCGCGATGGGGTTCCGCAGCGTGCCGACCAGTTGGAGGGCGCCGGACGGGTCGGCGAGGTCGACCATCTGCCGGTTGTTGCGCAGTTGCAGCCGGTTGAGGCAGGAGAGCGGGACTCCGCGACGAACGGGTCGTACGTCGCGAACCGTTCGGCCAGGTGCGGGACCGAGTCGCGGTAGTCGGCGACGCATTCGGCGACGGTGCGCCAGAACGTCTCCTCGTCCAGGGTGCCTTCGACCGACAGGTCTTCTTCGACCGCCGGAGCTGACCGGCCCGAACGGCACCGGGCGGCGGTGCGTCCGCGTGCACGCACCGCGGCCGAACCGGACTACCGCCCGCCCGCACCGCCCGGCTCAGGGCCTCAGCAGCCGGGCACGCCGGGGACCTGGTTGCCGGGCGGTCCCCCCTGGTCCGTACTCCTACTGCAGTGGGGGCCGGGCCATTGGTTGACCAATCGTCAAATACCGCTCCGTACGCCGTTCATCTCAATCCCCGGGTAAAGCGGAGGACGGCCGCGCGGGCGTTCTTCGCCCGCGACGGCCGACCCGGGCAGAGCTTTAGAGCGTGGGCGGGATACGGGTGATGAACTCGCGGCCGGCGGACTTGGCGGCCGGCGGGAAGACCATCTTCAGGCCCTTGTCGTGCCCCTGGACACTGAGCACGGTCTTCAGCCCCAGGCCGAGCAGCGCCTTGCTCAGCGGCGTCGCGGTGACGATCTCGCGCGGCAGCACCATCAGCAGCTTTCCGGGCTTGCCGGTGGCGGTCTTTCCGTCGAAGAACAGCAGGCGCTGGTCCGTGAGCACCCAGTACATCGGGCGCGGCTGGACGGTGGCGATGACCGTCCCTGCGGTGAGGGCACCGACCAGGGCGGTAGTGAGCACCTGGCGCTTGACCGAGACCGAGCCGATGTTCGCCATGTCGGTGAGTTCGACCCGCTCTCCCTCTGTGAGCAGGGGGGCGGCGATTTCGAGCAGCTGCTGCCGACGTCTGTTCTGCATGATGATCCTTGTACTTGTCTCGCACTGATGTGCGTTCAGATATGGGGAGTCTAGGGGGGGCATCCCGCAGGCAAGTCAAGCGGAGGTTGCCATTCCGAAAATCTTTGCCCATAACTGCCGCACATTTGCCCGAATGTGTCTGAGTTCGACCGGAGTCTCGCCGAAGCGGCGCTGACCAGCTGTGATGTCGCAGATCTAGGATCGCCGTCATGCCCCCAGCCGCTGCACTCCCCGCCCCCGATTTCGACCCGGTCGCCGGTCTGCCCGAACTCGCCTCGGTCCGGCGACTGGCCGAGGCCGGGGACTGGCCCGGCCTGCGCGAGCTGTTCGGACGGCTGACCGACGAGCACGGCCGCTGTGTGGCCGCCGGCATCGTGGGCGAGGTCCCGGGCGTGGAGCAGTTCCTCGCCCATGTCGTCCGGCAGGACGCCGATCCGCTGGCCGCCACTCTGCTGGCGAACCGCCGGATCATCCTCGGCTGGCAGGCTCGCACCAGCTCCCGCGCCAAGGACGTGACCGCGGACCAGTGGGCGCTGTTCCGCGAACATCTCAACCACGCCGAGCAGTTGCTCATCAAGGTCACCGCACACCGGCCCGACTTCGCGCTCGCCTGGTCCGCCAGGCTGACCGTCGCCATGGGGCTGTCCCTCGGCCGGAGCGAGTCCCGGCGCCGGTACCGGCGACTCACCGCACACCACCCGCACCACTTCGTGGCGCAGAGCCGCCGGCTCCAACAGCTGCTGCCCAAGTGGGGCGGAACGTGGGAGGAGGCGTACGCCTTCGCCCGCGAGTGCCTGGCAAACGCGCCCGACGGCGCGCTCAGCGGTGCACTGCTGGCCGAGTACCACATCGAGCGCTGGCTGGACCTCGGGCGCGGCGAGAAGGGCGCGGAGTACCTGCGGCAGCCGCACGTCCGCGCGGAACTGGCCGACGCCGCCCACCGGTCGGTGCTGCACCCCGCCTGCCGGGCCCGCTACGGAATCGTCGCCGTGCACGGCGAGTTCGCCATGGCCACCTCTCTGGCAGGTGAACTCCCCCAGGCTGCACGGCACTTCGGCGCGACCGGGGGATTCGCGAGCCGCTTCCCCTGGGACTACCTGCCCGGCGACGCCCGAGCGAACTTCATCGAGCACCGCGAACGCGCACTGGCGAAGGGCTGAGCCGTGATCCACCACTTCGAGATCGACGGGGTTCCCGCCGTCTTCGCCCAACGCGCCGGTCGGCTCTCCGCCGGTCTGGTCTTCCGGGTCGGCCAGGCCGACGAGACGCTGGCCCGCACCGGCATCACCCACCTCGTCGAGCACCTGGCCCTGCACCGCCAGGGCGTCGCCGACTACCACTTCAACGGTGCGACCGGGAACCTGCACACCCACTTCCACCTGGACGGCTCCGAACAGGACGTCAGCTCCTTCCTGCTGGGTGTCTGCCAGTCCCTCGCCCAGCTGCCGATGGACCGGCTGGAGACCGAGAAGGCCATCCTGCGGACCGAGGAGACCGGCCGCTCCACCGGTCCGGCCGAGGCCATGGGTCTGTGGCGGTACGGCGCACAGGGGCACGGCCTGGTCAGCTATCCGGAGTGGGGGATCACCGGCCTCGGCCCGCAGGAGGTCCAGCAGTGGGCGGACACCTGGTTCACCCGCGGCAACGCCGCACTGTGGGTGGCGGGCGAGCGGGTTCCGGCCGGCCTGCGGCTGCCGCTGCGCCCGGGCGCGCGGATGCCGGTGCCGGCGGCAACCTCGGCGCTGCCCACAACTCCCGCGTACTTCACCGGCGGTACCGGTCAGGTGCTGTTCGATGCCGTGCTCCCGCATGGCGCGGCAACCTCGCTGTACGCGTCCGGCCTGGAGCGCGAGCTCTTCCGGACGCTGCGGCAGGAGGGGGGCTACTCCTACACCGCCACCGCGGGCTGTGCACATCGCGGGGACGGCTGGTCCGTCGTCACCGCCCTCGCCGATGCGCTGCCGGAACAGCAGGACGCGGTCCTCGGCGGGTTCATCGACGTACTCGCCCGGCTGGAGGCGGTCGGCCTCGCGCAGCACGACCTCGACGCGATACGGAGCAGAGCCGACGAGGCGCACCTGCTGCCCGATGCCGACGCCGAACGGCTGCACCGCTATGCGGCGGACCTGCTCAGCGGCCTGCCGCTGCGCTCGGTCGAGGAACTGCGCGCCGAGCTCTGGGCGGTGACCGCGCAGGACGTGCACGCGATCGCCCGACAGGCCCCGGCCGCCGGACTGCTCCGCGCCCCGCTCGGGCGGCGGGCCGACTGGGCGGGTTACACCGCCGCACCGACCACCTCGACCTCGGCCGTTGCGGGCAGGCGGCACCGCTCGCGGGCGAAGGACGGCCCGGACCTGGTGATCAGCAGCGAGGGCGTCAGCCTGGTCGACGCCGAGGGGGCGATCACGGTGCGCTACGACAGCTGTGCCGCCATGCTGAGCTGGCCGGACGGCGGGCGGCGACTGATCGGTACCGACGGCATCGCACTGGAACTGGAGCCGGGCTGCTACGCAGTGGACGTCCAGTCGCTCGCCACCGTCGACGCGGCCGTTCCGGCCGCCGCCGTGGTGCGGATGCCGGCCCGAGCTGCCCGGCCGGCTCCGAACGCCGGTACTGCCACGGGTGCTTCCGCCGCCTCGCCTGCCGCCGCTGTGCCTGCCACCGGTGCTGCGCAGCCGTTCGGCCGTGGCCAGCGGTTCGCTCTGGCGGCCTTGACCGCCGTCGCGTGGCTCTGGGGAGCCATCGCGGTGTTCATGGTCCTGGGGGAGGCCGGCCAGCCGGGGGTCGGAGCGGCGGACTGGGGCGTGGTCGGGTTCACCTGGGTGATCGAGGCCGCGCTGGTGTGGTCCGTGATCAAGCGGCGTCGACGCCGGAGCCGTGCGGCAGCGCCGACGCCACGGTGATGGACCGAGCGTCGACGGTCAGGTGACCGCAACGGTTCCTCGCCGGCGCCGGCGCCGGCGCCGGCGCCGGGGCAAGGAGCACGGGGCCGGCTGCCCGCTGCATGGTCATGGACGAGGGCTTGCGACCCCACCCGGACCGTGACACAGCGGCGCTGGGGCAGGCCCAGAGTCGGTGGCCACGGCGCTCACCCGCCTGCGGCCTGCTCCACCGCAGGCCGCAGGAACGCCACCACCACCCGCGTGAACTCGTCGGGCAGCACGTTGTGGACCATGTGCCCGGCCTCGACGGTGACGACCCGGCAGTCCGGCAGCCGCCAGGCCAGCTCCGCGATCCGGTCCTGCGGCAGATGGCTCCGGGACCCGCCCGCCACCACCAGGGTGGGCACGGTGATCCGCCCCATCCGCTCCAGCCAGGCCGGATCGGGATCGTCGAGCTGACCCCGGACCGCCGGGACCACCGCCCAGTCGAAGGCCGTCGGCCCGTCGGGCCGGGCCGGGGTGGACGGCTCACGCGGGAACGGCGGCGGCACGTCCTCCAGGACCAGGCGCCGGATCCGCTGCGGGTGCTCCTGGGCCAGCAGATAGGCCACCACCCCGCCCATCGAGTGCCCGACCAGGTCCACCCGATCCAGCCCCAGCGCGTCCAGGACGCCGAGCACGTCGTCCCGCATCAACTCCAGGGAGTACTCCCCCGGGTGACCGCTCCGCCCGTGCCCGCGCAGATCCAGCGCGTACACCCGCCAGTGGCGCGCGAGAGCGGGCGCGACACCGTCCCAGCCGGTGGCATCCTCCCCCAGCGCGTGCAGCAGCACCAACGCCGGTGCCCCCGGCCGCCCGGACACCCGGTACGCCAGCCGGACCCCGCCGGCCTCGACCTCATGACGATCAGTCATACTCCCGAACCTAACCCGCCCGGCCCCGTTCCCGGCCCACCGTTCGCCACCGGCCGAAGGATCGGCCATCCGCCCTTCGGCCCCGGAATCCGCTCCTGACCGCTCCCTCGAACTGCTTCTGGAAGGCCGTGACTTGACCCCATGGTCAGCCGCCGTGGTCGGTGGCGATCACCAACCCGGCGATCGGTGACCACTCCTGCTCCAGGATCGAGTAGGTGATCGAGTCGCGCCATGCGCCCCGGACGAAGACGTGGTCGCGGATTCTCCCGTCCTCGGTCATGCCGGCCCGCAGGAGAGTTCGCGCCGACACCGCAGCCGACCTCAGAGGACGGGAACGCCCTCCTGGCCATCGGCGATTCGCGACTTCGGGCCAGAGTGGTGCTCGTGCAGTACGGGAACTACTGGTCCGCAGCCGCGGGCACACGCGCACCTGCGCGAAGCCGACGGCTGCGGGACCGGCCCGGCCGGTGCCCTAGCCTCGGCCGACCGGCACCTGCTCGGCGGGCTCTCCCCCGGCGGCCGTCGCAACGCCCGCGCCGGCAGCAGCCGCAACGCCCGCGACCGGTCGGCGGCTTGCGTCGCGAGCGGGGAGGATCAGCAGGACCAGCGCCGCGCCGACGGCCATCACGATGCCGCCGATCAGGCTGGTGTGGGCGACGGCGTCCGCGAAGGAGCGGTGGGCGGCTGCGACCAGTTGCCCGGCCTGCTGCGGTCCGCCGGCCGGGTCGGCGGCGATCTGCTGTGCCACCGCGAGGGCGCCGCCGACCGAGTCCTGGGCGATGCGCAGGGCGTCGGGCGGCAGGTGACTGCCGACGGCGCCGGCGAGGTTGCCGCGGTAGGTGGTCGCGAGGATCGAGCCGAGGACGGCGATGCCGAGCGAGCCGCCGAGTTCGAGGGCGGTGTCGTTGAGGCCGCCGCCGACGCCGAGTTCGTTCTCCGGGAACAGGCCCATGATGGTGTCGGTGCAGGGGGCGACGCTGAGCCCGATCGCGAAGCCGAGCAGCAGGAAGGAGGGGAGGAAGTCGGCGTAGCCGGAGCCGGCGTCGATCCGGGTGAGCAGCAGCACGCCCGCCGTGCCGAGTGCCATGCCCGCCACCACCATCGGCTTCATGCCGAGCCGGGGCGTGGCCAGGCCGGTCAGCGCCGCGCCGGCGAAGACGGCACCGGCCAGCGGCAGCAGCCGGACGCCGGTGGCGAGCGGGCCGTAGCCGAGGACGAACTGCAGGTGCTGGGTGGCGTAGTAGAGCGCTCCGAAGGTCCCGAGGAAGAACATCAGCACGGCGAGCATCGAGCCGCTGAACGACCGGACCCGGAACATCCGGACGTTCACCAGCGGCTGGGGGTGCCTCAACTCCCAGCCGACGAACAGCAGCAGGCCGACCGCGGCGGTCGCGGCCCCGGTGACCGGGCCGGTGCCCCAGCCGAAGTGCGGGCCCTCGATGATCGCGTAGACCAGCGAGCCGACGGTGACGATCGACAGCAGTCCGCCGACCAGGTCGAGCCGGCCGCGCCGCTCGGCGCGGGACGGCGGTACCAGGAAGAGGGCCGCGACGAGCGCGACGAGCGCGATCGGGATGTTGATCAGGAAGGTGGAGCCCCAGGCGTGGCCCTCCAGCGGCCAGCCGGCGACCAGCGGGCCGACGGCGACCGCGAGTCCTGAGGTGGCGGTCCAGGCGGTGATCGCGCGGACCCGCTCGGCGCGCGGGAAGGTAGCGACCAGCAGGGAGAGGGTGGCGGGCATGATGGTGGCCGCGCCGACGCCCATCACCGCGCGGGCGGCGATCACCGCGTTCGCGCTGTGCGCCGTACTGCCCAGCACCGCGCCCGCGGCGAAGACCACCAGTCCGGCGATCAGCCCGCCACGGCGGCTGTACCGGTCGCCGACCGCGCCCAGCAGCAGCATCAGCGCGGCGTACGGCACCGTGTAGCCGTCGATCACCCACTGCAACTGGCTGCTGTCCAGCCCCAGGTCACGGGTCATGTCGGGGGCGGCGACGGTCAGCGAGGTGTTGGCCATCACCACGATCAGCAGGCTCAGGCAGAGCACCAGCAGGGCCCACCAGCGCCGTGGGTAGGGGCCGCTCATCCGGTCGACGGGCATGGAGGCGAAGACAGACATGGGTCCGGTCCTTCGGGAGGGGAGAGCTCCGACACGAGTTTTTTGCACACTGGTGTGCAGATTAGCTACTTGCACATTGGCGTGCAAACACGGCTCCGGCCCCGGCGCCGATCGCATAGGCTGAGCCCCCGACGACCACGCCCGGACGACCGCGTCCACCGCGTCTCCAGAGAGGTTCCAGGCATGCCGGATCCCGCCGACGGCGCTCCCCGGCGGAGCCACGCCCGCTCCAACCGGGCCCGCATCCTCGAGGTCGCCCGGCGCGAGCTCGGCGCCCGGCCCGATGCGACGCTGGACGAGATCGCCCGCGCGGCGGGGGTCGTCCGCCGTACCGTCTACGGCCACTTCCCCGGCCGCGCCGCCCTGTTGGACGCGCTCGGCGAGGAGGCCTCGGCCGCACTGCGGGACGCGCTCGCCGCCGCCGACCTGCCGGCGGCGAGCGCCGAGGAGGCGTTCGCGCGGTTCCTGCTGCGGCTGTGGCCGGTCGGTGACCGCTACCGGATGCTGTTCGCACTCGCGCGCCGCGATCTGGGCGAGGAGCGGTTCGCCGAGCTGCTGGCCCCCGCCTCCGCGCACTGCACCGCCGTCCTGGCGCACGGTCAGACCACCGGCGCCTTCCACCGCCACCTGCCCGCCCCGGTCCTCGCCACCGCCCTCCAGGGCCTGACCTTCTCACTGCTGGAGAGCGTCAACCTCGGCGAGTGGCAGGACGACGGGACCGAGGCCACCATCGCCACCCTCATCGCCGCGGGCGTGTCCCCCATCCGCGCCGCCGCCGTGGTCCACGACCTCCGGGCAGCCACCTCCCGTCCGGCCTGAGCCGGTCACCAGGCCCCGAGCCTCCACACCCCCGCCGACCGCACCCCCGCCAGCCACGGCACCACTGCGGATCGGGCATCGCCCCTGCCGGCCGTCACCGTCCGTTCAAACGTGCTGATTCCCCGTCACCACACTGCCGTCAGGCCCTCCTGACGCGTCGGCAGGCCACACCGCCACGGCGACCGGCGCCCGTCACCGAATGTTTCCATCGCGTTCGTGCACAGGGCTTCAGACCTGACATACCAGCCGGTAATATCCGCCAGGCCGACCCGGGTCGGTCAGTCGTTCGATATGTCCCGGGCAGACCTCCGGGCTGCTGCCGGGCCGTCAGGAGGGGTTTCCATGCGTGCAATGACCAGACGGGCCTTCGTCGGCGGCGTCTCCGCCACCGCTGCCGGAGCCGCGCTGTCCCTGGCCGGTGGGACGTTCGCCTCGGCGGCCGAGCGCGACCGCGCGCTGGCGGCGACGGCGGCCCGCGCCGTACGGGTCGACGGAACGACGCTCGAACAGGTGGCCACGCCCACCGGCACGTCCGGCTACCGGCGCCTCGCCGCCGGGCCCGGCTGGCCGCTGGTGGTCCGCGGCGAGCTGGCCGGGCCGCAGCCGGGGCGCGACGACCGGCGCACCGCACTCGCCGGGTTCGTCCAGTTCACCGACCTGCACCTGATGGACACCGAGTCCCCGGTGCGGTTCGAGTACCTGGCCCGGTGGAACGACAGCGCGCACCGCCCGCAGGAGACGCTGACCGTGCGCGGCGCCTCCTCCCTGGTCGAGCGGGTCAACTCGCTGGCCGCGGGCCCGTACACGGGCAAGCCGTTCAACCTGGTGATGACCACCGGCGACAACACCGACAACCACGAGCACATCGAGCTCGACTGGTACCTGAACGTCCTGAGCGGCGGCCGGATCACCCCGAACACCGGTGACCCGACGCGCTACGAGGGCGTGCAGAACTCGGGCAGCAACACGTACTGGAACCCCGAGAGCTCCTTCCTCGACGACTACAAGGCCAAGGGCTTCCCCCAGGTGCCGGGCTTCCTCGGCGCGGCGGGCCGTCCGTTCGACGCCCCCGGACTCGACGTCCCGTGGTACAGCACGGTCGGCAACCACGACGACAGCCTGGAGGGCACACTGCCCGACCTCGGGCTGCTCGGCGCCCTGTACGCGGGCGACCGCAAGCTCGAAGGCTGCAACGACGCCGACGCGGCGAAGATCATGGAGGCGCTGCGGCGCGACCCGGCCGGCGCCGCCCTGCTGCTGGGCAGGCTGCTGGCCGACGGCAACGCGGTCCGCCGGATCACCCCCGACGAGCGCCGCCGTCCGTTCACCCTCAAGGAGTACGCCAAGGCCCACCTGGACCCCGCCGTCACCGGCCCCGGCCCGGTCGGCCACGGCTTCACGGCGGACGCCGCCGACAGCGGAAAGCTCTACTACACCTTCCGCATCGCCGACGGGGTCCTCGGCATCAGCCTGGACACCACCAACCAGGCCGGCTTCGCGGACGGTTCGCTCGGCACCGCCCAACTGCAGTGGCTGGAGCGGACGTTGCAGGCGCACAGCGGCCACTGGTACGACGGCGACGGGCACCCGGTGCGCGGCGGCAAGGGCAACGACCTGGTCGTGATCTTCAGCCACCACACCAGCACCAGCATGGGCAACCTCCTGCCCGACCCGCGCAACATCTTCGAGAAGCGGCACGACGGCAACGAGCTGGTCGCCCTGCTCCAGCGGTACCCGAACGTCCTCGCCTGGGTGAACGGCCACACCCACGAGAACCGGATCACCCCGCACGGCCACGCGGCGCCCGAGCGCTCCTTCTGGGAGATCAACACCGCCTCGCACGTCGACTTCCCCCAGCACGCCCGCATCATCGAGATCGCCGACAACGGCGACGGCACCGTCTCCCTCTTCACCACCCTGATCGAGTCCGCCGCCCCGTACGCGACCGACTTCGACGACACCTCGGACGCCGGCCTCGCCGCGCTGTACCGCGAGCTCTCGTACAACGACCCGTACGCGACCCCGGCCGCGAAGCTCGGCGCCTCGGTCGACCACAACACCGAACTGCTGCTCGTCAAGCCGGTCGGCTGAGCCGTCGGCCCACCGCTCAGACCGAGCCACGCTCAAACAGCCACGCCGCCGGTCCCGGGTCTTCCTCCACCCGGGACCGGCGGCGTCGCGGTCGGGACTCCCGTCAGCGGGCCGACTTGTGCGCGGCCTGCCGGTACGCGGGCCGGTGCGCGCCCTTGCCCGACGTGAGCTGACGGACCAGTTGGTGCAGCGAGACGACCGCGGTGACTGGCGGCAGTCCGGCGACGATCACGTCCGGGACCGTCCACGAGACGTCGGCGATGCACAGCCCGGTCGCGACGCTGGAGAACAGCACCACCACGACCCAGGAGTGCAGCGGCCGGCGCCCGTCCAGCGCGGCGCGCAGCACCGACAGGCAGCCCACGATCCACGGTCCGTAGACGATGAGCGGCCACAGCCTCGACAGCCCGCGCGGCACCCGGGAGATCGCCAGGTCCTGCAACGGGTGGTAGGAGAGGGTCCACCCCAACAGGCACATGGCGGTGACCGTCACGGCGGTGAGCACTCCGAACAGCGAGCTGAAG
Source organism: Saccharothrix sp. ST-888 (assembly GCF_000955975.1). GTDB lineage: Bacteria > Actinomycetota > Actinomycetes > Streptomycetales > Streptomycetaceae > Kitasatospora. Next base: position 21,689 of record NZ_JYJF01000068.1, read on the forward strand.
ATCTCCGACCACGGCGCCGTGCGCGGATGTTCCCGCCGCCGGTGCCGGGGCACCGGTGCGGCGACGGGGTTGGCGCCGACCGTCGCGAAGTCGTCGGCGGCGGCCCGTGGATGGGGGACGAAGAGACCTTCGGTCTCCCAGCCGCCCTGTTCGTAGGAAGCACGTTCGTAGGAAGCATGGTCATAGGGGGCATGTTCGTAGGAGGCATGGTCATAGGGAGCGGCCCGCGGGTAGTCCTCGGGGCCGTAGTAGACGGTGGCCCCGTAGGAGGGGAAGAACTCCCCTGCAGGGTCATACATGGCACCCGGCCCCGGCAGGATCGACCCCGCAGCGTGCGGCGAAGTCCTCCTCCAGCTGACGGATCGTCCGCACGAAGTCGGCCAGCAGGCGCGAGCAGTGCTGCAGGACGACCCGTTCACCGTTGCACGACAGGTAGCCGACCCGTACGTCGCCCGCGATATTCCGGCGGTCCGGGACGAAGAGCCACTTTCCGAGACTGGTCACCGGATCGTGCTGCGACGGCGGTGAAGCCATTGGCTGGCGCATTGAACTCATGCCCCCGTCAACGAACGGCACCCTGCCCCCGCATGTGCGGCAGACGGGCGTCCTTCCATATTCGATATCCCCGATGCTCGTCGAAATTACCCGGAATGACATGAACAGCCGATGCCGCTCGATCAGGAAAGCCCCGGGGCCGTGCGGTCGACCGGCGGGGCACCCGCCCAAGGGGGCACCGGAGCCGATTTCCGGATTGCGGACCATTACGTATTAATTTCCGGCGGTGCTCGCTGAATCTCCCCAGTGGCGCGGGGGGTGGCGCAAATCCTGCGACGGCCACACTGCTCACCCGCGCCGCTCACCGAAATTCCCCAGCGGCGCGAGGACGGGCAGGTACGCCCTTTCTCCTATTCGATCTTTCCGGCATCGTGTAACATTTGCCGCCGCGTGAGGCTTCGGCATCAATTGAGAACCCGCATGTGGTTTCAGTCAGGGCTGTGAGGGGCAACGGATGCTCACCAAGGAGGAATACTCGGATGTTTGGGAACTTCGTCGTCAGGGGTGGTCCATCTCGGCGATCGCCCGGCACCTGGGGCGCGACCGCAAGACGGTAAGGGCCTACCTCGACGGGGATCGGATCGCGGGGGTCCGCAGCCCCGCCCAGGACGAGTTCTCCCGGTTCCTGCCCTACGCCCGGCAGCGCCTCGCGGACGACCCGCACCTGCCGGCGTCCGTGCTGTACGACGAGGTGCTCGCGCTGGGCTATCCGGGTGGCTACTCGACCTTCACCCGCGCCCTGCGCAGGCACCGGGTCCGGCCGCCCTGCGAGCTCTGCCGTCCCGACCGGCACCGGGGCGACGGCAGCGCCCGCCACCGGTCGGACGAGGCAGTCCGGTTCGAGTGGCTGAGGCTGCCCGACCCGCCCGCACACTGGGGCTACGAGGAGCACGCCCTCCTGCTGACGGCCTCGCTGCCCGGCCGGGACCACTGGCGCGGAGTAGTGGCGGAGAGTGCGGACTTCCCCGAACTGCTGGAGGCCGTCGACCAACTGCTCCGGCGGATGGGCGGCACCACCGGGCGCTGGCAGTTCGACCGGACGCCGGCCGTGTGCTGCCCGACGACCGGCAGGGTGACGCCGGCCTTCGCCGAGGCGGCCAGGTACTACGGCGCCGAGGTCGACATCCGCCCGGCCGACCGGTCCGACCCGCCTGGTCGATCCGCGCGGTCCGGCTGGTCCGCTCGATCCGGTCGGGAGGACGAGGCGGAGGAGGCCGGTCGCCGCGCCGTTCGGCGCTGGTGGCGCGCGCTGCCGGCCGGGATCGGCCTCTGGGCGGCTCAGGACGGCCTCGACCGGCTCGCCAGTCGGATGGACGGCCGCCGCCGCCCGGCCGGCAACGCGGGCGCGGCAGTCGACGCACCGGCGCTGACCGACCTGCCCGATACGCCGTTCCCGGCTCGAATCCACGCCCGCAGAACCGTCACTTCTCAGGGCCAGGTGTCCTACCGCGGCAACTACTACCCGGTCCCCGCCGACCTGTCGGGCGCCGTGGTCCAGGTCTGCCGTCGCCTTGACGAACCGTTCCTATCGATCACCACCACGAGCGGAGCGGTCATCGCCCGCCACGCGCTGGCCCCGCAGGGCGCAGGGCTGACCCTGACCGGCCGTGGCCGAGCCATCGTCCTGGACCGCACCACCCGGACGTCCCGCGCCGACACCCCGCCGCCCTGCCGGCTCGAGAAGGAGCCCCGTCCGCTGTCCCGGGAGGCACTGGCCGAAGCCGATGCCCTGCGCGGGCACCGCGTGGTGGCGGAGCGCGGCGAACCGCAGGACTGAGGTGGCGACGGTCCCGGCGAGTCCGCAGGCCGGTGCGCTCCTAAACTGGACCGAGGGGGCGCAGAAGGTCTGTGAGGGAGCGCGCCATGCGTCGTCGCCACAGTTTCCACCGGGACCTGTACGGCCACTCGATCACCGTGAACGTCCGCTCCGGGCTGCTCACCGAGACCGAGTTGCTCGTGAACGGCAAGGAGGTCGGATTCCTGCGCGAACGCGGTACCGGCCACCTGCCGCGCAGGCTCACCGGCGAGCTGCCCGACTTCCCCGCCCGCCCCTTCACCGTCCGCCTGGACCGCCCGGCGCCCGGTCTGCGCCTGCCGACCTGCACCCTGGAGCTGGAGGGCCGCAACCTGCCGATGCCCGATCAGGTCGCCCGCCCCGAGCCGAGCGCCGCCGCGCGCTGACGACGACGGCGTCACCGCGACGCCCTGGCGGTCACCGGGTGACGCCGTCGGCGGTGCGGCGCAGCGCCCGGCCGGGGAGCGCGCCGGTGGGCCGGCCGTCGGCGATGACCCGGGTGCCGCCGACGAACACGTGAGGTATGCCGGTGGCCGGTCGGCACGGGTCGGCGAAGGTGGCGGTGTCGGCGACCGTGGCGGGGTCGAAGAGGACCAGGTCGGCGTGGTGTCCCGGCCTGATCAGGCCACGGTCGGCGAGGCGCAGCCGGCGGGCCGGGCGGCCGGTCAGGTGGGCGACGCACTCCTCCAGCCCGAGGACGCCGAGTTCGCGGACGTAGTGGCCGAGGTAGCGGGGGAAGGTGCCCCAGGCACGGGGGTGCGGTTTGGCGGCGGCGAGCAGTCCGTCGCTGCCGCCGGTGTGCGCCGGGTGGCGCATGATCGCCTGGACGTTCTCCTCGTGCCCGACGTGCTGGATGATCGTGGTGCTCAGCCCGTCCGCGACCAGCAGGGCCCGGTAGACGTCGAACGGGCGCTGTCCGCGGGTCTCGGCGAGTTCGGCGACGGTGCGCCCGACGGCGTCCGGGGAGTGCGAGCCGGAGATCTCGACGGTCTGCCAGTCCACCGGGACACCGTGGCAGCCGTCGGAGCCGCGCCGTTCCAGGTCGTGCCGGATCAGGGCGAGTTCGGTCGGGTCGTCGAGCCGTTCGAGGATCTCGGCGGGCCCGCCGCGGGAGGCCCAGCTGGGCAGCAGGGCGACCAGGGTGGTGGACCCGGGGAGGTAGGGGTAGCTGTCCAGGGTGAGGTCGCAGCCCGCTGCGGCGGCCTTGTCGAGGAGGGCCAGGAAGTCCCCGGCGCGGCCCTGGTTGACGCCGAAGTTCATGGTGGCGTGCGCGAGGTGCAGCGGGCAGCCGGAGCGCAGCGAGACGTCGATCATCTCGGCGTAGGCGTCCAGTGCGCCGACGCCGTAGGAGCGCTGGTGCGAGGAGTAGTAGCCGCCGTGTGCGGCCACCACCTCGCACAGGGCGGTGAGTTCGGCGGTGTCGGCGTACATCCCGGGCGCGTAGGTGAGGCCGCTGGACATGCCGACGGCGCCCTCCCGCAGGGCGGTGGCCACCAGCTCGCGCTGGCGGTCGAGTTCGGCCCCGGTGGCCGGGCGCCGGTCCCAGCCCATGGCGAGCATCCGTACCGAGCCCTGTGGCACGAGGTAGCAGGCGTTGACCGCGATGCCCTGGTCGAGGCGGTCGAGGTACTCGCCGACGCTGCGCCAACTCCAGTCGAAGTCGGTCGGGTTGCCGTTCCACCCGGCGATGGCGTGCCGGATCTGGTCGAGGGTGCCGTCGTCCACGGGGGCGTAGGAGAGGCCGTCCTGGCCGAGGACTTCGCAGGTGACGCCCTGGCTGACCTTGGCCCGGTGGTCGGGGGCGGTGAGCAGGGCGAGGTCGGAGTGCGCGTGCATGTCGATGAAGCCGGGGCACAGGACCAGGCCGGTGGCGTCGAGCACGGTGCGTCCGGGCAGCCGTCGGCCGATCCCGGTGATGCGGCCGTCGCGGACGGCCACGTCGGCGCGCCGCCCGGGAGCGCCGGTGCCGTCGACGACGGTCGCGCCGCGGATCACCAGCTCTGCCATCGGTCCCCCGCCCCGCTCGTGCGCTGCCCGGAGCCACCTGTCGGCGTCACCCGTGGATTGCACTATGTGCAACGTTCATTGCGCAATATGCGAGACTCGTTCTAGCACCACCCGGGCGCGACGGTCAATCACCCCGAGTGAATGAGGGCAGACCACCATGACGGCAACAGGAGTGCAGCAGTGAGCCAGAGTCTCTCCCGGGCCCTGACGATTCTGATCCGGCTCGGCGAGGGTCCGCGCACGATGGACCAGCTCGCGGAGGAACTGGGCGTCCACAAGACCACCGTGCTCCGTCTGGTGCGAACCCTGGAGGAGGAGCGCTTCGTCCACCGGGACCGCTCGCACGGGTTCCACCTCGGCTCCCGGACCTTCGAGCTGTCCCACGCGGCGCTGGCGCAGCGCGGCATCCGCGACATCGCCGCACCGCACCTGGCGGGCCTCAACCGGTCCACCGGCCAGACCGTGCACCTGGGGGTCTACGAGGGCGGCGACGTCGTCTACCTGGACAAGTACGAGTCCCGCCAACCGATCCGGATGTACTCGCGGATCGGTGCCCCCATGCCGCTGCACGCCACCGCGATCGCCAAGGTGCTGCTGGCCGACCTCCCGGCGGCGGAGCGCGAGCGGGTCGCGGCCCGCCTCGACTACACCCGGTTCACCGACCGCACGATCACCGACGCCGCCACCCTGCTGACGGAACTGCGTCAGGTCGCCGTCCAGGGGTACGCCGTGGACGACGCCGAGCACGAGACCTTCATCAACTGCATCGCCGCCCCCGTCCGCGACGCCAGCGGCGCGGTGGTGGCCGGCATCTCGCTCTCCGTTCCCGATGTGGTGCTCGGCCGCGACCAGGTCCGGGCCCTGCTGCCCGAACTGCGCCGCACGGCACTGGACGTCTCCGCCGACTGCGGCCACCACCCCGTGAACGGCCCGGCCGGCGGCGGCGCCTGACAGGCACCGGCACCCGCTGGCGCGGCCTGCCGGACACCGGAGCCGACCCCGCCTACCCTGGTCCGCAGGCGAACTGACGTACCGTCACCCAGGGGAGATCCGATGAGCGCACAGGCACGCGAGCTGTTGCAGACCGTCCGCCGCGAGCTCGCACCCGGTGAACGGGAGAACCGGCTGCTCCCGCTGATCGCCGACGGGCGGGCGCCGGTCTCCGTGCTGGCCGAACTCGCCGCGCAGCAGCACCGGATCATCACCAGCGACCGCCGCAGCCTGCTCATGCTGGCCGCCCGGTGCGCGGACGTCCCGGCGGGCGGCTGGTTCGCCGCTCTCGCCGAGGGCGAGAGCCAGGCACTGCGCGCACTCACCGCCTTCGCCGAGGGCTGCGGCCTGACGCCCGCCGAGGTGGCCGCCCGCGAACCGCTCCCCGGCTGCCAGGCCTACCCTGCCTACCTCGCCTGGCTGGCCCTCAACGGCGAACCGACCGGGACCGTCCTGGCGCTCGCCGCCAACTTCGCCGCCTGGGGCGGATACTGCGCGACCGTCGCCCGGGCGCTGCGCGGCCACTACGGCTTCCCGGACGGGGCCTGCGCGTTCTTCGACTTCTTCGCCGAGCCCGCACCGGAGCTGGAGGAGCAGACCGTCCAGGTCCTCGCCTCGGCCGAGCTCACCGGGGAGCTGATCGACGGCGGGCGCCGCTACGGACGGCAGCTCCAGTCCTACGAGCTGATGTTCTGGAACACCCTCGCGGACACCCTCGCGGACACCCACCCGGCCGGCTGAGCAGCCACCCCGGCCGGTGACCGTACGGACGGCCGGTCAGCCCCGCACCGGCGGGCGGCCGCCGAGCACCTCGACGGCGGCGGCACCGGTCCGGCAGCCGGCCTCGGTGGCCTCGACCAGGTCCGCGCCGGAGAGCCGGGCGGCGAGGAAGCCGCCGGTGAAGGCGTCGCCCGCGCCGGTGCTGTCCACGGCCAGGGCGGCCACGCCGGGTACCCGGGCGAGCAGTTCGCCCTGCCGGGCCGCCAGCGCGCCGGCCGCGCCGAGCTTGACCACGGCCTCGCCGTGGACCGCGCTGAGCCGCTCGGCGGCGGCCACCGGGTCGGCCGTCCCGGCGAGCAGCCGGGCCTCCGCCAGGTTGGGCAGGACGAGCCCGGTACCGCCGACGGCGGCCAGGAAGGCGGGCAGGCCGAGCACCTCGATGAAGCCGGTGGACGCCGGATCGACGCTCACCGGGATGCCCGCCGCACGGGCGGCCGTATGGACCGTGGCCGCCAACTGCCGCCCGGCATCGGTGAAGTAGAGGTATCCGGACAGGTGGACCCGGGCCGCGCCGTCCAGCAGCGCGGCGTCCCAGTCGGCGCTGCAGAGCCGGACGGCCGCGCCGCTGTCGGTGACCAGGGTGCGCTCGGCCCCGGCGTCCACCAGTGAGATCACCACCGCCGTCGCGGCCTGCCCGTCCACCACCAGGTGCGGTTCGACTCCGGCGGCGCGCAGCTCGTCCCGGTGCCAGTCGGCCGAGTTGGCGCCGACCCGGGCCAGCAGTCGGACCTCGGTGCCGGAGCACGCCGCCCAGGCCGCCGTGTTGGCGCCCGAACCGCCGGGCCGGAAGGCGATCCTGGCGGCGGTGTCGGTGTCCGGGGCGAGGGCGTTGGCGTGCAGGGCGACGATGTCGGTGACCACGTCGCCGATCACCAGCAGGGCGTTGCCCGCCGTCCGTCGGCTCATCGCCCGGCCCACCGGACGGCGATCGCCGCACCGAGCCGGACGTTGCCGCGCACGGCGGCCAGGTTGGCCTCCAGCGAGGCTCCGCCGGTGTGCTCGACCAGGTAGGAGAGCAGGAACGGTGTGATCGCCTGCCCGCCGACACCCGCCCGGTCGGCCGCCGCCAGCCCGTCGGCCAGCACCCGGTCGTGCAGGCGCGGGTCGAGCTGTTCGGCCACCGGTACCGGATTGGCCACGACCACGGCCGAGTCGGGGCCGCCGAGCGCGTCCTGGGCCCGCATCACGGCCGCCACCTCGGCCGGCTCGCGCACCGTCCAGTCTACCGGCAGGCCCGAACTCGCCAGGTAGAAGCCGGGAAACTCGGCCGTACGGTAGCCGAGCACGGTCACGCCCAGCGTCTCCAGCCGCTCCAGAGTGGCCGGCACGTCCAGCACCGACTTCACCCCGGCGCAGACCACGGTGATCCTGGTCCGCGCCAGCAGTGCGAGGTCGGCGGACTCGTCCTGGGTGGTCGTCCACCGGCGGTGCACTCCGCCGAGCCCGCCGGTGGCGAAGACCCGGATGCCCGCGCGGGCCGCCAGGAACGCCGTCGCGGAGACCGTGGTGGCCCCGCTCGCCCCGCTCGCGAGGGCCGGGGCGAGGTCGCGGAAGCCCAGCTTGCGCAGCGAGCGGTCGGCGGCGACGCGCTCCAGACCGTCCTTCGCCAGCCCGATGCACGGCACCCCGTCCAGGACGGCGACGGTCGCGGGCACCGCACCCGCCGACCTGACCAGTTCCTCCAGCTCGGCCGCCACCCGCAGGTTCCGGGGCCTCGGCAGACCGTGGGCGATGATCGTGGACTCCAGCGCGACCACCGGCGCGCGGCGCTCCAGCGCCGCCCGCACCTCGTCGGAGACCCGGGCCACTGGCAGCGGAGATTCCGTCATTCCCGAATCCTGGCGTGCCACCGGCCCGTTCAAACCCACCCGGCGCCATCGGGTACTTTATTGCACACTGTTTGCAGTTGCGATTAGAAGGCAAAAGAGTGCGGGATGGTCGGGTCGAAGCCCGTGGTGCTGGGGATCGAGTCGTCCTGCGACGAGACCGGCGCCGGACTGGTCCGGGACGGGGTGCTGCTCGGCCAGGCCGTGGCGTCCGGCATGGCCGAGCACGCCCGATTCGGCGGCGTGGTGCCCGAGATCGCCGCACGCGCCCATGTGCACGCGGTCGCGCCGGTGGTGCGGGAGGCCCTCGACCGGGCGGGGCTGACTCTCGGCGACATCGGAGCGGTCGCGGTGACCACCGGCCCGGGGCTGTCCGGCGCCCTCCAGGTCGGCGTGGCGGCGGCCAAGGGCTACGCCTTCTCGCTCGGCGTCCCGCTGTACGGGGTGCACCACCTGGCCGGACACGTCGCGGCGGCCACCCTGGACGGCGGCCCGCTGCCCGACCCGTGCATCGTGCTGATCGTCTCCGGCGGGCACACCTCGCTGCTGCTGTGCACCGACAACGGCGCCATGATCGCCGCCATCGGCGACCTGCTCGCCCGCAGCGGCACCGAACCCGCCACGGCCGACCTCGCCGTCGACCCCTCCGCCCCGCTGGAGTACGCCGCCCTCACCCCGGCCCCCGCCCGGCGGGCGGGCTAGGCCGACGCCGGAGCCCAGGAACCGTCTCACCCCTCCGAGCGTCCTACCAACCGCGCCACCTGCTGCTGCTACCACCGTCTCCCGGGCGCCGCCACCTGCGGCGACTGCGTCTTCGCAGCACCGCCCAGGACCCGCCGGTAACCTCTCGTCACGCTCAATTACGTAAAGTTTCCGTGTTCGAGAGGGCAACGATTTGTGCCCAAAGGTTCCGTTGTCCCGATTTAGTAGCTACGTTTCGACCCAACGCGTGGTCCTGTCCCCACCTCTGTCATCGCAGACACGAGTGCCCGCGCGTTGGGAAGGCAGTCACACCTGATGAGCATGGAATCCACCACGGCGCCCCAGCAGGACGCCACCGGCCAGGGCCCGGAGACCCCGGGCGGCCACGGCCACCTCCAGGCAGGCCTGAAGAACCGGCACCTCTCGATGATCGCGATCGGCGGAGTGATCGGCGCCGGACTGTTCGTCGGCTCGGGCGCCGGGATCGCGTCCACCGGCCCCGGCATCCTCCTCTCCTACGCGCTGGCCGGTGCGCTGGTCGTCATGGTCATGCGGATGCTCGGCGAGATGTCCGCCGCCGACCCGCAGAGCGGTTCGTTCTCCGCCTACGCGGACCGCGCACTCGGCCGATGGGCCGGATTCTCGATCGGCTGGCTGTACTGGTTCTTCTGGGTCGTGGTCCTGGCCGTGGAAGCCACCGCCGGCGCGAAGATCCTCAACAGTTGGATGCCGGGGGTGCCCCAGTGGACGTTCGCCCTGATCGTGATGGCTGTGCTCACCGCGACCAATCTCTTCTCGGTCTCCTCCTACGGCGAGTTCGAGTTCTGGTTCGCGGGCATCAAGGTGGTGGCGATCGCGGCCTTCATCGTGATCGGTGCCCTGGCGATCTTCGGCGTCCTGCCGGGGACCCACTCGCCCGGTATGACCAACCTGACCGGTAACGGCGGCTTCCTCCCGCACGGCATCGGCGCGGTCTTCACCGGCATGCTCACCGTGGTCTTCGCCTTCATGGGCAGTGAGATCGTCACCCTCGCGGCGGGCGAGACCGCCGACCCGAAGACGGCCGTCCGCAAGGCCACCAACAGCGTGATCTGGCGCATCGGCGTCTTCTACCTGGGCTCGATCGCCATCGTCGTCACGCTCCTTCCCTGGAACTCCGCCGCCGTCAAGGGCAGCCCGTACGTCGCCGTCCTCGACCACGTGGGCATTCCCGGCGCCGGCCGCGTGATGGACCTGATCGTCCTGACCGCCGTGCTCTCCTGCCTCAACTCCGGCCTCTACACCGCCTCCCGGATGGCCTTCTCGCTCAGCCGCCGCGGTGACGCGCCGCGCGCCTTCGGCAAGGTCAGCGGGAACGGGGTGCCCCGCACCGCGATCCTCGCCTCGGTGGTCTTCGGCTTCCTCGCGGTCTTCTTCAACTACATGTGGCCGGCCACCGTCTTCCAGTTCCTGCTGAACTCCTCCGGTGCGGTGGCGCTCTTCGTCTGGCTGGCGATCGCGGTCTCCCAGCTGCGGATGCGCCGGATCCTGGAGCGCGAGTCGCCCGAGAAGCTGACCGTGCGGATGTGGCTCTTCCCGTACCTGACCTGGGCGACCATCGGCATGATCACCTTCGTCATGGTCTACATGTGCACCGACCACGACGGGCTGACCCAGATGATCCTCTCGCTGGTCGCCGCCGCCGTGGTGCTCGCCGCCTCGGCCGTCGTCGGCAGCCGCCGCAAGGCCGCCGCCGCCAGGGAGGCCCTGGCCCAGGCCTGACCTCCGTCAGTCCCCACCGCTTCGCCCGCTGCCGCCCAGTGCCGCGGCCACGATCGACTCCAGCCGCCGGTGATGAGCACCGTGCCAGTAGACGTGGCCGCAGTCCCGGCAGCGGGCGAAGCTGTCGTACGTCCGCCGGGTGCCGGGGCGCAGCAGCGCCTCCACTTCGGCCTTGGCCACCTGTGCCAGCACCCCGTTGCAGGCGGTGCAGCGGCTCCAGGGCGCGGCTGGCGGCACGAACCGGTCCAGGACGTCGGCGAGCTGGGCGTCCGGCGCCGAGCCCCGGACGTAGCCGCCGAGCCAGAGCGCGCGGCGGCGCAGCAGTCCGCGGTCCTGGGTGAGCAGGATCCGCCGCTCCGCGTTGGCCCGGCGGACCAGTTCGTCGTCGTCCAGGTCGTTGCGGTAGGCGGTGTCCACCCCGAGCAGGCGCAGCCGCCGGGCGAGCGCACCGAGGTGGACGTCCAGCAGGAAGCCCGCCGCCGGGCCGCCCGGCACCTGCTGCGGCCTGCCGACCGCCGCCACCCGGACCACCTCGCCACCGCTCGGGCGATACGCCGGCTGGACCCGGCGGCCCGCCGTCTCCAGCGGACCGACCTCGGTCAGCGGTACCCCGAGCGACTCCACCAGGTGCCCCAGCGAAGCCGTGCCGTCCTGGGCCGCCCGCACCGACTCGTGCCGGTCCCGGCTGCGGAGGAACAGCCACAGCTCGGGAGCGAAGCGCAGGGACACCACGGGCGTCGGCGACTCGGTCACGCTCCAAGTCCAGCACACCGGCCGCCGCCGCGGCCCGGCCCCGCCTGCGGGGTCACAGCGGGCGGTGACGGGCGGCGGGCGGCCCGGCCTGCGGGGTCACGGCTTGCGGGCGACACCCGCCCAGTAGTAGGCGGCGTGCGGGTCGACGGGCGGCTCGCCGTCCGGGCGCCAGGCCATCACGGGGGCGACCCCGGGCTCCACCAGCTCCCAGCCCGCGAAGAACTCCTCGACCTGGGCACGGGTCCGCGGGACGATCGTCATCCCGCCCTGCGCCGCCTTGGCGGCCACCGCCGCCATCGCCTCGGGGGCGAAGTCGCCGGTCGGGTGGGTGATCACCACATGGCTGCCGGAGGGCAGCGCGGCCAGCAGAGCGGCCACCTTGCCCCTGGGGTCCTCGTCGTCGCGCAGCAGCATCAGGATGGCGACCAGCACCAGGCCGACCGGCTCGGTGAGGTCCAGGGTCCCGGTCAGCGCGGGGTGGGCGAGGATCGCCTCGGGCCGGCGCAGGTCGGCGTGGATGTAGGCGGTCTCGCCCTGGTCGCCGCTGACCATCAGGGCGCGGGCGTGGGCGAGCACGATCGGGTCGTTGTCCACGTACACGACCCGGCTGCCGGGCGCCTCGGCCTGGGCGACCTCGTGGGTGTTGCCGCCGGTCGGGATGCCGGTGCCGATGTCCAGGAACTGCCTGATCCCGGCCTCGCGCACCAGGTGGCGCACGGCCCGGCCGAGGAAGGTCCGGTTCTCCCTGGCCATGGTCTTGATGTCGGGGATGGCCTGTTCGATGGCCTCGCCGAGGGCGCGGTCCGGCGCGAAGTGCGTCTTGCCGCCGAGCCAGTAGTCGTACATCCGCGCCGAGTGCGGCACGGAGGTGTCGATCTCGGGCGGCTCCCAGGTGTCGAACCCGCGCCCGATCGCGATCAGGTCGCGCTGCTCGTTCTGACGATCCGACAAATCGACCCACCTCCAGTGGACTTCACCATCAGCCGGGGGCACAGCCTAACGGTCCGAACAGTCGTCCGGGCCGTGGATCCCGATCAAGATCAGTTCGCACTCGCACGGCAGCTGCGGACCAAGGTCCTAGTCCTCGCCCGCCGCTTCCAGGTGCTCGGCGAACCAGTCGGCGGCCAGGTCGGCGGCGACGGCCAGGGTGCCCGGCTCCTCGAAGAGATGGGTCGCGCCGGGCACCACGGACAGCCGGCTCTCGCAGCGCAACCGCGCCTGCGCCTCCCGGTTCAGCTCCAGCACCAGCTGGTCGTCGCCGCCGACGATGAGCAGCGTGGGAGCCGTCACCTCGGGCAGCCGCCCGGCGGCCAGGTCGGGCCGGCCCCCGCGGGAGACCACCGCGCCGACCGACGCCCCGGGCTCGGCCGCGGCGTACAGGGCCGCAGCCGCGCCGGTGCTGGCCCCGAAGTACCCGATCGGCAGCCGCCCCGCCGCCGACTGCTCCCGCAGCCTGCGGGTGGCCTCGCCCAGCCGCTCGGCGAGCAGCGCGATGTCGAACACCTTGGTCCGGTCGGCCGCCTCGGCCTCGGTGAGCAGGTCGAACAGCAGGGTCGCCAGTCCGGCGCGGTTCAGCCGCTCGGCGACGAAGCGGTTGCGCGGGCTGTGCCGGCTGCTGCCGCTGCCGTGCGCGAACAGCACCACACCCGTCGCGCCGTCGGCCGGCAGCGTCAGCGTGCCGCCCGACCGGCCGCCGCCCACCGGGAGCTCGACCTCCCGGTCGGCAGCGAGGTCGGCCGGGCGCCCGCCCTGGCTCCGGCGGAACCCCCGCCCGAACAGGCCGCGGTGGGCACCTCGGGAGTCCCCGCCCGGGCCGCCCGGGCCGCCGTCCGGGCCGCTCCGGTCCCCCGGCTCGCCCTCGGCGGCCGGGGCGCCCGCAGGCCCGTCCGGCCCCCGGTCCGGGTGGTCCTCGCCGCCGCCCGGCTCGTCCGCACCGGCTGCGGCCGCCGTCCGCCGGGCCGCGCGGTCGAGGCAGACCGCCACCTCCCGGTCCGTGGTCTGCTCGAAGTCCTGGTAGAACTGCCCGATCGCGTAGAACGACAACGGCGCACGGACGCACACCAGCTCGTCGGCGTCCTCGCCCAGCCGGGACACCCAGTCGCTCGGCGCCACCGGCACCGCGAGCACCACCCGGGCCGCGCCCAGGTGCCGGACGATCCGGCAGGCGGCCCGCGCGGAGGAGCCGGTGGCCACGCCGTCGTCGACCACCACGACCGTCCGCCCGGTGAGGGCGATGCCGGGGCGGCCGTCCCGGTAGCGGGCCACCCGGCGGGCGAGCTCGGCGCGCTCGTGCTCCTCGACCGGTGCGAGCTGCTTCTCCGAGACCCCGGCGAGCCGCATCACCTCCCGGTTGAGCACCCGTACACCGCCCTCGCCGATCGCGCCGAGCCCGAGTTCGGGCTGGAACGGCGCGCCCAGCTTCCTGATCACACAGATGTCCAGCGGCACCCCCAGGGCCTCGGCGACCTCGGCCGCCACCGGCACGCCCCCGCGCGGCAGGCCGACCACGACGACGTCCTGGCCGCGCAGCTGCTCCAACCGGGCGGCCAGCTGCCGACCGGCATCCCGTCGATCGGTGAAGTACACGGCCCGACCTCCGATCCGCTCACCCGTCCCCTTCCAGCCTGCGCCCTTCGGCTCCCTTCGGCGTGCCGCACGTCGGCGCACCGCGATTCGGGGCGGCCGGCCGAGCGTGCGGGGGAGGTCGCGCACGGCCTCAGGCCCGGGGAGCCGCCGGCGTGACGACGGGATCTGCGCCGCGGTCGCGGTCCACCGCGCGCTCCGCGCCCTGCCGCCCGCCTGAACAGCCGCCCGTCCGAACAGCCGCCTGCCCGAGCGGCCGTCCTCCTGAGCAGCCGCCCCACGATCCGCACCCGGCCGTTCACGCTGCGCCAGCACGGCGGGGCGATGGCTGTGAGGCCGCCCACACCCGCTCCGCCGACTACTGCTCCCGATAGTCGTCGCGCCGACGGCAGGGCGCTCCACCGACCGCTCGGAGCCCTGCCCCGTCGACCCGGCTCCGGGAACGCCCCTGGTCAGAGCTGCAATCACGGACCCTCACGGCTTCCAGGTTTCACCGGCGGCCGTAGCGGGCATATCGGACATTCGCGCCCGGCCCTGTGCCGGGCGTTCCGCTGTCCTACGACCGTCGGTAGTACCAGCGCGCATTGAAACGGCCGGAAGCCTCTGCAAAGAATGACCCGGTCGCAACGCGGCGCCGCCGGTCCGGCTCCCCGGGCCGATCCGCCGCGCCGTCCCGCCCACCTCGCCCTCCGGCCTGGTGCGAGGCCGTCCGACACGGCACGCGGGCTGTTCTCCCCGAACACGCTTCGCGACACCCGTGTGCCCGCGCACGGCTCCACCGACGGAAGAGGTCAGTTCCTCCATGCAGCTCCCGAAGCTCCCGCAGCTCTCGCAGCTCACCAAGAACCGCCGCAACGCCATCATCACCGGCGTCGCCACCTTCGCCGTCGCGGGCTCCGCCACCCTCGCGCTCGCCCTGCCGCAGGACACCTCGGCCGCCTCGGCCGCCGCGCCGACCGCTGCCACCACCACCGGTTCCGCCGAGGCCCAGCAGCTCGCCGAGGCCCAGGCCAAGACCCAGTCTGACGCCCAGGCCAAGGCGGCGGCCGACGCCAAGGCAGCAGCCGATGCGAAGGCCCAGTCGGACGCCCAGGCGAAGGCCGACGCGGACGCGCAGGCCCAGGCCGACGCCCAGGCACAGGCACAGGCCCAGGCACAGGCACAGGCACAGGCCGACGCTGACGCGAAGGCACGGGCGGACGCCCAGGCCAAGGCCGACGCCGCCTCGCGCTCGGAGCAGCGCGGCAGCCTGAGCACCGGCTACTCCGGCACCCCGCAGCAGATCGCCGCCCAGATCGTCCCGGCGAGCCAGCTCCAGTGCTTCACCGACATCGTGACCCGCGAGAGCAGCTGGAACGTCACCGCCACCAACCCGAGCTCGGGCGCGTACGGCCTGGTCCAGGCCCTGCCCGCGTCCAAGATGGCCTCGGCGGGCGCCGACTGGCGGACCAACCCGGCCACCCAGATCAAGTGGGGCCTGGGCTACATGAACGAGGTCTACGGCAGCCCCTGCGGCGCCTGGTCCTTCTGGCAGGTCCACCACGCGTACTGAGCCGCCGTCCCGCCTCACGCGCGGGCGCGCGGACGCCGCTGACGGGTTCTCAGGTTCGCAGTTCTCCGTGGCAGCCTGGTGAAGATATCGCACACACCCGCCGTGATATGACCGGTATTGGCCAGGTTCGGGGTCATTTTGACCCTTGCTCGGACGTGTACACGCCTTTAGCCTCCCGCCCATGCCCTCCCCACTGATATCCGTCGTGCTGCCCGCCTACGACCAACAGCAACAGCTGAAGGACTGCCTGGACTCGCTCCTCGCGCAGTCCTTCCGCGACTTCGAGGTCGTGCTGGTCGTGGACCGCTCCCCGGATGCCCCCGAGCGCCTCACCGAGGCGTACGAGATGCGCGACTCCCGGGTGAGCGTGCTGCGGCTGGACGCCGCCGTCGGCATCGGACGCAGCCGCAACGCGGGAGCGGCGCACGCCAAGGGCGAGTACCTGCTCTTCCTGGACAGCGACCACGTGGTGAAGCCCGAGGCGATCCAGGCCATGGCCGACCGGCTGGCGCAGACCGGCGAGGTGGACGTCCTGCTGTTCGGGCACTCGCGCGAGTACCGGGACCGGGTCTGGCCGGGCGGTGCGGCCGGGATCCTGGCCGCGGCCGGGCCGGAGGTCTTCGCGCCGCAGGAGCGCCCGGAGGTCTTCGGCGCGCCCCCGCTGATCTGGGACCGGCTGCTCCGCCGGGCCGACGTGCCGGCCTTCCCCGACGGCCACTACGAGGAGATCCCGGTGGTGCACGAGTCGCTGCTCGCCGCCCGGCGGGTCGCGGTCCTGGACCAGGAGTGCGTGCGCATCCGCCGCCGGCACACCGTGCACCCGACCGGCTCCCCCGGCAGCAGCCACTTCGACATCTTCGACCAGTACGGCCGCAGCTTCGAACTGCTCGACGAACACGAGGAGTTCGCCGCCGCACGGCCGTTCCTCTTCACCCGGATGATCCGCAACTTCCTGTTCGTCTTCGACCTCGGCGGCTGCGTGCCGCGCGCCGAGCGCCCGCAGTTCTTCCACCGCGCCAACGAGTACTACCGCACGTACCTCCCCGCCGACTTCCGCCGCCCGGACGGGCGCGAGGGCATCAAGTTCTCCCTGCTGGCGAGCGGCGCCTACGCCGCCTTCGAGGTCGCCAAGCTCTCCCAGATCGCCCGCAACGCCGTCGGCCGCTCCTGACACCGCCCTCGACACCTGCCTCGGGTCCGGCCGCCCCACGGGGGCAGCGGGCGGCCGGACCACGGCCTCGGCCGTCATCGCCGGGAAGAGCCCCGGCCAGGACGGCTGGACGGCCGTACGGCCGGATCAGACGCGTGCCGTGCCGCCGTCCGCCGCCATCGCCGCGGCGATCCGGCGGTCGGCCTCGCGCCAGTCGGCCTCGGGGAGCTTGGGCAGTACGTCCTCCCAGAGCGGCAGGCAGGCGCCGCGCAGCTGCATCAGGCCCTCGGGCCTGGCCACCAGCCAGATGTGCAGGTGCGCGGAGCCGTCGCCCCACTTGTAGACGTGCACCCGGCCGATCCCGCCGAGCGACATCACGGCCCGCTCCACCCGCTGGAGCATCGAGCCGATCTCGGCGGCCCGCTCGGGCGGCAGGTCGGCGAGGTCGTGGTGGGCGCGGGGCATCAGCAGCAGCATCGAGGGCACGGCGGTCGGCCCGGTGCGGCCACTCAGCCGCCAGTGGCTGTCCGTCCACAGGAAGCTCTCG
>NZ_JYJF01000670.1 GCF_000955975.1 Saccharothrix sp. ST-888
CGGCACGGCCGAGCCGAGGGCGGCGGCGAGCTGGCCGGAGGAGGTGAGGGCGGGGTTGCCGGTCAGGAGGCCGACCAACGACAGCAGCATGGGGACGCGTGGGATCAGCAGGAGCACGACCGGGGCGGTGACCGTGGCCGCCTTGAAGGGCGCACTGCACGGGGTGTGGGGCGGGGCGGGGTGAGCAACATCGGTCGCGAAGGCCTTATTGTCGCCGGTACGTTCTGGTGTGCCTGGGGCTGCTACCTGGTCAACCCCTGGTTCGGCCTGCTCGCGGGCATGGCGGGCGGCGCGCTCGGCGGTCTGCTGCACGCGGTCATCACCGTCACCTTCGGCGTCG
>NZ_JYJF01000671.1 GCF_000955975.1 Saccharothrix sp. ST-888
GCCGGGGCTTCGAGCCGGGGGCGGTCCTGGGGGCCGCAGCCACGGACGCCCCGCCCGGCGAGAGCCAGGCGGGGGCGTCCGTGAGGCAGTAGAGCGCCGACCGTTGGGGTGATCAGTTCTCCGGCGATGGTCCGGTGCCGGTCAGGCGACCTGATCGCGATGCCGGACCACGCTGTTGCCGGTCACGGAGAAGGTCTTGATCGAGTACGTTTCCGATCCGTCGAGGCGTCCACGGCCCCTCGACCGCCGTCCCGCGTTCGTCAAGACCATCACTGTTCTGACCTGCTGGAGAAGGCCTGATCAGTCCCGCTCGTCCCCACGGTCGTCGCCGCCCTCGTGG
>NZ_JYJF01000672.1 GCF_000955975.1 Saccharothrix sp. ST-888
CCGCTTTGGTCCGGCCCCTGGCCGCGCAGGACCCGGCGGTAAGGGCCCGGCGGCAGCGGTTGAATCAGCATCCGCCACGAACCCACCTGCTCAGGTATCGCCGCAGCTCAGAGGTTGTGTTCCGGTCGAAAGCCCAAAGATTCCCAAGCTTATAGCGCGAGTTCGATTCTCGTCGCGCGCTCAGAGGTAAAGCCGCAGGTCAACTGCCAGGGGCTTTCTTGTTGGCTGAACCAGTTCCGGGAGTCGCACCAGTGGTGTACTGGGAGCCGCGGCCATTGGCGGCCCAGGACTGTCAGCCGTCGTGAGGTCGCCATCGGGCCTCGGCCAATTGGACTGAGC
>NZ_JYJF01000673.1 GCF_000955975.1 Saccharothrix sp. ST-888
AACCACCCGGCGCGCGGTCACCGCCGAGGAAGCCACCGCCGGGGGGGCGGTGGTGACGACGCGGGCGATCGTCACGGTGGCGGAAGCGGCGGGGGGGACGGTGGTCCCGACCGAAACCGCCACCCTGCGGGCGATCATCGCCGCGGAAGCCACCACCGCCGTCACGCTCGCGGTTGAATCCACCCTACGGACGGTCGCGCCGGCGGAAGCCGCCGCCCTGGGGGCGGTCGTCACGACGCCGACGGTCATCGCGGTTGAAGCCGCCCTGCGGACGGTCGTCACGGCGGAAGCCGCCACGGTCATCGCGGTCACGGTTGAAACCACCGGACGGGCGGTCAT
>NZ_JYJF01000674.1 GCF_000955975.1 Saccharothrix sp. ST-888
GTGCTCGGCCGCCAGGGCGAGCACCGCCTCCTCGCCGGCCAGTTCCTGGAACCCGCCGGAGTTCTTCCGGTCGACCTTGTGGACGACCGGGGCGCAGGGGAGCGGCATGTAGCCGACCTCGCCCGAGCCGCCCGTGAAGCCCCGGTGCACCCGCTCGGCCACGGTCCGCAGCATCACGTCCCCGCCGACGCGCGCCCGCAGGGCGCCTTCGCTGGCCTGTTCGGCCGTCGGCGCCGCGCCCCCGTGCTGCGCCGCCAGGCCGAGCACCGCCCCCTCGCCGGCCAGTCCGTCCACCCTGCCGCAGGTCTTCCGGCGCACCTTCTGCCCCACCGCGCCGGG
>NZ_JYJF01000675.1 GCF_000955975.1 Saccharothrix sp. ST-888
CCGCGCCCCGGGCGCTGCCCGGTGCGGCTAGGGGGCGCACGGGACGCCGTACGGCCACCGCCGCGCGCCCGCTGACGCCCCCTCACGGGACGGCGTCATCCGTTGGGGAGGTGCACACGTCGGTGTACCTACTCCACGAGTCAAGCCTTGCCGTGACGGGGCGTCAACGGGCGCGCGGGGGTGGCCGTACGGCGTCCCGTGCGCCCCCTGGCCGCACCGGGCAGCGCCCGGGGCGCGGGGGACGTGAGCAGCACGGCGACGCCGCACGGTCCGGCGCGCCGCACGACCGATCGGCCGCGCGACCGCTCCCACCCCTGCGGCGTCGCCCCGGGGCCTGCC
>NZ_JYJF01000676.1 GCF_000955975.1 Saccharothrix sp. ST-888
CCACACCATCCTGGAGCAGGCACCGCCGGTCCCGGCCGCCGACGACACCGCCGAGAACGACGGCGACACGCCGGTGCGGGACGAGGTCGCCGCGGTGAAGACGGCCCTCGTCCCGTGGAACCTGTCCGCCAAGGGCGCCGAGGCGCTGCGCGCCCAGGCCCGGCAGCGGCGGGACCGCCTGGCCGCCGACCCCGGGCTCGACCAGGTCGACGTCGGCTACTCCCTCGCCACCACCCGCTGGGCCCTGCCGCAGCGCGCGGCACTCGTCGCCACCGGCCTCGACGACTTCCGCCGCGGCCTGAGGTCGCTGGCCTCCGACGGGGCCACCGTCCAGCACGT
>NZ_JYJF01000677.1 GCF_000955975.1 Saccharothrix sp. ST-888
ACACCCGCACCGGTCTGGCCGGGCTGGAGACCGTCCCGTAGGTGACCATCGTCCCCGTCCCGGACCTGTGGACCAAGTAGACGGTGGCCGCAGCCTGCGCAGCCGTCATGCCCCGAATCGTGAGCCACTGCGTGAAGCTGCGCAACCGGCTCGCCCTGCTCCAACCGCCGCCCGCCACCTCACCGGGCGCGCTGCCGGCGGTTCTCACGAGTCTGGCGTCCCCGGATTCGGACGATGCGTCGTTCACCACCCTGTACTACCCCTGGCTGCACGTCCCGGGCGTGGACGGCACCCCCCGCACCGTCCCACCCTCCGGCCACATCGCCGGCGTCTGGGCCC
>NZ_JYJF01000678.1 GCF_000955975.1 Saccharothrix sp. ST-888
GGAGCATCCCGCGCAAGCGGCACACCCAGCACCGTACGCCCGAAGGCGGGCTGTACTACGAGGAGTTGATGGGCGAGGAAGGGTTGTTCTCGGAGTCCTCGCTGCTCTACCACAAGGGCATTCCCTCCGCGAGGGTGGACGCGACGCCGTGGGCGCTGCGCGGCCTCGCCACCACACCACACCTGCCGCTCACGCCCCGCCACCTGAAGCTGCCCGAGCTGTTCCCGGGCGAGGAGTGGAAGAACACCGACGCCGTCACCGGCCGCCGCCTGGTGCTCGGCAACGGCGACGTGCGGATCGGGTACGTTGCCGCCGGTTCGCCCAGCGCGCTCTACCGC
>NZ_JYJF01000679.1 GCF_000955975.1 Saccharothrix sp. ST-888
CGACACGGCGGACCAGCCGGGGCGCCATCACCGTCCAGGCCCTGACCGACAAGGCCCCCTGCACCACCTTCTCCTGCCGCTTCCTCGCGGAACACGACTACTGCAACCGCACCCACTGCCATCGCCTCACCACCCGGCGGCTCTACGGCCTCCAGGGCGGCGACACCACCCTCCCCGACCACATCCGCCAGGTCGCCATCACCACCCGCTGACCACCAACTCCCATACGGCGGCGGCCGGGCCACGCCGTACGGGGAGATCTGGCCGCATCGCTCACCCTGGAAGCCGCTCTGTGGCTGCGCGTCAGACACCAACTCTCTCGGGGCGCACCGGTCAAC
>NZ_JYJF01000069.1 GCF_000955975.1 Saccharothrix sp. ST-888
GGCGCCAGGCTGGACGGCGTGCCGAGCACGGTGGCCACCGCCCACTGCGCGGCCCCGGCCGGCACCCCGAGCGACGCGGTCTTCCTGCTCACGGCGGGGCCCGACGGCCGTCCGACCGTCGAGGCGAGCCTGCTCACCGAGGCCGACCGACTCACCGTCACCGCCCTCAAGGTGCGCAGCGACGGAACCATAAGCGGTATTGCCCGGGGCTACTCCAGCGCCGCGGTTCCGCGCTTCGCCCCCGACCTCGTGCTCGACCTCAGCTGGACCCGGCACGGCTCCCAGTGGACCCGGACCGAGACGAGGACCCCGGTCGGCCGGGCCTGACCCCGCGTCGAGGAGGACGGAACGGGCCGGGGCCTACTCGGCGTCGGGGCCGTAGACCTCGACCTTGTCGGCGGCCCGGCGGACGTGGATGCAGTCGCCGGGGCAGTCCTTGACGGAGTCGACCACGTCCTGAAGCAGCGTCAGCGGCACCGGCACGCTCTCGCCCGGCTGTTGGCGCAGTTCGTCGTTGTCGCCCTTCACGTACGCCAGGCCGTCGATGTCCAGTTCGAAGACCTCGGGCGCGTACTGCACGCAGATGCCGTCGCCGGTGCACAGATCCTGATCGATCCAGACCTCTAGCGCTTCGCCGGTGCCCGACATGTTCCCTGCCGTTTCTGTCCTTGGTCGCCCTTGATGGGGCATTCCTGCCATTCGTACACCGATCCGAGCTCCGTTGTGGGTCACGATCGGGTATTGACCTGACCGACGATACATCTGGTCTGCTTTGGGTGGTGCGCGGTGGGTATCTCCCTAGCAGAGGGGAAGCGTGCAAGGGCGAAGATCGGACACGCCCGTTCCATCTTTCTGATCTAGGGGTTTACGGACCCCTGGGTGCAGGTAGGGTCTGGAAGCGTCCAGCTCCCCCGGAGGAGGTGAGGACCGTGGCAGCCCACGATGACGAATACAACCGCAGCGCCGGCAGGCCCGCTCGTGGTTCCGACGAGGCCGCTCAGGTCTCGTACCTCGAGCAGGAGATTGCCGTCCTGCGCCGCAAGCTTGCCGACTCGCCGCGCACCTCGAGAATCCTCGAGGAACGCATCGTCGAGCTCCAGACCAATCTGGCCGGAGTAACCGCCCAGAACGAACGGCTTGCCTCCACCCTGCGCGAGGCCCGCGACCAGATCGTGGCTCTCAAGGAGGAAGTGGACCGGCTTGCCCAGCCCCCCGCCGGATTCGGCACCTTCCTCAGCGCCAACGAGGACGGTACCGCCGACATCTTCACCGGCGGTCGCAAGCTCCGCGTCAACGTCAGCCCCAGCGTCGAGCTCGAAGAGCTGCGTCGCGGCCAGGAAGTGATGCTCAACGAGGCTCTCAACATCGTGGACGCGATGGCCTTCGAGAGCATCGGCGACATCGTCACCCTCAAGGAAGTCCTGGAGGACGGCGAGCGCGCCCTGGTCACCGGTCACACCGACGAGGAGCGGGTGGTCCGGCTCGCCGAGCCGCTGCGCGACCTCACGCTCCGCCCCGGCGACGCCCTCCTGTTGGAGCCCCGCTCCGGCTATGTGTACGAGGTCGTCCCCAAGGCGGAGGTCGAGGAGCTCGTCCTCGAGGAGGTACCGGACATCGACTACCGGCAGATCGGCGGTCTGAGCAACCAGATCGAGCTGATCCGCGACGCGGTCGAGCTGCCCTACCTGCACGCCGACCTGTTCAAGGAGTACGAGCTGCGCCCGCCCAAGGGCGTGCTGCTCTACGGCCCGCCCGGCTGCGGCAAGACGCTCATCGCCAAGGCGGTCGCCAACTCCCTGGCCAAGAAGGTGGCCGAGGTCACCGGCCGTCCGCAGGGCAAGAGTTACTTCCTGAACATCAAGGGCCCGGAGCTGCTCAACAAGTTCGTCGGCGAGACCGAGCGGCAGATCCGCCTGGTCTTCCAGCGGGCCCGGGAGAAGGCGAACGAGGGCACGCCCGTCATCGTCTTCTTCGACGAGATGGAGTCGCTCTTCCGCACCCGCGGGTCCGGCATCAGCTCGGACGTGGAGAACACCATCGTCCCGCAGCTGCTGGCCGAGATCGACGGTGTCGAGGGCCTGGAGAACGTCATCGTGATCGGCGCCTCCAACCGCGAGGACATGATCGACCCGGCGATCCTGCGGCCGGGACGCCTGGACGTGAAGATCAAGATCGAGCGTCCGGACGCCGAGGCGGCCAAGGACATCTTCTCCAAGTACCTCAAGGACTCGCTGCCGTTCCACCCGGACGACCTCAAGGAGCACGACGGTTCGGTCGAGGCGACCGTGGCCGCGATGATCCAGTCGGTGGTCGAGCGGATGTACGGGGAGACCGAGGAGAACCGCTTCCTGGAGGTCACCTACGCCAACGGTGACAAGGAGGTCCTGTACTTCAAGGACTTCAACTCCGGCGCCATGATCCAGAACATCGTGGACCGGGCGAAGAAGATGGCCATCAAGGACTTCCTCGACCACGGCCAGCGCGGACTGCGCGTCTCCCACCTGCTCGCCGCCTGCGTCGACGAGTTCAAGGAGAACGAGGACCTGCCCAACACCACCAACCCGGACGACTGGGCCCGGATCTCCGGAAAGAAGGGCGAGCGGATCGTCTTCATCCGCACCCTGGTCACCGGGAAGCAGGGCGCCGAGTCCGGCCGCTCCATCGACACGGTCGCCAACACGGGGCAGTACCTGTAAGCAGCATCTGCACGGGCACCGGTTACCGTCCGGCTACGGCTTCGAAACGGCCGCAGCCGGACGGTTCGTCTCAGGACTAGGCTCGACCCATCCTCGGCGGGGCGTCCGCCGGCGATGGTGATGTAGGCGGTACGTCAGTGCCAGGCCCGGCCGGGGCAGGGCACCGGGCAAGGAGGGCCGCATGACCGTACGGCGCGTGATGGGGATCGAGACCGAATACGGGATCTCGGTGCCGGGACACCCCAACGCCAACGCCATGCTCACCTCGTCCCAGATCGTCAACGCGTACGCGGCGGCGATGCACCGGGCGCGGCGGGCTCGCTGGGACTTCGAGGAGGAGAATCCGCTGCGCGACGCCCGGGGCTTCGACCTCGCGCGGGACGTCGCGGACGCCAGCCAGCTCACCGACGAGGACATCGGCCTCGCCAACATCATCCTCACCAACGGCGCGCGGTTCTACGTGGACCACGCCCACCCCGAGTACAGCTCGCCCGAGGTGACCAACCCGCGCGACGCGGTGCTCTGGGACAAGGCCGGCGAGCGGGTCATGGCCGAGGCCGCGCTACGGGCCCTGGAACTGCCCAACGGGCAGCGGATCCACCTGTACAAGAACAACACCGACAACAAGGGCGCCTCCTACGGCACCCACGAGAACTACCTGATGAAGCGGGCGACCCCGTTCGCCGACATCGTCCGCCACCTCACCCCGTTCTTCGTCTCCCGCCAGGTGGTCACCGGATCGGGCCGGGTGGGCCTCGGCCAGGACGGCTCCGCCGACGGCTTCCAGATCAGCCAGCGGGCGGACTACTTCGAGGTCGAGGTCGGCCTGGAGACCACCCTCAAGCGCCCGATCATCAACACCCGCGACGAACCGCACGCCGACGCCGAGAAGTACCGCCGGCTGCACGTGATCATCGGGGACGCCAACCTCTCCGAGATCTCCACCTACCTCAAGCTGGGCACCACC
Organism: Saccharothrix sp. ST-888; assembly: GCF_000955975.1. Taxonomy (GTDB): domain Bacteria; phylum Actinomycetota; class Actinomycetes; order Streptomycetales; family Streptomycetaceae; genus Kitasatospora. The sequence goes on from NZ_JYJF01000069.1 coordinate 3,664, forward strand.
TCGCTGGTGCTGGCGATGATCGAGGACGCCTTCATCGCCGTCGACCTCGCGATCGACCAGCCCGTCCGCACTCTGCACCGGATCTCCCACGACCCTTCGCTCACCCAGCTGATCACGCTGCGCAGCGGGCGGAAACTGACCGCGGTCCAGCTCCAGATGGAGTACTGCGAGCTGGCGCAGAAGTACGTCGAGGACCGCTACGGCCAGGACGCCGACGACCAGACCAAGGACATCCTGGCCCGCTGGGAGGACGTCCTGGGCCGCCTGGAGCGCGATCCGATGAGCCTGTCCAGGCAGCTCGACTGGATCGCCAAGAAGGAGCTGCTGGAGGGCTACCGCCAGCGCGACGGCCTGGACTGGGACAACCCCCGGCTGCACCTGGTCGACCTGCAGTACAGCGACGTACGCCCCGACAAGGGCCTGTACAACCGCCTGGTGGCCCGTGGCCGCTTCGAGCGGCTGCTCACCGACGAGGAGATCACCGCGGCCGTCTCCAAGCCGCCGGAGGACACCAGGGCCTACTTCCGCGGCCGCTGCCTGGAGCAGTACGCCGAGCACGTCGCCGCGGCCTCCTGGGACTCGGTCATCTTCGACCTGCCGGGGCGGGACTCGCTCCAGCGCGTCCCCACCCTGGAGCCGCTGCGGGGCACCCGCAACCACGTCAAGGAGCTGCTCGACCGCTGCCGCACCGCCGAGGACCTGGTCCGGGTGCTGTCCGGCGGCTGAGACGGCCGGTGACTTTCCGATCACCACGGGTGAACGCTTCCCGGATGGGAATCATCCGGGGGAGCGCGAAGCGTTGAAGTAGAACTGGGAGCGGGATCCGCGCCCGGTCGATAGGGTCTGATCAGCAGCACCGCAGACCAACCGTGCGAGACGAATCGAGCGGGGTGAGGGAAATGGCGAGCAAGGACACCGGTGGCGGCCAGCAGCGGGCGAACCGCTCCTCCGAGGAGGTCGAGGAGCAGGCTGCAGACGCGCAGCAGTCCGAGGACCTCAAGGAACGCCAGGAAAAGCTGAGCGATGACGTCGACGCGGTTCTGGACGAAATCGACGACGTCCTGGAGTCGAATGCCGAAGATTTCGTGCGGCAGTTTGTCCAGAAGGGTGGAGAGTGACCTGAAGGTCCGATGCCGAATGTCGGCCTGACACGGTTTGCATTCGCGCGCAATGGGTCCTGGAGGCTCGTTGCGCGCGAATGCGCTGATAATCGGACGTCCCCGCGATGTGGTTCGGCGCCGCAGAACGGGTAAGGTCCGGGGCATCCGAAATGATCTACCTGGAAGGAATCGAGTGGAAGCCAACACTGGTGGCACCGGGCGTCTACCGGCCGCCTTCCTGACCCCCGGGTCCTCGTCGTTCATCGACTTCCTGGCACAGCACAAGCCGGAGCTGCTCCCCGGTGGCCGCACCCTGCCCGAGGGCGTCGTCCAGGCACCGCACGGCACCACCATCGTCTCCGCGGTCTTCGACGGCGGCGTGGTGATCGCCGGCGACCGCCGGGCCACCATGGGCAACGTGATCGCCCAGCGCGACATCGAGAAGGTCTTCCCGGCCGACGAGTACAGCGCGGTCGGCATCGCCGGCACCGCGGGCCTCGCGGTGGAGATGGTCCGGCTGTTCCAACTGGAGCTGGAGCACTACGAGAAGATCGAGGGCACGGTGCTCTCCCTGGAGGGCAAGGCCAACCGCCTGGCCACGATGATCCGGGGCAACCTCGGGATGGCCATGCAGGGCCTGGCCGTCGTCCCGATGTTCGCCGGCTACGACCTGGACCTCGACCGGGGCCGGATCTTCACCTACGACGTCACCGGTGGCCGCTCCGAGGAGCGCGGGTTCGCCGCCACGGGCTCGGGCTCGCTGTTCGCCCGCGGCTCGATGAAGAAGCTCTACCGGGACGGGCTGGCGGCCGATCAGGCCGCCACCCTGGTGGTGCAGGCGCTGTACGACGCGGCGGACGACGACTCCGCGACCGGGGGCCCCGACCTGGCCCGCAAGATCTTCCCGATCGTCTCGCTGATCACCGAGGACGGCTTCCGCAGGCTGTCCGACACCGAGGTCTCCGAGATCGCGGTCTCCATCACCAACCACCGTCGCGAGCACCCCGACGGCCCGCAGGCCCCGCTCCTCTAGGCCGCCCACCTCCTCACCAGAAGGGACGACCACCGGTGTCCACGCCGTTCTACGTCTCCCCCCAGCAGGCCATGGCGGACCGCGCGGAGTACGCCCGCAAGGGCATCGCCCGCGGCCGCAGCGTGGTCGTGCTCACCTACGCCGACGGCGTCCTCTTCGTCGCGGAGAACACCTCGCGGGCCCTGCACAAGGTCTCCGAGATCTACGACAAGATCGCCTTCGCGGCGGTCGGCCGCTACAACGAGTTCGAGAACCTGCGCATCGGCGGCGTCCGCTACGCCGACCTGCGCGGCTACTCCTACGACCGGGCCGACGTCACCGCCCGGGGCCTGGCCAACGTCTACGCCCAGACGCTCGGCACCATCTTCTCCTCGGTCGGCGAGAAGCCATACGAGGTCGAGCTGATCGTCGCCGAGGTCGGCCGCACCGGTGACGACGACCAGATCTACCGGCTCACCCCGGACGGTTCGGTGGTCGACGAGAAGAACACCGTGGTGGTCGGCGGCAACGCCGACTCCATCGGCAACTACATCGGCCAGCGCCACCGCACCGGGATGAGCCTCTCCGAGGCCCTCAAGGTGGCCGTGGAGGGCCTCGCCAGGGACCCCAACGGCGGCACCCCGCGGGTGCTCACCCCCGAGCAGCTGGAGGTCGCCGTCCTCGACCGCCAGCGCTTCCAGAAGCGCAAGTTCAAGCGCATCCTCGGCGGCCAGCTCGGCCGCCTGCTCCGCGGCGACGAGAGCGCCGCCGCGGACGAGGACGCCGCCGACGACACGGCGCAGTAGCCCGGCTGCGGGAGTCCCGTACGGTCGATCCGCCGTACGGGACTCCCGTACGCCTACGGCCAATTGACATCTCCTCGTGATTGGATTGCCATCGCCCCGCAAGGGTTTCGGATGGCTCCCGGAAGAGAAAAGATGCGTCATGGACCGCCGAATTTTCGGGCTGGAGAACGAGTACGGTGTCACGTGTACGTTCCGGGGACAACGACGACTGTCTCCTGACGAGGTGGCCAGGTACCTCTTCCGCCGCGTAGTTTCCTGGGGCCGCAGCAGCAATGTCTTTCTGCGCAACGGGGCCCGCCTCTACCTCGACGTGGGCTCGCACCCCGAGTACGCCACCCCCGAGTGTGACGACGTCGTCGAACTGGTCACCCACGACAAGGCGGGCGAGCGCATCCTCGAGGGCCTGCTCGTGGACGCCGAGCGGCGGCTGCACGAGGAGGGCATCGCCGGGGACGTCTACCTCTTCAAGAACAACACCGACTCGGCCGGGAACTCCTACGGCTGCCACGAGAACTACCTGGTGGCCCGGCACGGCGAGTTCTCCCGGCTGGCCGACATCCTGATCCCCTTCCTGGTCACCCGCCAGCTGATCTGCGGCGCGGGCAAGGTGCTGCAGACGCCGCGCGGTGCGGTGTTCTGCGTCAGCCAGCGGGCCGAGCACATCTGGGAGGGCGTCAGCTCGGCGACCACCCGCTCCCGTCCGATCATCAACACCCGCGACGAGCCGCATGCCGATGCCGAGCGCTACCGCCGGCTGCACGTCATCGTCGGCGACTCCAACATGTCGGAGACCACCACCCTGCTCAAGGTCGGCGCCACCGACCTCGTGCTGCGCCTGATCGAGGCCGGGGTCGTGATGCGCGACCTGACCCTGGAGAACCCGATCCGGGCGATCCGCGAGGTCAGCCACGACCTCACCGGCACCCACCAGGTCCGGCTCGCCAACGGCCGGGAGGCCAGCGCGCTGGACATCCAGGAGGAGTACTTCACCAAGGCGCTGGACTTCGCCGACCGGAAGGGCATCAACACCGGCACAGTGGCCCGTGTGCTGGACCTGTGGGGCCGCACCCTGGAGGCGGTGCGCACCGAGGACCTGGCCAGGGTCTCCACCGAGATCGACTGGATCATGAAGTACAAGCTCATCGAGCGCTACCGCGAGAAGCACCAGATGAGCATGTCCCACCCGAGGGTGGCCCAGATCGACCTGGCGTACCACGACATCCACCGCCGGCGTGGCCTGTTCTACCTGCTCCAGAACAAGGGGCAGGCGCAGCGGGTCACCAACGACCTGAAGACCTTCGAGGCCAAGTCGGTGCCACCGCAGACCACCCGGGCCCGGCTGCGCGGCGACTTCATCCGGCGGGCGCAGGAGCAGCGCCGCGACTTCACGGTGGACTGGGTGCACCTGAAGCTGAACGACCAGGCGCAGCGCACGGTCCTGTGCAAGGACCCGTTCCGGTCGGTGGACGAGCGGGTGGAGAAGCTCATCGCCGGTATGTGAGCAACCGTCAAGTGACGCCTGCTCGGGGATGGTGATCGGACGGCTGGTCCGGTCACCATCCCTTCGTCTGCGCGCTGTGTCTGCGCGGTGGGGGACGAATCGGGCCATAGGCTGACCGGTATGCGCAGAATCGCCGGTTTTCTGGTTGCCCTTCCCCTGGCGCTGCTCGCCGCCTGCAGCAGCGGGACCTCCTCCTCGCCGGGCGCCTCGCCGAGTGCCTCGGCCTCGGTGGCCGCGGTGCCGAGCCCGGTCGCCTCCGCCTCTCCGATGCCGACGGTGGCCGGGGACTTCGGGAGCAAGGCGACCATCACGATTCCGCCGGGCCAGCCGAGCGGGCAGTTCGTGGTGAGCACGCTGAGCGAGGGCGAGGGGGCGACGGTCGCCAAGGGCGACTGGGTGACGGTCAACTACACCGCGAAGGACTGGACCAAGGGGAAGGACGTCGGCAGCTCGTACGACGCCAACCAGAAGCCGCAGCTGTTCCAGGCCTCGAGCGGTCAGCTGGTCCCGGCCTTCGACCAGGGGGTGATCGGCCGCAAGGTGGGCAGCCGGGTGCTGGTGGTGGCCCCTTCGGCGGCCGCGTTCGGCTCCCAGGGGAATTCGAGGCTCGGGGTGGAGGCCGGTGACACGGTGGTCTTCGTGCTGGACATCATGCAGGCCGTTCCGCAGGACGCCACCATCACCGGGGCGATCACCGAGCCGACGCCCAACATGCCGCAGGTCAAGGACAACGGCAAGGCCGCCCCGACGATCACCATTCCGGCCGGTCAGGCCCCGCCGACCGACCTGGAGAAGTCCGTGCTGGTCAAGGGCGACGGCAAGCAGGTGCAGGCCGGGCAGACCATCGTGGTGCAGTACACCGGGGTGCTGTGGAGCAACGGCCAGCAGTTCGACTCCTCCTGGAGCCACGGCGGCGCCCAGGCGCTGCAGGTGGGCACCGGAAGCCTGATCAAGGGCTGGGACCAGGGCCTGGTCGGCCAGACGGTGGGCAGCCGGGTGGAGCTGGTGGTGCCCCCGGCGCTCGGTTACGAGGACAAGCCGCAGACGGCGGTGCCGCCGAACTCGACGCTGGTCTTCGTGATCGACATCCTCGAGGCGGTCTAGCCGGCCGCGGCGGACCCCGCCGCCCGCCGCGGCGGGGTCCGCCGGGTGTTCCTCGCGTAACCTCGATGGCCGTAGCCGCGGGACGGCCTGGGCGGGGAAACTGCCCGGCCTCATCATCACCTGACATACTGCTGCCCTTTGGCATGTGGTATGAGTCGTCAGGCCCTGGTGAGGGGGCGGACCGCTGGGATGGACGGGGAGTCATGACTGAGAACACTTCGGGCCAGGGCAAGGGCACGGCGGGCGGCGGTGCGGTCGGTGACCCGGCCGCCTCGAGGCCCGGTGGCCCGCTGCCGGGCGACGGTGAGTCGATCGTGGTGCCGCCGTCGATCCTGAAGCAGCAGGCGGGCTGGGGGCAGGTCCCGGTGCAGCCCGTCGCGGGCGGCGAGGAGCGGGACGAGGAGACGCCGCAGGTGTTCGCCTCCAACGTGCGCAAGAAGGAGGTCGACGAGTCCGGGTACGACGAGAACCCGGGGTCGGCCGGCCGGCTCGGTGTGGTCCTCGGCACGGTGCTGGCGGTGCTGCTGGTCGGCAGTGGCGTGACGCTCTACCTGACCAACAAGTCGGACTCGGGCACCACCAAGCAGGCCGACCCCACGCCGACCTCGACCGCGCCGAGCGCGGATCCCGTCCCGCAGATCAAGGACACCGCCAAGGTGCTGCCGACGATCAGTGGCGACTTCGGCAAGAAGGCCGGCATCGAGGTGCCCAAGGAGGCCGCCGACGGCTCCTTCGTGGTCAAGCAGGTCTCCGAGGGCAGCGGTCCGAAGGTCGAGAAGGGCAACTGGGTCACGGTTGACTTCACCGCGAAGGACTGGACCACCGGCAAGGACATCGAGGGCTCGTACGAGCGCGGCAAGCCGCAGCTCTACCAGGCCGGTACGGGCACCCTGATCCCGGCCCTGGACAGCGCGGTGGCCGGGCACAAGGTGGGCAGCCGGGTGCTGGTGGTGGCCCCGCCGGCCGCCGCGTTCGGCGCCCAGGGCAACAGCTCGATGGGGGTCGCCGGCACCGACAACCTGGTCTTCGTGCTCGACATCCGGCAGGCGACCGCCCCGGACGCCACGCTCAGCGGTGACATGGCGGACCCGCCGGCCGGGATGCCCAAGGTGAAGGACAACGGCAAGAAGGCCGCCGACATCACCCCGGAGCCGGGCGTGGCGGACCCGACCGAGCTCAAGTCGGCGGTGCTGATCCAGGGCAAGGGCCGGAAGATCGAGGCCGGTGAGAAGGTCGTGGTCCAGTACACCGGTGCGCTCTACAAGGACGGCAAGAAGTTCGACTCCTCGCTCGACCGGGGGCAGGCGTTCAGCTTCGTCACCGGTGGCGGCAACGTCATCGAGGGCTGGGACAAGGGCGTGGTCGGCCAGAACATCGGCAGCCGGATCGAACTGGTGGTGCCGGCCTCGCTCGGCTACAAGGACCAGGCCAAGGGGTCGATCCCGGCGAATTCGACACTTGTCTTCGTGATCGACATTCTGGATGCGGGTGTCGGCGTGGCCGACAGCTAGCCGAGAATGGTCCGGTGACCGACGCGGGGCGACCCGCCGTCGGCCCTGACCGGAGTGGGCGGTGGGTGCCCGTACGGTTCTTCGTACGGGCGTCTGCCGCTCCGTCGTGTGTACCAGCGAACGAGAAGAGTCAGTTGTGAGCATCACCAAGCCGGAGATCGACTTCCCGGGCGGCGACGCGCCGAAGGAACTGCAGATCCGCGACATCAAGGTCGGCGAGGGCGCCGAGGCCAAGGCCGGTGCCATGGTCGAGGTCCACTACGTCGGTGTCACCTTCGAGACCGGTGAGGAGTTCGACGCCTCGTGGAACCGGAACCAGTCGTTCCGCTTCCCGCTGGGTGCCGGCCGTGTCATCAAGGGCTGGGACCAGGGCGTCCAGGGCATGAAGGTCGGCGGCCGCCGCGAGCTGATCATCCCGGCCCACCTGGCCTACGGCAACCAGTCGCCGAGCCCGCTCATCCCGGCGGGCTCGACCCTGATCTTCGTCGTCGACCTGCTCGGCGTCTGATCAGCTGACTCAGGGCCGTACTCCGCCTCGCGGGGTGCGGCCCTGAGCCGTACCGCGCCCCGGTTCACGCTCCGGCTTTTGCAGCGCGTGCCCGGACCGGTACGGTCGGGTCGCCCGAGCATGAATGTCCGCAGTGTGAATGTCCCCCAGGAAGGGTCCGCGATGGCGATCGCCAAGGCAGAGCGGCTGATGAACCTCGCCCTGTGCCTGATGAACACCAGACGTCCGCTCTCCAAGAAGGAGCTGCGGGAGTCCATCGAGGCCTACCGTGAAGCCTGGCAGCAGGGCAGCGAGGACGCCTTCAACCGGATGTTCGAGCGGGACAAGGACGACCTGCGCGAACTCGGCCTGGTCATCGACGTCGACGAGAACGCCCTGGACGGCGAGATCGGCTACCTCGCCCGCCGCGACCGCAACCGGCTGCCCGAGATCGCCCTGGACGCCGAGGAAGCCGCCGCCCTGTCGGTGGCCGCCCGGGTCTGGCAGCAGGCCAAGATGTCCGGCGCCGCCAGCGGTGCCCTGCAGAAGCTCCGCGCGGCCGGGGTGCCCTTCAGCGAGGACACCGAGCCCGGCGCACTGCAGCCGCGCATCCCGGCCCGGGAGGCCGCCTTCGAACCGCTGCTGGTCGCCGCCCGCGACCGCCGGCCGGTCGGCTTCGAGTACCGCAAGGCCGGCGCGGCCACCGCCGAACCGCGTTCGGTCGAGCCGTGGGCACTGGAGTGCTGGCGCGGCCACTGGTACCTGGCCGGCTGGGACCGCGACCGCCAGGACGCCCGGGTGTTCCGGCTCAGCCGGATCACCGGCAAGGTCCGCTCCCGGGCGGGCTCCTTCACCGGCGCCGTCCCCGAGCACGTGGACGTCCGTGCCGTGGTCGCCTCCTTCGCCGGCGAGGGCGCCACCGCCACCGCCACCGTCCGGCTGCGCAGGGGAGCGGGCTTCCCGCTGCGCACCAAGGCGCTGAGCACCCGCCAGGTGGACGGCGACTGGGACGAGCTGGAGATCCCGTACGGCAACGGCCTCGGCGCCGACCTCGCCGAGTTCGGGCCCGACCTCCTCGTGCTCGGACCCGAGGAACTGCGGGTGGATGTCATCGACCGGCTGCGTGCCGTGGCCGGTCTCAAGGGTGCCGATTCCGATGGCCTCGACGAGGCGGGAGCAGCCGTATGAGCAACGCGATCGACCAGACCCGGCGGATGCTCTCGCTGGTCACCTACCTGCGCGAACGTCCCGGCGCCGAGGTGGCCGAGGTGGCCCGGGCGTTCGGGATCACCGAGCGGGAGCTGATCAACGACCTCAACGTGCTGCCGATGTGCGGCACCAGCTTCCGCGGCGGTGACCTGCTCGACATCGACACCGACGGCGAGCGGATCTGGTGGCACAACGTCGACGACGTCGCCCAGCCGCTGCGGCTGGCCGCGGACGAGGCGACCGCGCTGCTGGTCGCCGCCCGCGCGGTGGCCGGGCTGCCCGGACTGCGCGAGCGGGACCGGCAGGCCCTCACCCGGGCCGTCGCCAAGATCGAGGACGCGGCCGGCGAGAGCGCCGAGTCCAGCGCCCGGGTCGGGGTCACCTTCGAGGCCGAGGGCCAGGTCTTCGCCGACATCGACCGGGCGCTCAGCGAGCGCCGGCTGATCTGGCTGCGCTACTGGTCGCACGGCCGCGGCGGGATGACCGAGCGCGAGGTCGACCCGATCCGGCTGGTCACCGAGGGCCACACCTACCTGGAAGGCTGGTGCCGCACCTCCGAGGACCGGCGGGTCTTCCGCCTCGACCGGATCGCCGAGATCAAGATCCTGGACGAGCCCGCGGACCCGCCCCGGCTGGAGCCGCGCGACCTGTCCGCCGGACTGGTCAACCCCGCCGCCGACGACCCCGAGGTGGTGGTCGAGGTCGGCCCCGGCGGCCGCTGGGTCGCCGAGTACTACACCCACGACGCGGCCGAGGAACTGCCCGACGGCGGGCTGCGGATCACCCTGCGCAGCGCCGACCCCGCCGGGCTGCGCCCGCTGGCCCTGCGACTCGGCCGCGAGGGCCGGATCGTCTCGCCGCCGCAGCTGGCCGATCAGGCCAGGGACGCCGCGCTGGCCGCGCTGGAGCTCTACCGGGAGGGGCAGGTCTGAGCGGTGGGGGATGCCGGCACCAGGTTCAAGGTCTACTGCTCGCACTGCCGGGAGAAGGTGGAGCTTCCGGCGGCGGCGTTCCGGCTGGCGCTCGGCGCCAGCAAGGAGCGCACCTTCTACGCCTTCACCTGCCCCGAGTGCGGGGTCGCGGTACGCAAGCCCGCGGGGGAGAAGATCGTCGCGGCGCTGACCGGCGCCGGGGTGAGCACCATGCGGCTGCTCCCGGTGGAGGGCTGAGGCTCCGGTGAGCGGAGCCGCCCGGCCGCGCGGCTCCCCCACCCCGGGGTGCCGCGCGGCCGGTCGGGTCCGAGCGGGTAGAGTCGACCGCCGTGTCATGGACCATCGTTGCCGCCGTTCTGCTGGCCACCGCCGGCCTGCTCGTCCTCGGGGTGCTCGCCTGTCGGCTCTGGCTGGACGTACGGGCGCTCGCACGTGAGGTGGACACCGCTTCGCGGGCGCTGGCCGCGGCGGCGACCGAGCTCGCCGGAGAACCGCTCCGGATGCCCGAAGCCATGACGCAGCCCGCCGACCGGCAGCCCGTCGGCCGGCAGTCCTAGGGCCGGGCCGGAGCGGACGGCGGTCCGCGCGGCTGGTCTGGACCTCGGGTGGCGCCGGAGAGGTGACGGGGTTTGTCCCGGTGACACGTCCAGGGGCTACCATCGCCCGGAGTGGGGGAGTGCTGCCCCTGCGGGAGAGGTGGTCGCACATGAGGATCTCACCGGTCGCGTTCCTGCTGCTCGTGGTCTTCGCCGTCGCGCTCTTCGGCGGCAAGCGGCTGCCCGATCTCGCGCGGGCGCTGGGCAGGTCGCTGCGGATCCTGAAGAGCGAGACCAAGGCGATGCGCGAGGACCCGTCGGCCGCGCCCGCCGCGCAGCCGGCCGTGGAGGCGCCCAGGACGATCAAGGCCGCGCCGGGCGACTCCGGGAGCTCCAGGCCGGTCTCCGGGCAGGGCCCGGCCCAGCAGGACTGAGCAGACGGCACACTTACTAATCGGAGCCCGTCGCCCGGCGGGCTTCGTCGCACGAGTTGAGGACCGGGGTTGAGCAAGTCTTCGAAACCGACCAAGGACCCCGAGGGCCGGATGGCCCTCGCCGACCATCTCCGTGAACTGCGGAACCGGGTGGTCAAGTCGGCCCTGGCCATCGTGCTGTTCACGATCATCGCGGCGATCTACCACCGGCAGCTCGAGTCGTTCCTGATGCAGCCGCTGCCGAAGTGCAACACCCCGGAGGAGGCCGCGCACTTCCACGGCAAGTGCGCCCAGGTCTCCACCATCGGCCTGACCACGCCCTTCACCCTGACCCTGAAGGTGGCGCTCACCGCCGGTGTGGTCGCCGCCGTCCCGGTCTGGCTGTACCAGCTGTGGGCCTTCGTGGCACCCGGGCTGCACCGGCACGAACGCCGATACGCGGTCGGCATCATCGTCGGCGGGGCCCCGCTCTTCCTGGCCGGTGTGGCCGTCGCCTACCTGCTGCTGCCGACCACAGTGCAGGTACTGATCTCGTTCAGTCCCAACGGCACCACCCCGATCCTGCCGCCGGAGAACTACTTCGACATCGCCACCCGGATGGTGCTGGTCTTCGGCCTCGCCTTCGAGTTCCCGCTGCTGCTGGTGATGCTCAACTTCGGCGGCGTGGTCTCCGGCAAGCGGCTGCTCGGCTGGTGGCGCGGCATGGTGATGGGCATCACCGTCTTCGCCGCCTTCGCCACCCCCAGCGCCGACCCGGTCAGCATGCTCGTACTGGCCGCGCCGATCTGGGCGCTGTACTTCCTCGCGGTGGGCATCGCGCTGTTCAACGACCGCCGCCGGGCCCGCCGCAACCCCGACGCCGGCCTGGACGACGACGAGGCCTCGCACGTGGACCTCTCGGTCGACGAGGTCGACGCCGCCGAGTCGGTCACCGCCTCGGCCGCACCCGCCGCTCCCGCGCCCGTCCCCGGCGCCCGCCAGGGTGAGGGCCAGGGGCAGATGGACGACATCACCTGATCCCGGCCCGGCCCGGATCGAGGCCCCGGACCGCCGACGTCGGCGGTCCGGGGCCTCCGTGTTTCCTGCCGTGGGTGACCCGCCCCGGGGCTGCGTCCGGTTCGCGGCCTGTTGTTTTTGCGTACCCTTGGCAAGGCATAAGCCATGTGACATATTACTGAGGTGCTCACCAGATCCCCCCACGACGTCGTGGTGGTCGGCGCCGGAGTCGTCGGTGCCGCCTGCGCGTACTACGCCACGCTGGCCGGACTCTCCGCCGCGGTGGTCGACCGCGGTCCGGTCGCGGGCGGCACCACCGGCGCCGGCGAGGGCAACCTGCTGGTCTCCGACAAGGAGCCCGGCCCCGAACTCGACCTCGCCCTGCTCTCCACCCGGCTCTGGCGCGAGCTCGCCGAATCCGGGGACGGGTTCGGCGAGGCGATCGAGTACGAGCCCAAGGGCGGCCTGGTGGTCGCCTCGGGCCAGCCGGGGGCGGACGCGCTGCGCGCCTTCGCCGCCGCGCAGCGGGCCGCCGGGGTCGCGGCGGAGGAGATCGCGGGTGACCGCCTGCGCGAGCTGGAGCCGCACCTGGCTCCCGGACTGGCCGGCGGCTTCCACTACCCCCAGGACGCCCAGGTGCAGCCCGCCCTGGCGGCCGCCCGGCTGCTGCGGGCGGCCCGCCTGGCCGGGGCCGAAGTGCGCCTGGGCGAGACGGTGACCGCCGTCCGTACCGGTCGCGACGGATCCGTGCTCGGTCTCACCACCGACCGGGGGCGGATCGACGCCCCCGCCGTGGTCAACGCCGCCGGTACCTGGGGCGGCGCACTGGCCGAGCTCGCCGGGGTGGCGCTGCCCGTGCTGCCCAGGCGCGGTTTCGTCCTGGTCACCGAGCCGCTGCCGAGGATCGTCCGGCACAAGGTGTACGCCGCCGACTACGTCGCGGACGTCGCCAGCGGATCGGCCGGACTGCAGACCTCCGCCGTGGTCGAGGGGACGCCCGCCGGGCCGGTGCTGATCGGCGCCAGCCGGGAGCGGGTCGGGTTCGACCGGACGCTCTCGGTCGAGGTGCTGCGGAGGCTGGCCGGTCAGGCTGCCGCGCTGTTCCCGGTGCTCGCCGGGGTCACCGTCCAGCGGGCGTACCGGGGCTTCCGCCCGTATCTGCCGGACCACCTGCCCGCGATCGGGGCCGACCCCCGGCGGCCCGGCCTCTACCACGCCTGCGGCCACGAGGGCGCGGGCATCGGGCTGGCGCCCGCCACCGGTCTGCTGATCAGCCGTCAGCTGGTGGGCAAGCAGCCGGAGCTGGACCTGACCCCGTTCCGGGCCGACCGCTTCGCTGCGGCGCCGGACGGCGGACCGGGACAGGGGTCGGGGTCGGGGCAGGGCCGGGGTACGGCTTCGGGGCCGGATTCCGGATCGGGGCGGGGGCCAGAGGCGGGTTCCGGTGTGGGGCAAGGGGAGCGGCGTGACTGATTCGGGTACCTCGTCGAGGATTGGAGGCAGCATGCGCCGGACCCCTGCCGAGTTGGTCGGGGCGCAGCCAGCGGCCGCGTACACCATCGAGTTCGACGGTCGGGAGCTTCCCGCGCTCCCGGGCCGGAGTATTGCCGCCGTGCTCTGGGCGCAGGACATCCTGGCCTGGCGCACCACTCGGGTCGGGGGCCGACCACGTGGGGCGTTCTGCGGGATCGGGGTCTGCTTCGACTGCCTGGCCACCGTGAACGGGCGTCCCAACCAGCGCACTTGCCTGCTGCCCGCGCGGCCCGGCGACGTCGTCACCACCCAGGAGGGCCACGGCCGTGCCGACCTCGCAGTCTGAGCGGCCCGAGTCGCCCGAGTCGCCCGAGTCGCCCGAGTCGTCCGAAGCGCTCGGGCCGGTGGGCCGGGCCGGGGGTGAGGTCTACGACCTGGCCGTGGTCGGGGCCGGGCCGGCCGGGTTGGCCGCCGCCGTGACCGCCGCCGAGCTGGGGCTGCGCTGTGCGCTGGTGGATGCGGGCCCCCGGCCCGGGGGGCAGTACTACCGGCATCCGGCGCCCGGCCTGGGTGCCGCCCGTCCGGAGCGGCTGCACCACGGCTGGGCCGCCTTCGCCCGGCTCTCCGGCCGGCTCAAGGCGCACACCGGCGCCAGACGCCTCGACTACCTGACGGACCATCACATCTGGACGATGGAGCGCGGCGAGATCTGGCAGCTGCACGCCACCCTCGGCTCGGAGTGGACCGGAGCCGCCGGGCGTGCGGTCGTCCGGGCGCGGTCGGTGCTGCTCGCCACCGGCGCCTACGAGCGCCAACTGCCCTTCCCCGGCTGGACTCTGCCGGGCGTGGTCACGGCGGGCGGTGCGCAGGCGATGCTGAAGTCCGGCCTGGTGCTGCCCGGTCGGCGGATCGTGGTGGCGGGCAGCGGGCCGCTGCTGCTGGCCGCCGCCTCCTCGCTGGTGAGCGCCGGGGCCGAGGTCCCCGCCGTGGTAGAGGCGACCGACTATCTGCACTACGCCCGGAGCCTGGCCACGCTGGCCGCCAACCCGGCGAAGCTGGTCGAGGGCGCCCGGCACGGTGTGACCCTGCTCCGGCACGGCGTACGGCTGCGGCGTGGCAGTGCGGTGGTCGAGGCGCACGGTACCGACCGGGTGACGGCCGTGACCGTGGCCCGGCTGGACCGCGACTGGCGGCCGGTCCCCGGCACCGCGCGGCGGATCGCCTGCGATGCGCTGGCGGTCGGACACGGCCTGGTGCCGCAGATCGAGCTGGCCACCGAGCTCGGTGCCAGGATCCGCCGGACCCCCGACGGGACGGTCGCGCTGGCCGTGGACGACGGACTGCGGACCAGCCTGCCCGGACTGTGGGCGGCCGGTGAGACCTGCGGCGTCGGAGGTGCCGATCTCGCCGTCGCCGAGGGTGAGTCGGCGGCCAGGGTGATCGCCGGCCGGCCGGTGCCGGCCGCGCTGCGGGCCTTCCGGCAGCGGCGGCGGGCCTTCGCCGAGCTGATGGCGGCCGCGCACCGGCCGGGCCCCGGCTGGCCGCAGTGGCTGCGCGCCGACACCGAGGTGTGCCGCTGCGAGGAGGTGCCGGCCGCGCGGATCCGGGAGGCGGTGACGGAGCTCGGCGCGGCGGACGCCCGTACCGTCAAGCTGCTCACGAGGGCCGGGATGGGCTGGTGTCAGGGCCGGATGTGCGGACCTGCGGTGGCCTGTCTGTCGGGGGGCGGTCCGGCTCGGGCGGACAGCCGTCCGCTGGCCCGTCCGGTGCCGCTCGCGCAACTGGCCGACCTCGAACCGTCCTGAGCCCGGGGTGTCCCCGTCCGGCCGGGAGCCGGCGGGACGGGGATGCCCGGCGGCGCTGTGCACGGCTGCTCGCGGCAGATCCTCGCCCCCCGGGGTCCCGACCGCTGACCGCCTGCACGAAAGCCCTTGTGACCGACTTGGGCTGCATATAAAATGTCACACCTCACTATTAGGGAGCTGTTGCCCCGTGTCTCTCGCACTGCACGAGCCCGCCCGTCCCTGGCGCGGCATCATGGTCGCCACCGCCCTGCCGCTGCGCGAAGACCTCTCCGTGGACTACGACGCCTACGCCGAGCACGTCCGCTGGCTGATCGACTCCGGCTGCGACGGTGTCGTCCCCAACGGTTCGCTCGGCGAGTACCAGACCCTCACCGACGCGGAGCGCGCCCGGGTGGTCACCACCGCCGTCGAGGCGGCGGGCGACGGCTCGCGGGTGATGCCCGGCGTCGCCGCGTACGGCAGCGCCGAGTCGCGCCGCTGGGCCGAGCAGGCCGCCGAGGCCGGTGCGGGTTCGGTCCTGCTGCTGCCGCCGAACGCCTTCCGTGCCGAGGCGGACGCCGTGCGCGCCCACTACGCCGAGGTGGCGCGGGTCGGTGTGCCGGTCGTCGCGTACAACAACCCGTACGACACCAAGGTGGACCTGGTCCCCGAGCTGCTCGCCCGGCTGCACGGCGAGGGCTCGATCGTGGCGGTCAAGGAGTTCAGCGGCGACGTCCGCCGGGCCTACGAGATCGCCGAACTGGCGCCCGGCCTGGACCTGTTGATCGGCGCCGACGACGTGCTGCTGGAGCTGGCGCTGGCCGGTGCCGTCGGCTGGATCGCCGGCTACCCGAACGCGCTGCCGCAGGCGAGCGTCCGACTGTTCCGGGCCGCCGTCGCCGGCGACCTGGGGGCCGCCCTGCCGCTCTACCGGGCCCTGCACCCGCTGCTGCGCTGGGACTCCAGAACCGAGTTCGTCCAGGCCATCAAGCTGTCCATGGACATCGTCGGACGCCCCGGCGGCCGTACCCGTCCGCCGCGCCTGCCACTGGCACCGGAGATCGAGGCGGCCGTGCGGGCCGCCACCGAGAAGGCCGTCGCCGAGGGCCTCGACTGACCCGCCGTCAGCAGCGATTCCGAGGGAGCACCGCATGCGCAGCCGTCATGTCTTCCATGCCGTCGACTCGCACACCGAGGGCATGCCGACCCGGGTGATCACCGGCGGGTTCGGCACCATCCCCGGCGCCACCATGGCCGACCGCCGGATCCACTTCCAGCAGCACCTGGACCACTTCCGGACCCTGCTGATGTACGAGCCGCGCGGCCACGCCGCGATGAGCGGCGCGATCCTGCAGCCGCCCACCCGGCCGGACGCCGACTTCGGGGTGCTCTACATCGAGGTCTCGGGACTGCTGCCGATGTGCGGGCACGGCACCATCGGGGTGGCCACCGTGCTGGTCGAGACGGGAATGGTGCCGGTGGTGGAGCCGGTCACCACCGTCCGTCTCGACACCCCGGCCGGCCTGGTGGTGGCCGAGGTCCAGGTGCGGGACGGGGCCGCGACGGCGGTCACCATCCGCAACGTCCCGTCGTTCTCGGTGGCGCTGGGGCGGAAGGCGGACGTGCCCGGCTACGGCACGGTGGCGTACGACCTCGCGTACGGCGGCAACTTCTACGCCATCCTGCCGCTCGCCGAGCTCGGGCTGCCGTTCGAGCGGGCCCGCAAGCAGGAGATCCTGGACGCCGGGCTCGCGGTGATGGCCGCCGTCAACGCGGGCGACGACCGGCCGGTGCACCCCGAGGACCCGGGGATCCACGGCTGCCACCACGTGCAGCTGCTCGCGCCCGGTTCGACCGCCGAGCGCTCGCGGCACGCGATGGCCATCCACCCCGGGTGGTTCGACCGCTCGCCCTGCGGTACCGGCACCAGTGCGCGGATGGCCCAGCTGCACGCGCGCGGTGAACTCCCGCTCGGCCGGGACTTCGTCAACGAGTCCTTCCTCGGCACCGGCTTCACCGGCCGCCTGGTCGAGGAGACCGAGGTGGCGGGCCGTCCCGCCGTCGTCCCGACCGTCACGGGGCGGGCCTGGATCACCGGCACCGCGCAGTACTTCCTCGATCCGAGCGACCCGTTTCCGGCGGGCTTCCTGCTCTGAACTCCCCGAGGGGCGACCGTCAGTACCAGTGGCAGTACGAGTGGAAGGCTCTGTTGTGACAGTCAGTTCCTACAGCCCCGCTGATCCGGGCGACCTGGTGGTCCGCGTCGAGGCGGCGGGGGCGGCCGGCACCGCCGCCGCCGTCGAGCGGGCGCGCGCCGCCCAGCCCGGGTGGCGGGGCGCCGGGGCGGCCGCGCGGTCCGCCGCTCTCACCCACGCCGCCGAGGCGGTCGAGGCGCACGCCGGCGAGCTGGCCGCGCTGATCGTCCGGGAGGTCGGCAAGCCGCTCGCCGAGGCCAGGGGTGAGGTGGCCAGGACCGCCGCGATCTGGCGCTACTACGCCCAGGCCCCGTACGCGCCTTCGGGTGCCGCGCACGAACCGGCGGCCGGGGAGGGGCTGTTGCTCACCCGGCGCCGTCCGTACGGGGTGGCCGGGCTGATCACCCCGTGGAACTTCCCGCTGGCCATTCCCACCTGGAAGGCCGCGCCCGCGCTGGCCGTCGGCAACACGGTGGTGCTCAAGCCCGCGCCCGAGGGCACGGCCTGCGCGCTGCGCCTGGCGGAACTGGCCGGCCTGCCGGCGGGCGTGCTGACGGTCGTGCCTGGCGGCGCGGCGGAGGGCGGAGCGCTGGTCGCGGCGGCCGATGTGGTTTCCTTCACCGGGTCGACCGCGGTCGGGCAGGCCGTGGTCGCGGCGGCCACCGGGCGCGGCATCCCGGTCCAGGCGGAGATGGGCGGTCTGAACGCGGCCGTCGTCCTGCCCGACGCGGACCTCGGCCAGGCCGCCGCCCACCTCGCCGCCGCCATCGCCGGTTACGCGGGCCAGAAGTGCACCGCCACCAGCCGGGTGATCGCCGTCGGCAGCGCGTACGAGCCGCTGGCCGAGGCGCTGGTCAAGGCGCTGGGCGCCACCCCGGCCGGCGATCCGGGCGATCCGGCGACGGTCTGCGGGCCGGTGATCGGCGAGGCCGCGCTGACCAGGCTGACCGGCGCGATCGGCTCCGCGCGGGCGGCCGGGGCCGAGGTGCTGACCGGTGGCGCCCGGGTGGACCGCCCCGGGTGGTTCGTCGAACCGACCCTGCTCGCCGGAGTGCCGGCCGAACACCCGCTGCTGGTCGAGGAGTTCTTCGGGCCGGTGGCCGTCCTGCTGCCCGCCGCCTACCTGGACGAGGCGGTCGCGCTGGCCAACGGCACCCGGCACAGCCTGGCCGCCTCGGTGCACACCCGTGACCTGGACACCGCGCTGGCCGCTGCCGACCGCCTGGACGCCGGCATGATCCGGATCAACGCGCCGTCCAGCGGTGTGGACTTCCACCTGCCGTTCGGCGGCACGAAGTCGGCGAGCCACGGGGCACGGGAGCAGGGGCAGGCGGTGCTGGACTTCTTCACCGCCAGCCGTACGGTGACGCTGCTGCCGGCCGGGACGGCGCGGTGAGCGGCCCGGCCGGGCAGGCGCCACCGGGGGACCGGGTGGTCGTCGAGGCGGTCGACTACCACACGGCCGGGGAGCCGTTCCGGATCGTCACCGCCGGACTGCCGCCCGTCCCCGGGGACTCGGTCGCCGAGCGGCGGGCGGTGGCGATCGGCGCGGGCGGCAGCGCGACCTCGCCGCGGCCGAGCGCACTGGACCGCATCCGGCAGCTGCTCAGCCGCGAACCGCGCGGCCACGCCGGGATGTACGGGGGCTTCCTCGTCCCGCCCGACGACGACGGGGCCCAACTGGGCGTGCTCTTCTGGCACAAGGACGGCTACTCGACGGCCTGCGGCCACGGGACCATGGCGCTCGCCGCCTGGGCCGTGGACTGCGGACTGGTCGGCGCACCCGAGGACGGTACTGCCCGGGTCCGGATCGACGTCCCGTCCGGCCGGGTCACCGCGGCCGTCCACCGCAGCGGCGGCCGGACCACCGCGGTGGCGTTCCGCAACGTCCCGGCCCGGATCGGCGCCCGCAGGCTGCCGGTGGCCACCTCGCGCGGGCGGGTCGCGGTCGACCTCGTGCACGCGGGCGCCTGCTACGCCTCCGTCCGCGCCGCAGACCTCGGGATCGACGTCGGCACCGAGCAGCTGCCCGAACTCACCGCAGCCGGGCGGGAGATCCGCGCCGCGCTCGCCGGGGAGCCCGCCGCCCGCCACCTCGCCGACCCCCGGCTGTCCGGCGTCTACGGGGTGATCCTGTACCAGGAGCTGCCCGACGGGCCGTCAGGTCCGAGCCAGCGCAGTGTCACCGTCTTCGCCGACGGCCAGGTCGACCGGTCCCCGTGCGGGTCCGGCAGCTCCGCCCGGCTGGCCCTGCTCGCCGCCGACGGCTTGCTTGCGCCCGGCGAGGAACTGCGGCACGAGTCCGTCATCGGTACGGTCTTCACCGGCCGCCTGCTCGGTGCGCACCCCGACGGCGTCCTCACCGAGATCACCGGCGCCACCCACCGCACCGGCGAGCACCGCTTCCTGCTCGACGGGGACGACCCGCTCGGCACGGGCTTCCTGCTGTGACCCCGGTGCTCCCGCTCGACCTGACGCCCGCGCAGGCGGTCGCCGCCCTGGCGGACACCCTGCTCGGCGGGCTCGACCCCGAGCTCTGCCCGCCCAGGGCCCATGTCCCCGTCCCGGCGGGTGAGTTGCTGCTGATGCCGGCCGCCGACGGCCGGTACGCGGGCGTGAAGACCGCCGGTGTCGTCCCCGCCAACCCCGGGCGCGGCCTGCCCCGGATCACCGGCAGCTACCTCCTGCTGGACGGCCCCACCCTGCAACCGCTCGCGCTGCTCGACGGTGCCGCCCTCACCGCCCTGCGCACCCCCGCCGTCACCGCGCTGGCCATGCGGCGGCTGGCGGCGCCCGAGGCCGGGCACCTGGTGCTGTTCGGCGCCGGGCCGCAGGCGTACGGGCACCTGGAGGCGCTGCACGCCGTCCGTCCGCTGACCAGGGTCACCGTGGTCGCCCGCAGCGCGGCCCCCGCCGAGGCGCTGGCCGCGCACGCCCGGACGCTCGGCCTGGCCGCCGGGGTCGGCACCCCGGAGGCGGTGGCCGGCGCCGATCTGGTGGTCTGCTGCACCACCGCGCGCAGCCCGCTCTTCGACGGGCGCCTGGTGCCCGAGCACGCGGCGGTCGCGGCCGTCGGCTCGCACCGGCCCGACGCCAGGGAGGTGGACACCGCCCTGGTGGTCCGCTCGGCGCGCTATGTGGAGGCACGGGCGGTCGCGCTGCGCGAGGCGGGTGATCTGGTGATCCCGCTCGCCGCCGGGGACCTCACGGCCGGCGAGCCACTTGCTAATCTGTCAGAACTGGTGAACGGCACGGCAGTTGTGCCGACTGACCGGCCACGGTTCTTCAAGGGCGTGGGGATGGCCTGGCAGGACCTCGCGGTGGCGGCGGCGCAGTACGAAACCCACCTGGCGCGGGGGAACGTTCCAGAATCAACGTAACGTGACATTGTACAATGGTTTCCTGCAAACCATCGGAGGAACACCATGGCCGACCTCAAGTCCCGCGCGCTCATCTCGGTCCAGGAGCGGCTGCGCGACCAGGTCGCCCATGCCCTGCGGGCCGCGCTGATCTCCGGTGAGCTGCGCCCCGGCGTCGTCTACTCGGCGCCCGCGCTGGCCGCCGACTTCGGCGTCTCCGCGACGCCGGTGCGCGAGGCGATGCTGGACCTCGCCCGCGAGGGCCTGGTCGAGGCCGTCCGCAACAAGGGCTTCCGGGTCACCGAGCTGACCGAGGGCGACCTGGACGACTTCACCGAGATCCGCGCCCTGATCGAGGTCCCCACCGTCGGCCGGGTCACCCGCACCGCCACCGCCGAACAGCTGGAAGCCCTGCGGCCCGAGGCCGAGGCCATCGTCGCGGCCGCCCGCGAGCACGACCTGATCGGCTACCTGGAGGCCGACCGCCGCTTCCACCTCGACCTGCTCGGCCTGGCCGGCAACACCCGGCTGGTCGAGGTCGTCGGCGACCTGCGCAAGCGCTCCCGCCTCTACGGCCTGACCCGGCTCGACCAGCGCGGCGAACTGGTCTCCTCCGCCGAGGAGCACCTGGAGCTCCTCGACCTGATGATCTCCGGCGACGCCGAGGCCGCCGAACAGTGCATGGCCGACCACCTCGGCCACGTCCGCTCGCTCTGGGCGGCCGGTCAGGCGGAGGCCGCCGAGGAGCGCCCGGCGCTCCGGCTCGGAGCGCGCTGACTCGTCCGGGTGAATCCTCGGCCTTCGGGCCGGTCGGCGGACGGCGTTCTACGGCGACCTCAAGAAGAAGCCCGCCGCGTACGCCGGAGCCGGAGTCCCGGTGTATCTGATCGCGGACCGGAAGAACCGCAGGGTCATGGTGCTCACCGACCCGCGCGACGGTGAGTACCGCGTCCACGCCGTACATCACCCCGGCCAGTCGTTCGAACTGCCGGACTCGATCGGCGCCAAGGTGACGCTGTCCGTGGACAGCGTCCTCGGCCCCGAGAAGTAGCCACCGCTCAGCGCAGCCGGCCGTCCTGCATCTCCAGCACCCGGTCGACGCGGCCCAGCAGGTCCCGGTCGTGGGTGACCATGACGGTCGCCGTCCGGTGGGTGCGGGTGATCTCGGCCAGCAGGTCGACGATCTGGCCGCCGCGTTCGTGGTCGAGGGCCGAGGTCGGCTCGTCCACCAGCAGCACCGAGGGGCTGCCGAACAGGGCGCGGGCGATGTTGACGCGCTGGCGCTCGCCGCCGGAGAGCTGGTGCGGGCGGCGCTGCTGCTTGGACCCGTCCAGGCCGACCGAGGCGAGCAGGTCCTCGGCACGCTGCCGGGCCGCCCTGGGGCGGCCGCCCCGGACCGACTCCAGGACCAGCAGCTGTTCGACCGCCGTCAGCGAGGCCAGCAGGTTGGACTGCTGGAAGACGATCCCCAGCCGCTCGCGGCGCAGCGCCGTCCGGGCGCTCTCGGCCAGTGCGCCCGCGTCCTGGCCGTCCAGCAGGACCTGTCCGCTGTCCGGGCGCAGTAGGGTCGCCGCCACCGCCAGCAGGCTGGACTTGCCCGAGCCGGAGGGCCCGGCGACGGCCGTGAACTCGCCCGGGGCGACCTCCAGGCTGACCCGGTCCAGGGCGGTCATCCGGCTCTCGCCGTCGGGGTAGGTCAGGGTCACCTCGCGCAGGGCGAGGCCGGTACGGGTCTGGACGGCGGAGAGCGTCATCGGTTCACTCCAGGTGGGCAGGCGGGCGGTCGGATTCAGCGGTTGGCGCCGAGGGCGGCCAGCGGGTCGACGGCGGTGATCCGGCGGACCGCCAGCACCGCACCGACCAGACCGAGCAGCACCATCACCGTCACCGGCACGGCCACCCCCGGCACGCTCACGTCGAACGGCACCGACGAGGAGGCGAACACCCCGCCCACCGCACCGGCCGACCCGCCCAGCAGCGCCCCGCCGACCAGGACCGCCGCCGCCTGCGCCAGCGCGTCCCGCACCAGGTAGCCGCTGCTCGCGCCGACCGCCTTGAGCACGGCGATGTCCGGTTTGCGCTGCACCGTCCAGACCGTGAAGAAGGCCCCGACCACCAGGGCACTCACCACGAACAGGAAGCCCTGGATCATCTGCAGGCTGCCCTGCTCGGCGTCGAAGCCGTTGATGCCGGTCAGCGAGTCGGCGACCGCCACCGTCTTCGTCCCCTGGGCGTTGTCCAGCGCGCCGGGATCGGAGCCGGAGGAGGTGCTCAGGGCGAGCGCGATCGGCTGGTTCTGGCCGCTCAGCCGCTCCCAGGTGGGCACGGTGGTCCAGACCGTCGGCGCGTGCGAGTACGAGCGCTGCTCGGTGATCCCGGAGACGGTCAGCTTCGCCGGGCCGACCTGCACCTGCCGGCCGGGCGTCAGGTGGTACAGCGCCGCGGTCTCGCTGCCCACCGCCAGCTGGCCGTCCGCCGGGGCCGCGCCGGACTTCAGCGGCGGCAGCAGCCCGGCGTCCGTCCCCAGCACGCTCACCGTGGCGGCCGCCTCACTCGTCGTCAGCCGGGTCATCGACAGCCCGAGCGGCCGCGCCGACACCACCCCGGGCGCGCCCGCGAAGGCGGCGGCCTGGGCGGGCGAGACGGTGCTGTTGCTGAACGACACCGTCGGCGCGGCACCGGCCGGGGCGCCGAACACGATCCGGTCGGCCGGGAGCCCGGCGATGGCCGAGGACGCCGCGGAGGCCAGCCCGCCGGTCAGGCCGTAGAGGAAGACGACCAGAGTGGTTATCAGGGTCACCACCGCGCCCATCAAGGCGAAGCGGCCCTTGGCGAAGCGGATGTCACGCAGTGCGACGAACACGGGGACCTTCCCGGGCTGGGGGTGAGTACTCCTCCACCTTGTCGGCGCGGACCGCCCGGAGCATCAGGGAGAGGAACGGGAGTCGCCCCCTGCGGGCGGTGCACTCCGAAATACATCGAACGGTTGATGCCGCCGGAGGACGGGCCGCCGGGACCCACCCCGTACCCTCGGGAGGCGTGACCCAAGACGCACCGCCACCAGCACCGGAGGGGCCCGGCCATGCTGCCAACACCCCGGCCCTGCGGCTGACGAACCTCGCCCTGCACGGGCTGTTCTTCACCCTTCTGGGTGTCCTGGTCGCCCGGGGCGTGTTCACCGGCGGCCTCGGCGCCGGGGGACTGGCCACCGCCGTCCTGCTCGCCGCCGGGTACGCTGTCGGCGGGGTCGCCGAGCGGGTGCGGCAGACCCGGTGGTGGGCGGGCGCCTGGATGGCCGCCGTCCTGCTGCTCTGGGTGGTGCTCACCCTGCTGCACCCCGAGTTCTGCTACCTCGCGTTCCCGCTGTACTTCGTCTGCCTGCACCTGCTGCCCGTGCGCTGGGCCCTGGCGGCCGTCGCCGCGCTCACCGGGATCGTGATCGCGGCCCAGGCGACCACGGCCGGCGGGCTGACCACCGCCAAGGTGCTCGGACCGCTGGCGGGCGTGGCCGTCGCGCTGCTCACCGCGTACGGGTACGCCGCGCTCTACCGGGAGAGCCGGGAGCGGCAGCGGCTGATCGACGACCTGGTCCGGGCCAGGGACGAGCTCGCCGCCAGCCAGCGCGAGGCCGGGCGCCTCGCCGAACGGCAGCGCCTGGCCAGGGAGATCCACGACACGCTGGCGCAGGGCCTCTCCAGCATCGTGCTGCTGGCCCGCTCGGCGGAGTCGGCGCTGCCCGGTGACACCGCGACCGCGGCCGAGCGGATCCGCGAGGTCGGGCAGACCGCCTCCGCCAACCTCGCCGAGGCCCGCCGCTTCGTGCAGGCGCTCACCCCGCCCGCGCTCGACGACGCCACCCTCACCGAGGCGCTGCGCCGCCTGGCCGGTGGTGCGGGCGCCGAACTCCGTCTCGACGGTGATCCGTACCCGCTGCCGGTCGAGGCCGAGGTGGCGCTGCTCCGGCTCACCCAGGAGGCGCTGGCGAACGCCGTCCGGCACGCGGCGGCGGGGCGGATCGCGGTGACCCTCAGCTATCTCGACGACGAGGTGACCCTGGACGTCTTCGACGACGGGGTCGGCTTCGACCCGCTCACCCGGCCCGACGCCGGGCGGCCCACCTTCGGCCTGCACGGCATGCACGAGCGGATCGCCGCGCTCGGCGGCAGTCTGACGGTGGAGTCGGCGCCGGGGGAGGGCACCGCCGTCGCGGTCGCACTGCCGCTGCGGGCGATCGGGACGGCGGAGAGCGTGCTGAGCGGTATGGACGGCGTACGGGGAGACCTGGACGGCGATCGGGGCGGCGACCGGGGCGATCGGGACGGCGCGCGGGCGGAGGTCGCGCGGTGATCCGGGTGCTGCTGGTGGACGACCACCCGGTGGTCCGGCGCGGGCTGCGCGCGATGGTGGACGACCTGCCCGAGGTGACCGCCGTGGGTGAGGCGGCCGAGGGGGCGGAGGCGCTGCGGCTGCTGGAGTCCCTGGAGGTCCGTCCCGATGTGGTGCTGATGGACCTCCAGATGGGCAGCGGTATGCACGGCGTCGAGGCGACCCGGCGGATCACCGCGCTGCCCGACCCGCCGGCCGTCCTGATCCTGACCACCTACAGCACCGACGCCGACATCCTCGCCGCCGTCGAGGCCGGGGCCACCGGCTACCTGCTCAAGGACGCCCCGCCGGAGGAGGTGGCCGTCGCCGTCCACGCCGCCGCGCGGGGCGAGACCGTCCTCGCCCCGCCGGTCGCCGCCCGTCTGCTCGGCCGGGTCCGGGCCGGCCGCCCGACCCTCTCCCCGCGCGAGGCGGAGATCCTCCAGCTCCTCGCCGAGGGCCTGGCCAACCGCCAGATCTCCAAGCGCCTGTTCATCAGCGAGGCCACGGTCAAGACCCATCTGGTGCACATCTACGACAAGTTGGGCGTGGACAGCCGTACGAGTGCCGTCGCGGCCGGGCTGTCGAGCGGCCTGATCAGGCCGGCCTGATCAGGCCGGTCTGTCACGGGCGGTTCGGTGTATGCGGGCTCAACCGGTCTGCCCCGGCGCCGCGTTCGGGGCGGAGGCGTGGGCGGAGCGGGATCGGCCGGGGCGGGGTCGGCGGCGCGTAGGGTGAGGTGGAACGGGAGTCGGGCGAGGGAGACGGTGGCGGTGGCGGCTGTGTGGGGACGGCTTGCGGTTCCGGTGGTGGCCGCGCCGATGGCGGGTGGGGCGTCGACACCTGCGCTGGTGGCGGCGGTGGCCGGGGCCGGCGGGCTGGGGTTCCTGGCGGCGGGGTATCTGACGGCCGAGGGGATGGCCGAGCAGGTGCTCCGGGTACGGGAGTTGAGCGACCGTCCGTTCGGGATGAACCTGTTCGTGCCGGCTGGGCCGTCCGACCCGGCGGCCGTGGCGGCGTACCGGGAGCGGCTGCGCCCGGAGGCCGAGCGGTTCGGCGTCGAGCTGCCCGAGCGGATCGCGCCCGACCGGGACGACTGGGACGCCAAGATCGAGGCTCTGCTGGCCGACCCGGTTCCGGTGGTCTCCTACACCTTCGGGCTGCCGAGTGCGGCGGAGGCGGCGGCCCTGCGGGCGGTGGGGAGCGTCCAGGTCGGCACCGTGACCTCGGTCGAAGAAGCCCGTGCGGCCGCCGAGTCGGGCCTGGACGTGCTGGCCGTGCAGGGCCCGGAGGCCGGCGGCCACCGGGCCACCCACCGGGCGGATGCCCGGCCGGGGGAGACGCCGCTGCTCGAACTGCTGGCCCAGGTGGGCAAGGAGACCGGGCTGCCGCTGATCGCGGCCGGCGGGCTGGGCGACGGCGCGGCGATCGCCGCCGCCCTGGCGGCCGGTGCGGCGGCGGTGCAGCTGGGGACGGCCTTCCTGCGCAGCGACGAGTCCGGTGCGGGCGCCGCGTACCGGGCGGCGCTGGTGGACGAGCGCTTCGCCGAGACCGTTGTGACCAGGGCGTTCACCGGCCGTCCGGCGCGCGGTCTGCGCAATGCCTTCATCGACCGCCACGAGCCGTACGCGCCGGCCGCCTACCCCGAGGTCCACCACCTGACGCGTCCGCTGCGGGCCGCGGCCACCGCCCGTGCCGACCTCGACGGGATGCACCTGTGGGCCGGTACCGCCCACGCCCTGGCCCGCAGCGGTCCGGCGGCGCAGCTCACCCGGGAGCTGTGGGCGGCGGCGCGGGAGGCAGGGGCGCGGTAACTCCCGGGCGGGCCGCCGGGTGTCAGGCGAGCAGACCGCCCATCCAGTCCTCGATGGCGGGCACCGTGCGGGGCAGGGCGCCGGACATCAGGCGGGCGCCGTCGGCGGTGATCACCAGGTCGTCCTCGATGCGGACGCCGATGCCGCGCAGTTCGAGGGGGAGGGTCTCGTCGTCCGGCTGGAGGTAGAGGCCGGGTTCGACGGTGAGGACCATGCCCTCCTCCAGCACGCCGTCCAGGTAGGTCTCGGCCCGTGCCTTCGCGCAGTCGTGGACGTCCAGGCCGAGCATGTGGCCGCTGCTGCAGAGGGTGTAGCGGCGGTAGAGGCCGGAGTCCTCGTGCAGCGCCTCCTCGGCGGACACCCGCAGGACGCCCCACTCGGCCAGGCCCTCGGCGATCACCCGCATGCCGGCCCGGTGGAAGTCGCGGAAGCTGGCGCCGGGCTTCAGGGTGGCGATGGCGGCGTCCTGGGCGGCCAGGACCAGTTGGTAGACGTCCCGCTGGACGGGGGAGAAGGTGCCGCCGAGCGGGAGGGTGCGGGTGATGTCGGCGGTGTAGAGGGTGTCGGTCTCCACGCCCGCGTCCAGCAGCAGCAGTTGGGTGGGGTCCAGCGGGCCGTCGTTGCGGATCCAGTGCAGGACGCAGGCGTGTGCGCCGGAGGCGACGATGGTGTCGTAGCCGGTTCCGTTGCCCTCGGCGCGGGCGCGCAGGTTGAACGTTCCTTCGAGCCACCGCTCGCCGCGGCCGTGGCGCAGGGCGGTGGGCAACGCGCGGACGACGTCCTCGAAGCCGGTGGCGGTGTGGTCGACGGAGAGCTGGAGCTGCTGGACCTCCCACTGGTCCTTGACCAGGCGCAGTTCGGAGAGGGTGGTTGCGAGCGCGGCGTCCTCGGGGCCGTCGGGACGGCCGAGGGCCGCGTCCAGCTGCGGATCGACCCCGGCGAGCAGGCGGGTCCTCGGCCGGCCGTCCGCCAGCAGTTTGGCGAGGTCGTCCAGGTGGGCGGTGCGGATGCCGGTGAGCTGCTCGGCCTCGGCCAGGTCGGGGCGGCGGCCGACCCAGAACTCGCCGTAGCGGCGGTCGCGGTAGAACTCGGTGCCGTAGGGGCCTGGGCCGCCGCGCGGGGAGCGCGGGCGCAGGTAGAGCACGGCCTCGCCGTCGGCTTCGAGGACCAGGACGTGTCCGACCTGGTCCTCGCCGGTGAGGCCGGTGAGCCAGGCGTAGCCGCTGTGCGGGCGGAAGCGGTAGTCGCAGTCGTTGCTGCGCACCTTCAACTGCCCGGCGGGGACGATCAGTCGCTCGCCGGGGAAGGCGGCGGCGAGCCGGGCGCGGCGGCCCGGGGTGAGGTGGTGTCCGGCCGCTCTCCGGTCTGCGGGGAGCGGCGTGGCGGTCCAGCCGGTGCCCATGAAGGCGTCGAGGGCGGGGGTGACGGGGAGGTCGTGGCTGCCGGTGTTGGGCCGTTGGTCGGTGGTCACCGCGGAGGTCCCTTCTGAACTGCGGAGATTGGCCTGTACGGACGAGGAGTTGACAGACAGTCAGGACACGGCTCGGTAACGGGCCGAACAGCCTCTTGCCTGTGCAATTTCACATTACTATGTTACGGGTCACATCCCGGAGCTGCCAGACCCAACGGTCGCCTCCGGGGGAGGCCCCGGACCAGCCGCCGGGGTCAATCAGGCCGCAACGACGGCCCCCCACTGCGGAGTTGCACATGACCAGGCGTACCCATACCGCCCTCGCGGCGGCGATCGCGGCGGCACTCACCCTCGGCCTCGGGGCGTGCGGCAGCACCGGCACGGGCGGTGGAGAGGACCAGGGCCGACAGGGCGTCACCACCGAGGGCGACGGCATCATCGGCGGTACGCCGGTCAGGGGCGGGACCCTCAACATCCTGTCCAACGTGGACTTCGACCAGCTCGACCCCGCCCGCAACTGGACCATGCCGGTGATGGACGTCGGTGTGCGGATGCTCTACCGCACGCTCACCACCTTCAAGGCGGCGCCCGGAGCCGAGGGCCTGAAGATCGAACCGGACCTCGCCACCGACCTCGGCACCCCCAGCGACGGCGCCAGGACCTGGACCTTCCACCTCAAGGACGGCCTCAAGTACGAGGACGGCACCCCGATCGTCGCCGACGACATCAAGTACAACGTCGAGCGCTCGTTCTCCCCCGAGCTCCCCGGCGGCCCCGACTACGCCCGGGTCTACCTCAACGCCCCGGCCGGCTACCAGGGCCCGCTGAACGGCGAACGCCTGGGCAAGGAGGCGATCGAGGTGCCCGACGAGAAGACCATCGTCTTCCATCTCAAGCGCCCGGTCGCCGAGTTCGGCTACACCGTCACGCTGCCGACCTTCGCGCCCGTCCCCAGGGCCAAGGAGACCGGCGTCAACTACAGCAACCACCCGGTCTCCTCGGGGCCGTACCGGATCGAGTCGTACGACCGGGGCAAGCGCATGGTGCTGGTCCGCAACACCTACTGGGACGAGAAGACCGACCCGGTCCGCAAGGCCTACCCGGACCGGATCGTGGTGGACCAGACCCTCAAGGGCACCGGAGTCGCCGACCGGCTGATCGCCGACCAGGGCGACGACCGCGACGCCGTCTCCTACATCGACCTGGTGCCCGCCAAGATCAGCGACGTGCTGACCGCCCCGGCCGTCAAGAAGCGCCTGGTCAGCGAGAACGCCGGGTGCACCACCAAGCTGGACATGAACACCACCAAGGCGCCGTTCGACAACGCCCAGGTCCGGCTCGCCATGCAGTACGCGGTGGACAAGGAGGCCTTCGCCGACACCATGGGCGGCCCGGCGTTCACCGACGTCGCCACCACCTACCTGCCGCCGGCGCTGACCGGGGGAACGGCGGTGGACCACTTCAGGATTCCGCCCGCCGGCGACCAGGCGAAGGCCAAGGCGCTGCTCACCGAGGCCGGGTTCGGCAGCGGCTTCTCGACCGAGCTGCTCACCTCCACCGGCGGCCGGCAGCAGGCCGAGGCGATCCAGGCGGCGCTGAAGAAGCTCGGCATCAACGTCACCATCACCACCGTGGACCCGACCGCCGTCGCCTCGATCGTCGGCGACAAGGACAAGCAGCCCGGCCTGTCGATCGGCGGCTGGTGCCCCGACTACCCGTCGGCCGCCACCTTCCTGCCGATGATCTTCGACGGGCGGACCATCAAGGACAAGGGAAACCAGGGCGACATCACCCGGTTCGACGACCCCGGCGTCAACGCCGAACTCGACCGGATCGCCACCCTCACCGACCTGACCCAGGCCGACCGGGCCTGGCTCGCCCTGGACGCGAAGATCATGGACAAGTCGCCCGCCGTCCCGCTGGTCTGGCAGAAGAAGCCGCTCCTGGTTGGCTCCAACATCGCCGGGGCGTTCGCCCACCCCGTCTGGTCCGGGCAACTCGACTACGCCGTCATCGGCCTGAAGTCCGTCAAGTAGTCAGGAGCCGACGCCATGAACGCTCCGCCCACGCCACGCGGCCGCTCCGCCGGCCGCCCGGCCGCAGCCATCGAAGTCGCCGAAGCCGCTGAAGCCACGGCCACCGAAGCCGCGGTGGCCGAAGCCCCCGCCTCGCCCGCGCGCCTGGCCTGGCAGCGGCTGCGCCGCCGCAGGGTCGCGCTGGCCGGACTCGGCATCATCGCCTTCTTCGTCCTGGCCGCGCTGCTCGCCCCCGTCCTCACCGCGATCAGCGGCCACGGCCCCGCCGACACCGACAAGCGGGCGGTCGACTCCTACCTCGGCGGCCTCCCCAGGGGCTCCCTCGGCGGCATGAGCACGCAGCACTGGCTCGGCGTCGAACCGATGCTCGGCCGCGACATCTTCGCCCGGCTGCTCTACGGCGCCCGGATCAGCCTGCTGGTGGCCCTCTGCGCCGCGCTGCTGATCACCCTGATCGGCGTCGCGCTCGGTGCCACCGCCGGGTACTTCGGCGGCCGGACCGACACCGTGATCAGCCGGTTCATGGACGTGATGATGTCCTTCCCCAGCCTGATCTTCATGATCGCGCTGCTCTCGGTGGCCCGCGACGTCAACCGCGTCCTGCTGCTGATCGGCGTGCTGGGCGCCTTCGGCTGGCCGTACATCGCCCGGGTGGTCCGCGGCCAGACGCTCTCGCTCAGACACCGCGAGTACGTCGAGGCGGCCCGCGCCTGCGGCACCTCCAGCGGCCGGATCCTGCTCACCGAGATCCTGCCCAACCTCGCCGGCACCATCATCGTGTACGTCACGCTGGCCATCCCCGGCCTGATCGGGACGGAGGCGGCACTCACCTTCCTCGGGGTGGGAGTCCGTCCGCCGACGCCGAGTTGGGGCCAGATGATCTCGGACTCGGTGCTCTACTACAAGGCCGACCCGATGTTCTTCGTCCTCCCCAGCGCCTGCCTGTTCCTGATCGTGCTCGCCTTCACCCTGCTCGGCGACGCCCTGCGCGACGCCCTCGACCCGAAGGGCGGGGCGGCATGACGGGGTTCCTGCTGCGGCGCCTGCTCGGCATCGCCGGCACCCTGCTGGTGATCTGCGCGCTCACCTTCGCCGTCTTCTACCTGCTGCCCAGCGACCCGGCCGCGCAGTTCTGCGGCAAGGACTGCTCGGCCGACCGGATCGTGATGGTCCGTCAGCAGATGGGACTGGATGACCCGTTGATCGTCCAGTTCGGCCGGTACGTGCTCGGGATCTTCGCCGGGCAGACGCTCGGCAGCGGCCAGTACGCCGTGCACTGCGGCTTCCCGTGCTTCGGCTACTCCTTCCAGAGCGGGCAGCCGGTCTGGGACCTGATGCTCGACCGGCTGCCGGCCAGTGCCTCGCTCGCCCTCGGTGCGGCCGTGCTCTGGCTGCTGCTCGGCCTCTCGGCGGGCCTGCTCTCCGCGCTGCGCCGCAACACCTGGGTGGACCGGACGGTGATGGTCGCCACCATCGGAATCGCCGCGCTGCCGGTCTACTTCACGGCGATGCTCCTGCTGTACGTGGTGGTCACCGTGCTCGGGCTGATGCCCTACCCCCGGTACATCGCCTTCGGCGAGGATCCGGTGGGCTGGATCCGCAACCTGATCCTGCCGTGGATCACACTGGCGCTCACCTTCGCCGCCATCTACGCCCGGATGACCCGGAACTCGGTGATCGAGACGATGGCCGAGCCGTACGTCAGGACCGCCAGGGCCAAGGGGCTGCGGGAGCGACGGGTGGTCGGCCGACACGGTCTGCGGCCCGCGCTCACCCCGGTCGCGACCATGCTCGGCATGGACCTCGGCGGGCTGCTGGCCGGAGCGCTGATCACCGAGTCGCTGTTCAGCCTCCCCGGGGTCGGCAAGCTCTTCGCGGACTCGCTCAACAAGGCCGACCAGCCGGTGATCATGGGGATCACGCTGCTCGCCTCCTTCTTCATCGTGACCTCCAACCTGGTCGTGGACCTCGTCTACGCCTGGATCGACCCGAGGGCGAGGCTGACGTGAGTCTTCTCGAAGTCAGGGGCCTGGCAGTGGAGTTCGACACCGCCGAAGGCCCGGTACGAGCGGTGCGGGGCATCGACTTCACCGTCGAACGGGGGCGGACGCTCGGGATCGTCGGGGAGTCCGGATCGGGCAAGTCCGTCACCTCGCTGGCCGTGATGGGACTGCACCGGGGCGCCGCGGTCACCGGTTCCGTCCGCTTCGACGGCACCGAACTGATCGGCGCACCCGAGGAGAGCGTGCGCAGGCTGCGCGGACGGCGGATCGCCATGGTCTTCCAGGACGCGCTCACCGCACTGCACCCGTACTTCACCATCGGCGACCAGATCGCCGAGGCGTACCGCGAGCACCACGGCGGCAGCCGGAAGGCCGCTCGGGCCCGCGCGGTGGAGGTGCTCGGCGACGTCGGGATCCCCGACCCGGCCCGCCGGGCGCGGGAGCACCCGCACCAGTTCTCCGGCGGCATGCGCCAGCGGGCGATGATCGCACTCGCACTCTCCTGCGAACCCGACCTGATCATCGCCGACGAGCCGACCACCGCCCTCGACGTCACCGTCCAGGCCCAGGTGCTCGACCTGCTGGCCGGACAGCAGCAGGCGCGCGGCCTCGGCCTGGTCCTGATCACTCACGACCTGGGCGTGATCGCCCGGATCGCCGACGAGGTGCTGGTGATGTACGGCGGCTCGGCGGCCGAACAGGCCCCCGCCGACCGGCTGTTCACCGCACCCCGGCACCCCTACACCCGCGGCCTGCTCGACTCGCTGCCCCGGCTGGACGCGCCCGAGGGGGAGCCGCTGCGCGCCATCCCCGGCAGCCCGCCCTCCCCGCTCGCCCCACCGCCCGGCTGCGCCTTCCACCCCCGCTGCGCGGTGTACGCCGAGCACGGGTCGCCGCTGTGCACGGCGGACAGGCCGCTGCTGCGCCTCGTCGCCGAGGGCCACCGCAACGCCTGCGCACTCGACGAGGTGACGACCGGATGAGCACCGCTTCGCCCCACGCCGGGCGCCCCGAGGCGCTGCTGGAGGTCAGGGACCTCGGGATGACCTTCCCCGGTCCGCGCGGCTCGCTGCGCCGACGGGCCGGAATCCGGGCCGTGGACGGCGTCAGCTTCGACGTGCACCCCGGCGAGACGCTCGGACTGGTCGGCGAATCGGGGTGTGGAAAGTCCACCACCGGGCGCATGCTGGTCCGGCTGCTCGATCCGACGGCCGGTCGGGTCGCCTTCCGGGGGCAGGACATCACCCGCACCGGGCAGCGCGAACTGCGGCCGCTGCGCAGCAGGTTGCAGATGATCTTCCAGGATCCGTTCGCCTCGCTGAACCCCCGGCAGACCGTCCGGCAGATCATCGCCGCACCGCTGCGGGCCCAGGGCGAGTCGGCGCAGGCCATCCGCCGGGAGGTCCGCGACCTGGTCGGCCTGGTGGGCCTCGCGCCCGAGCACCTGGAGCGCTACCCGCACCAGTTCTCCGGCGGCCAGGCCCAGCGGATCGGCATCGCCCGCGCGCTGGCCACCCGGCCCGAACTGGTCGTCGCCGACGAGCCGGTGTCCGCGCTCGACGTCTCCATCCAGGCTCAGATCGTCGGCCTGCTGGAGCGGCTGCAGCGCGAACTCGGCGTGGCGTACGTCTTCATCGCGCACGACCTGGCCGTGGTCAGGCACATCAGCCACCGGGTCGCGGTGATGTACCTCGGCCGGATCGTCGAGATCGGCGAGCGGCAGCAGGTGTACGGCAACCCCGCCCACCCGTACACCAGGGCGCTGCTCTCCGCCGTGCCGCTGCCCGAGCCGGCCGCCGAGCGGGCCCGCGAGCGGATCGTCCTGCTCGGCGACCCGCCCAGCCCCGCGGACCCGCCGAGCGGCTGCACCTTCCACCCGCGCTGCCCCAAGGCGCGGGAGCTCTGCCGGACCGAGCCGCCGCTGCTCCGGCTCACCGCACCCGACGGCACCCGCCAGGCGGCGTGCCACTTCCCCGAGGTCTGACCCCACCGGACCCTCCCGCCGCCGTACCACCGCCGCCCGGCGGCGGTACGGCCCCGGGTGTGCCCGACGGCGCACCGAAACCCAGCTCCATCCCCCACGTCCGCCACCCTCAGGAGCACAGGTGTCAACCACCCACACCACCCGCCGGGTTCTGCTCGCCGCGGCCATCGCGGCCTCCCTCACACTGCCGGCCGTCCAGACCGCACAGGCCCTCACCCCGGCGTCCGCCACCCGTACCGCCGCCGCTCCCACGGCCGCGCCGCCCGTGACCGCCCCGGTGCCCGACCCCACCGCGTACGACGACGTGGACCACCTCGGCACCGCCGTGGCCAGGACCGGCACGGCCGCCCCCGCCCCCGGCGGCGGTTCGCTCGGCTCGGCGCGGATCCCCGGTGCGCTGCCCGCCCAGGTCGGCCGTCCGGCGCCGACCGCCGCCGACCTCACCCCCGCCCCGCGCGCGACCGTGGCCCGTACCGCCGCCGGGGTGCCCTGCACCGTGGACGGCCTGACCGGTCTCGCCCCCGCGCAGCTGGTGGACTTCCTCACCGACCCGGCGGTCAGCGCCGACGGCTGTCTCAACGGCATCCTGTGGACCTGGGACGCCCGCTTCGCCACCACCATGGACACGGCCCACGTCCAGGCCGTCGCCAACCGGATCAGCGCGGCGGCCGCCACCGACGACGGCAACGACTCGGCGCACCTCTACGAACTGTGGACCTTCCTGCACGCCGTGGTCTACCACGACTGGAGCCACACCGAGATCGACGTCACCGACGCCCGGACCGCGGCCGCCATCCAGCAGGCGATCACCGCGTACGCCGCGGGCCCGCACGCCT
>NZ_JYJF01000680.1 GCF_000955975.1 Saccharothrix sp. ST-888
AGGCCGGCCCGGCTGGGGAACATCTCCGGATTCCGCCGGAAGGACTGCGCCCGGCAGGCCGGGTCCATCGGCGGGTAGGCCAGCACCTGGGCGGCGAGCCGGCGTTGCCGATCGCGCCAGATCAGTGCGTGGCTGGGCGCGCAGCCGAAGGCGGCTGCAGCGAACGGCAGTGGTGCCGGCAGGTAGACCTGCTCCAGACGGAGCCGTGTGAGCCGCTGGCGGGGATCAACCCCCTTCTGTTGCTTGCCGCCGGCGGTGCGGGCGGTGTCGGCCGGCGCGGCTGGCTCGCCGAGTGCGGAGTCGGGCGCACCGCCCTCGCTGTCGCCGGCGACGGCGAT
>NZ_JYJF01000681.1 GCF_000955975.1 Saccharothrix sp. ST-888
GGTCAATGGCCTGGGGCTTTCGTATTATCTAGACCAATTCTGAACTCCGCGTCACTGGCGCACCAGTAGCTACGGGCAGCGGCGGTCAAGGTCGCGCGCCCGGATCTGGAGCTTGATCGGTATTCTGCGCATTGCGTTGCGCCCTGATCGGCCGGGCCCCAAAAATCTTGGCGCAGCAGTCGCGGATAGGGGCAGGAGGGTTTCCTGCTCGTGCTGGGGAAGAGGTCGCGTCTCGAGGGCAACCGGATCCTCCGCGAGTTCACCGAGGAGGAGCGGCGGCATTTCGCGGAGACGACCTACGCGTGGAAGTCGACGTAGGCCCTCGCCCGCCGTTGTGT
>NZ_JYJF01000682.1 GCF_000955975.1 Saccharothrix sp. ST-888
GGCGGCCGCGTGGCCGCTGCCGCCGCCCGCCAGCTGCCGGCCGTCCCGGTCGCGGATCTCCACCGCCGTTCCGTACAGCTCGGTGTACCGGGAGACCTCGGCACTCAGCCCGGCGCTGTCGCCCCCCCGGGTCGCCCGGGCGGTGAGCAGCTGACCGCGGCCGTGGCGTAGAGGGGGGCCCAACAGGGGAGGGATTTTGGCGGTCCTGGTGGGCTTGGACCGGTACTCGTCGGCGCCGGAGCGGAGCCCGGGCAGCAGGTCCCGCTCCGCGGTCGTGGCAGTCAGCACGGTAACCGGGGCGGTTGGGACCCGGCGGAGCCGGCACAGCCGGTCCAGGC
>NZ_JYJF01000683.1 GCF_000955975.1 Saccharothrix sp. ST-888
CATCACCAAGACGTTGATGTGTCCCATCAGACACGCCCGCCCTACCGACCAGCCACGGGCCTGGTTGTTGCTCTGCGGAGGCGCCACCGTGATCTTGCAGTACGCGGCCTGTCACGACCCCGCCCGCTCCCTCGCCCAGCACGAAGCCGTCCCTGGCCTTGTCGTACGGGCGGGAGCCGCCCTGCGGCTACTCGTTGTTCTTGGACATCGCCATCATGTTGGCGCATGCGACGATCGGCCGCGCGTGGACCGCCCCCTCGGTGCCGCCGGCCACCACGACGTACGCCCGGCCGCTGCGGATCATCCCGATCGCGGAGCCGCACGCCTCCGCGCCGGAG
>NZ_JYJF01000684.1 GCF_000955975.1 Saccharothrix sp. ST-888
GTGTCCGCCGAGCAGCTGAGCGCGGCCGCCCCGGGCGCCGGCGACCTGTTCGAACTGGACTGGGTGCCGGTCCCTACGGCCGCCGGGACGGACCTCCGGCCGGACACCGTGACCTTACCTCCGGCCCCCGCCACGGATCCTCCGGCCGCCGCCCGGGAGATCGTGCACCGGGCGCTCGGGACGCTCCAACAGCGCGTCGCCGCGGCCTCCGAGGGCGCGCGCCTGGTGGTCGTCCCCAGGGGCGCGGTTGCGCTCGACGGCGTGCGCGACCTCGCCCAGGCCGGAACACGGGGCCTGGTCAGGGTGGCCGCCGACGAGCACCCAGACTGCCTGGTGG
>NZ_JYJF01000685.1 GCF_000955975.1 Saccharothrix sp. ST-888
TCCAGGTACTGGTCCAGCTCCGCGCACACCGCGTCCATCGCCTCCGCGAACGCCGGGTACGTCTCGTACAACTCCGCTCCCATGCCCAGCCGCTGACTGACCTGACCGGAGAACAGGAATGCGAACCTGCCGCCCGCGGCCGAGCCCCGGACCACAGTAGCACCGGGGTTTCCCGAGGCCAACCCCTGTACACCCCCCACAAACCCCTCATCGTCGGCGGCCACCACGACCGCCCGGGACTCCAGTGCGGAACGCGTCGTGGCCAGCGAGTACGCCGTGTCGAGCAGCCCGGCCGGCGACTTGGTGCCGGCGGCCCAGGACTCCAGCCGGCCCGCCT
>NZ_JYJF01000686.1 GCF_000955975.1 Saccharothrix sp. ST-888
CGCAGCCGTGATGGGCCGAATCGTGGGCCACTGCGTGAAGATGCCCAACCGGCTCGCCCTGCTCGAACCGCCGCCCGGCACCTCCCCGGGCGGGCTGTCGGCGTTTCTCACGAATCTCGCGTCCCCGGATTCGGACGATGCTGCGTTCGGCGGCTAGAGCGCAGCAGGCCCCTCGGCGGTGAGATAGACGGCGGCGCCGGCACCCGCGCCGGTCTGGCCGGGCTGGGGAGCGTCCCGGGGGGGAGCATGGTCGCCGTCACGGACCTGTGGAGCAGGGAGACGGGCAGCGCATCGTCCGCATCCGTGAGTCCCCGAATCGTTGGCCGCTGCGTGAGGT
>NZ_JYJF01000687.1 GCF_000955975.1 Saccharothrix sp. ST-888
GACGTGGACCTTGCCGCTGGACGCCTGGAGGGTGAACTCCTCGACCGAGGAGTCGGCGATCAGCCGGCGCCGGCCGATCACGATCAGGTGCTCGGCGGTGCGTCCCATCTCGCTCGTCAGGTGCGCGGAGCCGAGCCCCCTACGGCCCTCCGTGGCAAGGTGCTGGACCAGGTTGCGGACCCACAGGCTGCCCCCGGGGTCCCCCCCGTTGCCCGGGTCGTCGTCGATAAGCGTTGCCGGGTCGCCGTGCAGCGCCGATGCGATCCGCAGCCGCCCGCGCATGCCCACTGAGTAGCCACCGGCCCGCACGAGGGCGACCTGGCGCACACCGCCGCCG
>NZ_JYJF01000688.1 GCF_000955975.1 Saccharothrix sp. ST-888
CCACGGGCTGCCCCGTGCCTGCCTCGGCGGTGTGGGCCAGCACCTCACCGTCCCGGCCTGAGAGCGACCGCCACATGGGGGGGGCGTCGCGTGCCGATGGCTGTCGCCTGGACGGCTTCTCCTCAGTCGCCGCAGCTCCGCTGCTACCCCGCCCCCACCCGTCGGCCGGGGGGAACCCCCACGTCGGGACCGCCCAGACTCGTCCCTCGACCTCCCCCAGCCTCCGGCCGCCGGCACCCCCCATCTTCACCCACCCCCCATGTGCCTGTCGGCCTGGGCTCAGAATCCGGACTCCTCGGCGGACTTCCGGCGGCCGGACACCTCCGTCACTGCGTGC
>NZ_JYJF01000689.1 GCF_000955975.1 Saccharothrix sp. ST-888
AACAGCTCATCGACTACCTCAAGGCGGTCACCGCGGATCTGCACCAGACCCGGCAGCGGCTGCGCGACGTGGAGACCGAGGCGAAGGAACCGATCGCCATGGTGGCGATGAGCTGCCGCTTCCCCGGTGGCGTCAGCACGCCGGAGGAGCTCTGGCAGGTCGTCAAAGAGGGAACCCACGCCATCACGGCTTTCCCGGACAACCGGGGCGGGAACGTCGAGGCGCTCTACGATCCCGCACCCGAGGCGTCCGGCAAGAGCTACGTCCGCCGGGGCGGATTCCTGCACGACGCGGCCGACTTCGAGCCGGACTTCTTCGGTATCTCGCCGCGCGAGGC
>NZ_JYJF01000070.1 GCF_000955975.1 Saccharothrix sp. ST-888
CTCGCCGAACACTGGGGCACCCGCTACACCCCCGACGGCAAAATCATCTGGGCCGAACAACTCCTCCCCCCACCCCCGAACAACCACCCCCAGTAACCCGAGCGGGTCCGGGACCAGGCCGCGACCCCGGGGGACACGGGCTCGTCCAGGGGAGAGATCCGGCCACGCACACCCGTCCCGTCGAAAGCTCAGGCACCTCGACGCCAGGGTCAGCACGGGACGCTGCCGGCAGCCGGCGCGGTACGGGGAAGGGGACTTGAGTTGGCACAGATCATGGTCATCGGCGGCGGGATCGCCGGAACGGCGGCCGCGCTGGCACTGCACAAGGCGGGATTCGACGTCACCGTGCACGAGGCGCATCCGGACGCCGGCGCCGACATCGGCGCCTTCCTCACCCTGGCGAGCAACGGCATGCGCGCGCTCGCGCAGCTCGACGCGGCCGCGCTGATCGCCGACCTCGGCTTCCCGGTCACCGCGATGACCGTCACCGACGAGGCCGGGGCCCAGCTCGCGGCCATGCCGCTGGGCGAGCACCACCACCCGCTGACCCGCTACCGCTGTCTGCGCCGTGCCGAACTGGGCGCGGCGCTCCAGGACGAGGTCCGCCGCCGGGAGATCCCGATCCGGCACGGGGCGCGGCTCACCGCCGTCACGGAGAGCGCGACGGCTGCCACCGCGGTGTTCGCGGACGGCAGTTCGGCGACCGGCGACCTGATCGTTGGTGCGGACGGCCTGCACTCGACCGTGCGCTCACAGCTCGATCCGGCGGCACCGGGACCCGAGTACGCGGGCCAGAGCGTCTTCTACGGCTACACCGCCGACGCGGCTCCGCCCCAGGGCGATCCGGACCGCATCACCATGATCCGTGGCAGTGGTGCAGCGTTCGGCTACCTGGTCTCCCCGGCCGGGGAGACCTTCTGGTTCGCGCGCGTGCCCGGACCGGCGGTGAGCGCCGAGGAGCTCGCCACCACGACGCCAGGACAGTGGCGGGACCGGCTCGTGCCGATCCTGCGCCCCGACCGCACGCCCGCCGCCGACATCGTCGCGGCGACGTCCGACCGGCTGATGGTGACCAACGCCCTGCACCTGAGCCCCGGCACCCGCTGGCACGGCCGGCGTACCGTGCTCATCGGCGACGCCGCGCACGCGGCCTCACCCGCGACCGGCCAGGGCGCCTCGATGGCGCTCGAGGACGCCGTGGTCCTGGCCAAGGCGCTGCGCGACGCGGAGACGCCCGCCGCGGCGCTGGACTCCTACGAACGGCACCGCAGGCCCCGCGTCGAGCTCAACATCGCGACCAGTGCCCAGCTCACCGCGAGCCGGAACACGGACCGGCCGCCCGGCACCGACGGTCCGCAGCGGCGGGACTCGGAGCGCCCCGCCCCGCGCGTGGACGAGGAACTGCTGCGGCTCCTGGACTGGGACACCCCGCTGCCGGGGACGCCCCGGGACGCGTAGTCGAGGGCCTGAGGCTCAGACCTCGGGTCCGTAGGCGCCGAAGCCCCGGCAGACCAGCCCCGCACGGAACGTCAGCACCTCGGCGACGGCCTGGCCCCGCTCGTTGCGGTAGTTGATGACCAGGGTGTCGACGGAGGCCCGGACGTCCTCGACGGTGAAGTGCAGGTCGGGCAGCAGTCGCAGGCCCTTGCCCCAGTACGCACGCAGGGCGTCCTTGCCGCGTACCTCTCCCGACGGGTCGCCGAGCAGCTGGACGATCCTGGGCGAGGCGAAGACCACGTCCTCGGTGTAGTGGGCCAGGATGCGCTCCAGGTCGTGGGAGTTCCAGGCGGCGGCCCACTCCTCGGTGAAGTGCTGCGCGAATGCGAGGTCCATGCCCCGGGACGCTAACAGCACGGGGCCGACGGCGGCGGCCCGGTCCGGGTCGTGGACGCGGGCACGCCGGCCGGTACCGGGCGGGCCGCCGCCGGGAGTTCGGGCTCTGCCGGGATCGCGCCGGGTCGCGGGGTCGTCGCGGGGTCAGTGTCCGCCGGGTGCCGGTTCCAGGACGAAGACGGGGATCGCCCGATCCGTCTTCTCCTGGTAATCGGCGTAGTCCGGGTAGGCCGCGACCGCGCGCGCCCACCACAGTCGCTTCTCGTCCTCGTGTACCTCACGGGCCGTCATGTCCTGGCGCTTCGGGCCGTCCTGGAGCTCGACCCGGGGATCGGCGACGACGTTGTGGTACCAGACCGGATGCTTGGGGGCGCCGCCCAGCGAGGCGACGACGGCGTAGGTCCCTTCGTGCTCGACCCGCATCAGCGGGGTCTTGCGGATCCTGCCGCTCTTCGCGCCCAGCGTCGTGAGGATGACAACCGGCAGGTCGCGCATGGTCGTTCCCTCGGTACCACCGGAGGACTCGTACAGTTCGACCTGCTCGCGCACCCAACGCTCCGGACTCGGCTCGTACTCACCCTGAAGAGGCATGCTGTCCCGTCCCATCGTCGATGTCCCACACCGTGCCGGCCACAGCCGGCGGTCGGATCCGATACCACCATGATTCACCACCGGGGCCCGGACGACGGGCATTTCGAACCACCGGTGTCCGGATATCGATCCCGCCGGTGCCGACGATGCCGGTCAGCTCTCCCGTGCCGCTCCCGGGGACGACGGTGAAGAACTCGGCGGTCCGGTCACCGCCGGAAGTCGTGGCCGAGTGCGCGAAGTTGAAGGCGCCGCTGTGGCCGAGCAGTGACCCTTCGAAGGACTCCATGGCCACATAGGTGCCGGTCACCCGGGACCGTCGTGGCACACGAACGCACGATCAACACCAACGGGCTGCCGTGCCTCCAGTCGCTGCTGACCTACTGCACGACCATCAACGGCAGCTGCGGAAACGGCTGATTCCCGCAATTGCACTCGGTCCCACACCGGCCGCAGGAAACCGTTCACCGCCGATGGTGAGCGGCCCTGCCGCGTTCTCGGCAGCACCCCGCGTGCTTCGGTGGCGGTGCCTTCGGGTGTTGCACGCTGCTCACGGCTCGCCTGCACGGGTGATCGGCAGCCGAATTCCGCAGTGCCCGGCCAGCCGCCGTCCGGCGCGAACTTCCCGCTGGCACAATCGCCCGGCGAACCGTTCCCAGTGACGTGCCGCGAATGGAGACACCGGTGGTCGGAGCGCGGTGCGATGGCCGCCGCGCACGGCGCTGTGCAGGCCCGCCAGGAGCGCATCAGGAGGACCTCGTGACACTCACCGGTACCGAATCCGACGTCTCGGACGGGCTCCGCAGCCGCGCCGCCCCGGTCGTCGACGAGTTGGCCGAGCGACTGGCGGATCCGGAGCGGGTGGTGGCTGCCGCGACCGCCGAGGGGAATGCGGACTTCGTACCGGGCATGCCCGCGCCCGCTCCGCCGTGGAACGCTCTCGGGCTCGCCGAGGCGCACCCCCGGGTCGCGCTGCTGTTCGCCGAACTCTCGTGTCGCCGAGTCGAGTTCAGGTCGGCCGCGGATGCCCATCTGGCGCGGGCCGCGGACGGTCTGGGCGCTGGGCCGCAGAGCTGCGGACTGTTCGGCGGTGCGGCGTCGCTGGCCTTCGCCGTGCGCGTCTCGCAGCGCTCCGCCGGCGACTACGCGGGCCTGCTGGCGGCCCTGGACGCCAAGGTGGCGGAACGGCTGGGCGCGCTGCTGGCCGCGGAGCGGCAGCGGCTGGACGCCGACCGCGCCGGGGTGGCGCTGAGCGCCCCGGCCTGCGGCAGGCTCCGCACCGGGCGAGCTTCCTGGACGGAGCGGCGGGCATCGCCCTCGCACTGAGCGCCCACGCCGCCGAGGCCGGGGGCGGTGCGTCCCTGGGCGGTGCGTCCTCCGGCGGGCCGTCGACGGCCTGGGACGCGGCGCTGCTGCTCAACTGACCGTACCGACCGGCGGATTCGACCGGCCGACCGAGCTCTGCGCAGCCAGATGTCCGATTCTCACGTTGCCCCGGCGAGCGCCGGGGAGGACGACCGGGACGCCTGGACGGCGACGACGAGGCGGTGGAGGATGGGGGTACGAAGGCCGGAGGGGCCGAGGACGTCTACCTGGCCCCTCCGGCTGTCGTGCCGACGGCGGGAGCGGTGCTGCCCAGCCGCTCACCGTCGGCTCTC
Source organism: Saccharothrix sp. ST-888 (assembly GCF_000955975.1). GTDB lineage: Bacteria > Actinomycetota > Actinomycetes > Streptomycetales > Streptomycetaceae > Kitasatospora. The sequence continues at coordinate 4,080 of NZ_JYJF01000070.1, forward strand.
GGGCCGGTGGCCCGTTACTTGAGGTCGACGACCTGGTGCATGCCGAGGGCCGCGTGCGGAAGGCCCGTCCGCTCGTCGGGGACCAGGTCGAGCACCGCGTACCGGCCCGGCTGCAGGCCGTGGGCCTGGATCGAGGCGCTGCGGTCCGGCGAGAAGGCGCCGAGCCCGGTGGCCGGCCCGGTGAACGGGGACGTCGCCTTCCGTCCGGCCGCGACCGCGTCGAAGTACCTCTGCACCTGCGCGTCCGTGGTCCCCGGGGCGACCGGCCGCAGCCGGGTCTCGTGGATCTGGGACGAGCCGTTGTGCACCAGGTAGGCCAGATGCACGTGGTCCAGGTCGTCGGTCTGGAAGCGGGGGCCGTCCGAGGTGGGCCGGTGGATCACGATGCCGTGCGGGTAGCGGGCCTGGTTGGCGCTCATTCCGTTCGTACCGGCCAACTCGAGGGTCTTGACGACCGGGTGGGCGGGGTCGGCCCGGAAGGCGGTGAGGTCCAACAGGTAGACGCTCCCGGGGTCGACCTCCTCGGTGAACTGTTCGTGGACCTGCGGCGTGACCATCGCACCACCCAGTGCCTCGGCCTCGCCGTGGACGGCCCGCATCCCGGCGGCTGCGGTGGCCGGCACGCGGCTGACCGCGTCGGCCAGGTCGTGCAGCACCCGGTCGATCGACACACCGGACTTCGGGCGCAGCAGCTGGAGCTGGCGGCCGGCCGGATCGTCGGTCTTGATCCGGAAGCTGACCAGGCCGCCGAGGTGGTTCTGCGGGGCGGTGATACCCGCCTTGTTCACGCTGATCTCGATCGGGTGCTCCTCGGGCGACTCGGCGACCGCGGTACCCGCCGTGCCTACGGTCGTGGCGAGGGCCAGGGCGGCGACCGCCGCCACCCGCGCGATGCGGCTGAGCCGACGGTCGCGGTCGCGGTCGAGCAGGTGCTGTGGCATGAAGGTCCTTTCATCGGGGTGGACTCCGCCGCGAAGGATCCCCAGCCGCTCGCGCGGTGCAGCGGTTTGGCGAAGATGCGAACCGATCGGGCTAACGCCCGGGCCGCCGGCCGGCCTGCCGGGGCGGTTCCGCCGCACGGGGGCCGGGAGCCGGCCGGGCCCGGAACCCGGCAGCCGGCCGGAGCCGGGAGGGCGGCCAAGTTCCGTTCTCCGCAGCCTGGTTGCCCGGTCGGCCCCGGCGGGTCGGCCGGCCCGGCTGCGGGGTGGATACGTTCGGCCATACTGACGTACCGTCATGGACACGGTTCGGCTGTCGAGCAGGAGGAACGTCTTGGCCCCGGGAGTCCCGCACGCAGCGCCCCTGTCGCCCGCCGGCCCGTCACCCGACCCGGGCCCCGTTCGCGAGCCCGGCGAGGGCCTCGGGCCCGGCCCCGGCGTGGGAGGTCCGCCGCCGGAGCTGGACGCCTCCGTCGTCGAGCAGTGGAGCTCCTCCGGCGGGCAGTTGGTCGACCTGCTCGGCCGGGTCGGCGCGCTTGGCGGGGTCGGCGCGTTCCGGCTCGGCGCGCGCCGAACGGTGCTGGTCACCGGAGCGCAGGCGGTCCAGCACGTCCTCGCCCAGCACCCGGACCGGTACGTCAAGCGCTCGCACCGCGCCCGGATGCTGGTCGGCGACGGGGTGCTCTCCGCCTCCGGTGAGCAGTGGAAGCAGCAACGCCGCCTGTTGCAGGCCCAGTTCACCGGGCCGGGGATCCGCCGCTTCGAGCAGCGGATCGCCGCCGCCGCGCGGCGTGCCGCCGACCGCTGGGCCGAGTGCGCCCGTACCGGACGGCCCACCGATGTCGGCGAGGACATGCGGTTCTTCGCGCTGGACACCATCTGGCGCTCCCTCACCGGCCACCCCCTCGACGAGGCCACCCACCGCGAGCTCGGCGCCATCGAGACGGTCGTGGCCGCCCTGCCGACCACGCCCACCGCGCCCGGCGCCGGGCAGGCCGCCGTCGAGGCGGCGGTGGCCGAGGACCTCGCCCGGATCGACGCCGTCGCCGAGCACGCGATCGCGGCCGCCCGCCGTGGACCCGCCGGTCCGGACGGTCCGGGTCTGCTGCACGTCCTGCTGGACGCCTCGGCGGGCCGCCCCGAGTACACCGACCGGCTGATCCGCGACGAGCTGGTCACCCTGCTGGTCGCCGGGCACGAGACCACCGCGAAGACCCTGGCCTGGCTGTATCTGCTGCTCGACCGCAACCCCCGGCTCCAGGACTGGGCCCTGAACGCCGGCGCAGCGGGCTCCCCCGCGCGCAGGGACGCCGTCCAGGCTCTGGTCGGCGAGACCCTGCGGCTCTATCCGGCGGCGTGGCTGATGCCTCGTCATGCCGTCGAGGACGACGTCCTGACCGGCTACCGGATCGAGGCGGGCACCGACCTGTTCGTCTGCCCCTACCTGACCCACCGTGATCCGCAGCTGTGGCCGGAGCCGGAGCGGTTCGACCCCGAGCGGTTCACCGTCGCGGGCCGCCGGCCGGCCCTGCCCGGCGCGTACTACCCGTTCGGGATCGGCGCCCGCGCCTGCCTCGGTCTGCAGTTCGCCATGCGCGAGATGACGGTTCTCCTCGAACTCCTGCTGCCCGCCTTCACCCCCGCTTACCGGGCTGCCCCGACCGGGGCCGTCCTCGGCTTCATCGTCCGCCCCGACGGTCCCATGCCCGCCGTGATCAGGGCCCGCCGCTGAGCCCGCCGTCCGGCGGCGGAGCCGTCCGAGGCGGGACGTACGGTGCGGGACGTACGGTGCGTGCTGGCGCGGCGGTCCTGCCGATCAGAGCGCGCGGTGCATGATGTGCAGTCCCACGTAACCCCTCGTCGGGTGCCGGAAGCCCTCCGGGAGGGTGCCCAGCACCTCGAAGCCGAGGGAGCGGTAGAGCCCCACCGCGTGCACGTTGCTCTCCACCACAGCGTTGAACTGCATGGCCCGGAAGCCTGCCGCCCGCGCCCACTCCAGCGTGTACTCGCACAGCGCCCGGCCCACGCCCTGCCCCGAGTGCGCCGGATCGACCAGGTAACTGGCACTCGCGATGTGTGAGCCGTTTCCCATGTGGTTGCGGTTCATCTTCGCCGTGCCCAGGACGGTACCGGCCTCGTCGACGGCGACGACCGTGCGGTTCGGCGCCGTCAGGAGCCACCAGTCCCGGCCCTGCTCCTGGCTGAGGTCGATCGGGTAGGTGAAGGTCTCCCCCGCCGCGATGATGCGGTGGAAGAAGGGCCAGATGGCGGGCCAGTCCTGCGCGTCGGCTTCCCTGATCAGCATCCGGACAGGATGCCGGTGCGGCCACGGAGACGCCATCGCATTTCCGGTGGCGGCCGCGGCCGGGAGCACGCCGCCCGGCCGGTCCTGGGTACCCGCTCCCCGGTCTCCTTGACCTGGAGCGCACTCCAATCCCTAGCCTGGGGGCCATGACTACCTCTCAGCACAGGATCGGGTCGGGCTTCGGGGCCCGCAGCAGCGCGGACGACGTGCTGCGCGGGATCGATCTCTCCGGAAGGCTTGCGATCGTCACCGGCGGCTACTCCGGTCTCGGTCTGGAGACCACGCGGGCGCTCGCCCGGGCCGGGGCCCGGGTCGTCGTGCCCGCCCGGCGCCGGGCGACCGCCCTGGAGGCGGTCGAGGGGATCGACGGCGTCGAGGTCGACGAGCTCGACCTGGCCGACCTCGACAGTGTCCGGGCGTTCGCCGGACGTTTCGTCGGTTCGGGTCGCAGCGTCGACCTGCTCATCAACAACGCCGGGGTGATGGCGATGCCGCTGACCCGGATCGGGCCCGGCTGGGAGGCGCACTTCGCGATCAACCACCTCGGCCACTACGCGCTCGTCAACCACCTCCGGCCGGCCCTCGCACCCGGCGGCGCCCGCGTGGTGTCGGTGTCCTCCGCCGGCCACCACTTCTCCGCCATCCGCTGGGACGACCCGCAGTTCGAGCACGGCTACGACCGGTCGTCGGCCTACGGGCAGGCGAAGACGGCCAACGCGCTGTTCGCGCTGCATCTCGACACGCTCGGGCGGGAGTTCGGCGTGCGGGCGTTCTCGGTGCACCCAGGCAGTATCCTCACGCCGTTGCAGCGCCACCTCTCCCGGGAGGAGCAGCGGGCCGCCGGCTGGATCGACGAGGACGGCAACCTGGCCGACCCCACCTTCAAGAGTCCCGAGCAGGGCGCGGCAACCCAGGTGTGGGCGGCGACCTCGCCCCTCCTGGCCGGCCTGGGCGGTCTCTACTGCGAGAACTGCGACGTCGCCGAACTCACCACCGAGCAGGATCCACCGCTCACCGGCGTGCGCGCCCACGCCACCGATCCCGAGCAGGCCGCCCGGCTGTGGGAGCTCTCCGCCGGACTCGCCGGAATCGACGCCTTCGCCCCGACCGCCTGACAACTCCCGTGCAGGGCAGCCCCGCTACGCCGCACGGCCTCGGCTACGGCCAGTGCGGAGCCCGGGCGTACGGCCCCTGGACAACCGCCGCAGTGCCGATAGGCTGCGGCTGTGTCCGGGTACCACGGCGCGGCGATCACCCGGGTGAGCCTTCCTCCGGTCGCGAAGCGGCGCTCCGCGACCGCCGAACCGTTCCTCTGACCCCGGATGGCCGCAACTACCCACCAGGAGTGACGTGTTCACCACCCGACCGACCCTTCAGGGCACCTTCGGCATGGCGGCCTCCACGCACTGGCTCGCCTCGTCCTCGGCGATGGCGGTACTGGAGGACGGCGGCAACGCCTTCGATGCGGCGGTGGCCGCCGGGTTCACGTTGCAGGTCGTCGAGCCGCACCTGAACGGGCCGGCTGGGGAGGTGCCGATCGTCCTGGCACCGGTCGGCGGGCGGCCGCAGGTGCTGTGCGGGCAGGGCTGGGCACCTCGTGGTGCGACCGTCGAGCACTACACCTCGCTCGGTCTGGAGGCGGTGCCCGGCACCGGCCCGCTGGCCGCCGCCGTCCCCGGCGCCTTCGACGCCTGGCTGTTGCTGCTGCGCGACCACGGGACCAAACGGCTGCGGGAGGTCCTGAAGTACGCCATCGGCTATGCCGAGCAGGGGCACCCCGCAGTGCCCGGGGTGGGGGCGGCGGTCCGGGCGGTGCGGGGGCTGTTCGAGACCGAGTGGCGGAGTTCCGCCGCCCTGTACCTGCCGGACGGCAACGCCCCCGCCGCCGGGGCGCTGCTGCGCAACCCCGCTCTCGCCGCCACCTGGCGGCGCCTGTTGGCGGAGGCCGAGGCCGCGGGCGGCGGACGCGAGGTGCAGATCGAGGCGGCCCGGCGGGTGTGGCGGTCCGGGTTCGTCGCCGAGGCACTGGCCGCCTTCGCCGCCCGGCCCACCATGGACAGTTCGGGCGAGCGGCACCGGGGCGTCCTGGCCGCCGAGGACCTCGCTGGGTTCGAGGCCGGCTACGAGGAGCCGGCCAGTTACGAGTGGAACGGCTGGACGGTGTGCAAGCCGGGGCTGTGGAGCCAGGGGCCGGTCTTCCTGCAGCAACTCGCCCTGCTGCCGGAGACGTTCGCACGGGGCACCCCGGAGTACGGCAGCCCGGACTACCTGCACACCCTGATCGAGGGCAGCAAGCTCGCGATGGCCGACCGGGAGGCCTGGTACGGCGACGACTCGGACGTCACGGTGGCCGAGCTGCTGGACGACGCGTACTCCGGGCAGCGGCGCGCCCTGATCACCGAGCGGGCCTCGGCCGAGCTGCGGCCCGGCCGGCCCGGCGGCCGGCTGCCCCGGCTGAGCAAGCACGCCCAGCATGCGCAGCAGGCCGCCCTGGAGGCGGCTCAGGGCGGCGCGGCGGGCGAGGTGCCGAACGGGCGGGCGCTCGGGGTGGGCGAGCCGACCGTGGCGTCCGACGGCTCGACTCGCGGCGACACCTGTCACCTCGATGTGGTCGACCGCTGGGGCAACATGGTCTCCGCCACCCCGAGCGGCGGCTGGCTGCAGTCCAATCCCGTGGTCCCCGCGCTGGGCTTCCCGCTCGGCACCCGTCTGCAGATGGCCCGGCTGGAGCCGGGTCTGCCCGACTCCCTTGCCCCCGGCCGCCGTCCGCGCACCACGTTGACGCCCTCGCTCGCGCTGCGCGGCGGCGAGCCGGTGCTGGCCTTCGGCACCCCCGGCGGCGACTCGCAGGACCAGTGGAACCTGCACTTCTTCCTCGCCGTCGCGCTGCGCGAGCCGGTCCGCGGCGGACTCGACCTACAGGGCTCGATCGACGCTCCGAACTGGCACCACGACAGTTTTCCGTCCTCGTTCCATCCGCGGGCCATGCGCCCGGCGCACGTCACGGTCGAATCGCGGTTCGACGGGCAGGTGATCGCCGAACTGCGCCGCCGCGGGCACCGGGTGGCGGTCGCCGGCCCGTGGTCGGAGGGGCGGCTGAGCGCGGTGGCCCGTGACCCGGAGAGCGGCATCCTGTCGGCGGGGGCCAACCCGCGCGGGATGCAGGGCTACGCGGTCGGGCGGTAGGCAGGCCGGGTGGCACGCGGCAAGGGCATGTGTCCGGCCGGGTCTCGGGGGGGTGGACTCGGCTGCGCACTGTTCGGGGATGCGACACTGGGCGGGCCAACTCGGCTCTTTCACAGTCGAGTTGATCGTTCGACAGGTCTCATCTCCGAGCGGTGCGCAGCTGACGCCGGATAGACATTGAATGTTCATGCCACTCGGATTCCGGCCGCAGTCCGCGCTGCGGCAGTCTGACCGCACAGGGACCACGACCGGGCGGCCCCGGTCTCCCGTCATGCGTCCCGCAGACTGTCACGGACATCCGCAGGAGAGTGAAGCCAGTGCGAGAGATCGGACGACGGGCCTTCATCACCAGCGCAGGAGCCATCGCCACCGTCGCCGCCACGGGCATCCCGGCCTTCGCCGACGACCATGCGCGAGACGCCGCCACGGCCGACGAATACGTGGACGTACAACTACTCAACATCACCGACCTGCACGGCTATCTGCAGTCGGCACCGGACGAGAGCGCGGTCATCACCGGTGCCGCCGGCCGGAAGTACACCGTCGGTGGCGCGGCCTATCTGGCCGCCCACCTGAACCGGCTTCGGGCCGGGCGCAGGAACTCCGTCTTCTTCGCTCCCGGAGACCTGTTCTCCGGCTGGGAGTTCGACGCGACGGCGTTCGCCGACGAGCCGACCATCGAGGTGCTCAACCGGATGGGGCTGAACTTCGCCTCCGCCGGGAACCACGAGTTCGACAAGTCACCGGCGTTCCTCTCCCAGCACATGGAGCAGGGCGTCCCGTTCCCCCGCATCGGCTGGGACGACTCCTTCCAGGACTCCGGCGGACACCAGTTCCACGGCGCCGACTTCCGCTACTACAGCGCCAACATGGTCTGGAAGGCGACCAGCCGTACGGTCCTGCCGCCCTACAACATCGAGTGGGTGGACGCCGGGAAGGGCCGCAGGCTCCCGATCGGGTTCATCCATCTGACCGCGATCGGCACCGAGTCCTTCCCCGCCTCGTTCCAGCCCGCGCTGGCCTCCCTCGACGAGATCGAGAGCGCCAACCGCTGTGCGGCCGAGCTCAAGTCACGCGGTGTCAACGCGATCGTGCTGAGCATGCACGACGGCGCGGTCGCCGGCAGCGACTTCAACAGCGGCAGCAACCCCTCGGGCCCCGCCTACGACCTGGCGCTGCGCGTCTCGCCCGACATCGACGCGATCGTCACCGGCCACTGGCACTGCGCCTTCAACATGATGGTCCCCGATCCGAACGGTGTGCCGCGCCCGTTCGTGGAGGCCGGCTGCCACGGCCAGCTGATCAACGAGATCAGCCTGCGGCTCGACCCGGCGACCGGCCGGGTGGTCCGCGCCCTGACCACCTCCACCAACCATCCCAACACCCGGGACGTGGCACCGGATCCGGAGCTGAAGAAGGTGGTGGACTACTGGGCCGGTTACGCCGACCGGCGCGCCAGGACCGCCATCGCCAAGCAGACCGCCTCCTTCACCCGGCAGCTCAACGGCTCGGGCGAGAGCACCCTCGGCGACCTGGTGGCCGACTGGGCGTACTGGGCCGGGCGGCAGCCGCAGGAACCGATGAACGACGGCAACGCCTACCCCGCCGCCCCCGCGGACCTGGCCGTGATCGCCGTCGCACCCCGTGTCGGCCAGTGCATCATCGGCGGCGACCTCGGCTACGACACCCGGTCGGGCGGAACGGTCACCTTCGGGCAGGTGTTCAACGCCGTCGGCTACGGTGACGCGATCATCACCGTCACCGTCACCGGCGCGCAGATCCACGACGCCCTGGAGCAGCAGTGGGCCGACGCCGGCGGCGGCAGGCTGCAGTTCGCACCGCTGGCCGTCTCGCAGAACGTCCGCTACAGCTTCGACGCCACCGGCCCCGTCGGCCACCGGGTCGACCCCCGCGACGTCCTGATCGACGGAGTGCCGCTGGACGAGGCCCGCTCCTACCGGATCGCGATGCCCGCCTACACCCTGATCGGCGCGGACGGGTACCCGGCCTTCACCGGCTACACCCAACCGTTCCGGCACACCAGGGACTTCGAGAGCTTCGTCGGATACGTGAAGTCCCGCAAGCGCCTCACCCCGGCCCCGCTGAACCGGGTCTCGGTCAAGAACGCCACCGCACGCGGCGCCCGGACCGGTGAGTTCACCGCGCCACCGGCCCTGCGCGCGGGTGCCGGTGCCACGCGGCGCGCCGAGGCCGCCGCGCAGCCGACCGTCGGCGGGTTCCGCATCCCCTGCTGAACGGTCTCGTCGAGTACAGGTACGGGGCACGGGTAAGGGGTACGGGCTCGGTCGGCGCGCGGGCCGGTACGGTCGCGCGCCGACCGGTCAGGGGGACGTACCCGGCCGGGCCGGTCCGGCCTTCTTCGCGGCGATGCCCCGGGCCAGGTCGAACGCCGCGACCGGGTCCTTCTCCCGGATCCACGGCTCCGCGCCGCACCACGGGCCGAGCAGGCGGAACTGCTCCAGCGCCGCGTCGTACCGGCCGGCCCGGCCCAGCAGATGGGCCAGCAGATGCCTCAGCGGGGGCAGCCGCTCGTCGTCGGCGGGGACCTGGTCCAGCGACCGGGCGACGTCCGCCAGCAGGTTCCCGGCCTTGCGCGAGGAGGGGACGGCCGAGCGGGGCGAGCGCGTGGTGAGCTCGTACAGCGCGTGCAGGTACATCCCGGCCAGCGGGCTGCCGGCCGGTGCCGAGCGCACGGCGCGCTCGGCGAACTCCAGCATCAGCCGGTCCGAGCCGGACCACTCGGCGCACCAGTACTGCAGCGCCTGCCAGTGGCCCGCGTAGTGGTGGGGGGCACGCTCGACGAGACCCTCCCACAGGGCGCGGAACTGCTCCGGGGAGTACCGCAGTCCACGGGCGGCGGTGATCATGACCACCCACGGGCCGGGGTCCCCCGGGGCCGGTTCGGACGCCTCCCGCGCCGCCGCCATCGCGGCGGTCAGCAGTTCCCCGAAGCGCGCCATCCGCTCGGCCGGGACCTCGTTCGCATCGCCGGTGCCGCGGATCTCCCAGGCCTGGTGCAGCAGGTGCTGGGCGTGCAGGGTGGCGGCGTCGCTGTCCTTGGGCCGGGCCGCCCGCCAGTCCACCAGCCAGGCATCCTCGCTGCGGGCGATCTCCTGCAGCAGTTCCAGCCGGGTCCAGCGCTCGTCCCAGTCCTGGCCGGCAGCCTCCAGGTAGGCGGCCGCCGGACGCCAGTCACCCTCCCAGGCCGCGTCCGCGATGGCCTGCATCTCCTGGTACTGCCGGAGCGGGATGGCCGGACCCGCACGGCGGGCGTCGAGCCGGTCGCGCGGTACCAGCCCGTACTCGGCCGGGTCGAACCGGTCGCGTGCCCAGTTCGCGAGCCGGGCGCGGCCGAGGCGACGGCCGATCAGCCAGGCGAGGAGGGCGGCCGGCACAACGGTGAGGAAGATCGTCACGGCGAAGATCATTCCCGACCGCGACGGCACGGGCAAACAGTCCGGGCCGGCCGGACGCAGCGGGGCTTGAACCTCACGCGACGTCAGGGGGCATCGTTGAGGCATGAGCTTCGAACAGACCTGGAAGGTCGGGGCGCTCGCCGAGGCGAGCGGGCTGACGGTACGCACCCTGCACCACTGGGACCGGATCCGCCTCCAGCCCGTCGCGGCGCACGGCCGCAGGGCACCGCGAGTACACCGAGCAGGACGTGATCCGCCTCTACCAGGTACTCGCACTGCGCCGGCTCGGTCTGGGACTGGAGAGCATCGCCGTCTGCCTGGACGCCGGGGTCGACCCGGTCCGGCTGGTGGGCGAACACCTGGCGCGCGTCGAGGAGTCCGTCGCCGCGCTGGACGCGCTGCGCCGGCGCCTCCGCCACATCCACGGCGAACTGACCGCCGAACGCGCACCCGGGGCGGCCACGCTGATCGGCGTGCTCCAGGCGATGCGCGGCGCAGGCCCGGCGGGCGAACAGGCGCTGCGGCGCCACCTCGACGAGGACCAGCTCCGGACCCTGCACGACCGGGCGGCAGCCCTGGGACCCGCCGCGCACTACCTGCTGGAGGTCGAGTGGCCGGAGCTGTACCGCAGGGCCGAGGCGCTGCGGACCTCCGGGGTGGACCCGAGCTCTCCGCAGGTGCGGAAGCTGGTCCAGCGCATGGACGAGCTGAGTTCGCTGTTCACCGGGGGTGACACCGAGCTCTCCGCCTCGGTACGGGCCGCCTGGCGGCACGAGCCGGCTGCGATGTCCGGCGACCCCTCGGCCCCGGCCGACGCCTGGCGGGACCTGACCGCCTACCTCGACCGCGCCCGCTCGGCCGTGTGACCGCTCGTCACGGCCTTTGGTTGCGGTCCTTCGTCGCAACCCTTCCTCGCAGCTCTTCTCGCGGCTCCTGGTCCGCTTCGCCCACCTGTACGGGAGTGTCCACGTGTCTCACAGAGTCCATCTCCACCTCCACCTCGCGCTGTCCACCGGGCTGCCCACCCTGCTCGCCGCCCTGGTCGTCCTCGTGCCGCTTGCCATCGGCCGCGTGCTGCCGTGGGCCGCACTGCCTGCGGTGGCCGTGGCCCTCACGGTGCAGACCCTGGTCACCTTCGTCCGACTGGAGCACACCACGGCCGAAGCGGCGCTCAAGCCCGAAGACGACGCCGGACGAGAAGGCGGCCCGGCGGACCGGTGAGCAGTCCCAGGGCCACACCGATCACCAGGCCGAAGAGGCTGTCCCAGATGTCCTGGACGTCGCAGGCCCGGCCCAGCACGGGCAGTTCGTACTGGACCACCTCGACCAGAAAGAGCAGAGCCAGCGCACCCAGCCCGACCACCACCGCCCGGCGCAACGACCCGACCCAGCCGACGGCGAACCCCAGCGGAACGGACAGGGCGACGTTGAGGCTGCTCTGCGTCATCAGCAGCAGCTCGGAGAACGGTCGGGGACCGCCCGTCATCTTGCACTCCTGCACGCCGTACCGGACGTTGTCGGCGAACGGGAAGCGGGTGTCCGGCAGCAGGGTCAGCGTGACCATCCCGCCGAACGCGAGCACCAGCAGGAAGCCCACGGCGCGGTGGCTGCGCAGCAGCCGCCCGGCCTGCTGCGGTTCGCCGCCGCGGTGACGATCGGCGGCCCGAGGCTGCTCCGGCGGGCCGGCGGTGGCGGTGGCGGCAGCGGGCGGCGGGGGTGCCGAGGCCGGCTCAAGGTCTCAGGGGATCAGGACATCAGAGCATCAGGTCGGCGACGAGGTCGGCGAACTCCTCCGGGGCGAGGATCCGGACGCCGAGCTCCTCGGCCTTGGCGCGCTTGGACCCGGCCTTCTCGCCCGCGACCAGGAGAGTGGTGCGCCTGGAGACCGACGAGGACGCCTTGCCGCCGGCTCGCTCGATCAGTTCGTTCATCTCGTTGCGGGAGAGCACGGCCAGCGGACCGGTCATGCTGCCGGTGACCACCACGGCCTCTCCGGCGAGCGGGGCCGCAGCCTCGACGTCCGTCCCGTCCGTCCCGTCCGCCCCTTCGGTGCCTTCCGTGGCTGCCGCTGGGGTAGTCACGGGCGGGGTCGTCACGGCGATGCCGACGCCCTGGGCGGCGAGCCGGTCGAGGACGGGGGCGAGCTCGGCGAGCTCCGCGACGATCACCGCGGCCTTCTCCGCTCCGATGCCGTCCACCTCGGCCAGCGCCTGCGCGTCGGCGGCCCGGATCGCGGCCATACTGCCGAAGTGCGCGGCGATACGGCGGGACATCGCACGGCCGGTACCCCGGACGCCGAGGGCGCAGAACACCCGGTTCAGCGGTCGGCTCCGCGCCGTCTCGATGGCCGCGAGCAGGTTGTCGGCACTGGTGTCGCCCATCCGGTCGAGGGCGAGCAGCTGATCCCTGGTCAGGGTGAAGAGGTCCGCGAGGTCGGTGACCAGACCGGCCTCGACGAGCTGGACCGCACGCGTGCCGCCGAGCCCCTCGACGTCGAGCTGGTCCCGGCCGACGGCGTAGCGGACGGAGGCGACGGCCTGGCAGCCACGCCCCCTGACACACCGCCAGCGTTGCTGCGAGGTGTCGATTTCGTCGTTGCACCGGGGGCAGACCTCGGGGAAGACGATCGGCTGCTCGGCGCCGGTACGCTGCTCGACCAGCGGCGCTTCCACCCGCGGGATCACGTCACCGGCGCGGTGGACGAAGACCTGGTCACCGATCAGCAGGCCGCGGCGGGTGATGTCGGCCGGGTTGTGCAGGGTCGCGTACGTCACGGTGACCCCGTCGACCACCACCGGCTCCAGGACCGCGCGCGGGGCGATCACACCGGTGCGCCCGACGTTCCACTCCACCGCGAGCAGCCGGGTGACCTTGTGAACGGCCGGGAGCTTGTACGCGACCGCCCAGCGCGGCGCTCGCGAACCGGAGCCCGCCCGCTCCTGGTCGGCGGCGGAGTCGGCCTTGACGACGATCCCGTCGATGCCGAACGGCAGCGAAGCGCGCAGGGCGGCGATCTCCTCGATGCGTGTCCGGACCTGCGACAGCTCCTCGCAGCGGAGGGGGTGGGCCGGGGTGCTGGCCGCTGTGTTGGCGCCGAGCTGGGAGAGCCGGGCGAGCAGTTCGCTGTGGTCGAGGCGGCCCAGGTCGGCAGTGCCGTCCTCGCCGTGTTCGCTGCTTTTGCCGTGTTCGGCGTCGTGGGCTTCGGCGTGGGCGCCGTAGGCGAAGAAGGTCAGCTCGATCCGGTAGGGGCGGTCCTTGGCACGCAGCGTGCCGGCGGCGCCATTGCGCGGGTTGGCGAAGGCGGTGGCACCGTGCTCGATGCGGATCCGGTTGGCCTGCTCGAACTGCTCCTGGGTGAGCAGGACTTCACCACGCACCTCGATGTCCACCGGCTCGGTGAGGACGGCGGGCAGGCCCAGTACGGCATCGGCGGCGTGCGTGATGTCCTCGCCCGCGAGCCCGTCGCCTCGGGTGATCAGCCGGACCAGGCGGCCCTCGCGGTAGCGGGCGGCGACGGCCAGGCCGTCCAGCTTGGGCTCCACGCACCAGCCGCGCACCGGCTGCCCGAGCCGCCGCTCCAGCCCGGCGGCCCAGGCCGTCAACTCCTCGGCGGAGAAGACGTTGTCCAGGCTGAGCATCGGCACCGAGTGCGGCACGTCCCCGACCACCGCGCCTCCGGCGACCTTCCCGGTGGGCGAATCCGGCAGCGCGTCATCGGGGTGCGCGAGCTCGTACGCCTCGATCGCACGGACCAGCGCGTCGTACTCGTCATCGCCGAGCGGCGTGGTGCCGTCGGAGTAGTAGGCCGCGGCCGCCTCGACGGCGGAAGTGACGGCATCGGCGTAGGCGGCGGGAGAGACCAGAACGGCTGTTTCCTTCATACCGGTCATCATTGCGGTCGGCACTGACAACACCGCCGTTCGTCAGCAGGCCGCCTGCGTGTGGTCGGGTAGCCGGGTCACGTTGCCGTGACCCGGCTACCCGACCACACTGCGACGGCGGGAGTGCCTCACCCCTTGTCCCCGATCACCGCACGGTGTGGGACGGCCGCAGGGCCGGGTGGCCGGGGTTGCGACGGTGCCGAACACGGTGTAGGAGTCCGTCACCGTGTCAGGGTGGTGCGCCCCCGGCGAGGCAGTGCCGGTGGTGCGCCATGATGTGGGCCATGGGCTGTGGCGGTGCAGACCGATTGGACGGACCGGTCCGATGGCAGCTCGGGATCGGTGGGAGGAGTCCGCAGTGCTGCGGGTGGCGAAGGGCGCGACGGGCTTCTGGACTTCGGGCAGGAGGCCACTGCCTGAGACCGACCTGTCCGCCTTCCGCAGTGCGTGCTTCGCCGCCGCTCGGCGGGTCCACGGGCAGGTGGCGGACGAGACGGGGCCGGCGGCGGCGAGTTTCCGCAGTGTCGGGATCACCGAGGACGGCCGGGTGCGGGGTGTGCTGTGCCATGTCCGTCTGCCGTATGTCGCGTTCGTCTCCGGTTCCCTGCGGCCCGGAGAGCCACTGCCCTCATTCGGTGATCCTCCGGGCTGGGCGAACCGCTTCACGGCCGTGGGGCTACGGGTGCTCGGCACCACGGAGCTGCTGACACCCCTGGGAGAGCTTGATCTCTCGGAGCTCGCCCCGGCCGAACTGACTCAAGTCCGTTACTGGCGGCCCGAGTCGCTGGGCGAGCTGCTGTTCAACCGGTGGGACTGACCTGATCGGCCGGGAGCCCGGCGCGGCTTCCGGTGTCGCGGTCTGTGATGCTGGGGGCATGGACGAGTTGGTCAACCGAGCGGCACCTCCGGCGGAGGCACTGGTCGTTGTCGACATGCAGCAGGGATTCCTCGCTGGTCCTGAGGCGATCCCCCGGGCCGACCGGCTGGCCGAGGCGGTCGGTGGTCTGCTCGATCGGGCCCGCCGGGCCGGGGCCCTGGTGATCCATCTGCAGAATGACGGACCGCCCGGTGCGGTCGACGAGCCCGGTGCTCCCGGGTGGGGACTGCCGCTCGCCGAGCCGGCGGAGGCGGTGGTCCGGAAGACGACGGACGACGGGTTCGAGGACACCGGCCTCAGTGCGTTGCTGACGGACCTGGGTGTGCAACGGCTCGCTCTCGCGGGCCTGCTGTCCGAGATGTGTGTCAGCACCACCGCGCGCACCGCGCTGAGCCGGGGCTTCTCGGTGGTCCTGCCGCACGACGCGCACGGGACCTACGACCTCGACGACATCCCCGCAACCGTGGTGGCCCGGGTTGCCGAGCACGCCCTCGGCGACGAGGTCGAGTTGGTCGCCGCTGCGGTGCAGGTCGGCTTTGTCACACCGGCCGGGACCCGGCCCTCGTC
The DNA here is from genome assembly GCF_000955975.1 of Saccharothrix sp. ST-888. Taxonomy (GTDB): domain Bacteria; phylum Actinomycetota; class Actinomycetes; order Streptomycetales; family Streptomycetaceae; genus Kitasatospora. Next base: position 19,271 of record NZ_JYJF01000070.1, read on the forward strand.
TGGTGACGTGTGGTGAATACTGATCCGGTGACCGCTGAAAATCCGCCGCCCGGTGATGCACAGTCCATCGAACCGGCCGAGCCCGCCCTGCCCGCACGGCGGGAGACGAGTCTGGCCCGCAGGATTGCCCCCTATGCCCGGTTCGCCGTTTCGGTGGCCGCACTGACCGCCGACCTCCTGGGCGTCGGCGAACGGAAGAGGTCACGACGCAGATCGTCGGACAGCGGCGACTGAGCTTGTTGTTCTACCTTCAGTGATCATCTTCTGTCGTGTTCGGGGTTCTCGCCTGCCTGTTCGCTAGTGGTTGGTGACCAGGGCGAGTCCGACGTCGTAGTTCGGGGCTCGGCGGCGATTGGGCCGGCCGGGGGTGCCACGCTTTCTGACAAGCTGAGGCAGGACGGCCCGGGCAGGTCACGTACATGCGCCTCCCCGGGCAGCGCGGCAGCTGGCCGTCGGACAGCCGAATCGGCTACTCCCTGCGGGTGGTGAGGTACTGGGTGATCCACGCGGAGGCGGCGAGGAGAACGAGAGCGGCGGCCAGCATGCCCGTCGCCGGGGCCAGCAGGTCGGCGGAGTCGGGGGAGGTCGCCATCAGCCGGAGGAGCCGGTTGACGGGCGGCGCTCCCTGGGTGAAGAGGGCGGCCATGACCAGGGCCAGCGCCGCGACAAGGGCGTGGCCCCGGCGCCGGAAGACCAGGCGCGAGCAGGGCAGGCCGATGGCGATTCCCGTGAGGGCACAGGTGAGTTGGGCCACCGTGCCGAGCAGGAGGTCGGTCGGTCCGACCTGGTAGGAGCCCATCCAGAGCGGGAAGAACAGGCCGAAGACCAGCAGGGCCAGGCAGCTGATCAGGACCGTACCGATCGAACCGGCCAGTACCTTGGCCGACCTGCCGGTGCTGACCACCACGATCGCCCGCTGCGCCGGACTGTCGAGGCTGATCAGCGCGACGGTCAGCCAGGTCGAGGCGACGAACAGCGCGCCTGCGGAGGAGGCGTACGCCGGTGGGAGCGGGCCGTTGCCATTGACGGTCAGGACGCCCATCAGACCGGTGAACAGCAGGAGCGGCGCCAGATACCGCTGGGTGTGCAGCACGACGGCGAACGAGTAGCGGATCAGCGCGATCACCGGGCACTCCTTGCCGCTACAGCGTCCGTGGCGTCGTGGCTCCGGTCGTCACGGCTCCGGTCCTCGCGGGTCACGGCCACTACCGACCAACCCTTCTGCAGGGCGGTCAGCAGCAGCGAGTCGGCACGGTCCCGGTCGACCCGGACGACGAGGTGGGCCCCGCACGCCTCGACCGACCGCACGCCGCCGATTCCGTCCAGCCAGGCGCCGCCCGGGTGGGCGCCGTCCGGGTGGGCGCCGTCCGGGTGTACGAGGACGATCTCGGTCACCGGCCGGTGCTCGTCCTGCGCCTGCGGCGACCGGAGCACGACACCGCCGTTCCCGACGGTGTAGGCCCGAGAGGGCAGCACCCTGGTGACCGCCTCCCGGTGGTCGGTGAAGACCACCGAGCCGCCGCTGCGGGCCACTTCGGACATGATCTCGGCGAGGATGCCGTGCGCCGAGGCGCCCAGTCCCGACCACGGTTCGTCGAGCACCAGCAACTCCGGCTCCACCAGGAGGGCTTGGGCCAGGGCGACCTTCTGGGCGTTGCCCTTGGACAGGGTGTGCAGCCGGGCCTCCTTTCCGCCGACCAGCGAGAGCCGGTCCAGCAGGTGGTGTGCCCTGGTCTCGGCCGCCCTCGTCGTGAGGCCCCGGATGCGGCCCATGTGCGTCAGGTAGGCCGCGGCGGACATCCGCCCGTTGGGGACGAACCGGTCGGGGACGTAGCCGATCAGCCGAGGTCGCCCGGAGACCACTCCGCTCGTGGGCCTGGAGACTCCGACCAGTATCCGCAGCAGCGTCGACTTGCCCGACCCGTTGCCGCCGGCGAACGTCGTGATCTCTCCACCGGGGATCTCCGCATGGACGTCCCGGACGATCCACTCCCCCCGGCCGTAGCGCTTGCTCACCGCTTCGAGCCGCAGCACGCCAACTCCCCACCCTGTCAAGTCGACTGACGGTGCACCGCTTCCGTCGTACGCGCCGTGCGCGGACCCCCGGAGGCCCGGCAGACCGACCGGCGGACCGACCGGCAAGCCACAGCCGCCGGTGCTCACCAGAAGTGGCACATCGGCGTCCACAGTACGCCGGGCAGGGCTGGGAGTCGCAGACGGCTCAACCCGGCAGAGCCTCAGCTCACCGCCCGGTTACCTCCGGTACGGGCACCCCGTCGGCCCCGAGAACACGGGCCCGCCGGCCGCCCTGCACCCCGCTGTGACCGCCACCACCGCTCCATCCCCGTGAGGCCGACCACATCCTCCGCACACCGCAACCCCACACCCAGCCTCCCCCGACAGCCCGGCCACCCGAAACCCCGCCCCGGATGACCGCCGTCACACCGGCCGGGGCCGCTCGCTCTCCGCAACCACTGGTGAATCCTGCGGCCGGTCCGGGCTGATCGCAGCGGCCCGGAACGGCCCTCCCCCTCGCCCCGCGGGTCGGGGAACCCGGGCGGGTGACGCGTTGTCAGTGCGGCGTGCTGGGATATGGCCAGGTGAACCGAACGGGGAGAGACACCATGGACTATCAGCGTGCGCATGCCCGCAAGGAGGCCGCCAAGCGGCTGAGGGACGTGCTGTGGGTCCTCCTGCCGGGCCTCGGCTCCCGTCGGGTCGGCGAGCTGCGGGCCGCGCTCGGCGACGAGTGGCCCGAGCTGCCGCCCGCCCTGTTGCAGGGGCCCGGTCCGGTGGATCCGCCGACCGATCCTGCCGCCGCCGCCCGCGCCGTGCGGGAATCGCTGGCCGGGCCGCGCCGGGGCGGGCTCGCCGCGCTGGTGGCCGAGGCGCGCACGGCCGGTGCGCTCGACGCCGCACTGGCGCTTGAACTGGTCGAGCGGGCCCGCCCCGCACGGCTGCTCCCCGGCCTGGTCGAGGGCGCGGACGACCCGGCGGGCCTGGTCGCCGCCCGGCTCGGCGACCTGCTGCGCCGGCGCCTGGGCGGCGTCCCCGAGCGCTGGCTGGCCGTCCAGGCCGCGCTGCCCTCGCACCGCGGCACCGTGCCCGAGCTGCTCGCCGAGGCCGAACTCACCGACCCTGGCTTCACCGGCCCCGAGCTCACCGCCGGGTCCGAGCCGCCAGCAGCAGGGCCGACAGCCGTACAGTCGTCGGCCGCACGGCCGACGAGCGGCGAGCCCGCGCCGCCGCCCCGCTCGGCCGACCGCGCGCTCGCCTTCCTGCTCGGCCACGCCGATCCGGCCGACCTCGCCACCGTCCTGCCGAGGCTCTCCGACCGCACCGTCACCGGGATCCTGGCCGGTGGCGCCCTCCCCTTCCCCGGCCTGTGCGCGGCCGTCGCCGCTCACGGCGACACCCGGACCCGTTCGGCGCTCGCCCGGCATCCCCGGGCCGACGCGCGGCTGCTCAAGCAGCTGGTCACCGCCGACGACCCGACGGTGAACGTCCTCGTCTACCGGCATCCCCGCGCCACCCCGTCGCTGCGCCGCACCATAGCCGGCGGTACGCCGCACACCCCCGGCCGCACCGAGCCCGTGCCGGTGGACGCAGCCGCCCTGCTCGCCGCCGGTGACCTCCCGCAGACGGCACTGCCACCGCTGATCTGCAGCGGAGACCCCGAGCTCACCGCGCTCGGCCTGTCGGCGGGCCTGCGCAAGGCCGCCGACCAGTACGCGCTGCTCCAGGTGTGGGAGCGCCGGGGCCCCGCGGCCGTCCGGGCCATGCTCGACGACCCGGCGATACGCCGGACGGTCCACTCGCAGATCGCCGAGCAGGTCGCCGCCGCGCTCGACGACCCCGACGGCCTGCGGCGGCTGCGAGCCCAGGGCGAGCCTTACCACGATCCGGCCGAGCTCGTGCGCAGGCTGCAGAAGCACCGGGGCACGGACACCCTCCGCAGTCTCCTCTCCGAGCCCTATGTGCAGGACTTCCGCGCCATCGTGGCCGGGCACCTGGCGTCGCCGTACATGCCCACCGCCGTCGAGGTGCTGATCCGCCATGAGGACGCGACCGACGAGGACCGGCGGCTGTTCCGCACCACCCTGCTGAACGACTGCTGGCGGGTGGGCGATCGGATCGTGGGCAACCCCACGCCACCGGGCGAGCGGCTCGCCGCCGAGGAGTTGGACGGCCTGTCCGAGTACTGGGCCCTGGAGTGCGTCCGCAACGGCCTGCTCGACCCGGCCCGCCTGGTGGACACCGCTCGTCCGGCAGCCAGGGCAGCGGCCTGCCTGCGGCGGCTCGCGGCCGAGGACGGGCTTCCGGGGCCGGTCGCCGAGCGGGTCTCCCGCCTGGCCGCCGAGCACCTGGGCCGTCCGGCCTCCTGGGTCGCGTTGTTGGAAGGGCTCACCGACTTCCCCGGCACCTTCGCCGAACTGCTGGCGCACGCCGGTGCGGCCGAGCCGTCCGGCCGTCCGCTGACGGCGGTCCCGGCCTGGGCGAGGGAGGAGGCGGAGCACATCCCGCCCACCGCGCCCAGCGGTTGGCACGAGCGCGCCGCGCTCGCCGCCGTCGACCTCCTGATCACGCTCGGCCGACCGAGCGAGCCGGCGACCGGGCCCGGCCGGCCCCCGGTACCGGAGGACGAAGGCGTCCTCGGCTTCCTGGCGCGTACCGATCCCGGCGACCGCCCCGGCCGGCTGCCCGGCTGGCTGGCCAAGGCCTGGCCGCAGGCCGTCGACCAGGAGGAGCCGAAGCCCACGGTCGCCTGCGCCGACGCGGAGTACCTCTTCGGGCACACGGACGGGGACGACGTCCTCGCCGCGATCGCCGCCCGGCTGCTCTCGCCCCCCGTCCACGCCTGGCAGGAGCGGGCGTTCGTCCCGGCGGCGCAGCGTGCGCTGGCCCGGCTGCTGGAGAAGGAGCTCGGCACCGATCCGCAGTCCTGGCTCAGGCTGCTGACGGTGGCCCAGACCAAGGCCGAGACCACCAGACTCGGTTGGCCCGAGCTGCTCGAGGAGTCCCGCACTGCGGAGATCGCCGCGCCGCAGGTGCTGACCCCGCCGCTGCCCGAGTCCCGGGCCGACCAGCTGCGCCGTCTGCGGAGCTGGGACTGGCCGGCCGGTGAGGCCCTGCTGCACGCGAGTGTCACCGCCCTGGAGGCGGTGATGCCGGGGCTTCCGCCGCACACCCCCCGGCTGCTCGCCCTCTACGTCAACGTGCACGACCGGTACCCGGCCCCTGTGCTGGAGTACCTGGCGGCGCACGGCGACGCGGCGACCGTCCGCGAGCTGGCCGAGCTGCGGTACCCCGGTCTGCCCGCCGCCCAGGTGCAGCAGCTGCTGGAGCGGGCTGACCCGGAGGTGAATCTGGCGCTCCTGCGCCACCACGGCGACCGCAAGGTGCAGTACCGGGCCGCGGTGCATCCGGTCGGCGGGCTCGCCGACCTGGTCGGCCCGGTGGACGACTACCGGATGATCAGCGGGCTGCGGTCGCCGGACCCTGCGATGGTCGAGGCGGTGTTCGCCCGCGCCGGCAGCTTCCTCACCCTTCCCGAGCAGTTCCTCGGCGCCTTCCAGCTGCTGTGCTGCGGCGGATCCGACCGGCTCGCGGCGCTGCTCGACACCGGTCTGGTGGGGCCCGCCGTGACCAAGGCCTGCCGGAAGGCGCTGGCCGCCGCCGATCCGGTCCAGGTCCTGCGGGCCCGTACCGAGCGGGAGTTCACCGCGGAGAAGCTCGCGGCCAAGCTGCACGGGCTGCGGCGGTGGGACCACTCCCTGGTCAACCGGTACCTCACCCAGCCCTACCAGGTCGACTGGGCCCTGTTGGAGGCCGAGCACGCCCGCGAGCCGTTCGAGGTCTGGTCCAGCCTGATCAACCATCCGGACACCCCGGAGGAGGTCGCCCTCCGGCACCACGACGTCCTCGCCGACACCGGCCGCATCCTCCCGCAGGACACCCCGGCGCTCTTCGCCGCCCGCATGCGGAACGGCCTGGCCCGGTGCAGCGACGGCGACCTCGCCGTCCTGCTCGACGAGGCCCTCGGCCGCGGCCTGCTGACCGGGCACCAGCTGATACACGACGCCGTGCCCGCCGCCCGGGTGCTGCGCTACCTCTCCGGTGCGCTGGAGCGTTCGGACGCGCCCGGCGAGCAGATCCAGCAGGCCGCCGGTACCCTGCTCGACCTGGTCCGGGCGGTCGAGGACCCGGCGGCCTGGCAGCGGATCTACGGCGGCCTGACCGGCCGCCACGCAGGCTGGGTGGACCGCATCACCGTGGCGGAACTGATCCGCTGGGGGGCCGACGGGCAGATGTGAGCGCGGTGCGGCGGTGCGGCGCCGGGGCACGGCGGGGCTTTGACGACTAGGGTCGAACTGTCCTACGGATCAACCCTGTTGGACGGGCAGGGCGACGGGTGGATCACCGAGGAGGAGCTCCCGTGCGGGCCCGCCCCGACAAACGCTCGGCGCCCCCGCGACCCGGTGCGGTACCGGGTCGCGGGGGCTGGGCTTCCTGCTCGGATCAGTGAACGCTGCTGGAGGAGGTGGTGGCGGGGGCACAGGTCTTCGGCGCGGTGTCGTGATGTCCGGCGAGCCAGAAACCGGCGAGAAGGCCCGCCACGGCGAGGACCTTGTGGCGGTTCTGCTTCCACCACGACGGCGACCCGGCCGCCATGAAACGCAACTGGGTGTAATCCGGATGCTCCCTGGGCGGGGCGTCCTTGAAAAGTCCCATCTCTGGTGAACCTCCTTTCTCAATGGGAGGGTTCATGACCATACGCCCCGCTGCCGATTGATCGCAGAGATTAAATCCGCTCCGGCGCCCGAAGCGTCGGGCCGGGTCAGCGCCGCCGTCCGAGGAGAGCGGCGATGCCGTCGAGCGTGCACTGGAGGCCGAACTCGAACAGCTCGTCGAGGTCGAAGTCGTAGCCGGCCGCGCTGAGCCGCTCGAGGGTCGGCAGGCTGCCGGTGGTCAGGATCGCGTCGAGTGCGGGCTCCTGACTGTCCAGCCACTCCTCGCTGTCGAGGCCGGTGAGCGCCTCCGCCTCGGTCTCCAGCTCGGCGTTGATCGCGGTGCCCCGGATGTGGTTGAAGAGGGTGAGGTGCGCGGTGAAGGCCGTCGACAGGTCGAGACCGCAGCCGGCCAGGCAGGCAAGCACCCACTCGCTGTAGGGCAGCGCGCTGGCGATCGGCTGAGGCCGGGTCACCGACAGGGCGGGTGCCAGCCACGGGTGGCGGCGGAACATCGCCCACAGCTGCCGGGCGGCGAGTTCGAGCCGCTCCCGCCAGTCCTCCGGCGGGTCGGCGGGGAGCGGCCACTCGGAGAAGGCCGCGTCCATCATCTGCAGCAGCAGGTCGTCCTTGTCGGACACGTGCCGGTACAGCGACATGGTCGCGACCCCCAGTTCGGCGGCCACCCGGCGCATCGAGACTGCGGCGAGTCCCTCCTCGTCGGCGACCGCGATGGCCGCGACGACGATCCGCTCGGACGCAAGTGCCTGCTCCGGAGCGCCTTTTCGCCGGCCGCGCGCCGCCGCAGGCCGTGCGCCGGTCCCACCGGCGGCCGGCCCCGCTGCGGCTGCCGCGTCGTCCTGCACCGCCCGGCCCCCGGCGTCCACCACGGTGCCGATCCCCGGCACTGCGCGGACCAGGCCGGCGTGCCGGAGTTCGGTGAGCACCCGGGTGGCGGTCGCCATCGCGACACCCCACCGCCGGGTGATCTCGCGGGTGGAGGGCACCCGGTCGCCCGGTGCCAGCTCGCCCGTCTCGATGCGCTGTCGCAGTTCCGCGACGATCTGGCTGTAGCGCGGTACGTCCTGCCGGTCCACGATTTCCCTCCGCACTAGTGCACCGATGAGTGCACCACCTGGGCTCCAACACCGGGGCAAAACCCCGGACAGCTGCTCGAACATCCTCACAGCACTAGTGCACTACTCGGCCAACTTCCCCAATAAACAAGGGATTCACGGCTTGCACTGCACTATGCGTACGCCATACATTCAGCACTATGCAGAACACCGAGATACTCGTCTCCGGCGGCGGCATCGCCGGGCCCGCGCTGGCGTACTGGCTACGCAGGGCAGGCTTCACCGTGACCGTCGTCGAGCGCGCACCGGCCCCCAGGCCGGGTGGCCAGACCGTGGACCTGCGCGGTGCGGGCCGTACCGTGATCTCCCGGATGGGCCTGATGGAGCAGGCGCGGGCCCTGAGTCTCGACCAGCGCGGCCTCGCCCTGGTCGACGCCTCCGGCCGGATCACCGCACGGATGCCGGCCGACAGCTTCGGCGGCGAGGGAATCGTCTCCGAGATCGAGATCCTCCGGGGCGACCTGGGCGACCTGCTGTACGAGGCGACCCGAGAGGATGTGGAGTACCTGTTCGACGACACCATCACCGGGCTCGACCAGGACGAGAACGGAGTCACCGTCACCTTCGAACGGGCCGCCCCGCGCCGGTTCGGGCTGGTCGTCGGCGCCGACGGGCTGCACTCCACGGTGCGGGCACTGGCCTTCGGCCCGGAGTCGGACCACGTCCGCCCGCTGGACGTCTACACCGCCTGGTACACCGCCACCGAGACGATGGACCTCGACGGCTGGTACCTGATGCACAACGCACCCGGCGGGCTCGTCGCCTCCGCCCGGCCCGGCCGCCTCCCCGGCGAGATCAAGGCCGGACTCAGTTTCCGGTCCGCGCCGATCGACTACGACCGCCGCGACACCGCAGCCCAGCGGGAGCTGCTGGCCCGGCGCTTCGCCCGGGTCGGATGGGAGGTGCCGAGACTGCTGCGGGCGATGCACACCGCGTCCGACTTCCACTTCGAGTCCATGGGCCAGGTGCACCTCGACCACTGGTCGCGCGGCCGCGCGGTGCTGCTCGGCGACGCCGGCTACTGCGCCACGCCGCTCACCGGCCTGGGCACCAGCCTGGCCCTGGTCGGCGCCTACGTGCTGGCCGGCGAACTGGCCGCCGCCGAGGGCGAGCACCGCGTCGCCTTCCGCAACTACGACCGGGTCATGCGCCCCTACGTCGACCAGGCCCAGCAGCTGCCGCCCGGCGGCTCCTCGGGGTACGCACCGTTCAGCGCGCTCGGCATCCGCCTGCGGGCCGCCTCGATGCGCTCGATGACCCGATGGCCGATGCGGAACCTGATGGCCGCGCAGTTCGCCAAGGCCGGCGACATCGCCCTGCCCGACTACGGTCGGCTGGCCGTACGGTAGTTCCCGGCCCCGATCACCGCAGTGCCGATCACCGCAGCGCCACTCACCGCAGCGCCACTCACCGCAGTGCCGATCATCGCTGATGATGGACCCCGGATCGGACTCGAACCGGGTGCGTGGACGCGATGAACGGGCTGGACATGGAAGCACTGAACGAGGAGCCCGCGGTGCGGGAGCGGCCGACGGCGGTCGTCGTCCGGCCGCGCGGGCTGGTGGATCTGCGCGCGCAGGGCGGCGCCCCGGTGACGCTGTCCTACCCGGCGGGATCGGTGGTGGTGGTCTCCGGCCTGCCGGGGAGCGGCAAGAGCACCCTGCTGCGGCGCTGGTCCCGGACCGCGCCGGTGGTCGACCCGCGTGCCGCGCACCTCGCCTGGCAGGCGGTCATGCCCGACTGGCTGCCCTACGCCGTCTACCGTCCCGGGGCTCGGCTCGACCACTTCGTGCGGATGACGGCCCGGGCCAGGGCCGGGGATCCGCTGCTGGTCCACGACTGCGGGAGCCGTGCGTGGATGCGCCGCTGGCTGTCCCTGGCCGTCGGGAGCCGGGGGCGCGAGCTGCACCTCGTCCTCCTGGACGTGGGCGCCGCCGAGGCCCTGGCCGGACAGCAGGCGCGGGGCCGCCGGGCATCCGGCCGGGTCTTCGCCCGGCACCGGCGGGGACTGGACCTGCTGTTGCGGAGGCTCGCCCGGGACGCGGCGCGCACGGTACCGGAGGCGGCCTCCGTGGTGCTGCTCGACCGGGTGTCACGCGAGCGCATGACGACGGTGCAGTTCGACGGGGCAGCGACGGGCTGACGGTCCGACGGCGAGTAGCGCCGGTCCGACGGCGGAGCGGGCAGCTCCGACACAGGTCCGACGCACCGGAGGACCCCGCCCCCGGTCCTCAGGGACGGGAACGCGAACGGGCCGACAGAAGGCGGCCGCAGGTGGGACGGCCGTCAGCCCTCGCCGCCGCAATCGGGTGCGGAGCCGCCGCGCAGGGGGATGTTCACGCCCACGACCGCGTAGCCGTACCTCTGGAAGGCCGAGCGGACGGGCCGCACGGCGGGCCGGGTTCCCGACGCCCTCGACCGTGCTGCGGGGACGACGGGCAACGGGAGGAGGCGGCGGGATGATGGCGTCATGCAGATCCGTATCGAAGCGTTCGACCTGCCGGGACGTACCTGTGGGACGGGGCCCGGCTTTCCCGGCGCGGAGAACATCCACGTCGCGGTCCAGCGCCGGGAGAAACCGGGCGAGCTCCTCGATCCGCAGCCCGGTGACGCCGCGTCGGCGTCCTGGACCATCGACTGCACCGCGACGCCCTCCCCGACCGGGGTGGACCTCGGAGGGCCCTACGTTCAGGGCCGGCCGGGCGGGCGGTTCGTCTACCTGTCCTGGGGCAGTGTCGACGGGCAGGGGGCCTTCACCATGTTCCGCCGGGCGAAGCTGATGCTCGACGACGTCGACCCGGCCGTCGTCGAGGCCGCCGTACGGTCGGGGCGGCTCGTGGCCCGGCTGCCGCTGACCGATGCCAAGGGCCGCCCGCTCTGCGCCCGGGTCCGGCCGCCGCTGGTCACCTGGTCCGCCGCACCCTGACCTCACCCGACCGGACCAACCCGGCCCGGCCCGGGGCTCAGGGACGCGTTCCGCCGTACTCGACGAGCAGATGGCGGGGGCCGCGCAGGATCGGGCTGCGCCGGTACGGGGGCGGGTCCTCGACCACGCGCGGGGCGTCGAGGCGGCGGACGAGCTCGGTCAGTGCGATCTGCGCCTCGACCCGGGCGAGCGGTGCGCCGAAGCAGCTGTGGACGCCGCTGCCGAAGCCGAAGTGCTGGTTGTCCTGGCGGGTCGGGTCGAAGCGGTCGGGGTCGTGGAACCGCTGCGGGTCGCGGTTGCCGGAGGCGAGCACCAGGATGAGCGGCGAGCCCTTGGGGACGGTGACGCCGGCGACCTCCACGTCGGTCAGCGGGCTGCGCTGCGGCAGCAGTTGGACGGGGGGTTCGTAGCGCAGCAGCTCCTCCACCGCCCGGGGCATCAGTGCGGGTTCGCGGCGCAGCAGGTCCAGTGCCTCGGGGTGGCGCAGCAGGGTGAGCATGCCGTTGGTGATCAGGTTGACGGTCGTCTCGTGTCCGGCGATGAGCAGCAGGACCGAGGTGGTCATCAGTTCCTCCCGGGTGAAACCGCCCTCGGGGCCCGGGTCGTTGACGAACGCGGTGAGCAGGTCGTCGGACTGGCGGCCCCGCCGGTGGTCGGCGAGGTCGCCCAGGTACTCGCCCATCGCGCTGCGGGCGTCCAGACCGGCGCGGCGGCGTTCCGTCGGGTCGGTGCCGGGGGTGGGGTCGAAGCTGTCGATGATCGTCTGCGACCAGGCGTGGAACCGCGGCTCGTCCTCGCGCGGCACACCCAGTACCCGGCAGATCACGGTGACCGGGAGCGGGTAGGCGAAGTCGTCGACGAGGTCGATTCGGTCCCGGTCCCGGAACGAATCGATCAACTGCTCGGCGACCTTGGCGATTTCGCCGGTCAGGGCGTCGACCCGGCCGGGGGTGTGGGGCGGGCCGAAGGGTCGCATGGCGATCCTGCGAAGCCGGTCGTGCTCGGGGTCGTCGAGACCGATGAAGGAGACCGGCATGCCCTCCCGTCCGAGCGCGAACTCGTCCGGGTTGGTGCGGTTGCGCTGGTCCGAACTGATCCTCGGGTCGTGGAGCAGCTCGGCGATCTCGTGGTAGGTGCCCACCAGATAGGTGCCGTCCTCCTGGCGGGCCACCCCGTGCTCCCGGAGTTCGGCGTAGAGCGGGTAGGGGTCGGCGCGGTTAGCGTGGTCGGTGATCCGGCGGTACAGCGTGTCGGCGGCCATGCGCGGGGGCTCCCGGTCGGTTGGCGTTGGCGTTGGCGTGGCGGGTGGACGCTGGCGTGGTCGGTCGGCGGCCGGTGGTTCAGCCGGACCAGCGCATCAGGGTCAGGCGCCGGTCCGGCTGGTGGCCGGTGAGCGCGACGGTCGGGCCGTGCGAGAGCAGCTTCGGATCGGGCACGTCGGAGGGGACGGGGGTACTCGACGCGGGCTGGTCGACGGCGGCCGGTTCGGGCGGGAACGGCGCGGCGGTCTCGATCAGCCGCTGGTAGTGCTCCAGCCACTTGGCCCGGTTCACGCTGACGGCGGCGGTGATCCGGCCCCGGTAGCCGTAGACGGCGACGAGTCGGCGCTCCTCCAGTGAGCCCTGCGCGATGACCACCTGGTCGGAGAAGGTGGGCACGCCGACGGACTTGATGTTGAGGCCGAACTGGCTGGACCAGAAGGCGGGCACGGCCAGGTGCGGGCGGCGGAGCGGTCCCGGGTTGACCATGTTGTGGGCCGCCACCTCGGCCTGCTCGACCGCGTTGCCCCAGTGTTCGAGGGAGAGCATCTGGTACTCGAAGAGGGGGTGCGGGAAGCGGGCGACGTCACCGGCGACGAAGACGTCGTCGGTGACGATTCCGTACATGTCGAAGGCGCGGCAGCCCGCGTCGCAGGCCAGGCCGCGCGGGCCGGCGGCGAGTCCCGACGCGGCCAGCCACTCGGTGTTGCGCATCGCGCCCAGGGCGACCACGGCGACGTCCGCCTCGATCCGGCTGCCGTCGGAGAGTTCGGCGCCGGTGAGCCGGCCGTTGCGGCCGTTCAGCGCGGTGACGGTCACCCCGCACCGCAGGTCGACGCCGTGGGCGAGCTGGAGTCGGGCGGCGAGGGCGCCGAGCGCACCGCCGAGGGCACCGACCAGCGGTGCGGGGCCGCGCTCGGCGACGGTCACCTCCAGGCCGCGCTCCCGGCAGGCGGAGGCGATCTCGGAGCCGGTGAACCCGGCGCCGATCACCAGGACGCGGCGCGGCCCGGCGTCGAACCGCTCGGCCAGGCGGGCGGCGTCGTCGCTCGTCCGCAGGGTGAACACGCCGTCCAGGGCGCCCTCTCCGGGGTTCGGCCAGGGGCGGGCCCGGGTGCCGGTGGCGATCAACAGCCGGTCGTAGGGCAGTTGTTCGCCGTCGGCGAGCACGAGGTGCTTGCCGATCGGGTCGACCCCGGTAGCGCGGATGCCGAGCTTCCACTGCGCGCCCACCTCACGGCGCCGGGGCAGTCCGGTGTCCTCGGCGCGTACCCGACCGAGCAGCACCTGCTTGGACAACGGCGGCCGGTCGTAAGGGAGTTGGCTCTCCTCGCCGACCATCGTCAGCGAACCGGTGAAGCCCTCGTCGCGTAGTTTCTCGGCGGCGCGCAGTCCCGCCAGCGACGCGCCGACGACGACGATCCGGCCGTTCTTGAGGTCAGCGGACACCGGGGCCCGCCTCCTCCTCGACCAGAATGGCCTGCACCGGGCAGGCCGCCGCGGCCCGCCGGACCCGCTCGCTCTGGTCCTCCGGGGCCAGCGGGGTGTACCTCAGGGCCTCCTCGCCATGCATCTCGAACACCTGGGGGGCGAGGAACGCGCACTGCGCATAGCCCTGACAGCGGTTGAGGTCGACGACGATCTTCATCCCGGGTCACTCCTCCCAGCGCGGGCAACCCCACGTCTGGGTCCGTCCTACTACCCCCCGGGGCGCGGCGCGGCCGGTACTGCTCCGCCGGAGGGGTCACACAGGGTCGCCGGGGACCGAGACGGGGCCGGGGCGGGCGCGCGGGTTGCCGGACGGTGGGGGTGCCCCGATGCTGGAGCCGCGGGCGGTGCGACCGCAGCGGACGAGGTGCGCGCCCGCTCCGTCACCGGTACGTCCGTGGCCTCCCTGATCGACACCATTCCCCTCGGGCGGATGGCCACCACCACCGGTGTCGCGGACGTGGCCGAGTTCCTGGCCGGGGAGCGGTCCTCGTTCATCACCGACGAGGAGGTCCTGGCGAACGGCGGCTCCGGTAACCGAACGGCCCCGCGCTGCTCCCTCTCCATCCCGCCCCACCAGCAGAGGAGTTGGTGATGAACGCTGCCACCATGCGGGCCGTCCAGGTCGTCCGGGCCGGCGCGCCCTTCGCGGTCACCCAGCTCCCGGTTCCCGAGCCGGGGCCGGGAGCGGTCCGGATCAAGGTGCACGCCTGCGGCGTCTGCGGCGGGGAGAACCTCGCCCGGCTGGGCCTGCTCGGCGTCCAGCTGCCCCGGGTGCCCGGGCACGAGATCGCCGGCACCGTCGACGCCGCCGGGCCCGGCGTCACCGTCTGGAAACCCGGCGACCGGGTCGGCGTCGGCTGGCACGGCGGCAGCTGCTTCGTCTGCGACAGCTGCCGGACGGGCGACTTCGTCAACTGCGCCGATCGCAGGATCGTGGGTCTGCACTACGACGGCGGCTACGCCGAGTACGTCGTCGCGCCGCAGGACGCCCTCGCCCGGATCCCGGCCGCGCTCTCCTTCGAGGAGGCCGGTCCGCTGATGTGTGCCGGCATCACGACGTTCAACGCCCTGCGGAACTGCGGGGCCCGTCCCGGTGACACCGTCGCCGTCCAGGGCGTCGGCGGTCTCGGGCACCTGGCCGTGCAGTTCGCGGACCGGATGGGCTTTCGCACCGTCGCCGTCAACCGGGGCCGGGACAAGGAGGCGATCGCCCGCCAACTCGGTGCCGACGAGTACATCGACAGCACCGAGGACAAGAGCCCCGGCGAGGTCCTCGGCCGGCTCGGCGGTGCGGCGGCGGTCATCTCCACGGTCGGCTCCAGCCCCGCACAGGCCGACATCGTCCAGGGCCTCTCCCCCAACGGACGCCTGGTCGTCATCGCCACCGACCACGAGCCGATCCCGCTCGGGCCCGAACTGCTCGTCTTCGGCCGCCGCGTGGTGGCCGGCTGGTACAGCGGCCACGCCAAGGACAGCGAGGAGGCCATGGCCTTCGCCGCACTCAAGGGAGTCCGCCCGATGGTGGAGACCCGCCCCCTTGAGGACGCCGAGGCGGCCTTCCAGAACCTGGGCGCGGCGCGGTTCCGGACCGTCCTGACCCTGTAGCCGGCCCGCACCGGCACCGGCACGCTCAGTACGACAACCGTCGTGCGTCCGTCCGGGCGAACGCAGGCCGGTCCCGCCTGCCGGGCTTCCGTGCTGCCCACGAGGGGTTTCCCTGTCGTCCGTCGCGAGAGGAAACGGGAAACCCATGGACCGGGTCCCGGGGCGGCGACGAGGCTGCTGGCAGCGGACGGTCCGGTCGGATCGTCACGGAGCGAAGCACAGGAGGAAGACATGGCTGTGGGACGGAAGTTCGCGGTGGCACTGGCCGCCGCCGCCCTCACCGCAGGGCTCGGGGTCGCCACGGCGCCCGGCGCCACCGCTGCCGCCCCGGCCGCTGCCGGAGTGCGGACCACCGCCGACTGCAGCGTGCACAGCGACGGCAAGCTGTGGTGCGGCAACAAGGCGGGGGCGAAGGCCTACGCCGACCGCTCGTACAGCTCCGCGGTGCGCGGAAGCCTGCGCACCACCTACAGCTGGTTCGCCTGCTGGGGCCACGGGGACGCGCACCCGGGCGGGAACGACATCTGGTACTGGACCCAGACGGACGACGGCCCCTGGGGGAACGTCCCTGCCGTGGACGTCTCCACCTCCGTGGACCCGGCTCCCGGCCTGCGCCAGTGTTGATCCCCTCCTGCTAGCAGAGCAGGGGGCTGGGCTCCCGCAGGGCGGGCCAGGGTCCCTCGATAGGCTGAACCTGATGAACGATCAGCTGTTCGGGGAACTACTTGCCGTCGCCGCATCCGTGCTCCCGGGGGAGGACATGGACGGCGCGACGCTCGCCCGCGGGGGCTCCCACGAGGTCGTCCTGCTGCCGGGGAGGGCAGCGGTCAGGGTGGCCAGGAGCCCGACAGCCGCCGCCGCGCTGCCCCGCCGCACCGAACTGCTGCGCCGACTGGCCGGACTGGGGTTGCCGTTCACGGTCCCGGTCCCGCTCTCGGACGTGACGGAGGTGGCGGGCCGGACGGCGGTCGCGCTGTCGTGCGCCGCCTGGCTGGAGCGGACGGCGGGGTGGGAGCCCCCGGCTGCGTAGTCGGGCAGCGCTGTGTGCACCGGCCCGCCGCTCGGCTCCCGCACCCTGGACGCCCTCGGCCG
Source organism: Saccharothrix sp. ST-888 (assembly GCF_000955975.1). GTDB lineage: Bacteria > Actinomycetota > Actinomycetes > Streptomycetales > Streptomycetaceae > Kitasatospora. Next base: position 35,508 of record NZ_JYJF01000070.1, read on the forward strand.
CGCCACCGGCTCCAGCCGCCGTACGCTCAGCCGCCTGTTCGTCCGGGACACCGGGCTCACCTTCGACCAGTGGCGGACCAGGCTGCGGCTGTGCACGGCGCTCCCCCTGCTCGCCTCGGGGCAGCCGCTGGCGCGGGCCGCCCGTGCCGTCGGCTACGCCACCCCGGTGCCCTGCTCACCGCGTTCCGCCGCACCGTCGGGACCACCCCGCACCGCTACCTGAAGCAGCTCGACGCCTCCTGAGCGCGCGAACGACCGTGCCGCCGTAGGCCGATCGGCGTGCACAAGGTATAAAATCGCCCAAACCGGCGTGCTGAGCCCGGCGTTCCGGACCGTGGCAGCCGAGGGTGCGGCTCATGGTCACACACACGCTCACCACACCCCGGACACCCGCCTCCCTCGCGCCGCCCGCCCGCAGAGCCCCGTGGAAGTCCCCGGAGGGACAGCCCGGGTACGCCCGTCCGGTGCTGCTGGGGATCGCGGGCGTCGCCGCCGTCCTGTTCACCTGGCGGATCAACCACAGCCAGTACCACGGCTTCTACGCCGACGCCGTGCGCAGCATGAGCCAGAGCTGGAAGGCGTTCTTCTTCGGCTCGTTCGACCCGGCGAACACCATCACCCTCGACAAGCTGCCCGGCTTCCTGTGGCCGCAGGCGCTGGCGGTGCGGGTGTTCGGCTTCCATCCCTGGGTACTGACGCTGCCCCAGGCGGTCGAGGGGGTGCTGACGGTCCTGGTGCTGTACCGGGCGGTCCGCCGCTGGGCCGGGGCCGACGCGGCTCTGCTCGCGGCCGCCGCGTTCACCCTCACGCCGGTCACCGCCGGGCTGTTCCGCACCTCGGTCGAGGACCCCGCCTTCACGCTGCTGCTCGTGCTGGCGGCGGACGCGGCGCAGCGGGCCGCGCTCTCGGCCCGGCCGCGTTCGCTGCTGCTGGCCGGGGTGTGGGTCGGACTGGCGTTCCAGGCCAAGATGCTGGAGGCGTGGACGGTGCTGCCCGCGCTGGCCGGCGTGTACCTGCTCGCGGCGCCGGTCTCGATGTGGCGGCGGCTGGGGCACCTCGTGCTGGCCGGGCTGGTCGCCCTGGCGGTCTCGGTCTCGTGGATGGCGGTCGTCACCGCCTTCCCGGCCCAGGAGCGCCCCTATGTGGACGGCAGTACCGACAACTCGGCGATCAGCATGGTGGTCGGGTACAACTTCCTGAACCGCTTCTCCTCCGTGGGGCTGAACGCGGCGGACACCGGGAGCGTCCAGGCGGTGCGCGGCGGGGCGAGCCCGAGCGGGACGGCCGGCAGCGCGGCGAAGGCCCCGGCTTCCGGCCGACCGGCGGGCACGGCTCCCCCGGCAGCTCCCGCAGGTCCCACGACGGCACCCGGGGGCTCGTCCGGCACCGAGCCCACCGCGTCCACCGAGCCCACCGCGTCGCCCGCCCCCGGTACGGCTTCGGCGGCCGGAACGGGCGGCGGCGCGCGCGACGGCGGGTGGACCAAGATGTTCGGCCGCCGGTTCGCGCCGCAGACCGGCTGGTTGTACCCGTGGGCCGCGCTCGCGCTGGTCTGCGGATTGGTCTGGCGGCGGCGCGAACCGCGCACCGACGTCCTCCGGTCCGGCACCGTCCTGTGGGGGACCTGGCTGGCCGTCTTCTTCCTGGTCTTCAGCGCGGGCAGCGTGGGCGGCCACAGCTACTACATGGGCGTGGTCGCCGTCGCGCTGGCGGCGCTCAGCGGCGCGGGTGCCGTGCAGATGTGGCGGGAGTTCCGCTCCGACGGCGGCCGGGCGTGGGCGCTGCCGGCGGCGATCACCGGCACGGTGCTCTGGAGCGTCTTCCTGGTCACCCGGTTCCCCGACTTCCTGCCGTGGCTGGCGACGACGGTGCTCGCCCTGGGCGGCCTGGCACTTGGCCTGCTCGGGGCGGCCCGGCTCGGTGAGGTGGGCCGGGCCGGGCCCGGTGGCCGGTCGGCCGGCCGCCGGGCGGTCCTGGCCGGCGGTCTGACGGCGGCCGTCGCGGCGGCGCTGGTCGCGCCGGGCGCCTGGGCCTCCTCGGTGCTGACCGCGAAGTACGGCGGTTCGAGCATGGGCACCGTCGGCCCTTCGGGCTCCGGTTCCACCGTCTCCCAGCACCCGCAGCGCAGGGTCGACAGCAGCATGTCCGCCAACTCCTCCGGCCGGC
>NZ_JYJF01000690.1 GCF_000955975.1 Saccharothrix sp. ST-888
GGCGAAGACCCCGTAGCGGTAGTGCACCCGGCTGCCGGGTGCGTACGGCCGGTCGGAGAGGACGGCCGGCCCCGGCAGGCCCCCGGTCGCGCGGTGCAGATCCTCGGCGATCCGCCGGAACTGCCGCGCGCCGGCCGGGGATACGGTGAGGAACCTCCCGGCGGAACCGCGCTCGCTCTTCCGGGAGTTGATGTCGTGGAGCTTCTGCCGGCCGGCGGCGCACTGCAAGGCGCCAGGGTCCTCCGCGCCGACCGAGGCCACCGCCGAGACCACCTCCGCGGCCGCCTCGGCGGCCGCGCTGACCTGGATCTTGCAGCCCTGCGCCGGTAACGCGGTC
>NZ_JYJF01000691.1 GCF_000955975.1 Saccharothrix sp. ST-888
CGCCCGGACTGCCCGTGGATGGCTCGGACTAGGCGGGGACCGCCGCCGGCTTCTGTGAACTGACCGGTTCGTAAAAGGCCTTCGACTGCTGGAGCGAGTTCTACGGTGTGACCCGCTGGGTGGCTGAGCGGGTCTTCCCCTCGCCCACCGAACCGCTGTCGAGCTGCGCCGAGTTGCCGGGGCGAGTGGCGTACCCGGACGCCGCAGCCGGACGGCTGCCTCCGGCCGCTGCCTCCGAGAGCTACTGCCACTCCCTCCCCGACTCCTCGAACCTCGGCCACGACCTCGCTGCCCAGGGCTACCAGACCCCCACCCCCTTCGGCCTCCAACTGCCCGC
>NZ_JYJF01000692.1 GCF_000955975.1 Saccharothrix sp. ST-888
CCTCACGGGCGCAGGCCGGGAGATCCGACACCCGCTGCGCCGATCGGACGGACAGGCCGAGCCGGGATACGCGCGAACGGGAGCGTGGGGACGGAGCCCGCGCCAGGCTAGGCGAAACGACGGCGAAGACCAACGCGCGGACGAGCATGCACGAGGCGGTGGCGGACGCCAGCCCCGTCGCGCACGAGACCAGCGCGCCAACGTCAAAAAGCCGCCCGGCAGGGCCTGTGACAGTCGGGTGACCGCGGCCCGAGTCAGGCCGGAGAGCATGGCGAAGAAGTGCAGGTTGTCCAGGGCGGTGAGTCGGCCGTAGAGTCCGCGTTCCCCGCCCAGGAC
>NZ_JYJF01000693.1 GCF_000955975.1 Saccharothrix sp. ST-888
TTACCGCCGGGCTCTGTGGGTCCGTCCCGGGCAGCGATTCGTTCGCCGGAACTCCTCCTGGAATCCGACCGCGCTCTTCGGCCAGGCCGGCCCCGATGACGACCTCCCGCTCCTGCGGCCCCGGCTGACCTCCGAGCTCCCCGCCGACGAGTACCGGGTCGCCGGGGTGCTCCACCCGAGCCTGTGGACCGGCCACGGCCCGGGACAGGTCCGGCTGTGGCTGGAGCCGGGCCGGCGGGGGGGGCTCGCGCTCATCGACCCGCTGGAAGGCTGGCGCCAGGCCCTGATAGCCGCTGACGCGGTCATCGGCGACTTCGGATCGGTCAGCTACTACGC
>NZ_JYJF01000694.1 GCF_000955975.1 Saccharothrix sp. ST-888
AAACGCCGTCGCGATCATCGGACTACCGGCCGACGCCTGCGAGTACCTGGGTTCACCGCTTTACGCTGAGCTGCTCCCACCCGTCGTCCACAACCTCCGGAACGTCGGCCCCTGCGCCTGTGCAAACGCCGGATACGAGGCCCCCCCCAGCCTCGCCGGTATCGCGCTGCGCCTGCTAGGCGGTAGCCACGGGGTCGTGCGCACCGGCCGGGCTCGGGAGCTCGCTTTGCACTGCCCGGCCGTCGGAGGCGGGTTCGCCCCGGAAGCGCTCGACAAAGCCTGGGCCTCATTCCGCGCCACTGTGGCGGCCGAACTCCCCCGGGTCAGGGACTGGAT
>NZ_JYJF01000695.1 GCF_000955975.1 Saccharothrix sp. ST-888
CCCCTACCCCGTCTCCGACCTGATGCTGCGGCACGCGATCCTGCCGCCCCTGGTCGGCGTCCTGCTCGGGCTGGCCTGTTCGCTGCTGCTCGTGCTGTCCGGCGGCGGCCCGGCCGCCTGGCTGGTGCCCGCCCCGGTCCCCCCCATGGTCGGGGCGGGGCTGGTGCACGCCTGCCGCCGCGTCATCCGCCAGGACCTCCTGTCCTCCGCGCGGCAGGGGGCCGGCGGGGGCGCCGGTCCGTTCGCCTGCGCCGCCTGGTACGCCGCCGGGCCGGCGGTCGCCGCTCTGGCGCCGCCCCTGCCTTTCTCCGCCGCCCTGCGCCGCCCGGCGGCGGC
>NZ_JYJF01000696.1 GCF_000955975.1 Saccharothrix sp. ST-888
GAGGCGGTCACGGTTGGCACGCTGCGCCGGAACGAGGGTGGTGCCCGTCGGGTGCTGGCCTCGTTCGCGGAGGCGTGGGTGCGCGGTGTCGCGGTGGACCGGCAGGCAGCGGCCTTCGAGGGCACCGGTGCCGGGCGGGGCGACCTGCCCACTTCCGCCTTTCAGCAGGAGACACACTCGCGCCGTCCCCTCCCGGCCCGGCTCCGCAACATTACATCCGCCGGGCTGCGTTCGGCCGGCGATCCAGGGCTGGCCCCCACCGTTCGCGTCGGGGAGGCGGAAGGCCGCCTTCTCACCGGGCGCACCTCCGCCGACTCGCACCGGTGGCCGGCTGAG
>NZ_JYJF01000697.1 GCF_000955975.1 Saccharothrix sp. ST-888
GAGCTTGGAGTGCTTGACGCTGTAGCCGAAGTAGATGACAGGGGCGATGGCGAGGACGATCCCGAACAACAGGAAGGTCAGCAGGTGCAGCCCGTAGATCAGGTAGGCGCAGACGCCGACGCTGAGCAGCGGGACGACCGGCTAGCCGGGAACCCGGAAGCCGCGCTGCAGGTGGCGCTGGGGGGGGCGCAGGTTGATAACGGCGACGGGGACCACCGAGAACGCGACCAGGGTGCCCAGGCTGGTCAGGTCGGTCAGGATGTCGAGCGGGATGAAGGCCGCCAGGGCGGCGACGCCGACACCGACCACCAGGGTGTTCCAGACCGGGGTACCGG
>NZ_JYJF01000698.1 GCF_000955975.1 Saccharothrix sp. ST-888
TGCCTACCCGGATCGTCCCGAACCGATCTCCTCCTTAGGTACGTCGGCCCTATTGCTGACGGGCTGGAATGTGGGCTGTCTCTGACCACCCATGACCCTACCTCTCCCGGGCACGCCCGGGCACATCGCCTCCCCGTCAACCCCGTGGTGTGGCGGCCCCGCAGCCTCCCCCCGAGCCCTCGGTCCCACCCCCGCAGGGCAGTTGGTCAAGCCCGCCGGAGAGCATGCGACCTGCGCCGGTGACGCGGGGGGGGCGGAACGGGGTCGGCGGCCCGGACGCGGAACGGCCGGTGCGCACGATGTGGGACACCGGCCGGTCGGACAAGGAAACGGTG
>NZ_JYJF01000699.1 GCF_000955975.1 Saccharothrix sp. ST-888
CGATGCTCAACGTCTTATCCGACTGCCCTACCGTGTGCAGAGCCGGCCAGGTACCGGCCGGCGACCTCAAGCTGACGTGGGTGCGGGGCGTGCGCACCTGCGCGCCGTAGACCGTGTCGGCGGAGTAGCTGGCGCGCGTGGACCCCACGATCCTGGCGGGCGGTACAGAAGCCGGACGAGTCGGAGATTAGCACCTCGTCGCCGATCACAAGTGCTCCGTCCAGCAGGCCGACCTCGAACTTGGTGTCGGCCAGGATGATCCCGCGGTCGCGGGCGATGTCCCGGGCCAGCGAGTAGACGGCCGGCGTGGTCTGCCGCGGGGTGGCGGCCAGCTG
>NZ_JYJF01000008.1 GCF_000955975.1 Saccharothrix sp. ST-888
GGCGGGACATCTACGATGCCCTGCCGATCACCCCCGAGGAGACCGTCTTCGGCCAGAACTTCGTCGGCTGGAACAGCAGTTACGACGCGAGCCCGATCCCGGTCGAACAGATGCGGGAGTGGCGGGACGCCACGGTGGCACGCATCCTGGCCCTGCGCCCCCGCCGGGTGCTGGAGGTCGGCGTCGGTACCGGCCTGCTCCTGTCGCAGGCCGCACCGCACTGCGAGTCCTACTGGGCGACCGACTTCTCCGCCACCGCGATCGACGCACTGGCCGCCCAGGTGGCCCGGCAGGACGGCCTGGCCGACCGCGTCGTGCTGCGGACCCGCCCGGCGCACGACACCGACGGGCTGCCCGCCGGATCGTTCGACACCATCGTGCTGAACTCGGTGGTGCAGTACTTCCCGTCCGCCGACTACCTCGCCGAGGTGGTCGAGCGGCTGATGCGGCTGCTCACCCCCGGCGGCGCCCTCTTCGTCGGCGACGTCCGCAACCTGCGGCTGCTGCGCCCGCTGGCCACCGCCGTCCAACTGCACCGGGCCGCCGACGGCACCGATCTGCCGACGGTGCGCCGAGCCGTCGAACAGTCCCTCCTGGTCGAGAAGGAACTCCTGGTCGACCCGGACCTCTTCACCGTCCTGCGCGAACGCGGCACGGACATCGGCGCCGTCACGGTGGAGGTCAAGCGCGGCCGGCACCACAACGAGCTGAGCCGCTACCGGTACGACGTCACGCTGCGCAAGCACCCGGCCGCCCGGGCAGCCTCGGTGGAGACGTCCGAACTGGACTGGGGCCGGGACGTGGACGGCCTGCCGGGCCTGCGCGGACTCCTCGCGCGGCAGGACTGCGGCCCGGTGCGGATCACCGGGGTGCCGAACCGTCGCGTGGCGCGCGAGACGGCCCTGGCCCGGGCCGTGCAGAGCGGGGACGTTCCGCTCACGCAGCTGCTGGACCGGCTGCACGCCCCGGACGACGACGGCCTGCCCGACCCGGAGGACTTCCATGCCCTCGGGGACGAGCTCGGCCGGCGCGCGGTCGTCACCTGGTCGGCCACCGCTCCCGACGCCGTGGACGTCGTGTTCGCCGGACCGCACCAGGACTCTCCGGCCGAACCCCACCGGCCGGTCCGGGACACCGGCCGAGCGCTGTCCTCCCTCACCAACCGCCCGACCGGGAGCCGCGGCACGGGCGCCCTCATCGATGAACTCCGAGAGCGGCTCCGCGAGCGGCTGCCCGACTACCTCGTGCCCTCGGCCTTCGTCGTCCTCGACGCGCTGCCGCTGACCGCCAGCGGAAAGCTCGACCGGCGTGCCCTGCCCGCCCCCGACCTGGGGACGGCCGGAGCCGGGAGGGCGCCGCGCACCCCGCAGGAGCAGCTGCTCGCAGGGCTGTTCGCCGACGTGCTCGGGCTCGCCCAGGTCGGCGTCGAGGACAGTTTCTTCGACCTCGGCGGGCACTCGCTGCTGGCGACCCGCCTGGCCTCCCGGGTCCGGGCGACCTTCGGCGCCGAGCTGGAGGTGCGGACGCTGTTCGAGACCCCGACCGTGGCCGGGCTGGCAGCCCGCCTCGACGGCTTCGTCACGGCGCGGCCCGCGCTGACCGCCCGGCCGCGGCCGGAGCGGATCCCGCTGTCCTTCGCGCAACGCCGCCTCTGGTTCCTGCACCGCATGGACGGGCCCGGTGCCACGTACAACATGCCGCTCGCGCTGAGCCTGACCGGTCGGCTCGACCAGGATGCGTTGCGGGCCGCACTCGCGGACGTGACCGCCCGGCACGAAAGCCTGCGCACGGTGCTCCGGGAGGCGGACGGCGTTCCCTACCAGCTCGTGCTGGGCGAGGCCGACACGTGCCCGGACCTGACGGTGACCGAAGTCGACGAGAACCGGCTGTCCGAGCGGCTGGCCGAGGGGGCCCGGCGCGGCTTCGACCTGGCCGCCGAACCGCCGATCCGGGCAGAGCTGTTCGCGCTCGCTCCGGACCGGCACGTCCTGCTGGTCGTGGTGCACCACATCGCCGGCGACGGCTGGTCGATGGGCCCGCTCTCCCGCGATCTCGCGGCCGCCTACGCGGCCCGTTGCCGGGGCGAGGCGCCGCAGTGGTCGCCGCTGCCGGTCCAGTACGCCGACTACACCCTGTGGCAGCGCGACCTGCTCGGCGACGCCGCCGACCGAGGCAGCCTGTTCGCCCGGCAACTCACCTACTGGAAGGGGGAGTTGTCCGGCCTGCCCGACCAGGTGCAGCTGCCCGCCGACCGGCCGCGCCCGGCCGAGGCCTCGCAGCGGGGCGGCCGGATCGAGGTCCGGCTGGACGCCGACCTGCACCGGGACCTGCGGAACCTGGCCACCGCGCACGGCGCCAGCATGTTCATGGTGCTCCAGGCGGGCCTCGCCGCGCTGCTCACCCGGCTCGGCGCCGGTGACGACATCCCGATCGGCAGCCCGATCGCCGGGCGCACCGACCAGGCGCTGGACGAGCTCGTCGGGTTCTTCGTCAACACCCTGGTGCTGCGCACCGACACCAGCGGTGACCCCGGCTTCGCGGAACTGCTCGGCCGGGTGCGGCAGAAGGCGCTGGCCGCCTACGCCCACCAGGACGTGCCGTTCGAGTACCTGGTCGAGGTGGTCAACCCGGCCCGGTCGCTGGCGCACCACCCGTTGTTCCAGGTCATGCTCGCCCTGCAGAACGCCCCGGTGGGCGAGTTCAGCCTGCCCGGGTTGGAGACCGGCCACCTGGAGGCCCCGACCGGCACCGCGCGGGTCGACCTGACCGTCAGCCTGGTGGAGCAGTACGGCGCGGACGGCAGCCCGGCGGGCGTGTTGGGCGCGGTGGAGTACGCGACCGACCTGTTCGACCCGGGCACCGTGGAGCTGCTGTTCGCCCGCTGGGCGCGGCTGCTGCGCGCGGCGACCGCCGACCCGGACCGGCCGATCGGCCGGATCGACATCCTGTCCGGCGAGGAACGCCACCGGCTGCTGGACGAGTTCAACCGGACCGACGCCGAGCTGCCGGAGGCCGGCCTGCCGGAGCTGTTCGCCCGCCGGGTGCGGGCCACGCCGGACGCGGTGGCGGTCGTCGCGGGCGGTACCGAACTCACCTACCGGGAGCTCGACCTGCGGGCCAACCGCCTGGCGCGGGCGCTGATCGGCCAGGGTGTCCAGCCGGAAACCCCCGTGGCGGTGCTGGTGGAGCGTTCGGCGGAGCTGGTCGTGGCGATCCTGGCGATCGTCAAGGCGGGCGGTGCCTATGTGCCGCTCGACCCGCGGTTCCCGTCCTCCCGGATCGACCTGATCGTCCGGGAGACCGGGGCGGCGCTGGTACTGACCGAGGATGTGCTGACCGCCCTGAGCCAGGCCGAACCCGACGACTCCGACCCGGAAGTCGGCTGTGACCCACGGCAGTTGGCCTACGTGATGTACACCTCCGGCTCGACCGGCCGACCGAAGGGGGTGGGTGTCACCCACCGTGACGTGGCGGCGCTGGCGCTGGCCCCGTGCTGGCGCGAGGGCGGCCACGAGCGGGTGCTGCTGCACTCGCCGACGGCCTTCGACGCCTCGACCTACGAGCTGTGGGTGCCGCTGCTCGGCGGCGGCCGGGTCGTCGTGGCACCGCCCGGCCGGCTCGATCTCGACCTGCTCCAGGGCGCGGTCACCGACCACGGGGTGACCGGGCTCTGGCTGACCGCCGGCCTGTTCCGCTTGGTGGCCGAGGAACGGCCGGGGCTGCTCACCGGGGTCCGCGAGCTGTGGACCGGCGGCGACGTGGTGCCGCCGGCGGCCGTCGCCCGGGTGCTGGCGGCCTGCCCCGGCCTCGCGGTGGTCAACGGCTACGGCCCGACCGAGACCACGACCTTCGGCGCCCACCACCGGGTCCGCGCCCTCCCGGATTCCGCCGCGACCGTGCCGATCGGCCGGCCGATGGCGAACATGCGGGCGTACGTGCTCGACGCGGGACTGCGGCCGGTGCCGCCGGGCGTGGCCGGAGAGCTGTACCTGGCCGGGGCGGGCGTGGCCCGGGGCTACCTGGGCCGGCCCGGCCTGACGGCGGAGCGGTTCACCGCGGACCCGTACGGGCCCGCGGGAGCGCGGATGTACCGCACCGGCGACCTCGCCCGGTGGCTGCCCGACGGCACCCTGGAGTTCGCCGGCCGCGCCGACGACCAGGTCAAGCTGCGCGGCTTCCGGATCGAGCCCGGCGAGGTCGAGGCCGTCCTCGCCGGGTGCCCGGGTGTCGCGCAGGCGGCCGTCGTCGCCCGCGAGGACCGGCCGGGCGACCGGCGGCTGGTCGCCTACCTGGTCCCCGAGTCCGAGGGTGCCGTCGAGCCCGGCGAACTGCCCCACCGGCTCGGCCGCGAACTGCCCGAGTACATGGTGCCGTCGGCGTTCGTCACCCTCGACCGGCTGCCGCTGACCGCCAACGGGAAGCTGGACCGGGCCGCCCTCCCGGCACCCGAGTACGACGCGGCGGGCACCGGCCGCGGCCCCCGCACGCCGCAGGAGCAACTGCTGTGCGCCCTGTTCGCCGAGATCCTCGGCCGGGACCGGGTCCACATCGACGACGGCTTCTTCGACCTGGGCGGGCACTCGCTGCTGGCCGCCCGCCTGGTCTCCCGCGTCCGCGAGACGCTCGGCGTCCAGGTGGGCCTGCGCACCCTGTTCGAGGCGCCCACCGTGGCCGGTCTCGCCGACCGGCTGGCCGTGAACGACCCCGAGGACGCCTTCGACGTCGTGCTCCCCCTGCGGCCGACGGGCAGCCGCCCGCCGCTGTTCTGCATCCACCCCGGCGGCGGCATCAGCTGGTCCTACTCCGGACTGCTGAACCACATCGGCCCGGACCACCCGGTGTACGCGATCCAGGCGCGCGGCCTCGCCCGGCCCGAGGACCTGCCGGCCTCGTACGAGGAGATGGCGGCCGACTACGCCGACCAGATCCGCAAGGTCCGGCCCGACGGCCCCTACCGGCTGCTCGGCTGGTCCGCCGGCGGGCTGATCGCCCACGCGATCGCCTGCGAGTTCCAGGCCCGTGGGGAGCGGACCGACGTGCTGGCGATCCTCGACGCCTACCCGGTGCAGGACGTCCGCTTCGAGGAGGTGCCCGTGCCCAGTGAACGGGACGTCCTCGTCGGCATCCTGGACTGCGACCCGGACGAGCTGGGCGACGAGTCGCTGGACTACGCCGAGGTCGCCGAGATCCTCGGCCGGCGCGGCAGCGCCCTGGCCGGCCTGGACGAGCAGCGCATCGAGGCCGTCGTCCGGATCATGATCAACAACGCCAGGCTCGCGGTCGACCACGCCCCGAGCCGGTTCGACGGAGACCTGCTGCTGTTCAACTCCACGATCGACCGCACCGACGACTCGGCCGGCGCCGGCATCTGGCAGCGCTACATCGCCGGACGGGTCGAATCGCACGACATCACCACCCGCCACGACCGGATGACCCAGCCGGGTTCCTTGGCCCAGATCGGACCGATCCTGGCCGCCCGGCTCGCCGAGGCCACCGGCGACAACCCCACCCCCACCAGGAGGACTGACCGATGAGCAACCCCTTCGACGACCAGGACGGCACCTTCCTCGTGCTCGTCAACGAGGAGAACCAACACTCGCTGTGGCCGCAGTTCGCGGACGTCCCCGCAGGCTGGACCGTCGTCCACGGTCCCGACACCCACGCCGCCTGCCTCGACCACGTCGAGCGGAACTGGACCGACATGCGGCCCCAGAGCCTCGTCGACGCCATGGCAGCCCAGCGGTAGCGCGGCCGACGTGACCTCCACCGACACCCTCGGCGGCGCCGCCCCCGGCGCCGCCGCCCCGGCCGAGGCCCGCCCCGGCGCGGACCCGGCCGGGGCCGCCGACGTCGCCGGGCCCGCCGCGGTCGCCGACCTCGCCGCGGAGCTGAACACGCCCGAGGCCCGCCGGGACCCGTATCCGTTCTACGCCCGCATGCGGCGCGAGAGCCCGGTCCACCGCAGCGCCCAGGGCATCTGGTACCTCACCCGGTATGCCGATGTCGACGCGGCCCTGGGCGACTTCCGGCTGTCCAACGACCGGGACCGGATGACCCGCGCCTACGGGACGCTCGGCGGCGACCTGAAGGCCCTCGGCCGGCTCACCGACCGGCTCGGCCGGGTGATGACCAACACCGACCCGCCGGACCACGCCCGACTGCGCAAGCTGGCGAACCGGGCGTTCACCGCCCGGCGGGTCGAAGCCCTGCGCGCGGGCGTGCAGAGGATCGTCGACGGGCTGGTCGACGAGGCCGTCGCGGCCGGACCGGCCATGGACCTGCTGGAGGCGGTCGCCTCCCCGCTGCCGCTCGCCGTGGTCTGCGAGCTGTTCGGCATCCCGCCCGAGGACCGCCCGCAGGTCAAGACCTGGTTCAGCCGACTCAGCAGGCTGACCGAGGACATCGACAAGTCCGAGGCGGTGATCGACGAGTACGAGGAGTACCTCGCGGAACTCGTCCGCCGACGTCGGACCGATCCCGGTGAGGACCTGATCAGCGCCCTGGTCGCGGCGCAGGCGCAGGACGACCGGCTCACCACCGCGGAGATCCTGTCCACCTGCTTCGTCCTCATCACCGCCGGCGACGAGACGACCACCCACCTGATCGGCAACAGCACCCTCGCTCTGCTGCGCCACCCCGACCAACTGGCCCGGCTGCACGAGGACCCGGCGCTGATCCGGACCGCCGTCGAGGAACTGGCCCGCTACGACACGCCGACCCAGGCGATCGTCCGGGTCGTCGCCGAGGACCTTCCGATCGGTGGGCTGGCCCTGCGCGAGGGCGAGCTGGTGTACCTCTTCCTCGGCGCGACCAACCGAGACCCCGACCGCTTCGACGATCCGGACCGCCTCGACCTGGCGCGGGCCGGCAACCGGCATCTGAGCTTCGGCAACGGCCCGCACTTCTGCCTCGGCGGCCCGCTGGCCAAGCTCCAGGCCGAGGTGGCCATCGGCACCCTGGCCCGCCGGCTTCCGCACCTGCGGCTCGCCGACGAGTCGGCCCTCCAGTGGAAGCCCAACCCGCTTCAGCGGCGGCTCGACGCTCTGCCGCTCACCTACTGACACCTCACCACCGCAAAGGAGTTTGACCATGGCCCGGGAGTTCCAGGTGCGCCGGGAGCAGGACCTGCCCGTCGCACCCGAGCAGGTCTGGCAGGCCGTTGCCACCGGGGTCGGCAACCTCGGCTGGCTGTACCCCATGGAGGTCGAACCGCGCGTCGGCGGGGCGGTCACCCGCGGCGGAGGCACCGTCGTGGAGTGGGAGCCACCGCGACGCTTCGCCGTCCGGGCCACCCTGGACGGCGGCTTCTCCAACACGCTCAGCTACCACATCGAGCCGGGCGACGGCGGGACGAGCCGGCTGCGGATGGGCATCCACTGGGTACACGAGGGCGTGGTCGACGAGGGCTGGGACACCAAGGCCGACGCGGCCGAGAAGCACGTCGGCTTCTACCAGCACAGCCTGGCCGAGTACCTCACGCACTTCGCCGGCCGCCCCGCCGTCTACGTCAAGGCCGCCAGGCCCGAACCGACCTCGGACCCGGCCGAGTTCGCCGCCCTGCGCCGACGCCTCGGCCTGGACGACGACACGGCCGTCGGCGACCGGCTGTCGCTCGAACCTCCGAGCGGGGACGGCGCCCGGGCGGACGTGGTCGTGGACTACCTCAGCCGCGACTTCGTCGGCCTGCGCGGTCCGGACGCGCTGTACCGGTTCTTCGACGGCAGCTCCTGGAACTGGCCGATCTGGCTGGGCCACCACTTCTTCGCCAAGGACGCGGACGAGCAGCGGGCCGTGCAGGCCTGGACCACCTGGCTCAACGGTGCTTAGCCCCGCTTCCGACGCCGACGAACGACCGAACACCGAAGGACCTCCGATGGAGACACTGCTCTACACCGCCGAACTCATCGAGCAGGGCGGCAGCTACAAGCTCGTGGTGCAGGACCTGATGCGCGACACCGTGCAGACCACGCCCGTTCCCAGGACCGCCGTGGACAGGCTCCCGGTGTTCCTGTCGGCGCTCAGCTCCAAGCTCAACTCCTCGCTGCCGCACGGCCGGTGGTAGCCGGTGGAGCAGGTGGCGACAACGACCGTCCGGGCGTCCGGCGCGCCGCCCGGCCGGAGCGACCCGAAGGTATGGTTCCGCGTCCACCGACGAGCACGGCAGCCGAGGCTCCGCCTGGTCTGCTTTCCGCACGCCGGCGGCTCCGCCCAGTTCTTCGAGAGCTGGCCCGCCCTGCTGCCCGCCGACATCGAGCTCCTGGCGGTCCGCTACCCGGGGAGACAGAACCGGTTGCTGGCCCCCTTCGCCCCGGACCTGCCGTCCCTCGCGGACGACATCCACTCGGCCCTGGACGCCTACCTCGACCGGCCGTTGGCGCTGTTCGGCCACAGCATGGGTTCGTCGGTGGCCTATGAGGTCGCGCTGCGGCTGGACAGTCGCGGCCTCGCCCCCACCCGCCTGCTGGTCTCCGGCCGCGCCGCCCCGCACCACGCCGCCCGCACCGGCCTGCACACCACCGACGACGAGACGCTGATCGCGGCGGTCCGGCAACTGGGCGGCCCCGGATCGGAGGTCTACGACGACCCGGAGCTGCGAGAACTGGTCCTTCCGGCGCTGCGCGCCGACTACCGGCTCATCGAGACCTACCGCCCCCGGCAGCCACGACCCCTGCGCTCACCCGTCGTCGCGTACGCCGGGGACAGCGACCCCCACTGCCCGCCGGACGGCATGCGTGCCTGGTCCGAACTGACCGGCCCCGGCGGTTTCGATTACCGCTCCTTCCCGGGCGGCCACTTCTACCTGGCGTCGTCCGAGTCCGACCTGCTGGCGGACATCACCGCCCGCCTCGCGTGAACGCGGCGGCTCGGCCCGGCGTCTGCCCGGCCGAGCCGCTGATGCGGCGGGACGTCCGACGGGTCGCTTCAGTGGGAGCTTCGGCCTCGTCCACTTCAACTGGGATGCGGCGCCGTACCCCGAGGGCGCGGTACGTCTGGTTGTGACTGAGCGTTTTAGTTGGCGGGTGAGCGTTGTGCTTGGCGGGTTGAGCACTGGCGGTCGAGGGTGGCCGCGAGTTGCTCGACGTAGGTGCGCCTCCAGCCGTCGACGTTCGGCCAGCATCATGGTCGCGGCGCGAGTCGTCGGGTGGTCGCCCCGAGAAGCTCCGAGAGGCCAGGTCGCAATCACTAGAGCGCCGGTGAGGTGCACATTGGTGAAGTAACGGGCGGACTCCTCTGCGGGGTGGTCGGGGCTGAGCATGCCCAGGACCCGCCGCTGGAGCGCGAGGTGTCCAGGCCCTCCCATCGTAGGGATCGGTGTCGTTGAGTTCGCCTACGTAGCCAGTTGGTCGTGGACGTGACAGCCGGGGTCGAACTTCAGTCTCATCTCTGCCGGGAATCCCAACTCCCCCGACAGTCACGGCCTCTATGTTGCGGGGGAGGGTCACAAGCTGATCCGAGAAGGTGTCAGGCGCAGAGTTGAGGCGCTAACATTCTGGCGTGTCGCGTTCGTTCATAGCGTGACGAGTCGCGCGGGGGGCGCAGATGGTCTCTGAAGCAACTTCATCCAAGCACCAGGCCAACATCGACGGGCAGCTCAAGGTGCGGGACGTGGTCCGCGACGTGGTGGCCGAGATCGCTCCGACGGAGTTGGTCCTGGTGGACGGGCTGGCTCGCTTCGACGACGCCACGGCAGTTCGGAGGTTGCGCCCACAGGGTGGGCGACGGGAGCCGCTAGGGTTCGGCCTGGGTGAGATCGTGACCCTGGTGACACCGGTGGTGTGGCTGGCTCTGGACGAGACGGCCAAGAAGCTCGCGGAAACCGCGTCTGACGCTGCGGTCAAGGGCGGCCGTGCCATGCTTCGCAAGGTCTTGCGCAGGCCGACTGCACCGGTAGTCGTGCCCCCTCTAACTCCTGCCCAACTCGCCGAGGTGCGCGAGCGGGTGCTGGAGACCGCGTCCCACCGAGGTCTGGAGGCGGCGCGTGCCGAAGCCATCGCTGACGCGGTGGTGGCCAGATTGGCGCTCGCAGCGGCAGATCCGGATCCGCAGGGACCGTCCGGTCCGACCGGCGCCGGCACCCCGAGCTAGAGCCGGGGTGCGGGATGACCACAGTGCATCCTCGGCCAAGACTGGACGAACGTGCGATGGTGGCCGGCACGACGACGCGTTTCGCGTTGCTGCTCGTCCTAATGCTCGCGAGTAGCAGCTCGATGCTGCGACTGGCCCTCGCCGCCGCCGGACTCGATGAGGGCTCCGAGTGCCTTTATGCGGCCGGTGGTAGCGTCAACGAGTCGCCTTCCGCCGAGATCACTCGAAGCGCTGCCTACCGAGCCTGCATCGCCCATCATGTGCTGCTGCCCGGGTGGGCCTCCCCGGTGGCGCCCGTCATCCTGTTGGTCCTGGCCAGTGGCCTGTTCCTCGCCCTTCCGGTCTGGAAGACACGGCGCAACCGGGTTATCCCCCTGGCGGCGGTGGACCACGACGGACGGATCCTGCGTCAGCTGGAACAACTGGCAGCGGTGGCCGGGTTGGAGCGGGTGCCGCGGGTTGTAGTGGATCCGTGCGCCGCCTCGACCGGCGCCGTGGTGTTCGGGCGCAATCGTCGGCCGACAGTGTGCCTGCACGGTGGCCTGCTAGCCCGAAGGACCGTGGCACCGCAGGATTTCGAGGCGGTACTGCTGCACGAGCTGGCCCACATCCGCAACGGTGACGTGACTCTCGCCTACGCGACGGTCGCCCTGTGGCGGGTGTTCATCGCTGCTGTGCTCCTTCCCTATGCGGCGGGCTTCGGGGTACTCATCCTCACCGCGTTCGTACAGAAGCCGCAGCCGTATCAGATCGGCCTGCCGACGTGGCGCGCCCTCGTGCTCCCGGTGCTCATGACGGTGGTCGTCTATCTCGCGCGATCGGATGTGCTGCGCAACCGGGAGTTCCATGCTGACCTTGCCGCCGCCCGATGGGGGGCGGACCCGCACATCTGGGGTGCCGTCGCACCGGCGCCGACCGCGCGGGTGCTGACCCGCGCATGGCGTGGGTTCAGCGAACTCTGGCGCACGCACCCACGGTGGGATCTGCGTAGAGAAGCGCTGGCCGACTCGGCGTTGGTGTTCGAGGTGCCCGCGCTGCCGATGTTCCTGACGGGGACCGCCGCTGTGCAGGTCAACGCCCAGCTGTGGCTTATAACGGGTGAGTACGGCCTGGCGACTCAGTGGGCATCGAACCTGGCGATGGCGCTCGTGCCCGCCGCACTGATCACCGGGGTCGTGGGGGTCGCCTCGTGGCGTGCGGTGGTCCACCGGTTGCTGACCGAGCGACGTCGGTTCTCCGGTGCACGAGCTGGCTTGTGGCTCGGCATCGGGATGACGGTCGGGGAGATGTTCGCGAACCGGATCGCGACATTCCAGTGGCTGCCCGGCGAGCCTGTCGTCGTGCTGCTGGTCGTGCTCGCGGGCATGGCGTTCGCCTGGTGGGTCGCCCAGTGCGCGCACCTGTGGGCCACTGTCTGGCGCGGGCGGACGATCCACCCGCCGATGGTGCTGGTTCTTACAGGGGCCTGCCTGGCGTTGTGCGCGTGGTTCTGGTGGTGGCAGGGCCCCGGTGTGATCCTCGCGAACGAGCAGGGCCTGCTGTCCCACCCGCTTGGCCCAGGAAACGAATCGAGCCTGGTGGATCCCACCGGGCAGCACACCACAACCTACGCCGTGACCGAGGTCGCGGTGTCACTGCTAACCACCGCCACCGCTGTTCCGCTGGCGCTGCCGGCAGTCGCCGTGCTGTGGGTGGTGCCCGTGCTGGCCTGGGCGGTTCGCCCCCAACCCAGGACCTGGGTCCGCCGTGCTGTCCAGGGAACCACCGAGACCGATGTCCAAGGCGACCCGCTGCCGGCGCTCCGTCGCGCACTGCTCGCCGGACTGTTCGGCGGAGTTCTGTGCTGGGCCGCTGTCGCGGGCGTGAAAGCCTACATGCACACCTGGCAGCCGTCGGCCCTAGGGCTCACCGGCGGCATCCTGTTCCAGGGCTGGGTGTCCGCCGCCATCCTGGCGGGAGTCGCGGTCGCGGCCGTCGCAGCGAGCCTGCTCGTCCGCCGCTACCCGCTGATCGCCGCGCTCGTCGCAGCCCAGATCGCGGTGCTGGCGGGCTACGGCGGAATGTGGGCGCTGACCGCGTCGGACGGCTGCATCCCGGCCCTCAGCACGTTCACGACTGCTTGCGAATGGAGACCGGCCGCGATCTGGCAGGGCCTCCAGTACCTCCTGAGCAGCCTTCTTGTCCTCGCCACTATTGTGGCCATCGCCTCGGCCGCCGTCACGTCCGTGGTCCGGCGGCTGCTACGGCGATGGACACGCTCCGCGATCCCTCCGTCGCCCAGGAAAGAGCTCCGGGGGCTGCTCGCCCGCCGCCTGGCTGTAGGGGTGGTGTGCGCTGCGGCGATCGGGGTTCCCGCATCCGTTCTGATACTCCCGGAACCCCAGGGCAACAGTGCAGCCGGGCAGGACGCGAACCCTTCCGCCAACCCAGTACTCGCCGCTCAGGCGTCGGACCAGGCGGACGCCTGGTACAGCCTGGGCGGGCGGGACCTGGTTCTCCGTTACAACGCCGACCTCGGTCGGCTGCGTGCCATCTCGGGTGCAAGTAACGCATCGGACAGTGACACTCTGTCTCAACTCCGGTCGGTCTGCGTCGCGTTCGGAAAGCTCGGGAAGGACGCAAGCGACTACTTCCCCACCCCGGACCCTCGGGTCGAGCCAAGCTGGCAGACCTTCACCACGATGGTGGCAAAGAGCAGTCAGGACTGCCTGAGCGGCCTGGACCAGAACGACAGCGCCACCGTCGTCACAGGAGTGGAGGACCTCCGGCAGGCGACGAGCGCCCTCGACTCGGTCCTCACCTGGGTCACCGCTGAGGAGTCCACCGTCGGCACGCCCATCCCGAAGCCGAGCGCGCCTGTCGCCTCACGGCTGTCCGGGCTACAACTGCAGGGAGCGCTGTTGCCGTCCACGGCATTCGGCAAAGACTTCCAGATGCTAGCCCAGACCGAGCAGAACAGCAGCACCAGCCCCGAACCCAAAACGCCGAGGTTCCGCGCGACCGCGCCATGCCAGGAGCTGGTCGGCACCGGCGGCAACGAGGGCTTCGGTGAGACGAGCTACGCCGAGGCGACGGCGCTGGCCCCGAACGGTCTCTACTACACCCAGGCGGTGTACGAGTTCGACTCGACCGCCACCGCTTCGCAAACATACGAGGAGATGTCCGCGACACTACGCGGATGCTCCAGCGGCGAGACGCTCAACTACGGCCTCGGACCCGCGACCCCCATGCGCTACACGCTCACCGACCCGTCCTCGCCGCCCGGGATCGGCCAAGCCGCGCTCTGCATGGACCTAGTCGGAAAGTTCGCAGAAGATGAGGTGTACAGCAAGCAACTGATGGCGCTCGACGGTACACACATCTACAACGTAGACATCGTCGCGCCGTCCCCGGACGAACTCTCTCAGACACCCACAGTCGAGACCGTCACTCGCCAACTGACCAGCAGTATCACGGCCGCCGGCGGTGGATGAACCGCGTGCGGAAGCTCACCTGATCGAGCATCAGGAACTGTGCATCCTCTGCTGGAAGGCCCTCAGTCCAGCGGCTTTGGCCTCTCGACGCTCGGTCAGTGTCGGGCGCTCGGTGTCGAACTGAGGGCGGGGCTCACCGGGCCCGGACCAAAGGGAACTTCCGGAACGAAAGCCCTTCTCAGCCTCCTCCATAGGCGCCAGCCGGCATCGGGCCCGGCGCTGATTCTCCTCGTCCAGGTCATCGAACAGCTGCCGCACCTCGCCTATCAGGACCTCCCCGCCGGGTAGATCCACGAAGCGTCCCCGAACGGCAGTGCCAGATTCATTGCCACGCGCCGGTGCGCCACCGAGGATCGCTGGAGAGCCGGGCTGGAGCAGCAGCGGACACGCGGTGGGCAAAGGATCATCGATCGCGCACGAGTGCGACCAGACAGGGCTAGTGTCCGCTGAATCGGCGTCCGGAGAGACCATGCCTTCAGGACACCTGCAAAGTGGCCGCTAAAGCACCAGAATCACCAGAAATCCGACGATCAGAACCGCAAGGGGGCACTACCCTGTCCGCTCTCGCGCTCACCCGCCAACTAAAACGCTCAGTCACGCTGGTACCGGGACCTGATCGCCGCCCATCGGGCGCTCCACGGACGGTAGTTGGCGCGCCGCGACCGGGCTGGTGCCGTGTGACGCGACAGCCGGGGCTGCGAGTCGAGCGGCGTTTGCCAGGGAGGAGTGCGGAAACCACCCGAGTCGGCTCTTGCGGCGGGGCGCTCGTTCGGACAACTTCGTACCCAAGGTCCGCCTGATCGTCATACTCCGGCTGCTTCAGCGCTGTTGGCTATACAGGTCTGCTCCTCAGCATGTCACCGCCCCACCCTCGCGCGACTCTGTCCCGTGCTCCCCGATCCATGTATCGAGAGGCTTCGCCATGCCACTGCGCAGACTTCCCGGGCGCGTCCGCGCCACAGCCCTGACGGCGGTCATCTCCTGTCTGGTCGCCCTGGTCGGCGCCTTCGCGGTGGCCCCGGCCGCGCAGGCCGCCGTCGTGTCGGGCCCGATCACCGGCCTGGCCGGCAAGTGTCTGGACGACTCCGGTGCCGGCACCGCCGACGGCAACCAGATCATCCTGTGGCACTGCACCGGCGCGGACAACCAGACCTGGACCCTGCCGGGTGACGGCACCATCCGTACGCTCGGCAAGTGCCTGGACGCCACCGCCGGTGGCACCGCCGCGGGCACCTACGCCGACCTGTACACCTGCAACGGCCAGGGCCGCCAGCAGTGGGCGGTGCGGGGGACCACGCTGGTCAACCCGGTCTCCGGCCTCTGCCTGGACGCCTTCGGCGGCAGCTCCACCGATGGCACCCGGATCGATCTGTGGACCTGCGGCAGCGGCCAGGCCAACCAGCAGTGGACCGTCCCGGCCGCCGGCTCCACCAGCAGCGACAACCTGCTGGTCGACCCGGGTGCCGAGTCCGTCGCGATCTGCTCGCCCAACGGCCTGGACGGCATGACCGTCCCGGGCTGGACGATCACCAGCGGCATGCCGAACCTGGTCTGCTACGGCGCCAGCGGCTACCCCGACGCGAGCACCCCGGGCCCGACCGGCCGCGGGACCGCGTTCTTCGCCGGCGGAGCCACCGGTAACTCCGGTCTCTCCCAGGGCGTCGACGTCTCGGCAGCCGCGCAGTCGATCGACACCGGTACCGTCGGCTACAACCTCTCCGGCTGGCTCGGCGGCTACGCCGCACAGAACGACCGGGTCGGCCTGAACGCCACCTTCCTGAACGCCGCCGGCGCCACCCTCTCCACCGCCCAGATCGCCCCGGTGACCAGCACCGACCGAGGTCTGAGCACCGCGCTCCTGCAGCGTACGGCCACCGGCACGGTCCCGGCCGGCACCCGCTCGATCAAGGTCGACCTGGCCTTCACCTGGACGGCCGGCAACACCACCGACGGATACGCCGACAACCTCTCGCTCACCCTGACCACGGCGGTGCCGACCCCGGTACTGACCGCTCCGGTCAACTCGGTTCCCGGCTATGACCACGTCTTCCTGGTCTACATGGAGAACGAGAACTACGAGAACATCATCGGCAACACGTCGCAGGCCCCGTACATCAACAGCCTGCTCCCGCAGGCGACTTCTCTGACCAAGGCGTTCGCCACCACCCACCCGAGCGACCCGAACTACGTCGCACTGGCCGGGGGCGGCCTGTACGGGCTGACCGACAACAGCGTCTCGACCACCACCATCAACGCCCCGCACCTGGGCAACTCGGTGGAACAGGCCGGCAAGACCTGGAAGGAGTACCTGGACGGCGCGAACGGCAACTGCGACACGTCGAGCCACGGCTACTACGCGCCGGACGACGCACCGTTCTACTACTTCCAGAACATGAAGAGCAACGCCGCCTACTGCCAGGCGCACATGCAGCCGCTCACCCAGATGACCGCCGACCTGCGGTCCACGGCGACCACCCCGAACTTCGCCTGGTTCGCCGCCGACGACTGCAATGACATGGAGGCCTGCGGCACCACCGCCGGCGACAACTGGCTCAAGCAGACCCTGCCGACCATCCTCAACTCGCCCGCGTGGACCACCCAGCGCTCGTTGCTGATCCTGACCTGGGACGAGGGCGCGACCAAGGCCTACGGCCCGGGCTACCCCAACCGGATCCCGACTCTGCTGCTCGGCTCGCAGAACACCGTCAAGACCGGCTACCAGTCGAGCCAGCGCACCGACCAGTACGGCCTGCTGCGCACCATCGACGGCGCACTCGGCCTCAACCCGCTGACGAACAACGACCGCTACGCGGCCACGGTCAACGACGCCTGGCAGTAGACCTCGACCAGGGGCCCGGTCACCGTACCGGGCCCTCCCGGCCGGGGCCCGGTACGGTGACAGCCTGGTCGGCGGACCGAGGGCTGCCAGCAGCGCTCCGGCCTCCGGGTGCGCCGTTCTCACTCCACGGAGGGTCTCGGAGTGTGCTGGACGGCGCTGTTCACCTCCGGCATCGGCGGTGCCGGGTGGCCGCGCCGTCGGTGCAGCCAGATGTAGAGCAGCAGGCACGGCAGCAACAGGAAGCCGACGCCGAGAACGAGGAACGCCGTGAGGCTGCTGATGTGCCGGATCAGCCAGTCGAAGTTCTGCCCGAAGAAGCCCACCACGAAGGACAGCGGGAGGAACACGGTCGCGAGGATCGTGAGCCGCTCCATCGTGGCGCTCTGCCGGAGATTGATCCTGTTCTGCTCGACCGAGATCACCGCGATGTTCGCTTCCAGGACGGTGGCCAGCAGGTCGCGTTGGGCGGCGACCTCCTCGTTGACCAGCAGGAGATGGTCGTGCACGTCGCGGAAGTACGGCAGGAGTTCGGTCGGTGACCTGCTGGGCTGGAGCCGCCGGGCGAGCACGGCGAGCAGCGGGTGCACGGCGCGGTAGAAGTCGGTGGCCTCACGGCGCAGGAAGTAGATCCGTTCGGTAGGAGCGACCGTGCCGGAGAACACCGTGGCCTCGATCTGCTCGATGTCGCGTTCGAGTTCGGCGACGACGGGCGCGTAGCTGTCGATCACCTGGTCGAAGATCGCCCACAGTGTCGAGACGCTGCCGGTCCGCAACAGTTCGGGGCGGCGTTCGAGCCGGCTGCGGGCGCCGGCCAGCTCGCTGGCGATGCCCTGGCGGACGGTGATCACGAAGTGTTCGGCGAGGAAGACACTGATCTCGCCGGTGTCGATCTCCTCGCGCTCGTCGTCGTAGCGTGCGGTGCGCAGGATGATCAGCTCGGTGCCGTCCTCGTACTGCTCGGCCTTCGGCCGCAGGTGGAAGGCCTGGGCATCCTCGACGGCGAGTTCGTGCAGTCCGAAGCTCTCACGTACTCTGACCAGTTCCTCGGGGCCCGGCTCGAACATGCCCAACCAGACGAACCCGCCCTGCGCGCAGCGCGAGGCCGCCTCCTCCAGCGGCATGAGGCCCTCGTGCTGACGGCGTCCGTCGCGGTAGTGCGCGCAGTCGACGATCATGGCTTCCTCCTCACGCCCGGCCGACCGTGCCGCGTCTCGCCCCGCCGGTGGCGTAGCGCGCCGTGGACTCACAGCAATAGATGCTCCTCCGATTCGGCCGGACCCGCCCCACGGCGGGTCCGGGCGTCCGCTCCGGGCGTGCCGGGACGTCGTTCCGCTTCCGGTTGTCGCCTCCGTTGGAGAACGTCACGGTCGGAGAGCGGCACGCGCCGTCGGTCAGGGGGTGCCGAGGACGAGGACGGTGCGGGGCGGGTCGGGGCCGGTGGGGCAGGCATGGCGCGACGACGGGGCCGAGGTTCCGCTCGGCGGACCGGCCCGCCGAGCGCTGCCGGCGCTGCTGCCGGTCCGCCCCGGTGAGGTGGTCTCCGCCGACCGGCTGGCCGAGGAGGTCGACCCGGCCGCCGCGGACGGCGACCACCGCATCGCCTACGCCCGCTGCCAGGAGCAGCTGCGCGAGTACGCGACCGGCTGCCGGAAGATGGGCGACGGCGTCGCGAAACTCATGGTTCCCGACAGCCGCTTGATGGCCTCGGCCCTCAACCGCCACTACAAGGTCATGCCCTACCTGCCGGGAAAGAACATGGCCGCCAGGATCGCCCGTCGAACCGCCGAGAACATCACGCTCCCCGACTACCCCAACGTCCTGGCCCCGGCACCGATGACAGGGTGCCCGACGGGCCGAGGGCTGCCACCGGCGCTTCGGCCCGCACTGCCCGCCGGTCGTCCGCACCTCCGGCTGACTCCCGCACCGTGGGATCCGGCACTCATCGACGCGATGGCCGAACTGCGCGTCGCCGTGGTCGAGGAAGTGATCGCCGACGTGCTCCTGGAGGACCTGGACCGCCCGTCGAAGTGATGATCGATCAGCTGATTGTCGGTTTGGACGATTTCCTGTCATTAACACCCGAAAGGATGCGAGGATTCGTCTCCCCGGTCGGAGCTGACCGGATGTCAGAGGAGAACCACGTGCGACGAACCATATTGAGATCCGTTGTGGGAGCGGCAGTTACGGCGGTGCTGTCGGCCGCAGCGCTCCCGTCGGCCTCGGCGGCGAGCGCGACCGGGCCGGTGGACCGGACGACCGTCGCGTCCTTCGACCGGATGGCCGAGGCCGTTCTGTCCCAGCGGACGGCAGCGCTCGTGGACAAGGCCCCGGCGCAGCACGACGCCCTGGGAGCCGATGCGCACGTCGGTCTGGCGGCCGGCCTGGCGCGGGCCGAGGACACCGCGTCCTCCTCGCTGCGGACCCGCAAGGCGCGACTGGCGGTCGTGGGGGAGGCGTACAGCGCCGGCAGCACCAAGGTCTCCGTGGACAAGGTCCGGGTCAGCGGCGGACGTGCCGACGTCGAGGTCACCGAGACCACGACCCTGACCTACAAGAAGATCCGCGGTGACGAGCCCGCGACGACCGGCTTCCAGGCACACCACATGGTGACCTTCGCCTCAACGTCCCACGGTCACTGGGAGCTGACGGGCATCAAGAACGTGGACTCGGGCGTCCCGGCGGTCAACCAGCCCGCCCCGCCCGTGTCGAAGCCAGCAGACGTCGATCCCCCGGAGGCGACCCCTGCCGCCACCTCCTGGCCGGCAGCGTCGAAGCCGAAGGCCGCAACGGGCGGTGGGAACAACTACGCGGCCATGGCGGCCTATGCGGAGAAGTACTGGAGCAAGTACAACCCCGCCTACCCGCAGTTCAACGGCGCCGGCGGGGATTGCACCAACTTCGTCAGCCAGGCGCTGAAGGCGGGCGGTTGGAAGAACGTCCCCGGCGAGGACTCGGACTACCACAACTGGTGGTCCGGCTCCGACTCCCAGAGCTGGTCCTGGGTGGGGGCCGATGAGTGGTCCTGGTTCGCGCTCTCCAGCAAGCGGGTGTCGAACCTGGCGAACGTCTACCAGCTGGGCGTCGGGGACATCCTGCAGGCGGACTTCGACCGCGACGGCTCCAAGAACCACTCCATGATCGTCACGTACCTGGGCCTGGGCGGCATGCCGTACGTGACCTACCACTCGACCAACACCTACCGCAGGTCGGTGGCGAGCCTCGTCATGTCCAACCCGAACGCGGCGTTCTACGCCTACCGCACCTGACAGCCCATGGCATGCCCCCCGTCGTCCGCGTCTGTGACGGGCGCGGACGACGGGCGGGGAGCAAGCGTTCGTAGGCGGCGGCCTCGTGTGCCTGGTGCCGGGACCTGAGCGCGGCTCGGCGGGCCTCGGCCGAAGAGGCGCTCAGGTTGCGACGGACCGGGTTCGGAGGGTGTCCGGGGCCACCGGCGGCGGCACGGAGATGCGCCTGGGCAGCGGGAGTTCGAGGCCGCCGGGGGCGTCCTGGCGGAGTGCGAGCGCGGTGGCGGCGTCGATGGGCATCGGGCGCAGGCCGAGCAGGGCGCCGGTCAGCCCGGCGGTCGCGCGATGCCAGTCGGAGGCTCGGCGCAGCAGGGTGTGACCCGAGCCGTGGACGGTGTACCCGGCGACCTCGGCGCCCGCCGCACGGGCCCGGCGGGCGAAGCGGAGGGTGTCGGCCGGGTCGGTCGTCCGGTCGCGATCGCCGTGCAGGGTGAGTAGTTGACAGCCCTTCAGGTGCTCGTACGGGTCCTCCATCGGGCACCACGGCGCGAGGGCGACCACGCCGGTCACGCAGGGGTGGCCGGCCGCGCGGAGGGCGGCCCGGCCGCCCATCGAGTGGCCGATCAGGACGGTCGGGACCAGGCCCAGCTCCTCGCTGACGTCGTAGAGCGCGGCGGTGGTGTCCCGTGCCGCGTCGGCCCGCTCGCCGTTCCACCCCCGGTGGCGGTAGCGCACCACGCCGACCGCCACCTGGGCGCCCGCCGTCGCCCCGGCCACGGCCCGGACGAACCCGTTCATCCGCAGACCCGGCAGGTTCACCGGCCCCGGACGGGCCTCGTTCGCCACCTCGCCGCCGTGCAGTACCAGCACGGCGGCGACCGGCGCGGTCGGCCGCACCCGCCAGGCCAGTGCCTGGTGTCCGTTCGCCCCTGACCTGCTCGCTGCCATCTCCACCTCTGCCCGGTCCCGTCCTGCTCCGTCGTGCGTCGTCCCGTCCTGCTCCCGGGACGGTCACTGTACGCCGAACGGCGGACCGGGGCCGCAGGTTCCGCAGCGGCTACTTGGTTCCGTGACCCCACTGGAGGTTCCAGCCGTAGGCGGCGTCGATCATCCGGTGGACGGAGAGTTCGGGGGTGCGCTGGAAGTACCGTCCCTCCCGGCGGACCACCAGCCCGGTCCCGTCGTTCTCCAGCAGTGCGACGGCGCAGGCGGTGGCGGGGAAGTCGCAGCCGTCCAGGGCCAGTTCGACGGTCGGGCCGTTGACGGGGAAGAGCGTGGCCACGCCGTTCAGCCCGGTGAGCGGGAGGTTGTTGTAGTCGTGCGCGAAGACCAGCAGCCGGCGGATCTCGGCGGACCGGTCGAGGTTGATCCAGAGGTCCTCGCCGGTGGCGACCGAACCGGTGCGGTCGTCGTTGGCCAGCTGCACGTACGGCGGCCCGTACAGGTTGCCGAACCGCCCGCCGATGGCCTGGATGATGCCCTTGGCCCCGTCCTGGAGCTCCCAGAGGCAGGAAAGGTCGAGATCCCGGCCTCCGGGTCCCGGCTGGAGGGCGGCGCGCAGCTTCTTCGCCAGCCAGCCGCCGCCGCCCTGGCGGCCCGGATCGGCGGAGCCCTGCGGGGAGCCTGCGGGGGCCCAGTTGAGGTTCACCCGCAGCATGCCGCCGTTGGTCCCGTGCTTGGTCAGGGAGACCATCGGGTCCTTGGCGGTGAGGTGGATCTTGCTGAGACTGACCGGTGCGGGCGCCTGCGCGGGCACCGGTGTGGGGGCCGGCGGGTAGCCGGGCACGGGTGCGGGCACGGGTGCGGGCATGGGTGCGGGCGCGGGAGCCTGGGGGAAGTCGGGGGCCGGCGGCTGCACGGGTACGGGAGGAACGGGGGGAGCGGCCGGGACCGGGGGAGCGACCGGAGCTGCCGGGGGTGCGAGGAGGAAGTCGTCCGACGTGAACGGCTCGGGCTCGGGCTCGGGCGCGGGCGCAGGTGCCGGTGCGGGCGCCGGTGCGGAGACGGGCGCGGGCGCGGGAGGAGGGGGCGGTAGCCGGGCGGCGGTCGGTGCGGGTTCGTCGTCGACGTTGATCCCGTAGTCGGTGGCCAGCCCCGCCAGCCCACTGTCGTACCCCTGGCCGACCGCGCGGAACTTCCAGCCGCCGCCCCGCCGGTACAGCTCCCCGAGCACGAAGGCGGTCTCGCTGCTCGCCCCGGTGTCCTCGAACCGCGCCACCTCCTGGCCGGACTGCGGGTCGAGCACCCGGAGCTGGAGGCCGGGCAGCTGTCCGAAGGAGCCGCCGTCGCTGGACGCCGCCAGCACCACGGTCTCCACCACGGCGTCCAGCGCGTCCAGGGCGACCGTCAGGGTGTCGACCACGCCGCCGTCCCCGCTGCTCTGCTTCCCGAGGTGGCGCACCGCGCCGGAGGCGTCCTGCGGCTGGTGGTAGAACACGAAGTCGGCGTCCGAGCGGACCCGGCCGCCCGCGAGCAGCAGCGCGGAGGCGTCCGCGTCGGGGACGCCGGGCCCGCTGCGCCAGTGCAGCTCCACCCGGACTCCGGTCGTGGCCAGCGCGATGTTCGCGCCCTTCGCTATCAGCATCAGCAGTCCGTTCCGCTCCGACGGTGCACGAAGGTGGACGTACCCTCGCAGCTCCTACCCTAGAAGCCCGACACCGTACGACCTTCGTAAGGCCGCACGATCGCCGGCCCGACGGTGCCGGCTCCTAAGGTGGAGTCAGGACGAGACCGAAAGGCAGTCACCGTGGCTGACACCATCGCAGGCACCGCCCGACTCCCGCGTGCCGAGCTCGGCGTGATCGGAGGCTCCGGCCTCTACGCGCTGCTGGACGACGTGACCGAGGTCGCCGTCGAGACCCCGTACGGTCGCCCCAGCGACTCGCTGTTCGTCGGCGAGGTGGCCGGGCGCAGCGTCGCCTTCCTGCCCCGGCACGGGCGCGGGCACAGCCTGCCGCCGCACCGGATCAACTACCGCGCCAACCTCTGGGCACTGCAGTCGCTGGGGGTGCGCCAGGTGCTCGGGCCGTGCGCGGTGGGCGGGCTGCGCCCGGAGTTCGGCCCCGGCACGCTGGTGGTCCCCGACCAGTTCGTGGACCGCACCTCCGGCCGCGAGCAGACCTACTACGACGGGCTGCCGCTGCCCGGCGGCGGGGTGCCCGAGGTGGTCCACGTCTCGACGGCCGACCCGTACTGCCCCGACGGCCGCGTCGCCGCGCTGGCCGCCGCCCGGGACAACGCCTGGGAGCCGGTGGACGGCGGCACCCTGGTGGTGATCCAGGGCCCGCGCTTCTCGACCCGCGCGGAGTCGCGCTGGTTCACCGGCAACGGCTGGTCGGTGGTCGGTATGACCGGCCACCCGGAGGCGGCGCTGGCCCGTGAACTCGGCCTCTGCTACACCTCGTTGGCCCTGGTCACCGACCTCGACGCGGGTGTGGAGACGGGTGAGGGCGTCACCCACGCCGAGGTCCTGGCCGTCTTCGGGCGCAATGTGGACCGGCTGCGCACCGTACTGTTCAAGGCACTTGAGGGCCTGCCGAGCACCCGGGACTGCGTCTGCTCGCATGCCCTGGACGGGCTGGAGACCGGACTCCCCGGGGTCTGACCGGCCGTCCGGTCCACGGGGTGACGACCAGGCAGGGGCGCTGCGGCGCCCCTGCCTCAGGCGCGTCGGCGTCGGCGGCGGAGCCGGGACCAGAGGGCCGTGAGCCCGGCGGCAACCGCCGTCACGGCCAGCAGGATCAGCCAGTTGCGCAGGTAGGGCAGCGGCAGCAGGGAGGCGTTGCCGTTGTTCTGCCCGTCGCGCAGGATCGGCGGCAGGGCGACCGCGGTGAACGCAGCCGCGACGATCAGCCAGCCGCGCAGCACCCGCCCGCGGACGAAGGTCGCTCCCAGCACGCAGAGCAGCGGCACCCAGAGCCCGTCGTGGATCACCAGCCCGCCGACCAGCCAGATCAGCACGTCGAGCGGGTCGTTGATGAAGCTGTCGTGCAGCAGCCCGTACACGCCGTACCCGATCAGGCCGACGCCGACGGCTGCGGTGACCACCCGGAACGTCCGCATCAGAACACCTCCATCCGGGTGACCCACTTGGTCTGCAGCACGCCGGGCCGGTTGGGGGCGATGATCCGCGCCGGGTAGCCGTGGTTGGGCGTCAGCACCTGGCCGTTCACCCGTACCGCCAGCAGGGTCAGCGGGTCCTGGGCGTAGGCGGCGGGCATTTCCATGATCCGGTACGGCCCGTTCTGCTCCAGCGAGGTCACCCGGACCCGGGCGCCGGCCGGGGCGCCCGCACGGGCCAGCAGATCCCGCACGCGGACCCCGGTCCAGTGCGCGGAGGCGCTCCAGCCCTCGACGCAGGCGATCGGCAGGCGGGACTCGTACTGGGGGAGGGCCAGCAGCTGGTCCATCGTCAGTTCGTACGGCTGCGGGCCGTCGACCCGCAGGCGCCAGTCGGCGGGCGTGACGGTGGTGCCCGCCTGGGCGGCCGTGCGGGTGATCGGGAGACCGAGTTCCCCGATGTCCGGCCGGCGCGGGGCCAGCAGGGTGAGCCGGCGCAGCCACGGCACGGTCTGTCCGGCCGTGGTGAGGGTGACGACCGCCACCGCCGCGGTCACGGACCCGAGGAACAGCCGGCGCTCCGGCAGACCCGGCCTGACGCGCCGCCAGTGCTCGGCGATCATCGGCCCCTTGGCGGCGATGTGCAGCAGCAGGCCGCCGGTCGCCAGCCAGGCCAGCCAGAAGTGGGTCTGCCGGAACGGGAACGGCCAGGGGTACCACTCGATGATGTTGAGCGTCCCGGTGAACAGCTCCAGCACCATGGTGGCGACCAGGATCGCGATGCCGAGCCGCTCCAGTGCGTGCAGCACGCTGCGGGCCGGGGGCCACTCGAAGAGCCGGGGGTAGACCGCCCAGAGCTTGGCGCCGAGCAGCGGGATCGCGGCGATGCCCGAGATGACGTGCAGACCCTGGGTGACCCGGTACCCGTCCACCGGGCGGCTCGGCAACTGGTCGCGTAGCCAGGTCGGCGGCTGCTGGAGGACATGGCTGAGCAGCCCCGTCAGGAAGCAGACCAGCAGCGCAGCACCCAGCCAGCGGCCGAGGACGACGGTGGTGCGCGGCTCGTGCAGCGAGGACGTGAAGGTGCCTTCGCGCAGCGGGCCCCGGCGCAGGAATCCCGGGGGAGTGGGGAGGGGGAGGTCGTACCGGGAGAGCGCTGTCTCCGGGACCTCCTCGGCCGGTGCTGGTGGCGGTGGCGGTGGCGGTACCGGTGCTGGTGCTGGTGGGGGCGGCGTCGGCGGTCCGGACGGCGGTGCGGGCTCGGGGCGTTCCGGTCGTTGCGGTCGTTCCGGACGGTCGGGTTCGTTGTCGGGGTTCGTTGGCTCCACGCGTCCATGAGACCGCCTGGGGGCCCCGAAAGCGGGGTTCGACGTGCTTACGGAAGTCGAACGGCGGCTCGCGGGGCGACACCGCTGCCGCGCCGGCCGGCTCGGTGGGGCCGCCGGCCGGCGCGGCGACCGGTCACTGTCCCGGGGTGCCGCCCGCGGCCTGCGCCGCCTGGTCGGTGCGGGGCGTGTGCCGGGCCTGGTAGCCGGAGAGGAAGGCCAGTGCGGAGGGGACGAGGGCGAGGATCGGGGCCTGGAGCCAGGCGGGGACCGGGCCGAGGAGGGAGTTGTCGGCGGTGACGGCGTTGAGGGCGGCGATGGCGATGCCGACGAGGAAGGTCGTGGCGGACGCTGCCTTGACCTTCGTTTCGATGGGGGCGGGCATGCCGGTCTCCTCTCAGGTGACGTTGTCGGTGCGCATGGCGGCGGCCCAGGTCTGCGGGCCGACGATGCCGTCCTGGGCGAGGCCCTTCTCGGCCTGGAACTGGCGGCAGATGCTCGCCGAAGCGGGGCCGTACCAGCCGTCCACGGTGATCGACCAGCCCCGGTCGCGCATCCGCTGCTGCCAGGTCCGCACGTTGCCGCCGTGCAGCAGCGGCGTGCGCAGCGCGAGGTACTCACCGGGCCAGGCCGGGCCGGCCGCCGGGGCGGGCCCCTGGGCGGGCTGGAACGACAGGGCCCAGGACCGCAGTTCACCGATGCTGCCGAGGTTGCAGTAGTCCTGGTCCACGGGCGAGTCGCCGTACTGGTGGAAGAGCCAGGCATGTCTGATCCCGGGGTCGCCGGCCGCCCGCCCGGAGGTGGCTATCCACAGGAAGTCCTGGACGTAGCTCGTGGTGTCGACGTTCTGCCAGTAGTCGTTGTTGCAGTACAGGCCGACCGGGGTGTGCGGCGCCCGGCCCTTGACGTACCGGAGCCAGGACTCCTTGTACGTGAACTGGTCGGCCCGCGACACCGACGCGTTGGCGTCGTCGTAGCCCTCCCAGTCCAGGCACAGCAGCTCACCGGGCTGCGGCTGGGTCACGGCGAGGAAGCGATCCGCCTCCGCCTGCACCGAGTTGGCCATGTGCGGGTAGTGGTAGTAGCCGACGACGAGGCCGGCGCCGCGGGCGTGGTCCCGCTGTGCCGTCCACTTGGGGTTGGTGTAGCTCAGGCCCTCGGTCACTTTGATGAACACGAAGCCGAGGCCGCTCGTGTCGGGGGTGGAGGACTGGTAGCTCGCCCAGTCCTGGCCGTAGATGCCCATGGTCACCGCCTGGGGTCGGAGGGTCGCCGGAGCTGGTCCGGGCGGATGGCTGGTGGATCCGTCGCGGACGGCGGCGGATCGGTGAGTGGTGGGTGAGGGTGTGCCGGGGTTCGAGTCCGGCAACTCCCGGGCCGGACAAGTCCTTGGCCGAACAATCACTGTGATGCCCACTTCGCGGGCCGGTCGACCCTTTAGCGGTGGATTGCGTTCGTGTAGGTCCCGATCTCCGCGTCCACCGGCGGTTCGCATCCGATCCGGCGGGCCGCACGTCCACGGGAGCGCGTCCGCCGTCCCGGGCGTCGACGTGCTTACGGAAGTCGAACGGCGGCCCGCCGTTGCGCCCGGGCGGTGGTTCGCGGTGGCAGGGTGAACCCGTGTCCACCACCCGCCCGACCTCCCGTTCCGCGACCGTGCTCGCCCCCGCCCTCGCCGCCGGTGCGCTGGCCGTCCTGGTCGCCGCCCTCGCGCTGACCGTCACCCGGGGCGGCACGCTCGGCAACTCCCGCCCGTTGCACGGCTGGTACCTCGCCGACCTCGGCCTCTTCGCGCTGGCCGTGGCCCTGCTGCGGCGGGTGCCCGCGCGGCAGGTCGCCGGCCTGGTCCTGGTGGGAAGCGTGGCCGTCGCCGCCACCGGCCTGCTGGCCCCGCCGCGGACCAGCGACGACGTCTACCGGTACGTCTGGGACGGCCGGGTCCAGGCCGCCGGGATCTCCCCGTACCGGTACGCGCCCGACGACCCGCCGCTCGTGCGGCTCCGTGATCCCGCGCTCTTCCCGCCGGAGAGCAGCTGCACCGCCTGGAACGAGCGCCGGACCGCCACCGGCTCGTGCACCCACATCAACCGGCCCGCCGTGCACACCATTTACCCGCCGGTCGCCGAGTTCTGGTTCCTCGGCCTGCACATGGCCGGCGGAACGGTCCGGACGGCGCAGGTGGGCGGCGCGCTGCTCGCGGTCGCCACCACCGGGGCGCTGCTGCTGATCCGCCGTCAGGACTGGCGCGCCGGGCTGTGGGGCTGGTTCCCCGGGATCGCGATCTGGTCCGTCAACGACGCCCATGTGGACACGCTGGGCGCGCTGCTGCTGGTCGTCGCCCTCGGTCTGGCGGCCCGGCGGCAGGCCGTCGCCGGCGGCGTCGCGCTCGGCGCGGCCATCGCCACCAAGCTGCTGCCCGGACTCGCCCTGCCCGGCGCGATGTCCGGCGTGCTGGCCCGCCGTCCGCGCCCACGGGACCTGGTGCTGCCGTGCTCCGCACTGGCCGCCTTCGTGCTCGCCTACCTGCCGTACGTGCTCGCCTCGGGCACCGGGGTGATCGGCTACCTGCCCGGCTACCTGCGCGAGGAGGGGTACGAGGACGGCCAGATCGCCCGGTTCGGCCTGCTGCGGCTGGTGTTTCCGGCCGGCTGGGCGCCGTACGCGGCGGCGCTGGTGCTGGCGGTGGTCGTCCTGTACGTGCTGCGGCGCGGCGACCCGGCGCGGCCGTGGGGCGGCGCGCTGCTGGTCACCGGCACCGCGCTGCTGCTGGTCGCACCCGCCTACCCCTGGTACGGCCTGCTGGTCGTGGCGCTGGCCGCGCTGGACGGGCGCTGGGAGTGGCTGGCCGTGCCCGCCGCCGGCCAGGCGCTCTACCTGCTCGGCGGCGACGCCCAGCAGCCCGCCTACGCCGCCGCGTTGGCCGTCGTCCTGGTCGGTGTCGTGGTGCGACGGCTCCGGTCCGTCGCCATGGTCGTACCGAGCTGAGGAGTGGTCAACTGTGCGCCACGCGAGGCTGATCGGGGGAATCGTTTCACCGGGTTTGCGGCCTTTTAGGGTGATCCCTGTCCGACTTGGCACACCTGCCATCGAGAAGGAACACCTGATCATGCGTCTTCGCAACGCCGCAGCGGCGGCCGCCGCCGCTCTCTCGCTCGTCCTCACCCTGCCCACCTCGGCCAGTGCGGCCCAGGGCGAGTTCACCTACCGGTTCATCGGCCTGGACGGCGCTCCGCAGACCGGCCGGCTGCTCGACCCGGAGAGCCGGGAGTGCATCAACCTTCCCGAGGTGGCCGACCCGGACTCCTCCGAGCCCGCCGACTCGCCGCGCAACCGCACGGACGCGACCGCCACGGTCTTCAAGGACCCCGACTGTGAGGGCGACTACTTCACGCTCCGCCCGCTCACCGGTCACGGCTCCGAGCGCCTGAAGATCCGCTCGGTGGTCTTCTCCTGACGTACCGGACGTGCCGAATGCCTGCCCCGGCCCGCCGTGACGGACCGGGGCAGGCCGGTCATGGCCGCCGGTGGTCAGTGCCCGCGGCCGTCCTCCCGGCGCGTGGCCCGCGCGTGGTCGCGGTGTCCTGCACGAATGCGAAAGCGACCGGCCGTTCGGCGTCGGCCCGCCGGGCGTCCCGTGTCGCGAAGCCCGAGGTCAACTCCTCGGCGGAGCCGTCCGGTTACCATCGGTCGAGCACCTCCGCAGAACCGGGCCGACACGAGTGAGCGAGGCAGCAGCATGGGCGAGGGAACCACCGCGGACGCCGTCGAGACGGCACGCCGCTACTACGGAGCCAGCGAGGTGGACGGCTTCTACTCCGCCGTGTGGGGCGGGGAGGACATCCACACCGGCAGCTACGCCGATGAGCGCGAACCGATCGCGGCCGCGTCCCGGCGCACCGTCGAACGGGCCGCGGCGAAGATCGCCGACCGTCTCGGCCCCGAGGCCACGGTGCTGGACCTGGGATCGGGATACGGCGGCGCGACCCGCCATCTGGCGGAGCGCTTCGGCTGCCGGGTGGTCGCCCTCAACATCAGCGAGTCCCAGAACGAGCGGCACCGCAGGACCAATGCGGAGCGCGGTCTGGACCGGCTCGTCGAGGTGGTCACCGGTTCCTTCCAGGACATCCCGTTCCCCGACGGGCGGTTCGACGTGGTCTGGTCGCAGGAGGCGTTCTGTCACAGCCCCGACCGGACCCGGCTGCTGACGGAGGCGGTCCGGGTGCTCAGGCCGCAGGGGGATCTAATCTTCACCGATGTGATGGCGGCCGACGGCGTCCCGCCCGAGGCGCTGCGGACCGTCGTCGCGCGGCTGGAGGTGACCGCCCTCGCCGCACCGGAGTACTACCGCAAGCAGATCGCCGAACTCGGCCTCACCCGGATCGACTTCGAGGACGACAGCGCGCAGCTGCTCACCCACTACCTCCGGCTGGAGGAGGAGACCAGGCGGCGGGCGGCGGAACTCCGGGACCTTCTCGGCCCCGGCTATCTGGCGGGCCTGCTGGAGAACCTGCCGCTGTGGGTGGACGCCTGCCGGGCCGGCCGGCTGAGCTGGGGCATCTTCCACTGCCGCGGCGACCGCCAAGGCTGACTGCCGTGTGGGCCTGGGTGGTTGATCCTTGCACCGGGGAAATCGGTTGGTCTGCGGTCGAACCGGCCGGATTCCGTGGGAGGAGAGCGTCATGACCGCCATCGAGGGTGCCGTCGCGCTCGTCACGCCGTCGCCCGCCAGGGGCTGGACGGCATCGAGGCCGGAGCCTTCGAGGTGCTCGCGGACGAGACGTCCTGCCGGGTGAAGGCCGGGCTGTCCGGCGATCCGGCGGCCTGCTACCCGGAGCTCGGCGGGACGGCCCTCTGGTAGCGCGGCCGGTCCTGGGCCGCCGGTCGTGGGTGCGGGGGTGTTCAGACCGGCAGCAGCCGGGCCACGAGTTCGCCGAGGCGGCGTGCGTTGCGGCACGGGTGCATCTCGACGAGCCCGGCGTAGGCGTGGGCGGCGGAGTCGCCGGTGGACCAGAGCTCGATCCGCTCGGGGTTGAGCCAGTACACCCGGCGGGCGCGGTCGGCGATCCGGCCGAGGGCGGGCAGGTTGGGGTCCCGGCCGTTGTTGCGGGCGTCGCCCAGGATCAGGACGCAGGTGCGCGGGCCGACCGCGGCCAGATGCCGGTCGGCGAACTCGCCCAGTGCGGCGCCGTAGTCGCTGTTGCCGTGGAAGCCGAGCACCTTCGCCTCGGTGAGGATGCGCCGGCCGAGTGCGGCCGGGTCGGCGGAGCCCGCGGTGACCAGCCGGGTCACCTCGTCGGTGCGGTTGACGAAGGCGAAGACCCGGACCTTGCTGAACTGGTCGCGCATCGCCTGGACCAGCAGCATGGTGAAGTCCGCGAAGCCCGCCACCGAACCGGACACGTCGCACAGCAGGACGATCTCGGGCCGGCCCGGCCGGCGGCGGCGGTAGGCCGGGCGCAGCGGTACGCCGCCGGTGGAGAGCGAACGCCGCAGGGTGCGGCGCAGGTCGATCCGGCCGGCGTGGGCCTTCCGGCGGCGGGCGGCCAGCCGGGTGGCGAGCTTGCGGGCCAACGGCTGCACGGTCCGGCGCAGCTCGGCGAGTTGGTCCCGGTTCGCGGCCAGGAAGTCGACCCGGTCGGTGCTGGGGGCGATGGCGCGCTGGGCGATCCGCTCGGTGCCGCGCAGTTCGGCGGCGCGCCGCCGGGCCTCGGTGCCCACCTGGCCGCGGAAGCCCTGGATCCGGCGACGGATCTCGTCCGCGTCGAGCCGGTCGGTGAAGCCGGGCGACTGTCCTGCGCGGCGGGCGGCGAGCAGGCCGGCCAGCAGGGTCTCCGGTGCCAGGCGGCTGAGGGTCTGGTGCGCGGACCACCCCTGGGCGGCGGGGCTGGAGCCGTAGCGGCCGAGGGTGTTCACCGCCTCGCCCGCGAGCTGGGTGAGCGCCGAGCGGTCGTCGGCGGCGAGTGCCTCGGCCAGCCGCTCCCGCAGGTCGGCCAGGACGGCCCGGTCGGTGGGGTTGGTGGGGCTGACGGGGTTGGCCGGGCCGGTCGGCTCGGCCCCCGGGTCCGCTCGGGCGGCTTCGGGTGTGCCGACGCCGAGCGGGAAGTAGAGGTCGAAGGTCGCGTCGAACACGGCGCGTTGGCCGTCGGCCCGCAGCAGCGCGGCGGCGAGACCTTCGCGGATGTACGCGCGATCGGTCAGGCCGAGTGCCGCCAGGACGGCCCCGGCGTCGACGGTCTCACCGGGGCCGATCCGCATGCCGTGGTCCCGCAGTGCCTGGACGAATCCGGTCAGCCGCTCGGGAAGGCCGTGCACGGGCTCGCGCACGTCGGTCGCGGTCGGGTCGGCTCCGGTCACGTCAGGGTCAGCTTCCGGGTGGCCTTCAGCACGTCGTCCTGGTGCTTGAGGATCACCCCGAGGCTGTCGCGGACCACCGCCTCGTCCAGGGTGTCGGCGCCGAGCGCGAGCAGCGTCCGGGCCCAGTCGATGGTCTCCGCGACCGAGGGCGCCTTGCGGAGTTCCATGGCGCGCAGCGCGCCGACGACCTTGACCAGGGAGTCGGCGAGCACCTGGTCCAGCCCCGGCACCTTCAGCCGGACGATCCGCTGTTCGAGTGCGGCGTCGGGGAAGTCGAGGTGCAGGAACAGACAGCGGCGGCGCAGCGCCTCGGAGAGCTCGCGGGTCGCGTTGGAGGTGAGCAGCACGAACGGGCGGCGGGTCGCGGTGATCGTGCCGAGTTCGGGCACGGTGACCTGGAAGTCGCTCAGCACCTCCAGCAGCAGCCCCTCCACCTCCACGTCGGCCTTGTCGGTCTCGTCGATCAGCAGCACGGTCGGCTCGCTGCCGCGGATCGCGGTGAGCAGCGGGCGGGTGAGCAGGAACTCCTCGCCGAAGATGTCGGTACGGGCCTCGTCCCAGCTCTCGTCCCGTCCGGCGGTGATCCGCAGCAGCTGCTTGGCGTGGTTCCATTCGTACAGGGCGCGGGACTCGTCGATGCCTTCGTAGCACTGCAGGCGGACCAGTCTCGCCGCGCCGACGCGGGCGACCGCCTTCGCCAGCTCGGTCTTGCCGACCCCGGCCGGGCCCTCGACCAGCAGGGGCTTTCCGAGCCGGTCGGCCAGGAAGACCGTGGTGGCGACCGCAGGCGAGGCGAGGTAGCCCGCCTCGGCCAGCTTCGCGGACACATCGTCCACGGAGGTGAAGAACCCGGTCCCGGCCGGGTGCGTGCCGTCCTCGCTCATATCGCCGACTCCCCTTCGCCCACCATCGTGTGGAGTACCTTACTGGGCGGTCACTTGCCGGATCCGGTCAGGACCGAAGTCCCTCCCGTGGCGCGGCCCCGAACCGGCCGCTGTCTCGGCCCTCCTGACGGATGGCGAGGGGATGATGCCGTGTGCCGGGGTCGACGAACCGCTCGGTCAGGGCTGGGTGCAGGCCGCGGAGTTCGGGCTCACGCTGCCGCTGTCGTGCGCGATCGGCCGTGGGGACCGCGGGCGGGCGGAGCGATGGACCGGCGGCCGTCAGTGCGCGGTGGCGGCGAGCAGGCCGTGCAGGGACGCCTTCAGGTTGGTGACGAAGGAGTCGCGGGCCGCGTCGTCGAGGAGGTCCAGCGACAGGTACGGGTTCAGATCCTCCAACTCGACCAGCAGGAGCTCCCCTTCGGGTGTCCGGCAGGCGTCGACCCGCTGGATGCCGTGGTCGATGTCGTTCCAGTCGACGAAGCGCTGGGCGAAGCCGAGGTCGGCGGGGGAGGGGGCGTACGGCTCCAGGAGCCAGCGCTGGTCGGGGCGGGGGGCGTACAGGGCGTACTGGAAGGCGCGGTCGATGAAGTAGAACGAGACCTCGTAGCGGAAGTGGATCCGCGGCTGGACCAGGACGTCGCCGTGGGCCACGGCCGCGATCCGGTCCCGGGGGACGAACTCCAGACCTATCGAGTCCGCGCCCAGCCTGGGCTTGACCACGTACTCCGCCACCACGGGCAGGCGGTCGAGGTCCTGCGGGCGGTCGACGGTGGGGATGACCGGGTATCCGGCGGCGGACAGGTCGAGCAGGTACTGCTTGCCCGCCATGTCGCCCTTGCCGGAGAGCTGGTTGTAGAGGCGCGCGCCACGGGCGGCCGCCTGCTCGCGGAAGGCGTCGTACTGGGCCTGGTAGTGCAGCACCGGCCCGCTGTTGCGGACCACCACCACGTCGAAGGCGTCCATCAGCGCGGCCGCGTCCAGGGGGTGGCACAGGGCGATCTCGAAGTCCTCGCGGAGGCGGGCGGAGAGCCGGATGTCCTCGTCGCAGTACCGCCGCCCGCGTGCCTGGTAGGCCAGGTCGGTGACGTAGAGGACCTTGGGCTGGGAGGCGGCCATGCTTCTCCTGAAGATCGTTTGATGGCCAACCTACCTGCTTCTCCGGCGTCCGGCACCGGGGTTAGGGTGGGCACCGCGCAATGAAGGCACGCCCTCGCAGAGAGTGAAGGATCCGGTGGACTCCACTCAGGCCGTGGCCACGGGCCGGTACTTCCCGGACCACGGCGATCTCCGCTACCGGGTCCGGCGGTACGAACTGACGCTGGACTACCGGCCCGAGACCGACCGCCTCGCCGGCAGCGCCGGGATCGAGGCGCTCGCCGCCCAGGGGACCGACCGGCTGCGGGAGTTCGCGCTGGACCTGGCCGACTTCCGGATCGGGCGGGTGCTGGTGGACGGCCGGCCGGCGCACCACACCCATCGCGGCGGCAGACTGCGGATCCGCCCGGCCGAACCGCCGGCGGCGGGTGCGGCGTTCACCGTGGAGGTGCGGTGGTCCGGCAGGCCGAAGCCGGTCCGCAGCCCGTGGGGCGGCATCGGCTGGACGGAGACCACGCACGGCGCCCTGGTGGCCAGCCAGCCGGTCGGCGCGCCGTCCTGGTTCCCGTGCAACGACCGGCCGTCGGACAAGGCGAGCTACCTGATCTCGCTCACCGTGCCGTCCGCGTGCACCGTGGTGCTCGGCGGGCGCCTGCTGGCCCGGACCGCGCACGCGAGCACCACCACCTGGGTGTACGAGCAGCCTGCCCCCACCCCGGCCTACCTGGTCGGCCTGTCGATCGGCTCGTACCGGGAGGTCCGGCTGGACGATCCGCAGTCCGGTGCCGTCCCCCAGCTCGGGTACGTCCCGGCCCGCCTGGTGCCGCGCTTCGAGGCCGACTTCGGGCGGCAGCCCCGGATGATGCGGCTGTTCCAGGAGCTCTTCGGCCGCTACCCGTTCGGCGAGTACACGGTGGTGGTCGCTGACGAGGACCTGGACGTCCCGGTCGAGGCCCAGGGGCTCTCCTCCTTCGGGGCCAACCACCTGGACGGGCAACGCGGTTGGGAACGGCTGGTCGCCCACGAACTCGCCCACCAGTGGTTCGGCAACAGCGTCACCGTCGCCGACTGGCAGCACATCTGGCTGAACGAGGGCTTCGCCAAGTACGCCGAGTGGCTCTGGTCGGAGCACTCCGGCGGACCCGCAGCCCACACCCTGGCCGCCGCCGCGCACCGCCGACTCGCCGCCCTGCCACCGGACCTGCGGCTCGCCGACCCCGGCCGACGGCAGATGTTCGACGACCGCGTCTACGAGCGCGGCGGCCTCACCATGCACGCCCTGCGCTGCACCCTGGGCGACGAGACCTTCTTCGGACTGCTCCGCGACTGGACCACCGTCCACCGCCACTCGACCGTCACCACCGCCGACTTCACCGCCGCCGCCACCCGTCACGCCGGGCGGCCGCTGGACGCCTTCTTCGCGGCCTGGCTGACCGAAC
The DNA here is from genome assembly GCF_000955975.1 of Saccharothrix sp. ST-888. GTDB lineage: Bacteria > Actinomycetota > Actinomycetes > Streptomycetales > Streptomycetaceae > Kitasatospora. The sequence continues at coordinate 34,800 of NZ_JYJF01000008.1, forward strand.
CGGCCCTCCCGCCCCTGCCCGCCGGTGCCGAGTCCGGTGGTGTGTAGCGCTGCTGTCGGCGCCGTTAAGCGGTGCTGTGTTCCGTCGGGTGGCCGCGTTCGGGCAGAGTGACCGGCAGGTCGCGGGGGCGTGCGCTGCGCTGTCGCTTGCTCGACGAGGTGATGGTCTTGTCCTGTTCCGCCATGAAACGCGCGCTCAATGCCGTGGCTGCCGTCCTGCTGCTCGCTGCCGGGACGGCGGCGTGCGGGTCCGGCTCATCGGGTTCGGCCGCTGCTGCGCCTGCCGGGCCTGCTGCGCCCGGGAATCCGGGGGCGGCCGGGGCGGCGCAGGCGGCGGCGTACCGGCTCGGCACACCCGGCAGCGCCGGCGGCTACGCCTTCCACCAGGCCACCGGTGCCAGCGAGCAGAAGATGTCGACGGAGGAGCAGCGGATCACCGGGCTGCTCGGGATCAGCGGTACGCCGGTCCGGGCGCTCTACGACGACGCCGCCGAGAACGAGTGGATCGTCTTCATCGGAGTCAACGGCACCGGCTTCGACCCGTCCCGACTGCACGCCAGGCTCTGGCAGCCGCCGATCACCCGACCGGACGGGTCGGGCAACCGGTCCACCCTCTCCTGGCAGGACGCCGACCCCGGGCCGCATGGCGGCCGGGCGATCTGCTCGGAGGAACTGCTGCAGTCGGGTGCCATGGCGGCCGAGAACAGCGCCTGCATGTGGATGACCCCGACCACCTTCGGCGAGGTCTCCTTCTATCCCAAGGGCTTCAGCGACCGCCTGCTCAAGGGCTTCACCACGGCCGATGCGGTCAACCTCATGCGAGGGATCCGCGCCGACGTCGAGCAGTCGGCGTAGCCGTCCACGGCTCTCGCCCCGCCCGGCCGCGAAGCGTGGGCGGGGCCGGCCCGGGTCTGCCGGGGTCGGGCAGTTCACCGGTGTGATGAACTGCTGGCCGTCAGGTCGGTTCGGAAGGGGCGTCATGGAGTTGGATCCCAGGCGGTTGCTGATGCTGCACGCCGTTGCGCAGTCCGGTGGGATGGCGGCGGCGGCCCGTCGGCTGGGGGTGACGCCGTCGGCGGTGTCGCAGGCGCTGGCCCGGTTGGAGAAGCAGGCGGGGCTGCCGCTGGTCGACCGGGACGGTCCCCGTGCGGAACTCACCGCGGCAGGACGGGCCTTGGCCGGTCGAGGGGCCCGCATCTCGGAGGAACTCGCCGCCGCGGCACGGGACCTGGCCGCGCACGACGGGCGTATCGCCGGTCCGGTGGCCATCGGAGTGACCCTGGGTGTCCTCACCACCATGGCGACCAGGGTGATTCCGCTGCTCGCTGCCGAACACCCCGCCCTGGCCGCCGGGTTGCGCGAGATCGAGTACCCGGCCAGCCTGCAGGAACTCCGGCAGGGGCGGCTGGACGTCGTCGTCGTCACCGCCGACCGGGACCACGCCCCGACACCGCCCGCCGGTACCGCGGACCGGGTGGTCATGGAGGACGAGTACCGGCTGGTCGTACCGGAGAGCTGGTCCCCGGCCCCGACGTCGATCGCCGAGCTCGACGGCCGTCCGTGGATCAGCGCGCCGCCCGACTCCGCGCGCGGTCACGCCCTCGCCCGGCTCCTCGGTGACCAAAGACCCGCACCGGCCCGCGAGCACCTGGCGGTCACGCCCACCGCCGTACAGGCGATGCTGGCAGCGCAGTTGGGCGCCGTGGTCCTGCCGGCCAGCTCCGCCGCCCAGATGCAGCGCCGGACGGTGACCACGATCCCGGTCCCGGGCACGTTCCAGACCCGGGTGCTCTACCGCACCGCGCCCGGCGGTCCGCCCCCGGCCGTCGGCGCGGTCCTGGCGGCGCTGCGCGGGGCCGTCCACGCCGCCGCCGAGGAACTCGCGGCACGAGGTGTCCTGGAACGCGAGCCGATCGTGAAGCCCCGGCTGGGAAGGTGAGCTTAGAGGTACTCCGCCGGTTCTTGAGGGTCAGTCCCGGCCTTGTCGCACGGCGTCGGCCTTCACAGCCAGGCGGGCTGCTCCCCGAGCGCCTGTCGCAGCCGGACCACGGTGCCGCGCATGGCGTCGCGGGCCACCGGGTCCGCGCACCACTCGCCGGAGGCCTCCAGAAGCTCGGCGGCAGCCTCGGCCACGGCCGCAGGCAGCGAGATCTCGCGCAGGTCGTGCAGGCGGGCGGCGGCCCGCAGCCCCACCACGGACTGCTCGGCGGCGGGTACGCCGGACGGACAGGTGTGCGGGTTGACGGCGGTCGGGGCGAGCAGGTGCTGGGGTGTTCCGCTGTCCCGGGCCGGTTGGGCGGGATGGTTGGCCTGGAACTCGTAGACGGTCATACCCGGTGAAACAGCCGTAGGGCTGTTGTGGTCACGGCATACGGCCCGGTCGGCCCGGTCAGCCCGACCGGCGGGGGAGAATCCGCCGGAGCGGTGGGGAGGCGGCCGGAGTCCGCTCCTGGCCGGCACCGGTGTCGAAGCACGGCGCCAGCGCCGCGACCGTCCGGCCGCCCTGCTCCGACGGCCGCCGGGAACACCACCGGGCCCGCCCGGCTCTCTGCGGAAACCATGCGGAACGCGCATCCGGCGCCGTTTTGGGCCGGTCGGCGCGTCGCCCGTGCCCGTCTCGCCAGCCGGGCGGGCCGGGCGGACAGTTGGAAAGGGGCCCGCAGGGAGGCTGGATGACCATGGACCGATACCCGCCGATCGCCGACCACGGCCTCGTCGGCGACCTGCAGACCGCCGCGCTGGTCTCCTCCCAGGGCGTCGTGGACTGGTTCGCGGCCCCCCGGTTCGACTCGCCCAGCATCTTCGCCGCGCTGCTCGACCACGACCGCGGCGGCTACTTCCTCCTCGGACCCGAGGACCGGAGCGCCACCTGCAAACAGCTCTACTACCCGGACACCGCGGTCCTGGTGACGCGGTTCATGTCGCCCGACGGGGTCGGCGAGGTCTACGACTACATGCCGCCGGACCGGACGGGCGCGCCCGCCGACCGGCACGTCCTGGTCCGCGGGGTGCGGGCCGTGCGCGGCACGGTGCGCTTCGTCATGGAGTGCCGGCCGCGCTTCGACTACGGCCGGGCCGCCCACGACCTCGACCTGCGGGCCGACACCGCCACCTTCCGGGCGCCGGGTGTCACCGCGCACCTGCAGAGCACCTTCCCGCTCCGGCCGGACGCCCGGGACGTACGCGGCGCGGTCACCCTCAACGCGGGGGAGACGGCCGCCGCCGTCCTCACCGTCGGCGGACCGGACGCGGAGGCACCGCCGCCCCCGACCCCGGACGGCGTGGCCGAGCAGCTGTGGGAGGTCGTGGACTTCTGGCACCGCTGGGTACGCGCCTCCCGGTACCGCGGCCGGTGGCAGGGCATGGTCAACCGGTCCGCCATCACCCTCAAGCTGCTCACCTACGCCCCGACGGGCGCCCCCGTCGCCGCGGCCACCATGGGCCTGCCCGAGCAGGTCGGCGGTGAGCGCAACTGGGACTACCGCTACACCTGGGTCCGCGACGGCTCGCTGTCCGTACGAGCGCTGCTCGACCTCGGGTTCACCGAGGAGGCCGCCCAGTTCACCGGCTGGCTGGGCGACCGGCTGCGGGGCGGGGAGGGCGTCGGCGGAGAACCGCTCCGAATCATGTACCGGGTGGACGGCGACCCCGCGCTCACGGAGGAGATCCTCGAGCACCTGGAGGGCTACCGCGGCTCCTACCCCGTGCGCGCGGGCAACGCCGCCGCCGGGCAACTGCAGCTCGACATCTACGGCGAGGCGCTCTACGCCCTGGCCGAGGGCCATGAGGTCTCGCTGCGGGCCGGCTACCACGGCTGGAAGAACCTGGCCCGGACGCTGGACTGGCTCGCCGACTCCTGGGACCGCCCCGACGAGGGCATCTGGGAGACCCGGGGCGGACGCAAGGACTTCACCTTCAGCCGGGTGATGTGCTGGGTGGCCTTCGACCGCGGCCTGCGGCTGGCGGCCGACTACAGCCGCCCCGCCGACACCGTCCGCTGGACCGCCGCTCGCGACGCCATCCTCGAACAGGTGATGGAGCGCGGCTGGAACGCCAGGGAGCAGGCCCTCGTCCAGTCCTACGGGGGCGAGGTCCTCGACGCCGCGCTGCTGCTCATCCCCCGGGTCGGGTTCCTGGCCCCCCGGACCGAGAGCTGGCTGTCCACGCTGGACGCCATGGACCGCACGCTGGTGTCCGACAGCCTGGTCTACCGCTACGACCCGGTGGCCTCGCCCGACGGTCTGCGCGGTTCCGAAGGCACCTTCAGCCTCTGCACCTTCCTCTACGTGGACGCCCTGGCCCGGGCCGGCCGGCTCCGCCTGGCGCGCTACGCCTTCGAGAAGATGCAGACCTATGCCAACCACGTCGGCCTCTTCGCGGAGGAGATCGGCCCCAGCGGCGAGCAACTGGGCAACTTCCCACAGGCGTTCACCCACCTCTCGCTGATCATGGCGGCCACCACCCTCGACGACGCCCTCGACCGCCAGCGCGACCGGCCGTAGCAACCCGGCCCCCGGGCACCGCGATGCCCCGGCCCGCCCGTACGGGGCAGACCGGGGCGCCGGGGGAGCGGTGCCAGGTGATGTCGCCAGAGGCCGTGCCCACCTGAGCACCCGCAGCAACTGGTCAGCGCAGAAGGTGGATTGAAGGTGCTCCCCACTGTGCCGGCGGGGACCTTCGTGTCTCGTGGGAGTCAGGCGGCTTTGAGCCGCGCCACCTCGGCCGCCCGCTGATCGAGCCGCCTCACGGCTCGCACCTCGGTGAACGGCGCGATCCCGGACCGCAGCGCGCGGAAGTGCGAATCTCCTCGCGCCGAGCTGATCACGGCGTAGTCGGATGGGGTCTCCGCGCCCCGTACGACCGGATCGAGGCGACCCGCTCCGTTCGCCGGGTGCCGGCGGCCCGGGTCCGGCAGATGCACACCCAGGTACCTGGTGTCGAGGCGTGACCGATGAGCATCAGAGTGGGTTGAGGCGGGCCTTGAGCAGGCAGAACTCATTACCTTCGGGGTCGACCAGGACATGCCACTGCTCCTGCCCTGTCTGGCCGATGTCGGCCGGGCGCGCGCCGAGCTCCAGAAGGCGTTGGAGCTCGGCGTCCTGATCGCGGTCGGTGGCGTTGACGTCGATGTGCAGCCGGGATTTCCCCTGCTCCGGCTCATCCCTGCGACTGAGGATGATCGTCGGCTGCGGACCGCCGAACCCTTCGCGCGGACCGATCTCCAGCGAGCCGTCGTCCTCGCGATCGAGCACGACGAAGTCCAGGACCTCGCACCAGAACCGCGCCAGCACCTCAGGGTCGCGGCAACCGAGCACGAGCTCACTGATACGACATGCCATTGACGAAACCTGCCTCTCAGTCCGGGAACTGCCGGGAGACCACACGCGAACCTCATGGGCTCCCAGCAGTGAAACAATCCCGCGACCGTAGCGGACGGGGCGAGCACGGGCGAAATGATTTCAGGGCCGACCCGGTCCGGGCAGCCGGGCAAGGCCGTTGGCCACGCAGCAGGGAAACTCAGGGCTTGAGTCCGTCGAAGGCGATGCCCAGGTGCCGGGGCCCGCGCAGGACCGCGTTCTGGCGGTACGGGGGAGGGTCCTCGACCAGGCGCGGGTTGTCGAGCCGGCGGACGAGTTCGGTCAGGGCGAGCTGTGCCTCCAGCCGGGCGAGCGGGGCACCGAAGCAGTTGTGGATGCCGCTGCCGAAACCCAGGTGCTGGTTGTCGGGACGGTCGGGAATGAACCGGTCGGGGTCGAGGAACCGCTGGGGATCCCGGTTGCCGGAGGCGAGCACGAGATAGACCGACGCGCCCTTGGGGATGGTGGTCCCGGCGATGTCGATGTCGGCCAGGGCGTTGCGCTGCGGCAGCAGTTGCACGGGGGGCTCGAAGCGCAGCAGCTCCTCCACCAGCGGGACGGCCAGGCCGGGGTCGTCCCGCAGTCGCTGGAGGACGTCGGGGTTGCGCAGCAGGGTGAGCATCCCGTTGGTGATGAGGTTGACCGTGGTCTCGTGGCCGGCGATCAGCAGCAGCGACGAGGTGGTGACCATTTCCACCGGTGTCAGCTGTCCGTCCGGGCCGTGGTCGGTGGCCATGGCGGAGAGCATGTCGTCGCGGGGCGAGCGACGGCGCTCCTCGATCAGACCGGCCAGATAGGCGGCGAGGCCGGCCCGGGCCTGCCGGACGGCTTGCTTCTGGGCTTCGCGCTCCTCGTCCGTGCCGACCGGGTCGAGGCCGGCGGCGATCGTGTCGGCCCAGGTGTGGAAGCGGGTCTCGTCCTCGCGTGGGACACCGAGCAGCCGGCAGATCACCGTGACGGGGAAGGGGTAGGAGAAGTCGTCGACGAGGTCGATCGTCCGGCGGTCGCGGAAGGCGTCGATGAGCCCGGAGACGATACCGGCGAGTTCGCCGTGCATGTCGTACACCCGTCGAGGGGTGTGCGGGGGGCCGAACGGGCGCATGGCCAGTCGGCGCAGCCGGTCGTGCTCGGGAGGGTCGAGCCGGAGGAAGTTCGGCGGCAGTTCGGGGTCCTGGTCCTGGCCGGTGGCCTTGGCCGCCTGGGGGCTCAGATTGCGCGCGTCGGAGCTGATCCGCGGGTCGTGGAGCAGGCTGTGGATCTCCCAGTACGTGCTCACCAGGTAGGGGCCCGCCTCGTCCTGCACCACCGGGGTCTTCCGGAGTTCGGCGTACAGGGGGTACGGGTCGGCGCGGTTGGCGAAGTCGGTGATCTGGTGCAGGAGTGCGACCGACGTCATCGTGTGGATCCTTCCTGTCAGGCGTGGAGGGGCGTGAACGAGATCCGCCGGTCGATCGGTGAGTGGCCGCTGAGGGTGACCGTGGGGCCGTGGGAGGGAAGTGAGGGGTCGGGGAACTCGGCCGGTACCGGATGCGCCTCTTCGGGCCGCCGGTCGACCGTGCCGAACTCGGGCGGGAACGGCGCGGCCCGTTCGATCTGCTGCTGGTAGAACTCCAGCCACTTCGCCTGGTCGAAGGTGACGGCGGCGATGACGCGGCCCTGGTGGCCGTAGACCGCGGTGAAGCGCCGCTCGGCCAGCGAGCCCTGGACGACCATGATCTCGTCGGCCATCGGCGGCACACCGACGGACTTGATGTTGACGCCGAACTGCGCCGACCAGAAGGACGGCGTCCAGATGTGCGGACGGCGGTCCGAACTGGCGCTGATCATGTTGTGGGCCGCGGTCTCGGCCTGCGCGATCGCGTTGCCCCAGTGCTCCAGGGAGAGGAACTGGTAGCCGAAGAGCGGGTGCGGCGAGCGGGCCACGTCCCCGGCGACGAAGACGTCGTCCGTGACGATGCCGCGCACGTCGAAGGCCCGGCAGCCGGCGTCACAGGCGATCCCGCGCGGGCCCGCGCCCAGACCGGAGGAGGCGAGCCACTCGGTGTTGCGCGTCGCGCCCAGGCAGACGACCGCCACCTCGGCCTCGACCGTGCTGCCGTCGGAGAGGTGCGCGCACCGCAGACGCCCGGCGGGGTCCCCCTCAAGCCCGGTCACCGTCACCCCGCAGCGCAGGTCGACACCGGCCTCACGCTGCATGTTCGCGGCCACCTCGCCCACCACGCCGCCGAGCGCACCCACCAGCGGCGCCGCCCCGCGTTCGGCGACGGTGACCTCCAGCCCCCGCTCGCGGCAGGCGGAGGCGATCTCGGAGCCGGTGAAACCGGCCCCGATGACCAGCACCCGGCGCGGGCCCGCGCTCAGCCGCCGGTGCAGCTGCGCCGCGTCGTCCGTGGTGCGCAGCACGAAGACCCCGTCCAGGTCTGCCTCCAGCTCGTGCGGCCAGGGGCGGGCACGGACGCCGGTCGTGATCAGCAGCCGGTCGTACTCGACCGCGTCGCCGTCGGCGAGCTGCACCCGCTTCTGCGCCACGTCCAGACCGGTGGCCGCGACCCCGAGCCGCCACTGCGCGTCCAGCGCCCGGCGCGGGGGCAGCGCCGTGTGGTCGGCGGGCACCCTGCCGAGCAGGACCTGCTTGGACAACGGCGGTCGGTCGTACGGCTCGTAGGGCTCGTCGCCGATCATGGTGAGAGTGCCGGCGAAGCCCTCCTCCCGCAGCGTCTCGGCGGCCCGCAGACCCGCCAGCGAGGCGCCCACGACGACGATCCGTCCCTCGCGCCTGAACTTCTCCAGCGATCCGTCAAGCGACATGGGAGGCACCCGCCCTGCCTGCGGTCGCCGCGCCGTCCTCGGCCTCCACGATGATGGCCTTCACCGGGCATGCCGCCGCAGCGCGCAGTACGTGCTCCCGCTGCGCCTCATCGGCCCGTGGGTCGTACATCAGCGCCTCGTCACCGTGCATGGTGAACACCTCCGGGGCGAGGAAGGCACACTGCGCATACCCCTGGCATCGGTTGAGATCAACGACAAGCCTCATGAGGTCTCCGTTTTCTTCGCCGGCATGGTCCCGGGCGCCACCGCTGGGGTGCGCCGGCATCCAGCCCGGGCACGGGATGTCCCCGGCCAGGATGGAAGAGTCCCGGGGGAGGCGCACGTCCACCCGGTCAACGGGGTGAGGCGCCGCAGGCGGCCGACCGGTGGCACCGTCCCGGCCCCGGGCTGCGCCCCGGTCGCCTGACGGTGGCCGTCGATCGCCGTGCGCAAAGTTGAGCAGATTGTCCCGCCCCGCCCTCGGTAGCGTCGGCCCCGGCTCGCCGAATCGGCTCAGGAGGCGCGATGACCACCATGTACGAGCACGTCGGAGGGGAATCGGCGATACGGAGGTTCGCCGAGCACTTCCACGGCACGGTGCTGCGCGATGCGCTGCTGGAGCCGCTGTTCGCCCACGGCTCGGGCCACCACGTCGACCACCTGACGGCGTTCTTCGTCGAGATGCTCGGCGGCTCCCGGGGCTACTCCGACAAGGTCGGCGGCTTCGGCGCGCTGATGCTCGCCCACCTCGGCCGGAACATCTCCGACGAGCAGGGGGAACGTTTCGTCGCGCTGATGCTGGCGGCCGCCGACGTCACCGGACTTCCTGCGGACGAGCGCTTCCGGGAGGCCCTCGCCGCCAACGTGCGCAAGGCCGCGGGGTTCTCCGTGAAGATCTCGCGCTCCGACACCCCGCCCTACCGGCCGCCCTATCCGGAGCTCAGCCCCTGGCAGTGGTGACTGCCGGCGTCCGATCCGTACCCGCTCCTGCCCGGCCGGGTACGCACCCTGCCCGCTCGGCCTGGGAGATTCCGATGCACTCCGTACCTGACAGCGCCCGGGCCGGACAGCCGGCCCCGGCGCAGCGGCAGCGGTCGGCGGCCGAGGTCGCCGACATCGTCCTCGACCTGCTGCGCGAGCTCCTGCCGGCCGGGGCCGAGGTCTTGCCGACCGCGCCGCTGTCCTCCTTCGGCCTCTCCTCGCTGGCTGCGGCACGGCTGGTGATGGAGCTGGAGAGCACGCTCGGCGTGGAGGTGCCGCTGAGCCTGCTGGGCGACTGCCATGACCCGGCGGCGCTCGCCCGGCGGCTCGCGGCGCTGGTGCCGGACGGCCGCGCCCCGGCCGCACCGGTGGTCCGCGCGCGGCCGGCCGAGCGCGGCGACCCGTTCCCGCTGACGCCGATCCAGCAGGCGTACACGGTCGGCAAGTACGTGGAGCTCGGGCCGGACGCGGTCGGCTGCCACCAGTACCTGGAGTTCGCGGTGGAGGTCCTGGACGACACCGGCGTGGCCCGGCTGCGGGCCGCCTGGCAGCGGGTCGTGGCGCACCACGAGATGCTCCGGAGCACCGTCAGCGGGGTCTTCCAGCGGGTGTCCGAGGACGCGCCCCCCGATGAACTGACGGTTCATCAGGTAGAGCCGCCCGAGGAGTTCGAGGCGCGGGTCGCCGAGGCCCGGCAGCGGCTCTCGCACCACCGCTACCCGCCGGGCGCGTGGCCCGCCTACCGGATCGAGGCGACCCGGACCGCCGACGGCCGCGCCGTGGTGCACTTCTCCGTCGACGCGATGCTCACCGACGGCCACGGTCTGGAGGTGCTGCTGGACGACTGGTGGCACTGGTACCGCGACCCCGGGTGGCAGCCCGAGCCCGTGCCGTTCTCGGTACGGGACTGCGTGCTCGCCATGGCCCGGCACCGCACCACGCCCGCCTACCGGGCCGACGCCGACTACTGGGCCCGGCGGCTGGCCGAACTGCCGCCCGGACCACGGGTGCTGGCGCCCGCCGCACCCACCGAACCGGACGGTCCGGACTGCTTTCTGCGCACTCCCCGGACCGGCCGGCTGGACGCCAAGGACTGGCAGGCGCTGCGGGACCGCGCGCTGGACTGGGGCGTGTCGCCGACCGCTCTGGTGCTCACCGTCTTCACCGAGGTGCTCGGCACCGCCGACGCGGGCGGCCCGCTGACCCTGGTGCTGACCGCCAGCGACCGGCTGCGGCTGCCCGCCGCCGCCGACCGGCTGGTCGGGCCCTTCACCTCCACCGTGGTGTTCCCCACCGAGGCCCGCCCCACCACGGCCGACGCGGCGCGCGCCGTGCACCGCCTGCTCTGGGAGGACCTCGGCCACGCCGCCGTGTCCGGGATCGAGGCGCTGCGCGAGCGGCGCCCCGGGGAGCAGCTGCCGGTGGTCTTCACCAGCATGGTCGACACCAGCCGCCCGGACCGGCCGGTCGGCAGCTTCGCGGACGGGATCCGCTACGCCGTCAGCCAGACGTCCGGCGTCGCGCTCGACCACCAGATGTGGGAGCGCGACGGCGGCCTCGACTTCCGCTGGGACGTCGCGGAGCGGCTGTTCGCCGACGGCCTGGCCGACCGGCTGTTCGCCGCGTTCGAGGCCGCCCTGCGACGGGTCGCGGGCGCGGACCGGGGCGCGAGTGCCGACGGCGTCGCGGGGGCGGCCGGAGAACCGCTGGTGCGCCCGCTGAACGCGCTCCAGCAGTCCTACCTGGTGGCGCGGGCCACCGGCGGCCTCGACGGCGGGGCCCAGGGCGGTGAGGGCTGCCAGGTCTACCAGAGCTTCCGGCTGGCCGGGCTGGACCGCGACCGGCTGGAGGCGGCCTGGCTCCGGCTCGTCCGGGAGCACGACGTGCTGCGCTCCACGGTGACGCCGGACGGCCGGCTGCTGACCGCCGCGCAGACGCCGCCCTGGCACCTGCCGGTGACCGCCCTCCGCGCCGCCGGCGCCGCCGTCCTTGCGGAGCTGCGGACCGAGCTGTCCACCCGGCCGTTCCCACCGGACGCCGACCGGCTGTGGGAGCTGACGGCCACCGTCGACGACACCGGCGCCGCCGAGGTGCACCTCACCATCGACCTGCTGGCGGCGGACGCGCGCAGCATCACCTTGCTCGGCCGGGACCTCATGCGGCTGTACACCGATCCGGGCGCCGCGCCGCGCCGGGTGCTCCCGGTGGAGGCTCCGGTGCCGGGAGCCGACGGTGCGGCGCCGCTCGCCGAGGCCGAGGCGCACTGGCGGGAGCGGGTGGCGGAGCTGCCGTCCGGTCCGCCGGTCGAGCCGGGCAGCGGGCCGCGCCTGCGGCTGGACCTCCGGCTCGACCGGGCGCCGCTCGCCGACCGGGCCGCACGGCTGGGCACCGGCCTGGACGCGCTGCTGCTGGCGGCCTTCACCGAGGCGCTCACCGAGCACTGGCCGGAGCCGTTCGCCGTCCCGGTGGTCCGCTGGAGCGCGTCGCGCGAACCGGCCAGACCGGCCGAACTCACCGCGCTGAGCTGGGTGGTGGCGCCCGACGGCGACCCGTCCACCGAAGCGGCGGCGGCCCGGTACCAGCGGACGCTGGACGAGGACGCCGCGATGGACGCGGCGGACGGACTGGTCCAGCTGCGGGCCAGGGCGATGCGGCTGCGCCGCTCCGGGAGCTTCGCCCATCCCGTCGTCTACACCTGTGTCCTCGACCTGGGCGCGGACCCGCTGCCGCCGGGCGTCGAGGCCGGGCCCTGGCGGACGGCCACGCCCGGTGTCGCACTGGACTGCGTCACCGTCGACGACGGACGGGTGCTGGAGATCGGCTGGGACACGGCGGCGGACGCCTTCCCGGAGGGCCGGCCGGCGGAGCTCTTCGCGCGCTTCCGGGCCGCGCTGGCCGGATCGGAGTCCGCGCCGGCCGTACCGGAGTCCTCGGCGGCCGGTGCGGCGGCGGAGGGCGAGCGGCGCAGGCTCCTGTACGACTGGAACGACACCGCCGCCGACTACCCGGACGACCGTCCGGTGCAGTGCCTCTTCGAGGACCGGGCGGCGGAGCAGCCGGAGGCGGTCGCGCTGCGCTGGCGCGGCGGCACCATGACGTACCGCGAGCTGAACCGCCGGGCGAACCTGCTCGCCCGGCGGCTGCGCGGGCTCGGGGTCGGTCCCGAGGTGCCGGTGGCGATCTCGGTGCGGCGCGGACCCGGGATGGCGGTGGCGGTGCTCGGCGTGCTCAAGGCCGGTGGTGTCTACCTGCCGGTCGAGCCCTCGCTGCCCGCCGCGCGGGCCCTCGGGATGATCGCCGACGGCGGCGCCGAGGTCATGGTCACCGACGGTTCCTGGGGCGACCGGCTGGGCTCGCACGGCCTGCGGCAGGTCGACCTGGACGAGGTGGTGCGGGCCGGTGACGGCGACGACCCCGGGAACCTCCCGCCGTTCAACTCGGCCGACTCGACCGCGTACTTCATCTTCACCTCGGGGAGCACCGGGCGGCCCAAGTGTGTGGCGGTGGCGCACCGGCCCGTGCTGAACCTGCTCACCTGGTGCTACCGGACGTTCGACTTCGGGCCGGCCGACACCGGACTGTGCGTCACCTCGCTGGGCTTCGACCTGTCGGTCTTCGACATCCTCGGGCTGCTCGGGCGCGGTGCCGGGCTGTACCTGGCCGACGAGGCGGAGCAGCGCGATCCGGCACTGCTGGCCCGGGTGCTGGTGGCGGAGCCGATCACCTTCTGGAACTCGGCTCCCACCACGCTCGCCCAACTCGCGCCGCTGCTCGCCGACTTCACCGGGCACCCGGGCACCGCCGACCTGCGGCTGGTCTTCCTCAGCGGTGACTACACGCCGCTGCCGCTGCCCGACCGGCTGCGCGCGGTCTTCCCGCGTGCCGAGGTCGTCAGCCTGGGCGGGGCCACCGAGGCGACGGTGTGGTCCAACTGGTTCCGGATCGGGGAGATCGACCCCGAGTGGCGCAGCATCCCGTACGGCCGGCCGATCGACAACGCCCGCTACTACGTCCTGGACGAGCGGTCCGAGCCCTGTCCGGTCGGGGTGGAGGGCGACCTGTACATCGCGGGGCCGTGCCTGAGCCTCGGGTACCACGGGCAGCGGGAGTTGACCGCGGAGCGGTTCCCGGCCGACCCGTTCCGGCCCGGCTCCGGCGAGCGGATGTACCGGACCGGCGACCGGGCCTGCCACCTGCCGGACGGGAACCTGTGCTTCCTGGGCCGGGCCGACGGCCAGGTCAAGATCCGTGGACACCGGGTCGAACTCGGCGAGATCGAGCACCGGCTGCGGCTCCATCCGGCCGTGCAGGACTCGGTGGTGCTGGCCCGGCCGGACGCCACCGGTGATCGCAAACTGGTCGCCTACCTGGTCGCCGCGGACGATGCCGTCACCCCCTCGGTGCGCGAGCTGCGGGACTTCGCCGGGGAGACGCTGCCGGGCTACATGGTCCCCAACTTCCTGGCGTTCGTGCCGGGTTACCCGGCGTCGCCGAACGGCAAGCTCGACCGTGCGGCACTGCCCTGGCCGTTGGAGGCGTCGGGTGCGGTCCCGGCGGACGCGGGGGCGCCGACGGCGGTCGATGAGCCTGCGGCGGCGGCCCCGCTCGCCGAGGAGATCCGGGGGCTGCTCGCCGGGCTGCTGGGCGTGGCGTCCGTCGACCCCGACCAGGACCTCTGGGACCAGGGCGTGACCTCCTTCACCGTGGTGCAGCTCTCGGCGGCGCTCCAGGAGCGGCACGGGCAGCGCATTCCGGTCTCCGCGCTGCTGGCCGACCCCACCGTCTCGGCGATCGCCCGGCAGGTCGCCGCGCTGCTGCCCGGCGGGCCGGGCCCGGCCGTACCGCCCGCCGCCGAGCGGACCGCCGAGGGGCCGTCCGAGCCGGGCCCGGAGCAGGCCGAAGAGCGGAGTGCCGCCGAGACCGCCCCCGCCGAGGTCGACTTCTTCTCCCCGGAGCAGCGGCGGGAGTTCAAGGCCGCCCAGTGGCAGCTGCGCCCGGAACGGCCGGACGAGCACCTCTTCGCGCTGACCGCCGTCGAGATCCCCGAGGAGCAGTACGCGGCTCGGGCCAGCCGCCGCGACTTCGTCCCGGAGCCGGTCTCCGTCGAGGCGCTCAGCGGCCTGCTCGCCCTGCTCCGCCGGGACGAGCGCGGCGCAAAGCCCCGCCACCTCTACCCCTCCGCCGGGGACACCTACGCGGTGCAGGTCTACCTGCACGTCAGACCCGACGGCGTGGCCGGCCTGCCGGAAGGCGTCTACTACTACCGGCCGGACCGGCACGTCCTCCAGCGGGTCGCCGACGTCTCCGGCATCGACCGCAACGCGCACTTCTTCTACAACCGCCCGGTCTTCGACGCGGCCGGGTTCGAGATCTACCTGATCGGGCAGCCGAAGGGCATCGAGCCGCTGTACGGCGAGCTCACCGGCGAGTTCCTGACCCTGGAGGCCGGCTACCTCGGGCAGCTGCTGATGAGCGGTCAGGCGGCATCGGGCATCGGGCTGTGCCCGGTCGGCACGATGCAGTTCGACGCGGTGCGCGAGCACTTCCGGCTCGACGCGGGCCAGCGGTTCCTGCACGCCTTCATCGGCGGGGCGGTGGCCCCCGAGGCGCCCGCCGCCCCCGTGCGTGGCGAGGCCACCGCCGTCGCGCTGCACACCGCAGAGTCCGGGGCCGGGGGCCGGGCGGCGGCGGAGGTGGCGGTGATCGGGATGGCCGGCCGGTACCCCGACGCGGCCGACCTGGACGGGTTCTGGCGCAATCTGAGCACCGGCCGCCGCTCGGTGCGCCCCCTCCCGGCCGACCGGGCCGCCGCGCTGGCCGCCGCCCGTGGCGCCGCCGCCGACCGGGCGTTCCCGGACGGGGGCTATCTCCAGAGTCCGGACGGCTTCGACAGCCTGCTGTTCCGGATCTCGCCGCAGGAGGCGGCGACCCTCGACCCGCAGCTGAAGGCGGTCCTCCAGGTGGTCTGGGAGTGCCTGGAGAACGCCGGGCACACCGCCGCCTCGCTGCGGCGCACCGCCGAGCGGGTCGGTGTCTTCGTCGGTGTCATGTGGCACGACCACCGGCAGACCGGCGCCGACCGCCACCGGGCGGGCGGGCCGGCCGAGTTCGCGGCAGCGGCCTCCGACATCCCGAACCGGATCTCGCACGTCTTCGACTTCCGGGGGCCCAGCCTGGTCGTGGACACCTCCTGCTCGTCCTCGCTCGCGGCCGTGCACCTGGCCGTGCAGAGCCTGCGGCAGGGTGAGTGCGACGCGGCCGTGGTCGCGGGCGTCAACCTGATCACGCATCCGTACCACCTCGACCTGCTCGCCGGCCTCGGCCTGCTCGCGGAGCACGGCGCGGCAGGGGCGTTCGACGGCGGTGCCTCCGGGTGGTCGCCCGGCGAGGGGGTCGGGGCCGTCCTGCTGCGGCGGGCCGAATCGGCCGCCCGTGACGGCGACCTGGTGCATGCGGTGATCGAGGCGTCCGCGGTCGGGCACGCGGGGCGGAGCAGCCGTTACGGCGCCCCCCGCGCGCAGGCGCTGGCGGCCTCGCTGGAGCGGCTACTGGCCGGATCGGGCCTCAGCCCCTCGGACATCGGGTACGCGGAGTGCGCGGCGGCCGGTGCGAGCATCGCCGATGCCGCCGAACTCGAGGCGCTGGCCGCCGTGTTCGACGGCGGCGGGCGGGATCGGCCGCTTCCCCTGGGCACCCTCAAGCCCAACATCGGCCACCTGGAGTCGGCTGCCGGACTGTCCCAACTGGCAAAGGTGGTGCTCCAGTTGAAGCACGGGACGCTGGCCCCCACGCTGGTGGCGGACCGGCCCAGTCCGCTGGTCGACTGGGACGGCCTCCCGCTGCGGGTGGTGGACCGGCCCACCCGGTGGGACGGCGCGGACGGGACCGTCCGCCGCGCGCTGATCAACGCGCTGGGCGCGAGCGGGACATACGGACATCTGGTGGTCCGCTCCGGCGGGCCCGAGGCGAGGGAGGACGGCGGCGATGGACAGCCCCTGGCTGACTAGTGCGGCCACCGGTCGGGACCCGGCCGCGGTGCGGCTGTTCTGCTTCGCCCACGCGGGCGGCGGCACCGCCTTCTTCCGGCCCTGGCGGTCCGCGCTGCTGCCGGAGGTGGAGGTCTGCCCGGTCCGGCTGCCCGGCCGGGAGTCACGGCACCTGGAGCCCGCGTACACCCGGATGCACCGGCTGATCGAGCCGCTGGTGGCGGCGCTCAGGCCGTACGCGGACCGGCCGTTCGCCGTGTTCGGGCACAGTATGGGTGCCGCCGTCGCCTACGAGGTGGCCCGCCGGTTCTGCGCCGAGCCGGCCGACGGACCGCTGCAGCGGCTGCTCGTCTCCGGGCGCCGGGCGCCGCACCTGGCGGCCCGCCGCCGGCCGATCGCGCACGCGCCGCAGGAGGAGTTCCTGGCGGCGGTACGGCAGTTGGGCGGCACCCCGGAGGAGGTCTTCGACCAGCCCGACCTGGTGCGGCTGTTCCTGCCGGGGATGCGGGCCGACTTCGAGCTGAACGAGACCTACGCCCCGGCCGACGGACCCCGGCTCACCTGTCCGGTGTCGGCCTTCACCGGCGACCGCGACCCGGAGGTCACCCCGGCGGAGATGGGCCGCTGGCGGGAGACCACGGATGTGGCGTTCCGGCTGCGGGTCTTCACCGGTGGGCACTTCTATCTCAGCGGCCCGCGAACGGAGTTGGTCCGGGAGATCCGCTCCGACCTGCTGCAGGCCGTGCCGATGTGAGCGGACCGGGGCCGGCCGTGCGCCGGCCCGGCCCGCCGTGGCGGCGGCCGACTCCGCCGACCGTGCAAAAGTGAGCAGACCGCCGGTGCCGGTGGCGGTAGAACGGTGTCTCCGGGCTGCGACGGCGGCCCGCCGAGCAGGCAGGGAGCACGGATGGGGACCGGCATCGAGGCCATCAACGCCTACGTCGGGCGCGCCTGCGTGGACGTCGAGTCGCTGTTCCGGGCGCGCGGGCTCGACCTCGCCCGCTTCGGCAATCTGATGATGCATCAGAAATCGGTGAACCTGCCCTGCGAGGACGCCGTCACCAACGCGGTCAACGCGGCCCGCCCGCTGCTCGACGCGCTCGCCCCCGCCGAACGGGACCGGATCGAACTGCTGGTGGTCGGCACCGAGTCCGGTCTCGACCTGGGCAAGCCGATCAGCACCTACATCCACCACCACCTGGGGCTGAACCCCCGCTGCCGCTCCTTCGAGGTGAAGCACGCCTGCTACGGCGGCACCGCGGCACTGCGCACCGCCGCCGGTATCGTCGGCTCCGACCCGATGCCCGGCGTGAAGGCCCTGGTGATCGCCACCGACGCGCCGAGCGCCGCCTCCCGGGGTACCTACTGGGAGCCCTCCGAGGGCGCCGGTGCCGTCGCCATGCTGATCGGCGACCGCCCCCGCATCCTGGAGCTCGACCCGGGCGCGGCCGGGTACCACACCTACGAGGTGATGGACACCGCCCGGCCCCGGCCGGACCTCGACGTGGTCGACTCCGACCTCTCCCTGCTGTCGTACCTGACCTGCCTGGAGAAGAGCTTCGGCGCCTACCTCGACCGGGTGGCCGGCGCCGACCTGCGGGAGAGCTTCGCCCACCTGGTGCTGCACGTCCCGTTCGCCGGCATGGTCAAGGGCGCGCACCGGGTGCTGGTGCGCAAGTACCTGGGGATGTCGCCGCGCGAGGCCGAGACCGACTTCGAACGGCGGGTCGGCAGCAGCCTCGGCTACGGCAGCCGGGTCGGCAACCTCTTCTCCGCCTCGCTCTACCTCGCCCTGTGCTCGCTCATCGACTCCCGGCCGGCCGAGGATCCGCAGCGGATCGGGCTCTTCTCGTACGGGTCGGGCTGCGCCTCCGAGTTCTTCAGCGGGGTGGTCGGCGGTGGCGCCAAGGCGGAGCTGGCGCGGTTCGGCATCGGCCGGGCGGTCGCCGAGCGCCGCGAGCTCGACACCGCGGAGTACGACCGGCTCAGCGAGCTGGGCGGCGACCGGGCGTTCGGCGTCCAGGACCGGGTCTTCGACCCGGCGTCGTACGGCGCGGTGTACCGGGAGCGGTTCGAGGGCGCGGGCCTGCTCGTACTGGACCGGATCGAGAACTTCCATCGCCGCTACCGGTGGAGCTGACCATGGACTGGACGACCCTGAGCTGCCGCGCGGACGGCCCGGTGCTGCGGGTGACGCTCCGCCGGCCGGACCGGCAGAACGCCGTCGACGCCACCCTCATCGCCGAACTCGGCAAGGCGCTCGATCTCGCGGAGCAGGACGGCGGCTGCCGCCTGGTCGTGCTCGACGCCGAGGGGACCACCTTCTGTGCCGGGATGGACATGCGCGAGGCCGCGCGGGGCAAGGCCGCCGACGCGCTCGGCGACCCGGCCGCCGAACTGGGCGGCGCGGCCTTCTTCGCGCTGCTGCGGCGGTTCACCACCACGCCCCGGGCGCTGGTGGCGACGGTGGACGGCCGGGTCTCCGGCGGCGGCGTCGGGCTGGTCGCGGCCTGCGACTTCGTGCACACCACCGGGCGCGGCGGCTTCGGCCTGCCCGAGGCGCTCTGGGGGCTGCTGCCGTGCAGTGTGCTCCCGTTCCTGATCCGGCGCACCGGCCACCAGCGGGCCGCCACGATGACCCTGAGCACCCTGCCGCTGACCGCCCAGCAGGCCCTCGCCTGCGGGCTGGCCGACGAACTGTCCGACGACGCGGGCCAGTTCGTCCGGCGGCTGGCCGGTCGGCTGGCCCGGCTGGACGGCACGGTGATCGGCGACGCCAAACGCTACCTGGGCAGCCTCGCGCCGATCGGGGAGCAGCAGGGCGAGCGGGCCGTGGCGGAGTTCGCCCGGCTGATGTCCCGGCCGGAAGTCCGGTCCGGTATCGAGGAGTTCGCCCGGAGCGGCCGCTACCCCTGGGAGCGCTGAGCCGCCTGGGGCGGACCCGGCCTGCCGTCGGCGCGTCCGCAGATTCGTCCGCCGACCCGCGAGGAGTGACCGCATTGGCGACTGTATGGGCCTTCCCCGGTCAGGGGTCCCAGCGCAAGGGGATGGGCGCCGGTCTGTTCGAGGAGTTCCCCGAGCTCTGTGCGGAGGCGGACGAGATCATCGGCCGCCCGGTGCGGGAGCTCTGCCTCGGAGCCGACCGCCGGCTGTTGCACCAGACCCGCTACCTCCAGCCCGCCCTGTTCACGGTCAGCGCCCTGATGTACCTGCGGCGGGCCCGGGAGGACGGCCCGCCGGAGTTCCTGATCGGGCACAGCCTCGGTGAGTACGCCGCCCTGTTCGCCGCCGGCAGCCTCGGGTTCGCGGACGGGCTGCGCCTGGTCCGGGCGCGCGGCGAGATCATGGGCCGGGCGACCGGGGGCGGGATGCTGGCCGTCGTCGGCCTGGAGTCGGACCGGCTCCGCGCGGCCCTGGACGGTCCCGGCGCCGCGATGGTGGCGGCCGGGGTCGAGATCGCCAACCACAACTCGCCCGACCAGACCGTGCTCTCCGGCCCCGAGGACGCCGTCCGCGACCTGGCGGACGTGCTGCGGGCGGCGGGCGCGGCCAAGTGCGTGCTGCTGAACGTCGGCGTCGCCGCGCACTCGCGCCACATGGCGGGCGCGGCCGGGGAGTTCGGCGTACTGCTGCGGCGGGTGGACTTCGCCGAGCCCCGGGTTCCGGTGGTCTCGAACGTCACGGCCCGGCCCCACCGGCCCGGCGAGATCGGCGAGTTGCTGCACCGGCACCTGCTCCGGCCGGTCCGCTGGTGGGACAGCCTGCGGTACCTGCGCGAACAGGGTGTCGACGCGCTGGTCGAGCTGGGCCCGGGGAGCGTCCTCGGCAAGCTGTGGGCGGTGGCCGAGCAGCGCCTCCCGAAGGGTGCGCCCGAGCACCGTCTCTCTGCAGGCGCCCCCGAGCACCGTCTTCGCAAGGGCGGCCCCGAGCCGCGTCCCCGGCCCGTGCCGACGATCACGCCGGAGCGCCTGGGCGCCGCGAGCTTCCGTGCCCGGTACGGGCTTCGGCGGGCCTACCTGGTCGGTTCCGCCGGTACGGGAGTGGGCTCCGCCGGGCTGGTGGAAGCGCTCGGCCGGGCCGGGCTGATGGGGTTCCACGACATCCGGCCCGGCACGGCCGGCTCGGGCGCCCCCGTCGGCGGCACGGTGCCCGGCGGTGCGGTGGCCGGTGGTGCGCTGCTGGGCGGTGTGCCGCTGGGGCGCTCCGGGGCGGAGGCCGCCACGGTGGACGCTCTGCTCGGGCAGGGGGTGGACCGGGTGGAGTCGGACCATCCGCTCGGGCCGAGCCGTGAGCTGGTGCGCTTCCGCTGCTCGGGCGCGCACCTCGACGCGTCCGGCCGCCCGACCGCGGTCCGGCACGTCCTCGCCCGGGTGCACGGCCCCGACCACGCGGCGGCCTTCCTGTCGCCGCCCGCCGACGCGGTGCTCGACGCACTGGTGCGCGACGGGGACCTGACCGACGAGGAGGCCGCCGCCGGCCGCCGGCTGCCGGTCGCCTGCGACGTCTGGACCGACGCGGGCTCCGGCTGGCGCACACACACCGCCGACACCGGCCAACTGCTGTGCTCGGTCAGGAGGGTGGCCGAACAGGCGGCTGTTGCCCACGGCTATCGGGAACCGCTGCACGTCGGCGTCGGATCAGGTGTCGGCGGCCCGGAGTCGGCGGCCGCAGCCTTCGCCCTCGGTGCCGACTTCGTCGTCACCACCGGGATCAACCTGTGCGCCGAGGAGTCGCCCGTACCCGCCGCCGTGCGGGAACTGCTGGCGGCCGTAGGGCCGGCGGACACCGGGTGGGCGCCCGCCGCCGACCACTTCGAACTCGGCGCCCGTGTCCGGGTGGTGCGCCGCGGCACACTCTTCCCCGCCCGGGCCAACCGGCTGCTGCGGCTGTACCGCACGCACCGGGCGTACGGCGACATCGACTCCCGGACCAGGCGGCACATCGAGAGTGCCGTACTCGGCCGTCCCTTCGAGGAGCTGTGCGAGGGGTTGTGCGCGGAGCTGCGGGCGGCCGGGCGGCCGGTGCCCGACGGGCCGCGGCGGCGGATGGCGCTGGCCTTCCGCTGGTACCTGGAGGAGTCGGCGCGCTGGGCGATCCGTGCCGAACCCGGCCGGTCGGCCGACTACCAGCTGCGCTGCGGGCCGGAGTTGGCGGAGTTCAACCGGGCGGCGTCCGCGCCCGGGGCCTCCGGCTCCGCGCCGTCCGGCGGACCGGACCGCAGCGTGGCCGGGATCGCCGACTGGATCATGTCCGGGGCCGCCGAGCTGCTGGCCCGGGGCCTGCACGGTGCTCAGTTGTGAGCAGACCGGCCACGGGGCCCGGACTAGCGTCGCGCGCAGCGGCGGCCTGCGTCCTTGGACCACGGAGGACCCGTCGTCGCGAGCTTTCGAGACGACCGTCCGACACATCCGGGGTGGGCCGCCATGGACCTGAACGCGCGTACGACGGGAGCGGAGCCGACCGGGCCAGGGGAGGTGGTGCCCGCACCCTTCGACCCGCCCGCACCGTTCGACCCGCCGGTGGTGCTCGTCTCGGCGGCGGGCCGTGACACGCTGCTGCGGTACGCGGAACGGCTCCGCGACCAGCTGGCCCGCCGCGCCGGATCGGCGCCGGCGGACCTCCTCCCCCGGATCGCCTGGACCACCCAGACCGGCCGGGTGGCGATGGCGCACCGGCTCGCCCTGAGCTGTGCGAGCGTCGGCGGGCTGGTCGACGCCCTCGACGCCTTCCTGGCCGGCCGGCCGCACCCCGGTCTGCGCAGCGGCGTCGCGGAACCCGGCCTGCCCGGCGACCCCGCCGACCCCGCCCGGCCCGGTGGCGGACAGGCGCCGCCGCGCACTGCGGCCGAGGCGGTGGACCGCTGGCTGGGCGGCGCCGATCTGCCCTGGCACACCTACTGGGCGACGCCCCCGGGGCGGGTCGAGCTCCCCGGTTACCCGTTCGCCCGCCCGGGGGTGGCGCCCGGCGTCGACGGGCCTGCCGTCGAGGAGGCCGTGGTGGAGGAGGCCGTGGTCGGGGAACTCGTCGAGCTGCTGCGCCGGGCCTACGCGGAGGTGTCCGGCCTGCCGGTGGCCGAGGTCGGTGCCAGGGTGCCCTTCGACCACTACGGGCTGACGTCGTTGCAGGTCAACCGGCTCAACGCGGTCCTGGAACAGGAGCTCGGCGAGCCCTCGCGGACCCTCTTCTTCGAGCACCGCGACCTCGCCGGGGTCGCCGGTGAGCTCGCCCGCAGACGCCGTCGTCCCGCCGCCCCGACGCCACCCACTGCCCCGACGACACCCGCCGTTCCGGCAGCGCCGGTCGGTGCCGACGACCGGGCGATCGCCGTCATCGGCCTTGCCGGACGCTACCCGCAGGCCCGTGACCTGGAACAGTTCTGGGTCAACCTCTCGCAGGGCCGCGACTGCGTCACCCAGCTGCCGCCGCACCGGCACCGTCCCGGCTGGCCGGTCGACCGGATGTGGGGCGGCTTCCTCGACGACGTCGAGCACTTCGACCCGCTGCTGTTCGGCATCACCCCGCGGGACGCGGCTCTGATGGACCCGCAGGAGCGGATCTTCCTGGAGACCGTGTGGGAGCTGCTGGAGGACGCCGGCTACACCCGCGAACGGCTGCGCGAGCAGCACCGCTCGCGGGTCTCGGTGTACGCCGGGTCGATGTACGCCGACTACACCTTCTTCGGCGTGGAGGAGTCGCTGCGCGGCCGCCCCGGGTACTCGGGCGGGGCGCTCGGCAACATCGCCAACCGGGTCTCGTACCTGCTGGACCTCAACGGCGCCAGCCTCACCGTCGACACCATGTGCTCCTCCTCGCTGACCGCGCTGCACCTGGCGGTGAAGGAACTCCGCAGCGGGGACTGCGAGTTGGCCATCGCCGGTGGGATCAACCTCTCGCTGCACCCGAACAAGTTCATCCAGCAGCGCGAGATGCAGCTGACCTCCTCCAGCCTGCGCTGCCGCAGTTTCGGGCTGGGCGGCGACGGCTTCGTCCCGTCCGAGGGCGTCGGCGTGGTGCTGCTGAAGCCGCTGGCCCGGGCACTGGCGGACGGCGACCGGGTGCACGCCGTGGTGCGCGGTACCGGCGTGGTGCACGCCGGCCGGACGAACGGGTACATCGTGCCGAGTCCGGTCGCCCAGGCCGAGGTGGTGCGCCGGGCCCTCGACGACGCGGGGGTCGAGCCGTCCTCGATCGGGTACCTGGAGGCACACGGCGCGGGCACCGCGCTCGGCGACCCGGTGGAGATCAACGGGCTGCAGCGGGTGTTCGGGTCGCCGGACCGGCCCGTCGGCTCCCTGCCGATCGGTTCGGTGAAGTCGGTCGTCGGTCATGTCGAGGCGGCCGCCGGTATCGCCGGGCTGACCAAGGTGGTGCTCCAGCTGAAGCACCACCGGTTCGCTCCCTCGCTGCACGCGGAGGAGCTCAACCCGAACGTCGCCTGGGACGAGGTGCCGTTCCGGGTCCAGCGCGAGGCCGCCGAATGGCCCGCGCCCGAACCGTCCGCCGATGGCCGACGGGCACCCCGCCGGGCCGGGATCAGCTCCTTCGGCGCCGGCGGGACGATCACCCATGTGGTGCTGGAGGAGGCGCCCGAGCCGCCGCAGCCGTCGGTGCAACGACCCGGCCGCCCCGAGCTGGTGGTGCTCTCCGGCCATGACGGCCGTGCACTGCGCGAGCTGGCCGGACGCCTGGTGGACCGGTTGCGTCCGGTCCCCGGGGCAGCGGCGGACCGGTCCGCGCAGCCCGCCGCCGACACCGGCCCCGACACTGGCGGCCTGCTGGCCGAACTCGCCCGGATCGCCGCCGACGGCACCGGCTCCGCAGCGACGGCCGGGGAGCTCGCCGCCCGGCTGGTGCGGACGTTCGGCGGTACCCCGGCAGCGCCCCCGGCCGGGCCGGCGCTCCGCGACCTCGCCTACAGTCTCGCGGTCGGCCGGGAGCCGCTGCGTGAACGCGCCGCGATGGTCGTCCGCGACCACGCCGAACTCCTCGCGCAGCTCGACGCGTTGGCCGAAGGGCGGACGGGCGCGGCGGTGCTCGGCCGGGTGCCGGCGGGTGCGCGCGCCGAGGCTGCCGAGCCACAGGACGCCGCCCGGGAAGACCAGGCCGACCTCGCCGCGCTGGCCCGGCACTGGGTCGAGGGCGGTCGGATCGACTGGCAGCGGCTGTACCGGGACGATATGGACGGGCTGCCCCGGATCGTCTCGCTGCCGACCTACCCCTTCGCGCGGATGCGCTGCTGGGTGCCGGAGACGGCGGGACCGGTGCCAACCGCCTTCTCCGGGGCGGCAGTTGCGCCGCAGCCGACGGTCTCCGCGCCCGAGTCGGAGCGAGAGTCGGTGCCGGTGGTGACCGCAGGGCCGGAGACCCCGCTGCTCCGCCGTACCTGGGTAGAGGCGCCGTCTGCGCCTGCCGGCGTCCCCGCGACCGTCAGCGGGGGACCGGCCGGTGGAGTGGTGCTCTGCCTGTGCCACGAGGCCGGGGAACCGCTCGCCAGGGCGCTGGCCGAGTCCGGGCCGCACCGCGTCCTGGTGGTCCGGGCCGGCGCGGACCGGGGCGACGGGGTGCCGGGCTACCGGGACGGTGCGGAGGCGGCCGCCGTCGCCCGCCGTCTGCTGGAGCAGCACCCCGATCTGTGCGGCTGGATCGACCTGACCGCGCTCCGGCCGCCGGCGGGGGGCACCCCGGACCGGACGGCCGGGCTGCGCGTCGTGCAGACCCTGCTGGCGGGCCGCCCGACGGCAGCCTGGCGCGGGCTTCAGGTCGTCCGGGGCCTACAGGCGCTGCCGGAGCCCGACCCGGTGCCCGCCGACCTCTCGGGAGCCAGGACGGCGGGCTTCCTGCGGGTGCTCGGCGCCGAGTACCCGCGGCTCGACGCGACCGTGCTCGACACCGACCTGACGGACGGGCGGGAGCGCGAACTGGCCGCCGCGGTCTGGGCCGAGTGGCAGCGCCCGGAGCCGCAGGCGGAGGTCGTCCACCGGGCCGGCCGGCGCCTGCTGCCGGTCCTGGCGGAGCTGGCGGCACCGCACCGGCCGCTGCGGCTGCGCCCGGACGCCGCGTACGTGGTCACCGGGGGCACCCGGGGGATCGGCGCCAGGGTGGCCCGCCACCTGGCGGACCGCGGCGCCCGGCGGATCGCGATCACCGGTCTGCGGCCGCTGCCCGACCGGGCCCGCTGGCAGGACGGCACGGTCCTCGAACCGGTGGCCGCCGAGGCCGTCCGCGCCGTCCTGGAGCTGGAGCGCGCGGGCGTCGAAGTCGACTGGCACACCGGCCCGCTGACCGACCGTCCGGCGGTCAGCGCGTTCCTCGACCGGGTACGGGCACGGTTCGGGCCGATCGCCGGGGTGGTGCACTGCGCCGGGGCGGTCGGTGCCGGAAACCCCGCCTTCGCCTACAAGTCGCCCGCCGACATCGCGGCCACCTTCGAGCCGAAGGCGGACGGGGCGCAGGTGCTGGCCGGGCTCTGCGACCGGGACCGGCCGGACTTCTTCGTGCTCTTCTCCTCGGTCTGCGCCGCCGTGCCGCAGCTGGCCACCGGGGTCACCGACTACGCCGCCGCCAACGCCTGCCTCGACTTCGTGGCGGCCGAGCGGCTGAAGTCCGGCCAGGGCTGGTACCGCTCGGTGAACTGGCCGATGTGGCGGGAGAGCGGCTCGGGCAAGGGCGGCCGCAACGTCTGCGAACCGGCCGGCCTCGCCGCCCTCGGCGACGACGAGGCGCTGCGCATCCTGGAGCGCGTCATCGCCCTGCCGTCCGGCGGCACCGTCCTGCCCGCGCCCCCGCTGGCGGGCCCGGTCGACCCTGCCGTGCTGCCGCTCGCCAAGCTGCCCGGCAGGGCGCAGCCGGCGCCGGCCCTCGCGGTACCGGAAGCACCGGAAGCACCGGAAGCACCGGAAGCACCGGAGGCACCGGAGGCACCGGGGGAGCCGAGTGCGGCGTGGTTGGCCGGGGTGTTCTCGGGGGTGTTGGGGATTCCGGTGGGGGAGCTCGATGCGGGGGTGGAGTTCGGGGATCTGGGTGTGGAGTCGGTGATGCTGGGTGAGTTGTTGCTGCGGGTGGAGGAGGGGGTGGGCCGGCGGTTGCCGCCGTCACTGTTGTTGGACTTCCCGACCTTGGACGAGCTGGCCGCGGAGCTGGCCGCCCAGGGCCACCGCGTGCCGCAGGCCCCTGCCCCTGTCCCCGCCACCGGCTCCGGCCCGGCACCCGCCCCGGACCCCGTCGCGGCTCCGCTCGCCGCTCCCGCTCCCACCCCTGCTCCCGGCTCGCCTCCGGGCTCGGCCGACACCCGGATCGCGATCATCGGCATGGCCTGCCGCTTCCCCGGCGCGCCGGACCTGGCCGCGTACTGGGATCTGCTCACCGCCGGCCGGTGCGCCGTGGGCGAGGTGCCCGTCGCCCGCTGGGACCCCGCAGAGTGGTACCGGCCGGTGCACGAGCTCGGCCGGACGGTCAGCAAGTGGGGCGGATTCCTGGACGGCGTCGAGGAGTTCGACCCGGAACCGTTCGGTCTGGGTGACGAGGAGGCCACCCACCTCGATCCCGCGATCCGGCTGTTCCTGGAGACGACCGCGGGCTGCCTCGCGGATGCGGGGTACGGACCGAAGGGCCTCCGGGGCCGCGACGTGGCGGTGTTCGTAGGCGGCCGGATCTCCTCCTACGGCCGCCGGGCCGACTGGCGGGCCGGTGTGCTGCAGTCCGACCAGAACTTCATCGCGGCCCAGGTCGCCCACCGCTTCGACTTCCGTGGGCCCAACCTCCTGGTGGACAGCGCCTGTTCGTCCTCGCTGGTGGCTGTCCAGCTGGCCTGCCGCAGTCTGCTGGCCGGGGACGCCGAGGTCGCGCTGGCCGGCGGCGTCGAGGTGCTGCTGGACGAGCAGCCGTACCTGGAGTTCAGCGCGGCGCGCGCGGTGTCGCCCACCGGCCGGTGCTGGACCTTCGACGAGCGGGCCGACGGCTTCGTCCCCGGCGAGGGGGTCGGCGCGGTGCTGCTGAAGCCGCTCGCCGCCGCGCTCGCCGACGGTGACCGGGTGCACGCGGTGATCGAGGGCGTCGCGGTCAACAACGACGGCCACACCATGGGACTGACGACGCCGAGCCCGCAGGCGCAGGCCGCGGTCGTCCGGCGGGCGCTCGCCGCCGCTGGCCGCAGCGCCGGTGAGGTCGGGCTGGTGGAGGCACACGGCACCGGCACCATGATCGGCGATCCGATGGAGCTGCAGGCGCTCACCGAGGTGTTCCGGGAGAGCACCGACCAGGTCGGCGGCTGCGCGATCGGCAGCGTCAAGTCGAACCTGGGGCATCTGCTCAGTGCGGCCGGGATGGCGGGTCTGATCAAGGTCGCGCTCTGCCTGGAGCACGGCGTGGTGCCGCCCACGCTCTTCTGCGAACGGCCCAATCCGCGTTTCGAGTTCGGAAGTTCGCCGTTCCGCCCGGCGGCCGGGGCCGCCGCGTGGCCCGCGGACGGACGGCGGCGGGTGGCCGGGCTGAGCTCGTTCGGACTCGGCGGCACCAACGCCCACCTGATCGCCACCGACCTGGACACCCGGCTGCGCCCGCCCGGAGTACCGGTGCGCGAGTCGCTGCCCGCCCCGGTGTTCCGCCGCCGCCGGCTCTGGTTGGAGCGAGGCCCGGCGCAATCGGGTGATTCTGCTGTACGGTCAAGTGCCTTTCAAGAAACCGACGTTCAAGTCTCCTCGATCCTCGAACTGGACTTTGTCCCGGGCCTGCCCCTGGCGACACCGGAAGGACCGCGATGAGCACTACCGAACCCGGCCAGTCGGCCACCGAACCCGCAGCGCCCGCTCCGGCCACCCTGACGCAGAGTCAGGTCAGGCTGGCCATCGGCGGCGTGATGGTCGGCATGCTCCTCTCCGCCCTGGACCAGACCGTGGTGGGCACGGCGCTCCCGCGCATCGTCAGCGACCTGGGCGGCCTCGACAAGCTGCCCTGGGTGGTGACGGCCTACCTGCTGACCTCGATGGCGGTCACCCCGCTCTGGGGCAAGCTCTCCGACCTGTATGGCCGCCGGCCGGCCTTCCAGGCCGCCGTGGTCATCTTCCTGCTCGGCTCGGTGCTGTGCGGGGTGGCCCAGAGCCTCGGCCAGCTGGTCGTCTTCCGCGCACTCCAGGGCGTGGGCGGCGGCGGCCTGTTCGTGCTCGCCCTGAGCGTGATCGGCGACGTCGTCCCGCCGCAGGAGCGCGGACGCTACCAGGGCCTGTTCGGCGCCGTGTTCGGGCTGGCGAGCGTCGGCGGACCGCTGGCGGGCGGCTGGTTCACCGACGGCCCCGGCTGGCGCTGGGTGTTCTACGTCAACGTCCCGGTCGGCCTGGCCGCCCTGGTGGTGACCTCGCTCGGGCTGCGCCTGCCGATCGCGCGCCGGAGCCACCGGATCGACTACGCGGGCGCGGGCCTGGTGGTGGCGGCCGTGACCTCCCTGCTGCTCTACCTCAACTGGGCCGGGACACAGTATGGTTGGGGCGCACCCGGCCCGCTCGCGCTGGTCGCCGGGTTCGTCCTGCTCACCGTCGCCTTCGTGCTGGTGGAGCAGCGGGCGGCCGAACCGGTGCTGCCGATGAGCCTGTTCCGCAACGGCGTCTTCAGCATCGGAGCGCTGTTCGGATTCGCCACCGGAGCCGCGATGTTCGGCGGGATCGTCTTCCTCCCGGTCTACCTCCAGGTGGTCCAGGGCATGTCGCCGACGCGCTCCGGACTGGCCATGCTGCCCGCCATGTTCGGGCTCATCGCCACCTCCATGTACTCCGGCCAGATGATCAGCAAGACCGGCAAGTACAAGATCTTCCCGATCTGCGGCGCGGTGGCGCTGGTGGTGGCCATGCCGCTGCTCTCCTCCGTCGGCGTGGACACCCCGTACGGGCTGGTCGCGCTCTACTCGGCGCTGTTCGGTGCGGGTGTCGGCCTGACCATGCAGACCATCGTGACCGCCGTGCAGAACAGCGTGCCGCTGAAGGACATGGGCGCCGCCACCAGTGCGGCCAACTTCGCCCAGCGGCTCGGCGCGGCCGTCGGCACCGCGGTGCTCGGGGCCGTCCTCGCCTCCCGGCTCGCCACCCACCTGGCCGAGCAGGTGCCTGCCGACGCGATGCCGGCCGCCGGCTCGGGGGCCCGGCTGGGCGCGAACGTGGAGGCGGTGCACGCCCTGGCGGAACCGCTCAGGCACCAGGTGCTGACCGCGTTCTCCGACGCGCTCTCCGACGTCTTCCTGACCTGCGTGCCGATGGTGCTGGTGGCCCTGGTGATCTCCTTCTTCCTGCGCGAGAGCACCCCCAGGCCCCAGCCCGCGGCCCCCGCCGCCGACCAGGCCGGAGCCGCAGGCCAGGCCGGGGCGGCCGGCCGGGGCTGAACCGGCGGACTGCTCAAATCTGCACAGACGCCGCAGCGGGGCGCGCCTAACGTCCATGGAGGACGTCAACACGGCGCGCCCCGTTGCCTGTTGCGGCAGATCTGCCGCGTGCCGGGCGCCCGGAGGACCATGACCTCACCCCAGGAAGGGCATCGCCCATGACCGACCAGCCGCGCCCGCACACCGCCACCGGAGCCGCGCCGCTCCCGGCCTCGCACCAGAGCTCGGTGCCGGCGGACAAGCTGCTGCACTCGGGCAACGCCGGGTTCATCATCGCCCGCAGCGCCCAGCTCAAGTACGAGCACCGCGAGGACGGCCGGAAGCTCTTCGCCGACGTCATCGGCTACATGAACCAGGCCGACGTGAACGGCGCCTCGTTCTTCTTCTACGAGGAGGCGTTCGGGGTGCAGGACCGCATCCACTGGCTGATCCACTGGAAGTCGCCGAACGACTACGCGCTCAGCCTGCACATGGTCGACCACGACGAGAAGATGATCGACCTGCTGGAGTCCGACCGGGTGGTGGACGACGACGGCAGCGGCGCCTGGGGGCGCGCCGTGGTCGAGGGCACCGTCGAGGAGCGCATCCTGGTGCCGCAGCACGGCCTGGTGCACGACGAGGGCGGCCACGCCGGGGACACCTGGGTCGACCCGGCCTCGCACCAGACCTCGGTGGCCGACGAGCTGCTGCTCAACTCGGCGAACGCCGGGCTGACCGTGCACCGGACCGGCCAGGCCCGGCACGAATTCCGCAAGGAGGCCCGCTACTACGCCTTCGCCTGGCAGAACTACGTCAACGAGCGGCTCGCCGGCGCGGTGACCTCGTACCTCTACGAGGAGACCTTCGGCGTGATGGACAAGCTGCACTGGCTGATCCACCTGCGCTCGTTCGCCGACTACCAGGCCCTGCTGGACCTCGAACGGCATGATCCGGACTTCCGCCGGCTGTTCGAGAAGGAGTTCATCACCGCCTCCAAGGGCGGTGGCAGTTGGGGCCGCACCTTCCTGGACGGCAGCATCGCGGACACCCTGCTGCTGCCCTACCAGATGCCGACGTCGGCCTGACCGGCGCCCAAGAACTCGACGGCCCAGGAACTCGACGGGAGAGGGGCGCGCCATGGAGGCGTGGGTGTTCACCGGTCAGGGCTCGCAGCGCAAGGGCATGGGGGCGGGACTCCTGGAGCGGTACCCGGAGCACTGCGCCACGGCCGACCGGGTGCTCGGCCGTTCCGTCCGGGAGCTGTGCCTCCAGGACCCGGACGGCCTGCTGGGGCTCACCCGGTACGCCCAGCCCGCGCTGTTCGTGGTCAACGCGCTCGGCTGCCTCGCCGCCCGGGAGGAGGGCGCCGCGCCGGACTTCCTGGCGGGCCATAGCCTCGGCGAGTACGTGGCGCTGTTCGCGGCGGGCTGCTTCGACTTCGAGACCGGTGTGCGACTGGTCGCGCGGCGGGGCGAGTTGATGGGCGAGGCGGGCGGCGGCGGCATGGCGGCCGTCGTCGGTCTGGCCGCCGAGCAGGTCGCCGCGCTGCTGGCCGACGGCGGTCTCACCGAGGTCGACATCGCCAACCACAACTCGGCGACCCAGGTGGTGGTCGCCGGTCCGGCCGAGGCGATCCCGGCGGTGCGGGAGCTGGTCCGCCGGCACGGCACCGGCCGGTGCGTCCCGCTCAACGTCGGCACGGCCTTCCACTCCCGGCACATGGCGGACGCCGCCCGCCGCTTCGCCCGGTTCCTGGTCGGCTTCCGGCTGGCGGACCCGCAGCTGCCGGTGATCTCCAACGTCACCGCCGAGCCGTACCGACCGGGCACGGTGGCCGAGTTGCTCGGCCGGCAGATCGACAGCCCGGTGCGGTGGCGCGAGAGCATGCACGAACTGCTCCGGCAGGGCGTGTCCGAGCTGCGCGAGATCGGACCGGCGCCGGTGCTCACCGCGTTCTGGGAGACGGCCCGCAACGAACCGCGCCTCCCGGCCCGCTCCGCCGCACCCCCGCCGCCCGCCGCTTCGGCACCGCTGCGGTCGCCTGCGGTACCGGACCGGGGGGCGGCGGATCCGGACCCGGGTGCCGCAGCCCTCGGCAGCGCCGAGTTCCGCCGGGACTACGGCCTGCGCTACGCCTACCTGGCCGGCGGGATGTTCCGCGGGGTCGCCTCGACCGCGCTGGTGGTCCGGCTGGCCAGGGCCGGGCTGATGGGCTACTTCGGGGCCGGCGGGCTCGCCGCGCCGGACGTCCGCCGGGGCCTGGGGACCATCCGTGCGGAGCTGGGCGCCGACGGCGCGTTCGGGGTGAACGTGCTGCACAGCATCGACGAACCGGGGCCGGAGGAGCGGCTGGTCGACCTCTGTCTGGAGTACGGCGTGCGGTTCGTGGAGGCCGCCGCCTTCACCGGTGTCACCCCGGCCCTGGTGCGGTTCCGCTTCACGGGCGCGCACCGCGACGCCGACGGCCGTCCGACGGCGGTCCGGCACGTGCTGGCCAAGGTCTCCCGGCCCGAGGTCGCCGCGGAGTTCCTGGCGCCCGCGCCGGAGGCCGTGGTGGCCCGGCTGGTGGCCGCCGGCGGGCTGACCCGCGAGGAGGGCGAGGTCGCCCGGCTGCTGCCGGTCAGCGCGGACCTGTGCGTGGAGGCCGACTCCGGCGGCCACACCGACGGCGGCGTCGCGCTCACCCTGGTCCCGTCGCTCGGCCGGCTGCGCGACGAACTCGCCGCACGGTACGGCTACCCCGAGCGGGTACGGGTCGGCGCGGCCGGCGGCCTCGGCAGCCCGGAGGCGGTGGCGGCGGCCTTCATGCTCGGCGCGGACTTCGTGGTCACCGGCTCGGTCAACCAGTGCACGCCCGAGGCCGACACGTCCGACGCGGTGAAGGACCTGCTCGCCACGCTGGACGTCCAGGACACCGCCTACGCGCCCGCCGGAGACCTCTTCGAACTCGGGGCCAGGGTCCAGGTGGTGCGGAAGGGTACCCTCTTCGCCGCCCGGGCCAACCGCCTCCACCAGCTGTACCGGCAGCACGGCTCGCTCGCGGAGCTGGACGAGGCCACCAGACGGAGCCTGGAGCGCACCTGCTTCCGCCGGCCCCTGGAGCAGGTCTGGAAGGAGACCCGCGAGTACTTCCTCGGCATCGGCCGCACGGACCAGGTGGAGCGGGCCGAGCGCGACCCCAAGCACCTGATGGCGCTGGTGTTCCGTTCCTACTTCGCCCGGAGCAACAGTGCGGCCCGGGCCGGCGATCCGGCCGAGCGGGCCAACTACCAGATCCACAGCGGGCCGGCCATCGGCGCGTTCAACCGCCTCGTCCACGGCACCGAGCTGGCCGACTGGCGGGCCCGGCACGTCGACGCCGTCGCCGAGCTGCTGATGCGCGGCGCCGCACGGACCGTCCGTGAGCGGTTCGCCGCACTCGCGCGGGACTGAGACCGACCGGCACACGGGGGCGCCGTCCCCTGTCCAGTACCTCCACCGACGCACCTTTGAGGGAGAGACCATGACTGCCTCGGGCACTTTCGTCCCGTCCGCCCTGCACCAGGCCGGCCTGCCGGTCGAGAGCGTGCTGCACTCGGCCAGCGCCGGCGTCATCGTCGAGCGGGTCGGCCAGATCGCGCCCGGACGTGCCGACGCCGCCCGGGCGGTGGCCCGCGAGCTGGCCGAGTACATCAACACCAAGCACGGGCAACTGGCCACCGCCTTCGTCTACGAGGAGACCTTCGGCACCAAGGACCGCCTGCACTGGCTGCTGCACTTCCGCTCGCTGACGGACTACGAGGCGCTGCTGCACCTGGGCGGCCCCACCGACCTGCGCAACGGCGTCTTCGGCGGCGCGGTCGCCGAACGCCACGGCGACGCCTGGAACGAGGCGTTCGTACCCGGCAGCGTGCAGGAGACGGTGCTGCTGCCGCACCGGTGGGGGATCTTCGGCACGGCGACCGAGGCGATGGCGCAGGATCCGGCGATGAGCCCGATCAGCGACGGCACTCCGCCGAGGTTCCTGGTGCAGCCGGCCCAGCAGCAGACCTCGACGCCCCCCGAGCGCACGCTGAACACGGCGACGGCCGGTGTGATCATGCGGCGCACGGTGGACTTCAACTACGCCTTCCGCGCCGAGGCCCGGGTCTTCGCGCGGACCATCGCCGAGACCGTCAACCTGAACGCGGACGGGCAGGCCACCGTGCTGCTCTTCGAGGAGCCCTTCGGCCCGATGGACCGGGTGCACTTCCTGATCCACATGAAGTCGCTCGGCTCGCTCTACACGCTGATGGGACTGGACGCCCGGACGGACCCGCAGGCGCCGCGCGCGGGCTACATCCAGGACTGGATCTCGGCGGACAAGGGCGGCGGCTCCTGGGACCGGATCATCGTCCAGGGCAGCACCCGGGACAGCGCGCTGACGCCCCAGCTCTGGCGCTGAGCGACGTCCGCTGAACTGCGTCCGCCGAGTTGCGTCCGCCGAACGGAGTGTGCCGCCGACCGGTCCGGTCGGCGGCACACCCGCAGCGGGGCCGGGATCAGTCGGCCTGCGCCACCTCGACCTCGTGGCCGGCCGCGTCCGGCTCGGCGAACTCCAGCAGCCGTCGGCCCTCCGCCTGCACCGCGGCCAGGTCCGCCGGGCCGAGGCCGCCGAAGGTCTCGACGGCCAGCACCGCGCCGGACCTGCGCTCCTTCCGGATCTTCCACACGCCCGCGACGAAGCCGTCCACCAGCAGCGTGGGCAGCACACGGGCGCCCGGCCGGTAGACCCGGGTGCGGTGCTCGTCGGCGATGACCCGGCTGCGGTCGGCGTGTGCCAGCAGGAGGTTGTCCCACTCGGGCAGGAAGCGCGGCGGCGCGGTGGTGCCGGCGTCCGGCAGCGGGCCGTCCGGCACGTCGAACAGCTCGGTGCCCTGGTCGTCGCGGAACACCCGCAGTTCGGGGCGCAGCCGCTTGAGCACCGGGCCCAGCCCGGTCAGCCCGGACCAGGACTGGACGTCCTTCGCGCTCGCGGGCCCGAACGCCGTCAGGTAGCGCAGCACCAGCCCGTCCGGCTCGGCGGCGGGGGAGGGCTCCTTGCCGAGCCACTCGTCGGCGTTGGCGTACGTCGCGTTCGCGCCCGAGCCCCAGGTGCCGCCGGGCGGTACCTGCACGACCGGCAGATGGGTGCGCAGGGTGATGTAGGCGAGCGCCGAAGCGTCCCGGTCGGGCCGGGACGCCAGCAGCTCGGCGCCCAACTCGCCGTAGCTGCGGGGACGCTCGCCGACCAGTGCGCGTGCCTCGGCGGTCAGCGCGGCGATGTCGAGGCCCTCGGCGCGCTTGCCCATGAAGCCCCGCATGGCCTTGGTCAGCGCCGGCTGGACCGGTGTGCGGAAGTCCAGGAAGTCCCGCGCGGACATCACCTGCAGGGTGGCGCGCAGCATGGTCGCCCGCACCACCTGGCGGCTCTCCATCAGCTCGGTGAGGTGCTCGCGGCGGAAGTCCGCCAGCCGGCTCCACAGGCCCAGGTAGGGCGGGTTGGGGACCTGCGCCTGGAGCGCGACGACCTGTTCGACCGCGTCCAGCACCGGCAGTGCGGCTCGCTCCAGGAGCAGCTGTCTGGCCAGCGTGGCCCGGTTGAGCCGGGCCCGGTCGAGGACCTCTCCCGTCGCCGCTGATCCGCTCATGGCACTCCTTCCTCGGCTGCCGCCCGGCAGCGCCGGACACGGCCGCGGGTGCGGTGCCCGGCCGTGTACCCGGCACCGGCACCGCACCCGCAGACTCGGGCGTCAGGAGAAGACGGTAATACAGAACTGGTGCCCCGCAGGGTCGTTGAGGACCAGCCACTTCTCGCCGCCCGGCTGGAACTCCGGCTTGGTCGCGCCGAGGGCCAGCAGCTCCCGCTCGGCCTCGTCCAGGCTGTCGACCTTGAAGTCCAGGTGGAACTGCTTGGCGGAGTCCGGCCACTGCGGCGCGGTGTGGTCGGTGACCCGCTGGAAGGCGAGCCGCGGCGTGCCGGCCGGGCCGACGTAGGTGAAGTCGTCGCTGCTGAACAGGACGTCCCAGCCGGTCACCTTGCAGTAGAACTCGGCCAGCTCCTTCGGCTCGCGGGCATCCAGCGTGATCGCGGCGAGTTCGCCAATGGGCATGGTGCTTTCCTTCCAGGAGAGGGCTCCGCGTGCGGCGGACCCGTCTGCAGTTCGTGGCAGAACTGCGGCCCCCGCACGCCCCGGCCGGTGCCGGGCAGGGGCACGGCCATCGGCGGAGGGCCGCGCACCCGTCCACGAGCTTAGGCCCAGTCGGCTGCCAGGTGAGCGATATGGCGGAGCGTCACCCGAACGTGAGATCCAATTCGACGTCGGAGTGGCCGTCCGGGCCCGGGTTCTCGCAGACGTACCGGCCGCCGCCCGCGACGCCCGCCAGCTCGCCGGTGCCGGAGCCCGGGACCACGGTCAGCGCGGCCTCGGCCCGCCCGGCCGCCGTCGCGCCCTCGATGCGCAGTACGAAGCTGCCCTTCCGGTCGCCGATCCGGCCCTCCACCCGCTCCAGCCCGGTGAAGCCGCTGGTGCCGTCCGTCCCGATGCTGATCAGGCACTCCAGGGTGCCCCGGCCGTCGACGTCGCCCCGGTAGTGGTTGACCACGCTGCCCCGGAACAGCGCCGGTCCGCCCTCGGCCTCACTGAACGGCTGGGGGGCCCACGCGTCCCAGGTCATCACGCTGGTCGCCGATGTCTCCATGTCTGTTCCTCTCCGCTGCCAAGTCGTGTCCGCCGCCAGGTCGTGTCCGGTGCCAGGTCGTGCTGCGGCCGAGGGCATCCTGTCGCCGCCCGCCGCCCCGGGCTGCTCAATACTGAGCGTTTTCCGAAATGGCGGGCAGTGATTTCCGGAAATGCTCGCACGGATTGGCTGCGGACTTCCCGGGGATTCCGCCGGATGCTATTTTCCGGTCCATGACGGATGAATTGCAGGCCATGCCCGAGGACTGGACCAGGGCACTCGCGGTCGTCGCGCACCCGGACGACATGGAATTCGGCGCGGCCGGGGCGGTCGCCGCCTGGACCGCCGCCGGCAAGTCGGTCTCCTACCTGCTGGCCACCCGTGGTGAGGCGGGTATCGCCGGGATGGAGCCGGAGCGCGCGGCGGCGGTCCGCGAGGACGAGCAGCGGGCGAGCGCGGCGATCGTCGGTGTGGAGCAGGTCGAGTTCCTCGACCACCGCGACGGCGTGGTCGAGGGCGGCCTGGCGCTGCGGCGCGACTTCACCGCCGCGATCCGGCGGCACCGGCCGGAGCTGGTGATCGGGTTCAACCACCACGACCGTTTCGTCAGCGGCCGCTGGAACACCCCCGACCACCGGGAGACCGGGCGGGCCCTGCTGGACGCGGTCGGTGACGCGGGCAACCGCTGGATCTTCCCCGAGCCGGGCCTGGAACCCTGGGGCGGGGTGCGCTACGTGGCGATGTCCAACTCGCCGCACGCCACCCACGCCGTCGACATCACCGCCGCCGTCGACAAGGCGGTCGCCTCGCTGGAGGCGCACGCCGCCTACCTGGCGGCGCTGGTGCCCCCGGTCTCCGACGTCCGGGGCCCGCTGGTCGGGCTCGCCCGCAGTGTCGGGGAGCGCTTCGGCGGCACCCTGGCGATCTCGTTCGAGCTGGTCCCCCGCTGAGCCGCTGACTCGCCGACCTGCTGACCTGCCGGCCCGGGGTCCCGTTCTCCCGGCTCCGGCCCCCCGCGCGGGTGCGGGGGGCCGGAGCCGGGCCGGTCACGGCTTCGCCAGCACCGTCCGGTGCATCCGCCAGACCTGCGGTCGCGGCCGGTCCGGGTCGGGCAGTGCGAGCAGTTCCGCCAGGACCGGCTCCACCACCGTCCGCCAGGTCTCCCCGTCCACGTCCCACAGGTAGGGCGGCAGCCGCCGGGCGAGGCTGTCGTGCAGCTCCCGCGGGCTGGTCGCCCGCTCGTACTCGGGCTCGTACTCCTGCCGGAGCAGCTTGAGCCCGGCGCCGCCGCCGGTCGCCGCCAGCCCGGCGGCCGTGTCCGGGCGCGGCGGTTGGAGGACGGCCAGCCGGTCCAGGGCGGCGGTCAGTTCGTCCGGCCCGGCGCCGGGCATGCCGTGCACCGCGACCAGCCGCCCGCCGGGCCGCAGCACCCGGGCCGCCTCCCGCACCGCGGCGTCCATGTCGCCCACCAGGTGCAGCACATGGACGAAGACGGTGTTCGCGAAGGAGGCGTCCGGGAACGGCAGGTCGCGGGCGTCCGCCTGGTGGACCCGGTCGCCGAGCCGCTCCCTGGCCCGGGCCAGCATCGGCGCGGACACGTCAACCCCCGATACCTCCC
The DNA here is from genome assembly GCF_000955975.1 of Saccharothrix sp. ST-888. GTDB lineage: Bacteria > Actinomycetota > Actinomycetes > Streptomycetales > Streptomycetaceae > Kitasatospora. The sequence goes on from NZ_JYJF01000008.1 coordinate 72,569, forward strand.
AGCCCAGCTCCTGCAGGCCCACCGCGACCACCCCGGTGCCCACCCCGACCTCCAGCACCGGGCCGGGCACCAGGTCGCGGTGGAGCGAGGCGGCCGACTGCCGTCCGCGCTCCAGACCGCCGCGCATCCGGTCGTAGTCGTCGGCCACCCGGTCGAAGGCCATCGATTCGGTCATGCTTCGCTCCCTTGTCCAGTGCTGTCGGAAGTCCGGTGTCGCCCGTCCGGTGGAGTCGGAAGTCCCGCGGTGCCGGGCGGGCCTCATCGCTCCCAGCGGAGCTCCTCGCCGTCAGCGCCGGGACACCCCGGCTCCCGGACGAACCCCCCGATCAGCCGCGCCACCAGGTCGGCGCGGTCGTGGAGGCAGTAGTGGGTGGCGCCGAGCAGCTCGACATGCCGGGCGTGCGGGTAGTGGACCAGTGCGGCCCGCGCCCGCTCGGGCGAGGCGACCTCGTCGTGCTCGGCGGTCACGAAGAGCACCGGCACGTCCACGCCCGCCGCGTCCGGCGCGCTGTCGTACGCCCAGAAGTCCAGCAGCTGGCCGGCGTACCTGATCAGGGAGTCCCGGTCCAGGAACGGCCGCCGGACGGACTCGCGCAGCGCCGGGGACACCGCCGTCAGCGCCTCCCACGGCCCCGGCGGGCCGTCCGTCCCCTCGGCGGCCGACGGACCGAACAGCTGGAGCAGCCGCCCGGCACGGGCCGGGTTGCGGATGACCCCGCGGCAGACCGCGTCGAGATTGCTCTCGTACGGGGTGTCCTGCTCCTGGCCGGGCCCGTCCAGCCGGAAGGACGGGTTCAGGAAGACCAGCGAGGCCACCGCCGCCGGCTCGCGCCGCTGGAAGGCCGTGGCGACCTTGGCGCCCGTGCACCAGCCGACCAGGTGGACGGGCGTGCCCGCCGCCACCCCGGCCAGCCGGAGCGTGCCCGCCAGGTCGTCCAGCTGATCGTCGAGGGTGAACGGACGCGGGACCGGGCCGGTGCCGCGGACGTCCCAGGCCACCACCCGGTGTCCGGCCGCCAGCAGCGCCGTCAGCCGGTCCCAGGGCGTGCGCTCCTGACCCAGCGCGTTGATCAGCACCAGTACCGGCCCGTCGGCCGGCCCGCTGCTGCGCACCACCAGCTCGGCGCCGCCCACCTCGGCCGAGCACACCGACTCGGGCGGTGCCGGCTGCCGGGCAGCGCCGGTCAGCCCGAGGTGGACCGCTCGGAGTAGTCTGCGGTGCGCGCCGGGCGGCGGCTGGGCGGGCAGCGGCTCGACGGAGGATGCGGCGGTGCACGCGGCGGCGAACGCCCGGAAGGGGGTGAGCCGCCGGTGCAGGGCTAATTCCACGGCGTCCAGCTCCCGTTCGCTCCCGGCCGGCTCCAGTCGCAGCCCGTACGCCGCGCCGAGCTCCGGCAGCAGGCCGACGATCCCGACGAGTGGCGCGTCCAGCGCCCGGAACGGGCCGCCGCCGGGCTCCTCGGCCAGGTTCCGGAGCCGCTCGGCGGCCCGGTCCGACGACAGCAGCGGGACGGCCGCGCCGCTCGGTACCACCAGGCGGAAGGCCCGTCCGGACGGATAGCCGGGGCAGCGCTCCTCCAGGTCGGCCTGCCAGGCGTGCAGGGCGTCCAGCAGCAGGTGCGGGCCGCCCGCCGGGATGCCCCGGGCAACCGCCTCGGGAGCCACCGGCACCGGGGTCCGCATCGCCAGCCAGGGCACACCAGCGGCCAGGGCGGCCGCTGCGGCCTCGCGCAGCAGCAGCCGGTCGGCGCCGGGCGGGCCGGTCGAACCGGTCGAACCGGTCGGGCTGGTCGGGCTGGTCGGGCCGGTCGGGCCGGTCGGGCCCACGGTGACCACCCGCAGCGCCCGCGCGCCGAGTGCGGACAGTGCCGCGAACAGCGCCCGGCCCGCCGCCAGGTCGGCAGGCCCCGGTTCACCGGGAGCCACCCACCAGACCTCTGCCGCCCGCAGCTGCGCCAGCGCGGCCGGAAACCCGCCGGGCGCCACGGCTCGTCCCGCCATGGCCGGTTCCGCCGAAGCCGGTACGGTCGGGACGGTCGTCAGCAGGGCGGCCGGGACGGGCGCGGCGGCGGCCAGCGCGCCCGCCAGCACCGCGGAGGCGCCGCCGGTGCCGGCCACGAGCACGGAGTGGGCCATGGTCCTCTCATCCTGGTCGTCCTGGATGCGGCAAGACGCTCCAGGATTGACTGCGGGATGCCGCGCCTCTGCTCACAAGTGAGCATTCCGACCGGCCCGGAGACGTCATTATCGACCCGCCGGTGAAACCCGCCGCGCGCAATCGGGACGACGTCCGGAGCGGCCCCTCGGGAAATCGGGGAAATGATCCGGCGGATCGGCTTTCCGTACTGCGTTCCGTACTGCGTTCCGCACTGCGCGGGGGCCTTGCCGCGCCCGTGGGCACCGCCGAGGCACGAAGGGGGACGGTCGAGATGGCTGTGCAGTGGAATCCGGCCTACGAGCACGCGGTCCGGTCGGCGCTGCGCGGCCTGCCGGACCACGCGCCGCTCGACCCGGACGCGCCGCTGCCGGCGTTCGGACTGGACTCCCTCGGCATGGTGGCCCTGGCCGGCGTCCTGGAGGACGAGTTCGCCATCACTCTCCCCGACGAGGCCATGGTGCCCGCCACCTTCGCCACCGCAGGCAGACTGTGGGGCGTCGTGGCCGGCCTGCGCGACTGACGTTCCGTCGGGGCCGAGCCAATTCGTCGGGGCCGAACCAAGGAGACCCCGATGACCAGCACCACCCTGCTGCACGAGTGGTTCCGAACGGGCCTGCGCCGCAATCCCGACGGACCCGCCCTCGCCGTGGCCGGCGAGCAGATCGCCTACCGCACGCTGGACCTGCGCGCCCGGGCCTGGGCCGCGGCCCTCCTGGCAGCGCCTGCGGGTGCGCCGACCCGGGTCGGCATCCTGGCGGCCAAGAGCCCGGAGGCGTACACCGGTCTGCTCGCCACGCTCTACGCCGGTGCGGCGGCCGTACCGCTCGGGCCGGAGAACCCCGTCGCCCGCAACCTGGCCGTCGCCGAGGCCGCCGGGGTGGACGCCCTGATCGTCGATCCGGCGGGGGCGGCCCAGGTCCGGCCGCTCGCGGAGCTGCTGCCGCTGCGGACCGTCCTGGCCCCGCGCGGACCGGGCGGCGCGATCCCGGACGGCCTGGCCGAGGAGTACCGCGAGCCCACCGGGCGCAGCGTCGCGGACCTCGCCTACATCCTCTTCACCTCCGGGTCGACCGGCAGCCCCAAGGGGGTGCCGATCAGCCACGGGAACGTCGGCGCCTTCCTGCGGGCGGCGCTGCCCAGGTACTCCTTCGGCCCGGCCGACCGTTTCAGTCAGATCTACGAACTCACCTTCGACCTGGCGATGTTCGACCTCTTCATGGCCTGGGCGAGCGGCGCCTGCGTCCACTCGCTCTCCCGCCTCCAGGCCCTCGACCCGGCACGCTGCGTCCGGGCCCACGGGCTGACGGTCTGGCACACCACCCCCAGCCTGGCGCGCGCCCTGCAGAGCCGGGGCCTGCTGGGGGCGGACAGCATGCCAGGACTGCGGCACACCGTCTTCTGCGGCGAGCCGCTGCCCGAGGACACCGCACTCGCCTGGCACCGGGCCGCGCCCCGCAGCACCGTCGACAACATCTACGGGCCCACCGAGCTCACCATCGCCTGCACCGCCCACCGTTGGGAGCCACCCGGGCCGGTCGGGTCCGCCGTCGGGCCCGACGGGGACGCTGCGTCGAGGACGGCGGGCGGCGGGACGGTGCCGATCGGGGTGCCGAACGAGGGTATGGAGTACTTCCTGCTGTCCTCGCCCAGCAGCGCGGACGCCTTCGTCGGCGAGCTGTGCATGACCGGCCCGCAGATGTTCGGCGGCTACCTGGACCCGGCCAACGACAGGGGACGGTTCGTGACGCACGCGGGCCGCCGCTGGTACCGCACCGGCGACCGGGTGCGGCTCGACGACACCGTCGGCCTGATCCACCTGGGCCGGAACGACACCCAGGTGAAGGTCAACGGCTACCGGGTCGAGCCGAGCGAAGTGGCGGCCCAGATACGGGCGCTGACCGGTTCCGACGCCGTGGCCTTCGCGGCCGCCACGCCGGACGGGACCGTCCTGGCCGCGTACGTGCTCGGCGGTCCCGCCCCCGATCTCGTCGCGCTGGCCCGCCGGCTCGCCGAGCGACTGCCCGCCTACATGCTCCCCGGCCACCTGTGGTGGCTGCCCGTCGCACCGCTGAACGGCAACGGGAAGACGGACCTCGCGCTGTTGAAGGCCGAGGCGGTCGACCGGATCGCCGAACTCGCGGGCGGCGGCCCGGACCTCGCCGAGTGAGCCGGACCGTGTCCCGTCGCCGCGGCGGCCGCCCGAGGCTTTACCGCCGCGTGGCCGCTCGCGCGGACCGGCGGTGCGCGCTCAATTCTGAGCAGGCCGGGCCCGCCGCCGTCGCTAGGGTCACCCTTGAGCCCGACTCCCGTGACCGCCGGGGAGGTTGCGGGCAGGAGTCCCGCCGCAGGGTGACCCGGTGCAGGGCGACCCGGTGCCGCGGCCACTCGCCGGACAGCCGAGGGGATGTGCAGCCATGCCCACCAGTGAGATCGAATGTCGACTGACGCTTCGGCACAGCGACTTCATCATGCAGAACCACCGGGTGCACGGTGTCTCGGTGATGCCCGGGGCGGTGTTCCTCGACGTCGTCCTGCGCATCCTCGACGCGCGCGGCCTGGACTGGCGCCGGGCGGTCCTGCGCGACATCCTCTTCTCCGCCCCGATGGCGACTGCGGACGGCCGCGACCTGGAGGTGCGGCTGCGCATCGCCGAGGAACGGGACGGGGTCCGCCGGGTCACCGCGCTGAGCCGGCCCGTCGGAGATCGGCCCGGTGAACATCGGCCCGGCGAAGATCGGCTTGGCGGCGGTCAACCGGCTGACTGGCAGCCGCACTTCACGGCCGACCTGGCCTGGGACGACGCCCCCCTGCCGGCGGATCTGGAGGTGGCGGCGCTCAAGGCGTCCGCGACCAGGGTGCGGGACATGGCGGAGCTGTACGCGCAGGCCCGGGCCGAACGGATCGAGCACGGCGCGCCGATGAAGTGCTTCGGCACCCTCTACCAGGGCGGCGGCCGGCTGCTCGCCGAACTCGACCTGGACCCGCAGAGTGCCCCGGGCGAGGAGCGCTTCCATCTCCACCCCGCCAAACTGGACGCGGCCACCATCGTCGCCTTCGGCCAACTCCAGCCCCCCGGCGACCCGTTCATCCCGGTGCACATCGCCGAGTTCCGCGCACCCCGGCGGGCGACCGGGCGCTGCTACGTCCACATCCCGCAGCCGGAGGTGCTGGCGCCCTCCGGCGACGTCCAGTACAGCGACTGTCTGATCCACGACGAACACGGGCGCTTCGTCGCCGGGTTCAGCAAGCTCAGCTGCAAGCGCATCCGCAGCGCCGGGCTGATCACCCGCCTGCTGGCGGAGCCGGAGCGGGCCCTCGCCACGGCCGTCACAGCCGTGACACCGGTCCCGCCGGCGGCGGTCTCCGGAGCAGTGGCCGGACAGGCCGGAGCTGCGGTCGACGCGCGGCGAGCGGGCGGGGACTCCGTACAACCCGCCACCGCAGGCGAGTTGGCCGAGTACCTGCGCGGCATGGTCGGACGAATACTGGGCCGCCCGGCCGAGTCCGTCCGCACCGGCACCGGTTTCTACGACCTGGGGCTGGACTCGCTCGCGATGCTGACCATGAGCGGCGAGCTGGAGGGACTCGTCGGCACGCGGCTGTACCCCACCCTGCTCTTCGAGTTCAGCGACATCGACGGCCTGGCCCGGCACCTGACCGCGAAGCACACGGTCCGGCTGCCGTCCGCGCAGGCGGCGGCGAGTACGGCCGTTCCGTCGGTGCCGCGCGCGGAGTCCGGCCCGCACGCGGGGTCGGTCGGCATCGGCTGCTACCGGCCGGTGTGGATCGAACAGCCGGTCGCAGCCGGTCCGGACGGTGGTGGTGACGGGCCGTTGGTGGTGCTGTCCGCAGACGTTGCGCTGCCGGCCGCGCTGCGCGCCCGCCTGGCCGGTTCCGGGCGCCGGGTCGTCCACGTCCGTCCGGGCTCCCCGGCTGCCCCGGCAGCGTCGGAGGGGCCGGACGAGATCACCGCCGACCCCACCGACCGGGCGCGGTGCGCCGAACTGGTCGCCCGCCTGGCGGACGCCTCGGCCTTCGTCCTGCTGGACGGCCCGGGCCCGGAGGCCGGCTCGGACACCGCCCCGGACAGCGGCTCGGGGAGTGGCCCGGACAGCGACCCGCTCACCGGCTACACCCGGCTGTGGACGCTCGCCGCAGCCCTCGTCGACAGCCGCCGGGCGACCCCCTGCACGCTGCTGCACGTCCACGCGGTACCGGAGGGCCAGGACAGCCGCCCCGAGCAGGAGGCACTGGCCGCGCTCGCCCGTACCGTCTCGGCGGAGACACCCGTGCTCGACTGCCGCACCACGGCGGTGCTCGGCGGCCCCCCGGCCGACCGCATCGCCGCCGCCGTCCTCGCCGAGCTGGCCGATCCGGCCGCCGAACGGCAGACCCGGCACGAGGCCGGCCGCCGGTCCGTACGCCGTCATGTGCCGGTCCCACTGCCGGTGGCCGGGCCCGGCGCGGGCGGTGGCGCACCGGCCCTGGTCGCCGGCGGCGTCTACCTGGTCACCGGTGGAGCGGGCGGCATCGGCGCCGCCGTCGCCCGGGACCTGGCCGAGCGGTACGGCGCCCGGCTGGTGCTCTGCGGCCGCAGCCCGCTCGGCCCGGAGATCTCCGCGCTGCTCGACGGTCTGCGCCGGGCGGGCGGCGAGGCCCACTACGTGCGCGCCGACGTGGCCACCGCCGCCGGCGCACGGGCCGCCGTGGACGGGGCGCGGGAGATCCACGGCCGCCTCGACGGGATCTTCCACTGCGCCGGTGCGGTGCACGACGCCGTTTTCTTCCGCAAGCAGCCGGATCGGGTCGCGCAGGTGCTGGCCCCCAAGGTGGCCGGCACGCTCCACCTGGACGAGGCCACGGCCGACCAGGAGTTGGGCGTGTTCGTGCTGTTCTCGTCGATCGCCGGCACCCTCGCCAATCCGGGCCAGTGCGACTACGCCTTCGCCAACGCCTTCCAGGACGCCTTCGCGGCCCGCCGCGCCGCCCGCTCCGACCGCACCGGCCGGACGCTCTCGGTGGCCTGGCCCTACTGGGCCGAAGGCGGCATGCGGGCCGGGTCCGCCGAGCCCGCGCGGGCCGACTCCGGACTCGCCGCGCTGTCCACGGCCGACGGGCTCCGGCTGCTGCGGCAGTGCCTGGCCGGTACGGAGCCACGGGTGGTCGCCGTGCACGGCGACCTCGATCTGTTGAGCCGTCAACTCGCGGTGACGGAGCAGTCGGAGGGCCTGCGACTCGCGGCGGTCGAGCGTGCGGAGGGTCGTCAACCCGCAGCGACGGAGCAGGAGGAGAGCCGTCAACCCGCAGAGACGGAGCGTGCGGAGAGGCGCGAGCCCGAGCCCACGGCGGCCCCGATGGACATCGCCGTCATCGGCCTTGCCGGGCGCTACCCGCTCGCCCCCGACCTGGACGCCTTCTGGGCCAACCTCGCCGAGGGCCGCGACTGCATCTCCGAGGTACCGGCCGACCGCTGGGACCACGCGGCCGTCTACCACCCGGAACGCGGCCGGACCGGCCGGACGTACGGCCGGTGGGGCGGTTTCATGGCCGGCGTCGACCGTTTCGACCCAGCCTTCTTCGGGATCTCCCGACGCGACGCCGAACGGATGGACCCGCAGGAGCGGCTCTTCCTCACGACCTGCTGGCAGGCGCTGGAGGACGCCGGGCACCCGCCCACCGCGCTGACCGGGGAGACGGTCGGGGTCTTCGTCGGCGTGATGTGGAACCACTACCAGCTGGTGGACACCGCCGAGGACGGCGTGGCACCGGTCGCGATGCACGCCTCGGTCGCCAACCGGGTGTCGTTCACCTTCGACCTGCACGGCCCGAGCATGGCCGTCGACACCGCCTGCTCCTCCTCGCTGACGGCCCTGCACCTCGCGGTCGAGAGCATCCGGCGCGGCGAGTCGACCCTCGCGCTGGCCGGCGGCGTCAACGCGATCGTCCACCCGCAGAAGTACCTCCAGCTGGCCCAGGGCCAGTGGCTGTCCACCGACGGGCGGTGCCGGGCCTTCGGCGCGGGCGGCACCGGCTACGTGCCCGGCGAGGGGGTCGGCGCGGTACTGCTCAAACCGCTGGCCCGCGCCCTCGCGGACGGAGACCACGTCCACGGCGTCATCAAGGGCAGCGCCCTCGGCCACAGCGGGCGGACCAGCGGGTTCACCGTGCCCAGCCCGGCCGCGCAGGCCGAGGTGATCTCCCGGGCCGTCGAGGGCTCCGGCGTCGCACCGGACACCATCGGCTACATCGAGGCGCACGGCACCGGAACCTCGCTCGGCGACCCGATCGAACTGGAGGGCCTGCGCCGGGCGTTCGCCGACGCCACGGACGCGCCCGGCAGCTGCGCGATCGGCTCGGTGAAGTCCAACATCGGCCACCTGGAGAGCGCCGCCGGGATCGCCGGCCTGACCAAGGTGCTCCTCCAGTTCCGGCACGGCCTACTGGCGCCCAGCCTGCACACTGAGCGGCTCAACCCCGAACTCGACCTCGGCGACGGGCCGTTCCGGGTGCAGACCGCCGTCCAGCCGTGGCCGCGCCCGGCGCACGGGCCGCGCCGGGCCGGCCTCAGCGCCTTCGGCGCGGGCGGCTCCAACGTCCACGTCGTCCTGGAGGCCCACGAACCGAGTGACGACCGCCCCGTAGCGACCGGCCCGCAGCTCTACGTGCTCTCCGCGCGCGACGACCGGGCGCTGCGCGAACGTGCCGCGGCCCTGCTGGCCCACCTGGACCCGGACGGCACCGGCGGGGCAGCCACCGCCGCGCTCGCCGAGCAGCGGCGGCACGCCGCCCGGGGGCGGCTGCACGGCGCCGTCGCCGACCTGCTCGGAGTGCCTGCCGCGGCCCTCGACGGCGGCGAGACCCTGGACGACCTCGGGGTCGACGCAGCCGGGCTGGCCCGGCTCTGCACCCTGTCCGGCGCCCCCGACGACCTGGCGCACCTCGCCCCGGACGGCACGCTCGCGGAGCTGGCCGACGTGTTCGCGGCCTCGGCGGCGCCGACCGACGGCCCCGCCCGTCCGGAGGACCTCGCGCACACCCTCCAGGTCGGCCGGGCACCGATGAAGGAACGCTGGGCGGCGGTCACCGACGGACTGCCCGCGCTGCGCGCGGCGCTCCGGCGGCTGGTGGGCGGCGAACCGCCCGAGGACGGCGAGTACCGGGGCAGCGCCGCCCGGCAGGACGGCCCCGCCGACGACCCGGCGGCCCTGCACCGGGCCGGTGAACTGGACAAGCTGGCGGCCCACTGGGTCGCCGGTGCGGAGGTCGACTGGCACGCCTGCCGGGCGGCCGGGGCCCCGGCCGCCCGGCGGGTGGCGCTGCCCGGCTACCCGTTCCACGAGGAGCGCTACTGGGTGGGCGAGTGGCACCGGTCCGGCCCGGCCGCCGCACCCGAGGCGCCTGCCGGCACCCGCCCCGCTGCCGTGGGCGGCCCGGCCACAGCGACGGCCCCGGCCACCGTCAGCACTCCCGTCGGGACCACTGCCCCCGCCACCGGCCACGACGCCGACGAGACCGCCCTGCCCGGAACGGTCACCGCGACGGACGGCGAGGCGGAACTGCGCGTCCTCGGGCAGGGCGTGGCGATGGTCGTCCTCGGCGGCACGATGTTCACCGACCGGCTGCTCGGCTCACTGCGCGCGGTCTTCGCCGAGATCGAGACCAGGAACGACGTCCGGGCGGTGGTGCTCACCGGCAGCGGCAGCGTGTTCAGCATGGGCGCCACCCCCGAGGCGCTGGAGGCGCTCTCCGTCGGCCGGGGGAGCTTCACCGACGAGTCCTTCCTGTACGAGGGGCTGCTGCGCTGCAGCCGGCCGGTGGTGACGGCCGTCCAGGGCCACGCGTCCGGCGGCGGACTGGCCTTCGGCCTGTACGGCGATCTGGTGGTGATGGCCGAGGAGGGCCTCTACAGCGCCAACTTCGTGAGCTACGGCTTCACACCCGGCATGGGCGCCACGTACATCCTGGAGCAGCGGTTCGGACGGACGACGGCGGCCGAGATGCTGTTCACCGGCTCGGCGTTCACCGGAGAGGAGCTGCGGCGGCGCGGGGCCGCGATGGCCGTCCGCCCGCGTGAGCAGGTGCTGGCCGCCGCACTCGACCTGGCGCGGACCGTCGCCGCCAAGCCCGCCTCCGTGATCGCCACCCTGAAGGCCGAGTTGGCGGGACGGACGCTGGGCGTCCTGCCGGAGGTCATCTCGGGTGAGGTGCGGATGCACGAGGCGGTACTCGGCGAACAGTCGCTGGAGCTGGTCCGCCGGCACTTCGAGAAGGTACGGACGTTCCGCCAGGGCGATCCGGCAACCCCCGCCCCGGTCCAGGGCCCGGCCGTTGCCACGGCTGCTGTCGGCGTACCCGTTCAGGAGGCTGACCCCGTTCCGGAGCCGGAGGCCGTGCCCGCGATCGATCCGGCGGAGGTCCGGTCGGCCGTGGAGAGCTCCCTGGGCGCCGTCCTCTACCTGGACCGGACGGAGATCGACCCCGAACTCACCTTCAGCGAGCTCGGCCTGGACTCGATCGGTGCGGTGGAGATCGTCCGGGATCTGGGTGAACGGTTCGGCGTCCAGCTCGACGCGGTGACCGTCTACGACCACCCCACCATCGGGGCGTTGACCGAGGCCGTCCTGCTGGCGGCCGCCCGTTCGCGCTCGCTGCACGCCGAGGCCCTGCGCCCGCAGGCCCGGCCACGGCCGGAGCCGCAGTCCGGCGGCGGAGAGCAGCGCGGGCCCGCACCGGAGCCGCCGCCACACGCCGACGAGCCCGCGCTGCTCTCCGTGGCCGCGCCGCCCGCCGCTCCGTTCTCCCTCGCCCCGCTGTCCCTGGCCACACCCGCCGCCCGGCCCGCCGCCGCCCAGGCCCTACTCGGCGCGGCCCCCCGCATCACGCTGCGCCCGGTACCCGTCGCGCAGGCCCCCGAGCCCGAGCCCGAGCCCGAGGCGGACGCCGAAGCCGACGCCGCAGGGCCCCGCCGGGTCGGCGACATCGCCGTGATCGGGATGGCGGGCCGCTTCCCGGACGCCCCGGACCTGGACGCCTTCTGGCGGAACCTGCGGTCCGGCCGCAGTAGCATCGCCGAGATCCCGCCCGAGCGCTGGGACGTCGACCGCTGGTACGACGCGGACCGGACTGTGCCCGACCGCACCTACAGCCGCTGGGCGGCCCTGCTGGACGACATCGACCGCTTCGATCCGGCGTTCTTCAACCTCTCGCCGCTGGAGGCGGAGGCCATGGACCCGCAGCAGCGGATCTTCCTCCAGGAGGCATGGAAGGGCCTGGCGGACGCCGGCTACGCGGCCGGGCCCGGCAGCGGGCTTCGCTGCGGAGTGTTCGTCGGCTGCGGCGCCGGCGACTACCAGAAGCTGCTCGACGAAGCCGGGCAGTCGGACACCGGGCACGCCTTCCTCGGTACGTCCCCCTCCATCCTCGCCGCCCGGATCGGTTACTTCCTCGACCTCACCGGCCCGACCATGGCCGTGGACACCGCCTGCTCCTCCTCGCTGACCGCGGTGCAGCTGGCCTGCGAGAGCATCCGGTCGGGCGGCTGCGAGCTGGCGCTGGCCGGCGGCGTGGCGCTGATGGTGACCCCGCAGATGCACATCCGCACCAGCAACACCGGCATGCTCTCGCCGACCGGGCGGAGCGCGCCGTTCGACGCCTCCGCCGACGGGATCGTGCTCGGCGAGGGCGTCGGGGTGGTCGTGCTCAAGAGCCTGGATCGGGCGCTCGCCGACGGCGATCACATCCACGGCGTGATCCGCGCGGTCGGCGTCAACGGCGACGGGAAGACCAACGGCATCACCGCGCCGAGTGCCAACTCCCAGGCCGACCTGCTGCGACGGGTGCACCGGATGGCGGGGGTCTCGCCCGACGAGATCGGCTACGTCGAGGCGCACGGCACCGGCACCGAACTCGGCGACCCGATCGAGGTCAAGGCCCTCCACGAGGTGTTCCGGGCCGGTACCGGCCGGACCGGCTTCTGCGGCCTGGGCTCGGTGAAGGGCAACATCGGCCACACCACGATGGCCGCCGGCATCGCCGGCCTGCTCAAGGTGCTGCTGGCCCTGCGCCACCGCGAGCTGCCGCCCACGGCCGGGTTCGAGACCCCGAACCCGAAGATCGACCTCGCGGAGAGCCCGTTCTACGTGGTGACCCGACCGACCGACTGGCGGCCAGGACCGGGCGGTCGCCGCATCGCCGCCGTCAGCAGCTTCGGCTTCAGCGGCACCAACTGCCATCTGGTCGTGGCCGAGGCGCCGGCCCGACCGGAGCGGCCGAGCGGCCCCCGGGCCGAGCGGGTGGTGGTGCCCGTCTCGGCACGCACCGAGGACGGCCTGGTGCGTCAACTGGCCGACCTTTCCCGGGCATTGGGGCATAGGCCGGACATTCGCGACGTCGCCCTGACGCTGGCGCTCGGCCGCCGCCACCTGCCCGTCCGGGCCGCCGTCGTGGCGGCCGACAGCGCCGAACTGCGTGCGGGCCTGGAGATTCTGCTGGCCGGCGGGCACGGCCCGCACTGCCGGCGCAGCTCGGCGCCGCAGCCGGTGGCGGCCGATGCGGCCGACGCGGACGGAGCGGAGCGGACCGCCGCCGCGTACGTCGCGGGAGCCGTCTGTGACTGGAAGGGCCGCACCGAGGGCAGCGGTGGCCGGCGGATTCCGCTGCCGACCTACCGCTTCGCCGCCGACCGCCACTGGATCGCGCCCGCCGTGTCCCCCGAACCCCCTCCCGCGACGGCGCTGGAGGGCGTCATCCGGCCCGACGGCTGGCCGGTGGCCGAGCACGCCGTCGCGGGTACGCCGGTGCTGCCCGGCACCGCGGCCCTGGAACTGGCCGCCGCAGCCGCCGCCCGCCGGTTCGGCAGCCGACGCCTCCGGCTGTCCGCAGTCCGCTGGCTCCGCCCGTTCGAGGTGTACGGCCCGGTCCGGCCGCTACTGCGCCTGACGGGACCGGACACCGCCTGCACCTTCGCCCTGACTGCCGACGGGCCCGCCGCGCCGCACTGTGCCGAGGGCGCCGTCGCCCCGCTTCCCGCCCCGCTTCCCGCCCCGCTCGCCGACCCGCTCGCCGCCTCGGCGGAGTCTGCGCGGATCGATCCGGAGACGATCGCGGCCGGGCTTGCGCACCGCCGCTCGGCCGACGAGCTGTACGCGGCGTTCTCCGCCGCCGGGATCGGCTACGGGCCGTCGTTCCGCCTGCTCCGCGAGGTGCGCCACGGGCGCGACGAAGCCCTGGGCGAGCTGCTCGCCCCGGACGGCGCCGGCGCCGACGGCTTCCTGCTGCACCCGGCCCTGCTGGACGCCGCACTGCAGACCGCCGCAGTGCTGGCCGACACCCCCGCCGGCGTGCCCGCGCTCCCGTTCGCCCTGGAACGACTCGACCTCCTCGCCCCGCTCACCGGCCCCGGTTGGGCGCACGCCGTCCGGCGCGGACCGCGCACCTTCGACCTCACGGTGACGGACCGTCAGGGAGCGGTGTGTGTAAGGGTGGAGGGATTCGCGGTGCGACCGGCGCCGGACGCGCTGCGGGGCATGCTGTTCGTCCCGCAGTGGCTGGCCGCCGAGCCGCCGCAGCCCCGGAGCGCCGGCACCGGCCGCCGGGCGCTTGTCCTGCACACCGCCGACACCGAGCCGCTCGCGCGGGCGCTCCTGGCGGCCAGGGCGGCCGCCGACCCGGCCGGGGAGGTCCGGACCGTGCGGCTGGACGGCGACGGCACACCGGCCGAACCGCTCGGCCCGGCCCCGGACCTGCTGTACTTCCTCGTCGGCCGCGCCACAGCGGGGCTGCCCGATGCCGCACCCGGGTCGCCCGAGAGCGCAGTTGGGTTGCCCGACACCACGGCTGGGCTGCCCGACGACGCGCCGACCCGGTTCACCCTCGCCCTGCTCCGGGTGCTGCGGCCACTGATCGAGCGGGGCTCCGGTGACGGCCCGGAGATCCGGATCGTCACGGAGGGCTGCCTGGGGGCGGATCCCGGGGACGTCCTCGACCCCTACGGCGCAGCCCTGTTCGGGCTGGCGGGCGCGGTGGCTGCGGAGTATCCGCGCTGGTCGGTCTGCTGCCTGGACGTCGAGCCGGGCGCGGAGCCGGGTCCGACCGCCCGTCGGATCCTCGCCGAGGACGGCACCGAACGCCTGGTCGCCCTGCGCGGCGGACGCCGGCTGCGCCGCGGCTTCCGCGAACTGCGGCTCCCCGAGGGCCGGACGGCCGAGGTGTTCCGCCCCGGCGGCGTGTACGTGATCGCGGGCGGCGCCGGCGGCATCGGTACCGCGCTCACCCGCCACCTCTGCCGGACGGTGGGCGCGAGCGTCGCCTGGCTCGGCCGCAGTCCGGAGACCCCCGAGCTGCGCGCCAGAATCGCCGAAGTGTCCGAACTCGGCGGCCAGGTAAGGTACTTCACCGCAGACCTGGCCCAACCCGACGCGGTCGCCGGTGCGCTGGCCCGGGTCAGGGCCGAACTCGGGCCGGTCAACGGTGCGTTCCACGCCGGCCTCGTCCTGCGCGACCGCTCGCTCGTGAACCTCGACGAGACGGACGTCACCGAGGTGCACCGCGCGAAGGTGGCGGGGGCCCGTGCCTTCCACCGTGCGCTGGCCGGTGAACCGCTCGACTTCCTGGTGTTCTTCTCCTCGGCCGCCAGCTTCGTGGACAGTGCCGGGCAGGCCAACTACGCCTCCGCCAGTACCTGGGAGGACGCCTACGCGCTCTGGCTGCGCGGTCGCGGCGTACCCGCCTCGGTGGTCAACTGGGGCTACTGGGGCGGAATCGGCGCCGTCGCCGACCAGATGCACCGGGAGCGCCTGGCCGCCCTCGGGGTCGGCTCGGTGGAGGAGCCCGAGGGCATCGCCGCTCTGACCCGGCTCCTTGCCGCGGACGTCCCACAGGCGCTGGTGGTCCGGGCCTCGGCAGCCTGGCTGGCGGGCATCGGCGTCGAATCCGCAGCCCCCGTCCCGGCGCGGACCGGCGCCCGACAGACCGAGTCTGCGGCTGAGGCCGTCCTGGGGTCCGAGTCCGAGCCCCTCGCAGTACGGCCCGTCCCGGCCGGCCACGCTCCCGAGGGCCTCGACGGCACCCAGGACAGCCCCGTCCGCCGGGCCCGCCGCGCCTTCGCCGAACTCGACGCGGCCGCCCGCCACTCGGCCGCCGCGCTGGCGGAGGGCTGGGACCTGCTGCACCCGCCCGGCCTGCCGGTCCGGGTCGCCGACCTGCGTGCCGACCTCGGGGTCCTGGACCGGCACCGGCCGCTGTTCGACGCACTGCTGCGCCTGCTCGACCGGGCCGGTGCGGTGCTGCTCGACGGTGACACCGTCACCCTGCGGCCGGACCGTCCCGCTCCTGCGGCCGACCCGGCAGGTCTCACCGATCGGTACCCGGAGATGGCCCCGCACACGGCGCTGCTCTCGGCCTGCACGGCTGCCCTCGGGGACGTCCTGGCCGGTCGCCGCAGGGCGACGGAGGTGCTGTTCCCGGGCGGCTCGATGAGCCTCGTGGAGGGCGTCTACCGAGGCCAGCCGATCGTCGACCACTTCAACGCGCTGCTCGCGGAGCGGACGGCCGAGGCGGTGCGCCGCGCCTGTGCGGACCGTCCGGTGGTCCGGGTGCTGGAGATCGGCGCGGGCACCGGCGGCAGTTCGGCGGCCGTCCTCGCGGCCTGCGCCCGGACCGGCACGACCCTGGAGTACGACTACACCGACGTCTCCCCGGCCTTCCTGGCGCACGGCCGCGAGGCGTTCGGCGCCGACCACCCCTTCGCCCGCTTCCGGCTGCTCGACATCGAACGGGACCCGCTCGGTCAGGGCTTCGCCCCCGGCGGCTACGACGTGGTGCTGGCGACCAACGTGCTGCACGCCACCGAGTCGATCGCCCACACGCTCGGGCACACCCGCGCCCTGCTCCGGCCGGACGGGCTGCTGCTGGTGAACGAGGTCACCCGGGCCTCCGACTTCCTCACGCTCACCTTCGGCCTGACCGGCGGCTGGTGGCGCTTCGCCGATCCGCAGCAGCGGCTCACCGACGCCCCGCTGCTCGGCCCCGCCCAGTGGCGGGCCGCCCTGTCGGCCGCCGGCCTGCGCACCGAGGAGGTCCTGGGCACCCCGGGGAGCGAAGGCGACGACAGCGAGCAGTGCGTGATCCTCGCCCGCCCCCTGACCGGAGCGACGGCCCCGGCCGACCGCCCCGGCGGAGCGGACGTGCGACGGTACGTGCGGCAGGTCTTCGCGGAGGTGCTGAAGCACCGCGAGGCGGACCTGGACGCCGCCGCCACCTTCGAGACCTTCGGAGTGGACTCCCTGGTGAGCCTGCAGATCGTCGGCCGGTTCGAGCGGGACCTGGGCAGCCTGCCCGCCACCCTGCTCTTCGAGCACCTGACGATCGGACAGCTGGCCGACCACCTCTCGGCCGAACACGGCGCACGACTCGCCACGCTGCTCGCTCCGGCCGTTGCCCCCGCAGCCCAGGCTGCTCCCGTCTCTCCTGTCTCCTCTGCCCCTTCTGTCACCCCTGTCACCCACGGCACCCCGGGCGCCGCTCTCGTCCTGGCCGACGCCGCCGACGCCGTGGACCCGCTTGCCGACGCGATCGCGGTCGTCGGCGTCACCGGGCGCTACCCGGGTGCCCGCGACCTCGACGCCTTCTGGCAGAACCTGGCGGCGGGCGTCAGTTCCGTCACCGAGGTGCCCGCCGAACGCTGGGACTGGCGGCCGACCTATGACCCCAGGCGCGGACGCCCCCAGCGCACCAACTCCCGTTGGGGCGGCTTCCTGGAGGAGGTCGACCGGTTCGACCCCGCCTTCTTCGGCATCCTCGCCCGGGACGCGGCCGACATCGACCCGCAGGAGCGCCTCTTCCTGGAGACTGCCTGGAACCTGCTGGAGGAGACCGGCTATCTCGGCGAGCACACGCACGAACAGTCCACCGGCGTGTTCGTCGGAACCATGTACGGGACATACGGCCAACTCGGCGCCACCGCCTGGGAACACGGCCGGCTCGCGGGTGCGCACTCCGCGTACTGGTCGCTGGCCAACCGGGTCTCGTACTTCTTCGACTTCCACGGCCCCAGCTTCGCCGTCGACTCGGCGTGCTCGTCCTCGCTCACGGCGGTGCACCTGGCCTGCGAGAGCCTCCGGCGCGGCGAGTGCCGGATGGCCGTCGCGGGCGGGGTGAACCTCATCCTGCACCCGTCCCACCACGTGGCCCTCAGCGCGATGAACATGCTCTCCGGCGATGGCGCCTGCAAGGTCTTCGACGCCTCGGCGGACGGCATCGTGCCGGGCGAGGGCGTGGGCGCCGTCCTGCTGAAACCGCTCGGCAGGGCGGTCGCCGACGGCGACCGGATCTGGGCGGTGATCCGCGGCGGTGCCATGAACGCCGGTGGGAAGACCGGCGGTTACACCGTTCCCAACCCCAACGCCCAGGCCGCGCTCGTCGCCGACGCGCTGCGCCGCGCGGGGGTCGCGCCGGACACGATCGGCTACGTCGAGGCGCACGGCACCGGAACCGAGCTCGGCGACCCGATCGAGATCGCCGCCCTCGGCCGCGCCCTGCGCGACGGCGCCTCCCCGGGGCGGGAGCGCTGCACGGTCGGCTCGGTGAAGGCCAACATCGGCCACCTGGAAGGCGCGGCGGGCATCGCCGGCCTCACCAAGGTGCTGCTGCAACTGCGGCACGGCAGACTCGCCCCCGCCGTCGGCCTCAGCACCCCCAACCCGAAGATCGACTTCGCCGGGAACGGGCTCGCCCCCGTCCCCGGCCCGGCCGACTGGGTCCCGCTGCGGCGGACCGGAGCCGACGGGCTGCCGGTCACCCTGCTCCGCCGAGCCGGGGTCAGCTCCTTCGGGGCCGGTGGCGCCAACGTCCACCTCGTCGTCGAGGAGTACCTCCCGCAGCCCGATGCGGCAGCCGCAGCCGATGCCGGTGTCGTGAACCGGGGGGAGCAGCTCGTCCTGCTCTCGGCCCGCACCCAGGGCCAACTCGTCGACATGGCAACCCGGTTCGCGGATTTCCTGGAGGACCGCCCCGCCACCGACCCGACCGACCCGACCTACTTGGCCGACCTGGCCAGGACCACCCAGCTCGGCCGCCGGGCGATGGCCGAACGCCTCGCCGTCCGCGTTCCGGCCGGGGACGGCGCCGAGGGGCTGGCCGCCCTGCTGCGCGCCTTCGCGGCCGGATCGCAGGACCCTCGGGTGTACACCGGGAGCGCCAGGCCCGCAGGACAGGCGCAGGCACAGGAACAGGCGTCGGCACGGGACGTCGCCGGACGGGCGGACCACCCCGACCTGGACGCCCTGGCAGCCGCCTGGACGTCGGGCGCCCGGGTCGACTGGCGCCGGCTCTGGCCGGGCGCGCCGCGCCGGGCCGTGCAGCTGCCCACCTACCCCTTCGAGCGCAGGAGCTTTTGGATCGAGACGCCCGCCCCCGAGCCCCGGCCCGCCGCTGTGCCGGAGACCACGGAGACCAGCGTGCCCCCGGCGCGGGTCGCCGAACGGCCGCCGGTCACCGAACGGCCGCCGGTCACCGAACCGCAGCCGACCCCCGAGGCCGAGAAGGCGGCCGAGCCGGAACGGGTCGGCACGTTGCGGCTGCTCCGGCCCGCCTGGCGGCCGCAACCCGCTGACGAATCGTCACTCCAGGGCCGCACCGTCCTGCTGCTGCACGCCGACGACACCCTCGACGGCACCGTTCTCGCCGAGGAACTCGTCCGGCGCGGCGCGAACCGCGTCGTCACCGCCGCACCGGGAGCCGCCTTCGCGGAGAGCGGTCCCGACCGGTACACCCTCGAGTGGCAGGACCACAACCAGTACGAGCGGCTGCTCGCCGTGCTCGCGCGGCAGCGTCGGCTGCCCGATCTGGTCATGCAGACCTGCCCGGACGCGCCGCTCTCCCCGGCCGCGTCCCTGTCCCCGGCGTCCCCGGCCGGGCAGTCGCTGAGCGGCCTGTTCCGGACGCTGACCGCTCTGCTGCGCCGCAACCGCACCAGGCCGCTGCACGCCGTGGTGGTGCACGGACCGGCGGCCGAGCAGCCGCAGCACGCCGCGCTGGGCGCACTGCTCAGGACGCTCGCCCTGGAGCACAGCACCTTCTCGGCCACCAGGGTGGAGCTGGAGTCCACGGAAGGCGACCCGCGCGCCAGGGCGGCACTGCTCGCCGCAGAGGCCGGACGCGGCGCGGGCCGGGGGGTCGCCGAGCTGCGACTGTGCGGAACGGAACGGCTGGTCCGGGAGCTCGACGAGGAGATACCAGAGCCGGTACCCGGGCATGGGTCCGGTCCGCGTCCGGAGCTGCGTCCCGGAGGCTGCTACCTGGTCACCGGCGGCGCCGGCGCGCTCGGCCTGATCTTCGCCGGCTTCCTCGCCGCGCAGGCGCCGGTCAACCTCGTGCTGGTCGGCCGCTCCGCGCTGGACGAGGAGACGGCCGAACGGGTCCGCGCGCTCGGCCGCGACGGCAGCACCGTCTGGTACCGCCGCGCCGACCTCGGCTCGTCCGAGGCCACCCGGGAGTTGATCGACGAGATCCACCGCCGGTACGGAGACCTGCACGGTGTCGTGCACGCGGCCGGGGTCCACCGGGACGCGCGGGCGGTCCGCAAGACCGACTCCGAGATCGCCGAGGTGCTCGCACCCAAGGTGGACGGCACGCTCCACCTGGACCGGGCCACGGCCGGCGACCCGCTCGACTTCTTCGTGCTGTTCTCCTCGGTGACCGCCGAGACCGGGAACCTGGGCCAGGCCGACTACGCGTACGCCAACGCCTTCCTCAACCACTTCGCCGCGACCCGCGAGCGCTGGCGCTCGGCAGGGCTGCGCTTCGGGCGGAGCGTGGCGATCGGCTGGCCGCTGTGGCAGGACGGCGGTATGACGGTGGACCAGGCCACCCTGCGGCTGTTCGCCCGACGCTGGTCGATGGTCCCGATGCGGACCGAGACCGGACTCGCGGTCTTCCACCGGGCACTCACGGGAACGGAGACGGTGGTCACGGCCGTCGAGGGGCTCCCGGTCGGGGAGCCGTCCGCAGCCGCACCGCCTTCGGCCTCCGCATCGGTCCCCGTACCGGAGGCGGCGCCCGTACCGACGGACGACCGGCTGGCCGAGGCCGTCGAGCTCGAACTGTGCGGTATGGCAGCCGAATTCCTGCTGGTGGACATCGACGAGATCGACACCCGGATCGAGCTGCTGGAGCTGGGCTTCGACTCGATCTCGCTCACCGAGCTCGTCGAGCGCATCAACGAACGCTACGGGCTGGAGCTGCTTCCCACCGTCCTCTTCGAGGCGCCGAGCCTGCACGACGCGGCCCGCTACCTGGTGAGCCGCCACCCCGCAGCGGTTGCCGCGGCCCTGGGCGGCCGGTCCGAGGCACCCACGGCGGCCGTCGAAGCACCGACGTCCGTCGAGCCGCCAGCCGTCCTGGCCACCCTCGCGTCCCCGAACTCCCCGGCCTCCGAGGGTCGCCGGATCGCGGTCGTCGGCATGGCCGGCGTCTTCCCCAAGTCGCCGGACCTGGAGGTCTTCTGGACCAATCTCCGGGACGCCGTCGACCTCACCGGGCCCGTCCCGGCCGACCGTGCCGAGCTGCTGGCCGATCCGGGTACCCGCGAGGTCCGTGGCGGATTCCTGGCGGACGTGGCCGACTTCGACGCCGCGTTCTTCGGCATCTCGCCGCGCGAGGCCGAGCTGATGGACCCACAGCACCGGCTGTTCCTCCAGGTGGTGTGGCGGGCACTGGAGGATGCCGGGCAGCGGCCCTCCGACCTGGCCGGCAGCGCGACGGGCGTGTTCGCGGGCATCGCGACCGGCGACTACGGCGAGCTGATGGCCCGGCACGGACTCGACGTCCAGGCGCACATGGCGACCGGGATCGCGCGCTCGGTGCTGTGCAACCGGATCTCGCACCAACTGGACCTGCACGGGCCGAGCGAGACCGTCGACACGGCGTGCTCGAGCTCGCTGGTCGCCGTGCACCGGGCGATCCGCGCGCTGTCGGACGGCGAGTGCGAGCTCGCCGTCGCGGGCGGCGTGGGCCTGGCGCTGAGCCCCGGGCTGTTCACCTCGTTCAGCCGGGCCGGGATGCTCAGCCCCGGCGGCCGGTGCCGGACCTTCGACAAGGACGCCGACGGCTACGCGCGCGGCGAGGGTGTCGGCGCGCTGGTGCTCAAACGGCTCGACCGGGCCGAGGCGGACGGCGACCACATCCATGCCGTGCTGCGCGGCAGTGCCGTGAACCACGGCGGCAAGGCGCCGTCGCTGACCGCCCCCAATCCGGAGGCCCAGGCCCAAGTGATCGTCCAGGCCCACCGGGACGCCGGGGTGCACCCGGCCACCGTCGGCTACCTGGAGGCCCACGGCACCGGGACGAGGCTCGGCGACCCGGTCGAGATCGAGGGCGTTCGGCAGGCCCTCGCCAGGCTCGCCGAGGAGTTCGGCACCCGGTTGTCCGAACTGCCGGACATCACGATCGGCTCGGTGAAGACCAACCTCGGGCACGCGGAGGCCGCAGCGGGTATGGCGGGCCTGCTGAAGGTCCTACTCGCGCTCCGGCACCGCACCCGGCCGGCCCACCTGCACCTCGCCGAGCCCAACCCGTACCTGCGGCTGGACGACGGCCCGCTGCGGATCAACACCGAGACCGAGCCGTGGGAGCCCCGGAAGGACGAGGACGGCCGGGACACCTGGCGGGCCGGGGTCAGCTCGTTCGGGTTCGGCGGGGTCAACGCCCATGTGGTGGTGGAGTCCTACCGGACGCCGGACGACACAGGGTCGGACCACCGAGCGCTGGAGAACCGAGCGCTGGACGGCCGGGAACCTGCGCGATCCGGGGCCGAGCCGCAGGTGCTGCCGCTGTCCGCGCGTGACCCGGGCTCGCTGCTCCGCTCCGCCGATCGGCTCGCCGCGTACCTGGAGGCCGGGTCCGACACCGACCTGCGCCGGGTCGCCTGGACCCTGCAGAGCGGCCGGGAGGAGCTCACCGAGCGGCTGGCCCTGGTCGCCGCCGACGTGCGGCAGGCGGCGGCGCTGCTGCGGGCTGCGGCCGCCGGTGCGACCGGCCTCGACGGCGCCCACCGGGGCACCGTCCGCAGGGCAGCGGGCCGGGCCCCGGCACCCGCGCCGGGAAACAAGCCCGGCGACCTGGCCCGAGCCTGGGCCGGGGGCACCGAGGTGGACTGGGCCGCGCAGCACCCGGACGGGCCCCCTCGGCGGCTGCCGCTGCCCGGAGTGGTGTTCACACCGACCCGCCACTGGTTCACCCTGCCCGACAGCCCACCCGTGCCCGACGCCTCGCACGTGCCCGATGCCCCGCCCGTGTCCGCTGCCCGAGTGATGACGGAGCCCGAGGTGCCCCAGCAGACCCGACCGGCCGACGAGCCGGTTCCCGCCCCGGCCCCCGCCGGTCCCTCCGGCGGCCCGACCACGCGCCGCCGCCGTCCCACGGTCCGGCTCGCCGCTCTGCCCGCGCCAGGCACACCGGCCGTCCGTACAGCCGAGGTTCCGGCGCCCGCGCCCGCGTCCGCGCCCAAGCTCGCCAACTCCGAACCCGGGTCCCGCGTACCCGAAGCTGCGCCCGAGGCTGAGTCCGCGCCGCCCGGACAGGTGGCCGTGCCCGCAGCGCCGCCGCAGGGCGACCCGGTTGCGGTCATCCGGGCCGCCGTTGCCGATCTGCTGGGACTGACGACTGATCAGGTGGAACCCGACCGGCCCTTCACCGAGCTCGGACTCGACTCGATCTTCCGGATGGACCTCGCCACCGCACTCGGCGCCGCCTACGGGGTCGAACTGAAGGCGGCCGACCTGTACGAGCACGACTCCGCCACCGCGCTGGCCGGCCACCTCGCCGGAACCCCGGCCGGACCGGCCCGGACCGCGCAGGCCACCCCCGGGACACCGCCGGCACAGCCGACCGAGCCGGACAGCGACTCGCCCGATAGCCCCGACGACGGCCCCGAGCAGGCGCTCGCCGCCGTCCTCACCGAGGTGACCGGCCGGGCGCTCGACCGGTCCCTGACCTTCGCCGACAACGGCTTCACCTCCTTCGACATGCTGCGCTCCGTCAGTGCCCTGGAGAACCGATTCGGCGCGCTGCGCAAGACACTGCTCTTCGACCGTCCCACGCTCGCCGAGCTGGCAGCCGAACTGACCGCCGTCCACGGAGCCGAGGCCGTCCGGGCCGTCCGCGAACCGTCCGCTGATACGCCGCAGGACGACGCGCCGGTGGTCCCGGGACCAACCACTGCGCCCGCCGCCGTGCCCCTCGGCTCACCCGTGCACGGCCGCGACGGCGGGCCGACCGTGGTCCGCAAGGCCGGTCCGGGCGGTGATCCCGCGTTGCGCCGCCTGTTGGCGGAGCTGGAGCAGACGCACGGCCGGGAGAGCGGCCTGGCCGGCCGGGACATCGCGCCGTACGCCTTCCTCGGTGCGGAGCGCCGGGGCTACCTGAACTTCTCGCAGCGCGGCCGGGCGCTGCTCGCCTGGAGCTACGTCGGGCCCGACGACCACTTCGAGCAGCTTGCCGAGGAGTGGTTCGAGTACGCCCGGCGGACGGGAGGCCAGGCCAACCTGCTCTCGCTGGTCCGACTGGAGAGGGTGGCCGGGGTCGCGGTGCACGCGACACCGTTCGGAGCGGTGCAGCGGCTGGCGGACCTCGGCTCCTTCACCCTCTCCGGCGGCCGGATGAGCAGGCTGCGCTACATGGTCCAGCGGTTCGAGAAGGCCGGGGACGCGCGGACGGCGGAGTACAGGTCCGGCAGCGACCCCGCGACGGACGCCCGGATCGCCTCGCTGGTCGACAGCTGGGCGGACGGCAAGCAGATGGTCAACCCGTACGTGCGGACCGTGCGGGCGGAGATCACCTCCGGGCGGCTGCCCGAGCGCCACCGGGTCTTTCTGACCCACCTGGGCGAGACGCTGGCCAACGCGATCGTGGTGACCAGGATTCCGTCCGAGCCGGGCTACCTGCTCGACGTGGAGTTCTATCCGAGGGACATGCCGCTGGGCGGCCTGGAGTTCGCCATCGTGCGGATCATCCAGCAGCTCGTCGCCGAGGGGGCCACGGTCTTCAGCTTCGGGGCGAGCTTCGGCGGCAAGGTCTGCGACTCGCCCAACGCCTCGCCCGCCGCCGAGAAGGCGCTGGCCGAGCTCCGCTCGGCGGGGATCTTCGGCCGCGGGAACCTCCAGTTCAAGAACAAGTTCCGCCCGGACAACCTGCCGATCTACCTCTGCACCCCGGCCGAGGGGGAGTCCACCGACGTGGCGGACGTGATCCTCATGATCGCCTCGCCGGAGCTGCTCGCGCCCGACCTGCCTGACACCGACCTGCCGGACACCACCCTGCCCCTGCCGGACGCCGACGGGCGAGAGAACGCCGCAGCCCCGGCGGCGCGGACGCCGCGACCGGCCCCGGACGACAGTCAAGTACCGCTCCGCGCAGCACAGTTGGCAGCGAACGGGCACAATCCGGTGCGCCTGGACCACACCGAGGTGGAGCTCGACCTGCTGACCGACTCGTGGGCCGAGCGCTCCGACGCGCAGGTGCTCGCGCGGATGGCGGACCTGCGTGGGCGGTCTGCCCTTCGTACCGTGCCGGACACCAGTCCGGCCGCCGTGCCGTGGCTGCCGTTCGAGCAGAGCTGGCTCACCTCCTCCGGGCGCTCGGCCGAGGCCCTGCTGTGCCGGTCCTGGCCCGGACGGCGCGGCACCGTCCTGCACAACTCGCTCTTCCCGACCTGGCTGTTCAACCTCGCCGAGTACGGCTTCGCGCCCGCCCCGCCGCTGCCCTCGGCCGGTGACACCGGCGCCCCCTGCGCGGGCGACGTCGACCTCGCGGCACTGGAAGGTGCCCTGTCCGGGAGCTCGGCGGCGGTCTCCTTCGTCTGCCTCGAACCGGCGGCCAACTCCGGTGGCGGCCGTCCGATGTCGCTGAGCAACCTCCGGGGCGCGGCCGAACTGTGCCGGCGGTACGGCGTGCCGCTGGTGCTGGACGCGACCCGACTGGTCGACAACGCCGTCCTCCTCGCGGCACACGGGACCGGTACGACCGGGGCCGAGCACACCTCGACCGCCTCGACCACCTCAGACACCTCAGACACCTCAGACACCTCAGACACCTCGGACGTCCCGGAGGTCTGGGACATCGTCCGCGAGATGCTCGGCCTTGCCGACGCCGTCACCGTCAGTCTCTCCAAGGACTTCGGCCTCGACCAGGGCGGCCTCGTGGCCACCCGGCTGCCCGAGGTCGCCGCCCGGCTGGCCGAGCGCGTCTCGGTGCGCGGTCCGGAGCTCAACCTGGCGGCCCGGCGCGCGGTCGCCCTGGCACTGGCGGACACCGCGGGGGTCGCCGCCCTGGTCCGGGAGCGGACGGCGAACGCCGCGCTGCTGCGCACCCGGCTGGAGGAGGCGGGCGTGCCCCTGGTGCCGGGACCGTCCGCCCACGGTGTGGTGCTGGACGTGGCCCGGGTGCCGCGCTTCGACGGGTTCCGCCACCCCGTGGCGGCCTGTCTCGCCTGGATCTACCGGCACACCGGGATCCGTGGCGGCCCGCAGCTGGCGGGCGGCGCCGACCGGATGCGCTGCTGCATCCGGCTGGCCGTGCCGGTGGGTATGGCGCGCCACCGGGTGGCGGAGGCGGCCGACCGGCTCGTCGCGCTCTTCGACGGGCCCGTCCCGCCGGCCGACCTGGTGTCCGTCACCGGGCCGGACGGTGCGAGCGCGGCGGCACTCGACGCGGCACTCGCCGAGTACCAGCCGGCCGAGGCGGTGCCCGAGGACGTCCGGGAGCTCCTGGACGAGGGGTACCTGCCGCCCGACGAGAACTTCGCCCTGCTCCGCGAGCACGCGCCGGGCACCGAGCGCCGGCTGGTCCACGCAGCCGGCGGCCGGGTCGAGGTCTTCCTGCGCGGCAGCGGGCCGACCGTGCTGCTGATGCACCCGTTCAACATCGGCGCCGGGATGTTCGCGCACCAGTTCGCCGCCCTGGCGGACCGGCACCGCGTGGTCGTCGTCCACCACCCCGGGGTCGGTGCCACCGACGCGGCGGAGGACCTCACGCTGCCCGGCCTGGCCCGCCTCTACCGGGGCGTGCTGGCCGAACTCGGGCTGCTGGAGCGGCCGGTGCACGTGGTGGGCGCGTCGTTCGGCGGGCTGCTCGCGCAGAACTTCGCCCTGGCCAACCCGGCCGACACCGCCTCGCTGACCCTGATCTGCAGCTCCTTCAAGTACGCCAACCGCACGGGGGAGGTCAACCGGCTCGAACGGATCGTCGCCGAGGACTTCGACCGGATCACGGCCGGCGGCGCCGACCGGGTGGCCGCCCGGCGGGACGAGCTGACCGCGCACCTGCTCCGCTGCGAGAGCATGGACCCGTACCTGGGCCTGCGCTATCTCGACCTGTTCGCCGCCGAGCCCGACCTGCTCGGCCGCCTGCCGGAGATCGGCGCGCCGACGCTGATCCTGCAAGGCCGGCACGACTGCGTGGTGCCGCTGAAGACGGCCCACCTGCTGCACGGCCTGATCCCGGACGCCCGGTTCGAGGAGATCGCCGACGCGGGCCACTTCCCGAGCGTGACCAGCCCCGAGGCCGTGAACCGGGCCCTGTCGGACTTCCTCGGCCGGATCGGCACCGGCGGCGAGCCCGCGCGGTGAACGGAACCACACACGAACCACGAACCACGAACCACGAACCACGAACCACGAACCACCGACACGACGAGGAGGAGGCCCGGATGAGGCCGATCGGCATCGAAGCACTCGACGTCCACCCGGGGCTGCTGCAGATCGCGGCGTCCGACGTCTTCGCCGGCCGGGGCCTGGACGCCGGGCGGTTCGGGAACCTGACCATGAGCCGGCGTTCCGTCGCCCTGCCGTTCGAGGACCCGGTCACCAACGCGGTGAACGCCGCCGCCCCGCTGCTCGACCGGCTCGGGCCCGACGTCCGGGACCGCATCGAACTCCTCGTCACCACCAGCGAATCCGGCATCGACTACAGCAAGTCGATCGCCTCCTACGTCCACCGGTACCTCGGTCTCGGCCGCAACTGCCGGCTGGTCGAGATGAAGCAGGCCTGCTACTCGGCCACCGCCGCTCTCCAACTCGCGCTCGCCCAGACGGCCTCCGGTTTCTCCGAGGGGGCCAAGGCACTGGTCGTCGCGACCGACGTCTCGCTGGCCGACGCACGGGCCGAGTACGCCGAACCGGCCACCGGTACGGGCGCGGTGGCGATGCTCGTCGGGGACGAGCCGCGGGTGCTGACGGTCGACCAGGGGGCCTTCGGCACCTACAGCTTCGAGACCCTGGACTCGGCCCGGCCCGCCCCCGACCTGGACATCGCCGACGTCGACCGCTCGCTGCTCGCCTACCTGGAGTGCCTCGGCGGGAGCTTCGCCGACTACTGCTCCCGCGTCGAGGGGGCCGACTTCGTCCGGACCTTCGACCACCTGGCGATGCACACCCCCTTCGCGGGCATGGTGAAGGCCGGCCACCGCCGCATGATGCGCGAACTCGGCGCCGCCGCAGGCCCGGAGGTGGAGGCCGACTTCGCCCGGCGGGTAGCGCCGTCCCTGGTGTACCCGGGCGAGGTCGGCAACCTCTTCTCCGGCTCGCTCTACCTCGCCCTGGCCGCGCTGATCGACCAGGTGCGGCCCGCCGACCCGGCCCGGGTCGGCCTGTTCTCGTACGGCTCCGGCTGCTCCTCGGAGTTCTTCAGCGGAGTGATCGGCGCGGACTCCACCGCCGCCCTGGCCGAGACCCGGATCGCCGAGCGCATCGCCGGCCGGGGCCGCCTGGACTTCGCGGAGTACGACGCCCTGCTCGACGAGACCCGCGGCTGTCTGCGCCCCGACCGCCACCGCCGG
This sequence comes from Saccharothrix sp. ST-888, assembly GCF_000955975.1. Taxonomy (GTDB): domain Bacteria; phylum Actinomycetota; class Actinomycetes; order Streptomycetales; family Streptomycetaceae; genus Kitasatospora. The sequence continues at coordinate 100,555 of NZ_JYJF01000008.1, forward strand.
GTCGACCACGAACCCCACCTGGCCCTGCTGGACCGCGTCGTGGACCGCCCGAAGATCCTCGCCTTGGCGGCGATCGAGGACTACCACCGCCGCTACGAATGGATCTGACGAACCATCGGATCAGATATGTGTCGCCGAACACCGCCGGCCGGCCCCGGACCGGCCCGAGAGGAGTACCCGTGAGCGACCTCACCCGCACCCAGGTCTTCGACACCCTGCGGCGCAACGCCCTGGACGTGGTGCCCGAACTCGACCCGGCCGCCTTCGCCGCCGAACGCACCCTCTCGGAACTCGGCTGCAACAGCATCGACCGGGCCGAGATCGTGACCCTCACCATGGAGGAGCTCGGCATCGTGGTACCCGTGCACGAGTTCCAGCAGGGGTACGACATCGCGACCCTGGTGGACGTCATGCTGAAGCACGCGTGAACGGCCGGCCACCGGCCCCGGCCGGGATCACCGGCCTCGGCATCGTCTGCTCGGTGGCCCAGGACGTCGACGGCTTCGCGGCCGCCCTGGCGGCGGGCGCAAGCGGGCTGCGCCCGACCGGTACGGCGGACGGGCCCGCCCTCACCGCCGACGTCGACGGCTTCTCGCTGGAGCGCGCCCTCGCCGCCCGCCGTCTCCCGGCGCACCTCCTGGGCACGGCGGCCCGGGCGGCCGGGCGGTCCCCGTGGCCGCTGCGGGCCGCCGCGGCCGCGGCCCTCGAAGCCTGGGAGGCGGCGGGCCTGCACGAGGCCCCGGCCGACCCGGACCGGATCGGGCTGGTCGTCGCGGGCAACAACCTGACCGAGCAGCACACCGAGCAGCAGCGCCCCCGCTACCAGCGGGACCCCGCCTACCTGCCCGCCCGGTACGCGCTGCACCACCAGGACACCGACCACGTCGGCACCCTCAGCCACATCCTCGGCATCACCGGCGAGGGGTGCACCGTCGGCGGCGCCTCCGCCAGCGGCAACCTCGGCGTCATCACCGGCGCCCGGCTGGTCGAGGCCGGCGCGGTGGACGTCTGCCTGGTGGTGGGCGCCCTCGTCGAGCTCTCCCTGCTGCAGACCCGGGGCTATCTGACGCTCGGCGCTATGGCCGCCGCCGGACCGCCCGGCACCCCGCCGCCCGGCGCACCGTTCGACGCGGACCACCGCGGCTTCAGCCCCGGCCAGGCCGCGGCCGTGGTCGTACTGGAATCCGCCGCCTCCGCGCGGACCAGGGGCCGGGCGGCGAGCGCGGTGCTGCGCGGCCACGGGAGCGCGCTGGACGGAAACCAGCTTGCCGACCCCTCGGCCGCCGGCGAGGCCCGCGCGATGCGGACGGCCCTGCGGCGCGCGGGCCTCGCCGCCCGCGAGATCGGCTACGTCAACACGCACGGCACCGCCTCGCCGCTCGGCGACCGGACCGAGCTCGCGGCGCTGCGGCTGGCCCTCGGTGACGAGGCGGGCACACCCTGGATCAACTCCACCAAGGCCGTCACCGGCCACTGCCTGGCGTCGGCGGGCGTGGTGGAGGCGGTGGCAACCGTCCTCCAGCTGGAGCGCGGCTTCGTGCACCCCACCCCCGGGCTGCGCCGCCCGATCGACCCGGGGTACCGCTTCGCGGGCACCGCCGCCGAGGACGCCCGGCCCGGGTTCGCGCTGTCGAACGGCTTCGGCTTCGGCGGCTTCAACACCAGCCTGCTGCTGGCCCGTCCGGACGCCTGAGCCGGCCGGCGGGAGGCCCGGGCGCGTGCGGTCCGGTCCGTCCGGGGCGTGTGTGCTGCCCATACGGCAGGCGCCAGTGCTCAGTTGTGAACAGACGCGGCGGCCCGGCCCGGCTAGCGTGCGCCGCATCGGCAGCAGCTCCTCCGCAGATCGTCGACGGAAGGCGGGACCCATGGCAGACGAGACCCAGGCGGCGGCTCACCAGGAGGCTCACCGGGAGGCTCAGGCGGTTCAGGCTGCCGACCGCGAGCCCACCTTCCCCCGCGAGCGGACCTGCCCGTTCGCGCCGCCCGCCGAGTACGCCCGCTGGCAGGCCGAGCAGCCGGTCGCCGAGGTCGTCCTGCCCAGCGGGCAGGACGCCTGGCTGCTGACCCGGCACCAGGACGTCCGCGCGATGCTCGACGACCCCCGGTTCAGCGCGGACAGCGCCCACCCGGGCTTCCCCCGGATGTACCGGCAGGCCGTCCCGCAGGTGCTCAAGGGCACCTTCCTGCGGATGGACGGCGCCGACCACCTCCGCTACCGCCGCATGCTCGGCAAGGAGTTCACCGCCAAGGGCGCCAAGGAGATGCGCCCGCTGGTCGAGCGCACCGTCGACGGCCTGCTGGACCGGATGGCCGAGCAGGGCTCGCCCGCCGACCTGGTCACGGCACTGGCCTACCCCGTCCCCTCGACCACCATCTGCGGGGTCCTGGGCGTCCCGTACGAGGACCGGGCCCGCTTCGAGGACAGCACCCGGGTGATGATCAGCGGGCGCAGCACCCCGGAGGAGGTCGTGCGTGCCAAGGAGGAGATCCTCGGCTATCTGACGGGCCTGGTGGCCGCCAAGGAGCGCGAGCCCGGGGACGACCTCATCAGCAGGCTGCTGGAGGAGCAGGTGGCCACCGGGGAACTGGACCGGGACGAGGTGCCGGTGCTCGCCTGGCTGCTGCTCGCCGCCGGGCACGACACCACCGCCAGCATGATCGGGCTCGGCGCGCTGCTGCTCATGGAGCATGCCGACCAACTCGCGGCGCTCCGCAGCGATCCCGGGCTCGTCGCGGGCGCCGTCGAGGAACTGCTGCGCCACCAGACCATCATGCAGATCGGGATGAACCGGGTCGCCCTGGAGGACGTCCGGATCGGCGACCGCACGGTGCGGGCGGGGGAGGGCGTGGTCGCCCAGCTGATGGCCGCCAACCGGGACCCGGAGGTCTTCGCCGACCCTGACCGCTTCGACATCACCCGCTCCGCCCGCGGGCACGTCGCCTTCGGCTACGGGCCGCACCAGTGCCTGGGGCAGATGCTCGCCCGGGTCGAGCTCCAGGTGACGCTGGCCCGGCTGTTCGAGCGGTTCCCGAAGCTGCGCACCGTCCGTCCGGTGGCCGAAATCCCGTTCCGGCACCACATGTTCGGCCTCTACGGGGTCACGGAGCTGATGGTCGAATGGTGATCGGCGTCCGGGTCGACGCGGAGCGCTGCTGCGGCTCGGGGAACTGCGCGTTCACGCTGCCGGAGGTGTTCGACCAGGACCCCTCCGACGGGCGGGTGGTGCTGCTGCAGAACCGGCCGCACTCCGGGGTCCTCGACCTCGTGCGGGAGGCGGCCGATCTCTGCCCGTCCGGGGCGATCGAACTGACGGAGTGACGGCCGCGGCCGTCGGCCGCGGTGCACCGTCCGGCGCGGGCGCTACTCCGACTCGACGTACTCGGCCAGACCGCGCTCGTCCACCCAGAGGTGGGCCCCCGAGCCCCGCTGCACCAGGCCGGCGTCGGTGAACCGCTTGAGGAAGTAGCCGATCCGGGAGCGGGTCGTCCCGACCATGCCGGAGAGCTCGTCCTGGGTGATCCGTTCCTTGATCACCAGCGTCTCGGGGGGCCTGCGCTCGCCGAACTTGCGGCCGAGCGTCAGCAGCAGGGCGGCCAGGCGCTTCTCGCTGTCCATGGTCACCAGGTTGGCGATGGTCTGCTGCTGCTCGGAGAGCCGCGCGGTGAGGTGGGTCATGAACGCCTCGCGGATGCCGTGGTCCTGGCAGCCCGTCACCCAGATGGTGGGGATGCGGATCAGCGTGGTCCGGCGCATCGCGGTGGCGGTCTCGGCGCGGGCGCCGGAGAGAAGGCAGAGTTCGCCGAAAACATCGTTCTGCCCGTAGATCGAGAGAACGCACCGCTTGCCCTCGCGGGAATGCGTGACGGTCTTCACCTGGCCGCTCTCGACCACGTAGAGATGACTGTCTTCCTCGCCGCAGTTGTAAATATGGCTGTTTTTGGGGAAGGTGAGCCTGGTGGCACTCGCCTGGCCGGCGAGCGCGGCGGTGTGCAATCGTATGCCAAAACAGTTGCCGCTGTTCTCGGAGTTCATGTTTCCCCCCGGTTCTTCATGCAGGTCTTGCACGGTTTCACAGTGGTGTCCGGGCACGTCCAGGCAGGTCGGGCGGGGCGTGAGGGTGCAGATCGGGGAGGCCCGGGATGTGTGCTGTGCCAACCTGCAACGCCCTCAGGGACTACGCGAGACCACCCCCCTGTCCAAAGGTCGTCGGCGCGGCCGCGATCGCGGCACGCACGCGAAATCTCACTGCCGTGGCATTGCGGGTGCCCACGTCGCGGAATTCACGGCGCATCGACGGGGCAATAGCGAGGCGCTTGTCAGGGTCATGAAATGATCACCCCCTCCGCGATGCGGAAAGCGTACCAATGGAAATCGCGAAGTGAAAGTATGATCGACATACCGATCATTGATCTCTTTGATTGCCGCGAATATGGCCGAAATGATTCGCTCGCTCGTGACTCCCCGGTGACGACCGGCACGGTCGTAGCCATGGCGGAACCGGTCGCGACGGCACTGCGACCCCGGTCGTCCCACACTGTGGGACGACCGGAACCAGGTGCGGAGCAGACGCCGTCGCCGCACGTCAGGACGGTCGGACGGTGACCGGTACCGGTCGGTGACGCCTCGACGGGACGGGCGCGCAGAAGCCGGCCCACCTTCGTGATCGCGCCCCCGGCGGCCTGCTGCCGGAGCCGGGCGGTGGCTGATTGCCTGCGGTTGGGGCCGCTGAGCGCTGTGGCGCAACTGGAGTCGGCCAGGGTTTATCGGGCGTGAACATCCCCGGGTCGCCGAGTGGGCAGTTCGGTGTCCTCCTCCGACGGGTCGACAGATCTCCGCCGACCGTACGACCGCGCGACCGTGCGGCTCGGGACGGGTGTGCGCGAAGCCGGGAGTCTCCTCCGGCCGACCCGTCCGGGACCGTACGGGCGGCGGGTAGGCTGCCGACGATCGTCGATTCGACAGCCGACCGGGAGAGGACGGGGAACCCGTGGCGGCAGGAGCAACGGTGCGGCCGTCCGGTGGCGGCGGGAGCGGCCTGTGGGACGCCGCCTCGCTGAGCCTGCGGTTGGCGGCCATGACGGAACAGGACCCCGAGCTCAAGCGGTTCGGCGCCGACTACCACGGATATCGGCTGCGGCCTCCGCTGGCGGACCGGACGATCCGTTCCTTCGAGCGGGAGTCCGGGGTGCGGCTGCCCGAGTCCTACCGCCGTTTCCTCGCGGAAGTGGCGGACGGGGGAGCCGGTCCGTACTACGGCGTGCTCGGTCTCACCGAGCAGTTGGACGACGAGGACGCGGTCCACGACCTTCGGGAGGAGTGCCTGGCGCCCGGGTTCCTGGCCACGCCCTTTCCGTACACCCGGGCAATTCCGGGCCCCGGCAAGGGGAGTAGGGCCCGCTACGAGCTGAGCGGGACTCTGGTCATCGCAGAAGCCGGATGCGGAATGTTCGCCCGGCTCGTCGTCACCGGGAAGAGCGCCGGGCAGGTCTGGTTCGACGACCCCGACTGGGGCGGCCTGGCTCCGGGGCCGGACTTCCGCACCTGGTACACGGACTGGCTGGAGTCGACGGGCTGACCTCGTGATCGACGGGACGGGTCCTCGGAACCCGAGCACAGCCACCCGGCGGGTCCCTGTCAGCGCCTGCTGCAAGACAGTCCGGGAACCGGTGGCTCCGACCCGCGGTCGGCCGGGCCCGTAGGTCTCCGGCAGCACCGCGATCCCACCGTGCGCGCCACGGCGATCCCGTACCTGCCCTGGTGGCAGGGGGTCGGGCGGGCGACCCGCTGCCTCGGCCGTCCGGTCGTCCCCGGCTGCACCCGCGCCCTCCGTGCCGCACGCTCGACCCATGACCGAGGAACCCCCGCTCACCCCCGCCGCCCGCGACCTCGCCGACTGCTACGCCCGCCTGCTCGACCTGGTCGAGCGCTGCACCCGGGCCGTCCGGGACGGCGACTGGGTGTACCTCAACGACGAGGCGGGCGAGCTCAGCGTCGTGTCGGACGAGGTGTCGGCAGCCGCTGCGGCCCTCACCCGGGACGAGACCGCCACGAATCCGGCCGTGGTCCTGGCGCTGATCGACCGGAGCCGGGAACGGAACACCGACTGATCACCCGCGCCCCCGCGCCCCCAGGCTTCGGCCATCGGCGAAGTAGCTTATCCCGCAGCGTAGTCAGTCGACGGTCCACGAACCCGCCGTGCTCCTCGTCCGGGCAGATCACCGCTCTCCGGTAGCGGCGTTCACATATTTCCCAACGCGGCACGGTGCAGGGCCGTTCCCGTATTCCGTGTGACTCTTCGCGCGTCGTCCGAGCCTTCTCAGTGCGCCGATCGGGACCCCATACTCCGAGGTCGGCAGCGGCAAGCGCGCCAAGAACCGTAAGGAACACCTCGATCATGACCTCTGAGACGGTAACCGCAGCGGCTGCGGGCACCTGGAAGCTCGGCGACCTGGAAGTCAACCGCCTCGGCTTCGGCACGATGCGCCTGACGGGCAACGGGGTGCGGGGGAACTCCGACGGTGCCCCGATCGACCGCAGCCGCGCGATCGCGATCCTGCGCCGCGCGGTCGAACTCGGCGTGAACCACATCGACACCGCCTCGTTCTACTTCTCACCGCTGCGTTCCGCCAACGAGCTGATCAACAGTGCGCTGGCGCCGTACCCCGACGACCTGGTCATCGTCACCAAGGTCGGACCGGGACGCGACCCGTCGGGAGAGTGGCAGGGCATGGCCCGCCCCGAGCAACTGCGCGGCCAGGTCGAGGAGAACCTGCGGCAGCTCGGGCGCGACCACCTCGACGTCGTCAATCTGCGCAGGAACGGCGTGGACTCGATCGCCGACCACTTCGGTGCCCTGGCCGACCTCCGCGACGCCGGGCTCATCCGCCACCTGGGCATCTCCAGCGTCAGGCCCGAGCATCTGGCCGAGGCCCAGGCCATCGCGCCGGTGGTCTGCGTCCAGAACTACTACGGCCTCGACCGCCGAGCCTCGGATGCCGACGGCCTGGTGGACGGCTGCGGTGAACAGGGCATCGCCTTCGTACCGTACTTCGCGATCTCCGGGAACCGGCTCGAAGCGAGCGCGGCCGACACGCACGACGACGAGGTGCTCGCCATCGCACGTGCACACGGCGCGACTCCGGCGCAGGTCCGCCTGGCCTGGACGCTGCACCGTGGACCGCACGTGCTGGCCATCCCGGGCACCAGCAACCCCGACCACCTGGTCGAGAACATCACTGCCGGTGAACTGCGGCTCTCGCCGGACGAATTGGCGCGCCTCCAGCTCCTCGGTTCGGAGCAAAGCGTGAACTGACATATTGTCCGGCTCCCCGGGGCAGCCCGCATTTGCTTCAGATCGCTGCCACCTGCCGACAATCGCAGAGAGGGCACCGCGTGGTCCGCGGTGCCCTCTGCGCGACTGGTGGGATCAGGCGCGCACGGTGAGCCAAGCGCCGAGGCCGCTGCACCCGGTCGCGTTGTACGTGGTGCTCCGGTAGCCGGCCGGAATGGGCGAGTAGGGGCAGGTCCAGATGCCGTTGCGCACCAGCTGGTGGTACCAGGAGCCGATGCCGCTGCAGCCGCTGGTGTTGTGGTTGGTGATGACGTATCCGGAGACGATCGGCGAGCCCGAGCAGGTCCAGATGCCGTCGCGGGCGCGCTGGTGGTACCAGGAGCCGATGCCGCTGCAGCCGCTGGTGTTGTGGTTGGTGATGACGTATCCGGAGACGAT
>NZ_JYJF01000071.1 GCF_000955975.1 Saccharothrix sp. ST-888
CTGCGCAAGCTCAACCCGGCCGGCGGCACCGCGATCGGGACCTGGCTGACCCTGGCCGACCAGCTCTTCGAGACCCGGTCCGACATCCCCATCCGGCACGGCATCCTGCTCACCGACGGCCGCAACGAGCACGAGAAGCCGGGCGAGCTGCAGCGCGTCCTGGACCAGGTCACCGGCCGGTTCACGGTGGACTGCCGGGGCGTCGGCACCGACTGGGAGGTCGACGAGCTGCGCCGGATCTCCTCCGCCCTGCTCGGCACGGTGGACATCGTCGCGGAACCCTCCGGCCTGGCCGAGGACTTCCGCAGAATGATGGAGAAGACCATGGGCAAGCAGGTCGCCGACGTGGCGCTGCGGCTCTGGACCCCGGCCAACGCGGTGGTGAAGTACGTCAAGCAGGTCGCCCCGACGGTCGAGGACCTGACCGGGCGCCGGGCCGAGGCCGGACCGCGCGCCGGGGACTACCCGACCGGCTCCTGGGGTGACGAGAGCCGCGACTACCACGTCTGCATCGAGGTCCCGGCCGCCGCCGTCGGCAACGAGATGCTCGCCGCCCGGATCAGCCTGCTCCTCCCCCGCCCCGACGGCAGCTCCGACATCCTCTCCCAGGGCCTGGTCCGGGCGGTCTGGACGGACGACCTGGTCTCCTCCACCCGGATCAGCCCGCAGGTCGCGCACTACACCGGCCAGGCGGAGCTCTCCGCCGCCATCCAGGAGGGCATGGCCGCCCACCGCGCGGGCGACCTGGACCGTGCCACCGCCAAGCTGGGCACCGCCGTCCGACTCGCTCACGAGACCGGCAACGAGGGCACGTTCAAGCTGCTGCAGAAGGTGGTGGACGTAGTAGACGCCAAGGAGGGTACGGTTCGGTTCCGTAAGAACGTGAGCGAGGCCGACTCGATGACTCTCGAGACCCGGTCGACCAAGACGGTACGGGTGAAGAAGTGACCGGTTCAGCTGAGCGTGGCGGACCTGCCGGAATGTGGGGGAACTGATGCCGATCTGCCCTAGGGGCCACGAGTCGCACGCCGAGGACTGGTGCGACTTCTGCGGCTTCCCGATGACCCCGCCGCCCGGCGTCGCGGTCCCGGGCTCGGCGCCGTTCGGCGGTCCGGGGGCACCGGGTGGTCCCGGTGCCCCCGGTGGTCCCGGTGCGCCCGGTGCGCCCGGCTCGTTCGCACCGCACGGGGCGCCACCGATGGGGCGCCCGATGGCACCGCCGTCCTTCTCCGCCCCCCAGGAGCCGACGGCCGGCCTGGTCACCTGCCCGATCTGCCGGACCCCGCAGACCGGGCGGTACTGCGAGGAATGCGGGTACGACTACGACCTGTCCGCCCCCTCGGGCCGTCAGCACCGCGCCGCACCGCCGGTCGGCGGGCCGCACGGCGGCGGGTACGGCTTCCCGCCGCCCGCGCCCGCGCCGTACCAGCCGCCGATGCCGCCGCCCGCACCGGCGCCGAGCCCCTACCAGCCGCCGACGCCACCGCCCGCACCCGCACCGGAGCCCTCGCCGTTCCCGCCGCCCGCACCGGGCCGGATGCCGTTCGAGAGCGCCGGCGCGCCCGCGCCGAACGCCCCCGGGTACGACGGCTCCGCCCCGTTCGCCCCCGCCGACCCGTACGCCCGGCGCGATCCGTACGCCCAGCCCCAGGCGGCGCCGTACGAGAACGCCGACCCGTACGCGCGGGACCCGTACGCCAAGGCCGACCCGTTCGCCAAGGCCGCGCCGTACGAGACCGGCGCTCCGTACGAGGGCGGCCAGCCGTACGAGAAGGCGGCGGCGTTCGCCGACCCGGAGGGGTTCGAGCGGACCGGCCCGGTGTACGCGCAGCCCGGACCGACCGCTCCCGGCGACGAGTTCGGGACGTCGTTCAGGCTCGCGCCGCCCGCGAACACGCCCGCCGCGCCGCCGCAGCCCGCCCGCACCACGTGGATAGCGGTGGTCAGCGCCGACCGTGACTACTTCACCGACATGATGGCGCGCAGCGGACCGGAGGCCGCCGGACTGTTCTTCCCGCCGTACTGCCCCGAGCGGCGCATCCCGCTGACCGGCCGGGGCCAGCTGCGGATCGGGCGCCGCAGCCAGCACCGGGGCACCGTCCCGGAGATCGACCTGTCGGTCGCACCGGAGGATCCGGGGGCCTCGCACCAGCACGCGCTGCTGGCCGAGCAGACCGACGGCAGCTGGGTGCTGGTGGACCAGGACTCGACCAACGGCACCACGGTCAACGGCGGTTCCGAACCGGTGCCGCCGCACACCGCGATCCCGCTGACCGACGGTGACCGCATCCACGTCGGCGCCTGGACCACGATCACCCTGCACCGCGCCTGACGACCCCTCGGGTGGGGCCCGTCGGCCGACGGGCCCCACCTCGGCCACCGACTGGTCACAATTTCCCCAAGTGGCTGCACTGACCTGCACGATCACCCCGTCCACCCCCTAGGGTTCAGGGCATGACTGCAGCTATATCCGCGGACGGGATCCGGAAGCGGTACGGGGATGTCCAGGCTGTCGACGGAGTGTCACTCACCGTCGAGACTGGCGAGTTCTACGGAATTCTGGGGCCCAACGGGGCCGGTAAGACCACCACTCTGGAAATCCTGGAGGGTATCCGGGAGCCCGACGAGGGCCGCATCGAGCTGCTGGGGCTGGCGCCCTGGCCGCGCAACAGCAAACTGCTGCCGCGGATCGGCGTGCAGTTCCAGGCCTCGGCCTTCTTCAACAAGCTGACGGCCCGTGAGACCATCCGCACCTTCGCATCGTTCTACGGGGTGGGCCCGAAGCGGGCCGACGCGATGCTGGAGCGGGTGGGACTGACCGACTCGGCCACCGTCCACACCGACAAGATGTCCGGCGGTCAGGCCCAACGCCTCTCCATAGCCTGTGCGTTGGCGCACGACCCGGAACTGGTCTTCCTGGACGAGCCGACCACCGGCCTCGACCCGCAGGCCCGCCGCAACCTCTGGGACCTGCTCCGCGACATCAACTCCGAAGGCCGCACGGTCGTCCTGACGACCCACTACCTGGACGAGGCCGAGGTGCTCTGCGACCGGGTCTCGGTGATGGACCACGGCAAGGTGCTGAAGACCGGCGCTCCGGCCGCCCTGGTGCGCGAGATCGACGACACCGTCCGGGTGAGCGTCGAGTCCGGCCAGCTCAGCGCCGCACGGGCGCGCGAGCTGTTCGGCGCGGCCGGCGCCGAGATCGCCAACCTGGAGGACAACTCGGTCTCGCTCTCCGTCTCCACCCGCGCGCCCGCCCCGGTGCTGTCGGTGCTCGCGGAGCAGAACGCCCTGCGCGGCCTGGAAGTTCGCGGAGCCACCCTGGAGGACGTCTTCCTCCAGCTGACCGGACGGGAGTACCGGGCATGAGCACGACCTCGGCCACGGCACAGCAGACGCCCACCGGACAGCCGCCGGCGGAGCGGGAGCGGGTCAGCGCCTTCGCCGGCCTCTCCCGGGTGATGCTGCTCGGCTTCCTGCGGGACCGCGGCACGCTGTTCTTCACGCTGGTCCTGCCGCTGCTGTTCCTGCTGCTCTTCGGCAGCCTCTACAAGAGCTCCGGCACCTCCCACGTGAAGATCGCCGAGGTCGGCTCGGTGCAGCTGCTCGACCAGGCACCGGGCGACGCACGGGCGCAGCTGGACAAGGTCCTCAGCATCACCAAGTACGAGGACCAGAACGCCGCCCTGGAGAAGGTGCGCAAGGGCGACCTGGACGGGCTGGTGACCTCGGGCCCGAACGGCCAGGTCGTCCTCCGTTTCAGCGCCTCCGACCAGGTCAAGTCCGGCAGCGTGCAGGCCATCCTGAACTCGGTCGTCGAGTCGGCCAACCAGGCGGCCTCCGGCAAGGCCCCGGCCTTCACCCTGGCGGCCAGCCAGGTCGAGGACAACTCGCTGAAGCCGATCCAGTACCTCACCCCCGGCCTGCTGGGCTACGCCATCGCCATGGGCGCCGTCTACGGGGCCTCGTTCACCCTGGTGACCTGGCGCAAGAAGCGGGTGCTGCGGCGCCTGCGGCTGACCCCGGTCTCACCGCTGGCGATCGTCGGTGCCCGGGTCGGAGTCAGCGTGCTGGTCGCACTCGCCCAGACCGCGCTCTTCCTGGTGGTCGCCACCATGCCGTACTTCGGCCTCAAGCTGTCCGGCAACTGGTGGCTGATCGTTCCGCTGGTCATCTGCGCCACCATCGCGTTCATGTCGATCGGCCTGGTCACCGGCTCGATCGCGAAGAGCGAGGAGGCGGCGAACGGGATCAACCAGATCATCGTGCTGCCGATGTCCTTCCTGGGTGGCGCGTTCATCCCACTGGACGTCGCACCCGGCTGGCTGCAGACCGTCTCGCACGCCCTGCCGCTGCGCTACCTGATCGACCCCGCGAAGTCGGTGCTGAGCAAGGGCGGCGGCGTGATGGACGCGCTCCCGTCCATGGGGATCCTGCTGGCCTTCGCCGCCGTGATGACGCTGATCGCCTCGCGCTTCTTCAACTGGGACGACGCGTAACCACGCACCCGGACCGGACTCCGGTCCGCCCCGCAGGGGTCGTACGCCGAAAGACCGGTGTACGGCCCCTGCGGCCGTCTGCGACCATGGTCGGGTGAACGACATCCCACGTGGCACGCTCAGCGAGGAGACCTTTTTCGACGCCGTCGGCGGCGAGCCGACCTTCCGGCGGCTGGTGCACCGGTTCTACCAGGGCGTCGCCGAGGACGAACTGCTGCGGCCGATGTACCCGGAGGAGGACCTGGGCCCGGCCGAGGAGCGGCTGGCCCTCTTCCTGATGCAGTACTGGGGCGGCCCCCGCACCTACAGCAACGAGCGTGGCCACCCCCGGCTGCGGATGCGGCACGTGCCGTTCAAGGTGGACCGCGCCGCCCACGACGCCTGGCTGAAGCACATGCGCACGGCCGTGGACGAGCTGGAGCTCCCCGCCGACGCCGAACGCCAGCTGTGGGACTACCTGACCTACGCCGCCGCCTCGATGATCAACACCGCGGGCTGACGGCCCTTCACCGCGAGGCGCCCGGCAGGACCGGCAGGGTCGGGAGGACCGGGACTGCGCAGCCGGTCAGCGCAGCGGGCTCAGACCCAGTCCGGCCCCCGGCGCCGCGGCGCTGCGCACGGCCACCGACCCGGCCGGAGCGCTCAGCCTGAGCCAGGCCCCGGCCCCGTGCACGGTGAGCGGGACGGCGGGCCGCAGGAAGCCCATCACGTACGCGGCGTGCACCGCCCGCAGCGGGAGCTCGGGCGCGGCGGTCAACGGACGGGACCAGATCTCGTCGGCGAGCCCGTCCAGCACACTGCGGGTCCGGTGGTGTTCGGGGACCGCTCCGCTGCGCTCCTTGAACTCCCGGACGGCGGCCATCAGTTCGGGGAAGACCTCGAACGCGGGCGGCTCGGCCAGCAGCCGCCACCCGGTCCGGGGCGGCAGCAGACCGGCCCACGCGGGCCCGGTCACGGCGGCGGGGACGAGCACGGTGTTGGCCTGCTCGTCGACGGACTCCAGCAACTGGCCCGCCGAGACCGTGAGATCGGCCGGCCCGCCCAGCTCGGCCAGCCGCGCCGTGCGGATCGCCAGCGCGCCCGAACTCCCCAGCGGCAGCCGCCCGAAGACGGCCAGTACACCACTGCCCGAAGCCGCCGCACCCGACTCCGGCTCCGCAACCGCCTCCGCGCCCCCGGAACCCGCCGAACGCACAGCCTGCAGGCGCACGGCGGCGGCCCGGTCGAAGCGCAGCAGCCGGACCAGGAAGGCGGCCAGGTCGGCGGCCTCCCCCGCATCGGCGAGCATCAGGCGGACTGGCGTACTCAACGGATCAGCTCACTCGGTACGGGGACGGTCGGTGGTCGGAGCGGCGGACGGCGGCCGACGCCGCCTAGACGGCTGCCGCGACGCTGCCGGCGACAACGGCCTTCGCCGCACCCTCGACCTCGTCGGCGCCGTCCATGAAACCGGTGAGGAACTGCCGCTCCACCGGGCTGATCCGGCGCGGCCGCCCCTCCACCAGGTCGTAGGGGACGACGACGGTGGACGCCCGGACGTAGATCGTCTCGGTGCCGTCCTCGTGGGTGTCCTTGATCTCGTACGAGACCGTCAGCGAGGCCCCGCCGATCTTGGTCACCCAGGTCTCGATGGTCACCGGCGCGGGCCGGTGGACCAGCGGACGCTTGTAGTCGATCTCGTGACGCGCCACCACCGAGCCACCCGCGAACTCCCCGGCCCCGGCCGCGGCGGCCTGGGTGAACATGAAGTCGATCCGGGCCTCCTCCAGGTAGCGCAGGAAGACCACGTTGTTGACGTGCCCGAAGGCGTCCATGTCGGACCACCGCAGGGGGCAGGCATAGATGTGGCGTGCCACGAGCGTTCTCCTCAAATCCGAATACCCGCCGGTAGCTTACGGGCGGCGGCCCGGCAGACCACCCTGGGGCAGTCTGCCGGGCCGTTGTTGCGCCAGGGTGTCAGCCTCGGGTCAGCTTCTTGTAGGTGGCCCGGTGCGGACGGGTGGCGTCGGCGCCGAGCCGCTCGATCTTGTTCTTCTCGTACGAGTCGAAGTTGCCCTCGAACCAGAACCACTTGCTGTCGCCCTCGTAGGCGAGGATGTGGGTGGCCACTCGGTCCAGGAACCAGCGGTCGTGGGAGATGACCACGGCGCAGCCCGGGAACTCCAGCAGGGCGTTCTCCAGCGAGGAGAGGGTCTCGACGTCGAGGTCGTTGGTCGGCTCGTCGAGGAGCAGCAGGTTGCCGCCCTGCTTGAGGGTGAGCGCCAGGTTCAGACGGTTGCGCTCACCACCGGAGAGGATGCCGGCTGGCTTCTGCTGGTCCGGGCCCTTGAAGCCGAACGCGGAGACGTAGGCGCGAGACGGCATCTCGACCTGGCCGACGTTGATCCAGTCGAGCTCGTCGGAGACGACGGCCCACAGGGTCTTCTTCGGGTCGATGTTGGCGCGGCCCTGGTCGACGTAGCTGACCTTGACGGTCTCGCCGATCTTGACCGTGCCACCGTCCGGCTGCTCCTCGCCGAGCAGCATCTTGAAGAGCGTGGTCTTGCCGGCGCCGTTCGGGCCGATGACGCCGACGATGCCGTTGCGCGGCAGGGTGAAGCTGAGGTCGTCGATCAGGACCTTCTCGCCGAAGGCCTTGGAGAGGTTGTTGACCTCGACGACGATGTTGCCAAGGCGCGGGCCCGGCGGGATCTGGATCTCCTCGAAGTCCAGCTTCCGCATCTTGTCGGCCTCGGCCGCCATCTCCTCGTAACGGGCGAGACGGGCCTTGGACTTGACCTGGCGGCCCTTGGCGTTGGAGCGGACCCACTCCAGCTCTTCCTTGAGGCGCTTGGCGCGCTTCTGGTCCTTCTGGCCCTCGACCTTGAGACGGGTCTGCTTGGTCTCCAGGTACTTGGAGTAGTTGCCCTCGTACCCGTGTGCCCGGCCACGGTCGAGCTCCAGGATCCACCCGGCGACGTTGTCCAGGAAGTACCGGTCGTGGGTGACGGCGACGACGGTGCCGGCGTACTTGGCCAGGTGCTGCTCCAGCCAGTTCACCGACTCGGCGTCCAGGTGGTTGGTGGGCTCGTCGAGCAGCAGCAGGTCGGGGGCCTCCAGCAGCAGCTTGCAGAGCGCGACGCGGCGCTTCTCACCACCGGAGAGCTTGGTGACGGCCCAGTCGCCGGGCGGGCAGCCCAGGGCGTCCATGGCCTGCTCCAGCTGGGCGTCGAGGTCCCAGGCGTTGGCGTGGTCCAGGTCCTCCTGGAGCTTGCCCATCTCGTCGAGCAGCTCGTCGGAGTAGTCGGTCGCCATCAGCTCGGCGATCTCATTGAACCGGTCGAGCTTGCCCTTGACCTCCTTGACGCCGTCCTGGACGTTCTCCAGGACGGTCTTGGAGTCGTCGAGCGGAGGCTCCTGGAGGAGCATGCCGACCGTGTAGCCGGGCGAGAGGTACGCCTCGCCGTTGGAGGGCTGCTCAAGACCGGCCATCATCTTCAGCACGGTGGACTTACCGGCGCCGTTGGGGCCGACGACACCGATCTTCGCCCCGGGGAGGAAGTTGAGCGTCACGTCGTCAAGGATCACCTTGTCGCCGTGTGCCTTGCGCAGCTTGCGCATGGTGTAGATGAATTCCGCCACGTGAGATCGCTCCGGCGTCGTCGTGAGTATTCGGCTTGCAGCCTTCCATTCTGCCGCACTGCGGCCGAGGTCCCGAACGGCCGAGGTCGCACGGGCCCCGCACGGCCGCCGGAGGCTGCGGAGGACTCCCCCTGAGACGCCCCGGTCCCGCCCTCCGCTCACTGCGGAGGACGGGACCGGGGGCCCTCGGTGCTTCGGTGCCACACCTTCACTGCGTCGGTGTCTGCGCGCCTCGGCTCACCCGCCTCGGCTCAGCGGCCGGGGCAGGTGTTCGGCCGGGTCAGGCCGAGGTGCGTCCGTGACGGCCACGGCGACGCAGGGCGAAGACCGCTCCGCCGCCGGCGACCAGCAGCGCACCGGCGATACCGGCCAGCCACGGGGTCTCGCCACCGCCGCCGGTGAAGGCCAGGCCGCCACCGGTCGAGCCGCCGGTCGAACTGCCCGTGCCACCGCCGGTGGACGAGCTCGGGGTGGAGCTGGGGGTGGCGCTCGGGGTGGAGCTGGGCGTGGTGGTGCCGGTGTCGGTCTTGCAGTTCAGGACACCCTGGATGTCCTGCTTGAAGCCGTTCGGACCGGTGACGGTGAAGTGGTACGGCTTGTCCTCTTCGACCTTGACCGGAACGCTGGTGGTGCCGCCCGGCTTCACCGTGTAGGTCTTGTTGTTGAGCGTGAAGGTGTAGTCCTGGTCACCGTTGTTGGTGGCCGTGACGACCACCGCACCCTGGACGCAGTCCACCTTGTTGGTGACGGCCGGGATCGGGCCGGCCGGGGCCCAGTTGACCGAGACGCCGGCGGTGACCGGGACAGCCTCGGAGCCCGCCAGGATCAGAGTCTGGCTGTGCACGTTGTCGGCGTTGACGCCGGTGAAGGCGCGGCCGATGGAGACCTGGGCCGAGGTGCTGGCCTTGATCGTCGCCGTGCCGTGGGTGCCGCCGCCCGGAGCCTTGGCGTAGATCTCGTCGCCGGACTTGGCGCTCGTGATCGCCTTGCCGTTCTTGTCGGTGACGGTGAGGCCGGCCTTGGTGCCGTCCGCGTCCACGGCGAGGTCCACCGAGGCACCGTTGGAGGTGACGGTGATCGGGCCCAGCAGCGCACCGCTCTTACCGGAGACGGAGGTCGGCGCGAGGCTGAGGGTGGGCTTGGGCTCCTCCAGCTTCACCGCCTTGTCGGTCAGGTAGTCGGTCAGCTGCTTCGCCTGGCCGTCCTGCGGAACGGCGTTCGCGCCGTCGGAGAAGTGCCAGATCGCCGCCTGGGTACCGGCCGCGGCGGCGTCCTCCGACAGACCCTGGATGCCCGTGTTCTTCGCCAGCTGAGCGGCGCTGACCTGGGGGTAGGAGTTCTGGAGGATCCAGCGGATCTTCCCCGCCTGCTCGGGCTTGCCCGCCAGGGAGCTCGACTCCCAGCCGGTCTCCTGGTAGGTCGCCCCGCGCTGGGTCGGGTTGTGCAGGTCGATGCAGTAGGTGTCGAGGGTCTGGTGGTCACCGGTCTTCAGCTGGATGATCCCGCCTTCGACCATCCTGTTGTCGACCTTGATGGCCTCCCCGTGCTTGAGCCCGTCCATCAGGACGGCCTTGGTGCCCGAGGTGTTCGCGTCTGCCGCGACAGCCGCACCTGCCGTGGTCAGGCCTGCGCTCAGTGCCACGCTCGACGCGAGCATGACAGCGCCTATGCGGGAGACAGTCCGCCCCTGCTTGTGGAACATGAAAGATCCCTCCGGGCTGGGTCGTGCCGATGGCAGCCCGCCTTGCAAAGCGACGCGCCCTGTGGCGCCGCTGCACTTGTGTGAACCAGACGCATCCTATTGACCCGCTGAGCCCCGCAAACCTCCATGCCAAACCAGGACAGTTCCGTATCTGTATTGTTATCAAGGAGCTTATAGTTGACCGAACTTGACGGAGAAGCAGTTTCCGATCGTCAATCAACACTCTCTACCCGAACCACACCTCTCCCATCAGGAGAGTCCCGGCCCGATGGTGGGCCGGATCAGACCGCACCAGCCGTCACAGCAGCATCACCAGCCCCCACCTCGCCGGACACCTCGACCACCGCGCCCGCACCGGCCACCGCAGCCGCACCGGCCGCACCGGCCCGCTCCGCGACAGCCGGCCCCGCCGCCGCGTCGGCCGCGCCGGGGTGACCGGAGCCACCGGCCTCGACCGCCGCGACGATCCAGTCCGGCACGGGGAGCCCCTCGCGGACCGGCTGCCCAGCGACCTGCTCCGGTCTGGCCTGCACCGCCCAGCGGAACGCCGATGTCCCGCGCCCGAGATCGTGGCCCACCACCCTGGCGTCGATCTCCACGGCGGAGCGCCGCCTGTCCTCCTCGCCCCACTCCCGGATCCGCAGCCGGCCGCTCACCACGACCGGATCCCCCTTGCTCACCGAGCTCACCACGTTGGCCGCCAGCCGGCGCCACGCCACCACGGTGATCCAGCTGGTCTCGCCGTCCACCCAGTCCCCGGTGGCCCGGTCGAATCGGCGCTCGGTGGCCGCCATCCGAAAGTTGGCGACCGGGACGCCGGCCGAGGTTTCCGCATAGCTCACGGTCGACGCGACATTGCCGACCATCGTCACCAGGGTCTCGTTCATGTAACACCCTCCGTCCGTCAGGAATTACCGAGCGGAATCGCCATCCCGACGAGAGGGTGCCCGGAACGGGAAATTCCCGCCAGCCCCCGGGGAAATCCTGTGGATAACCGGGCCTTGTGGATAACCCAGGTAACTCTCCGGAGTGAATCGAAGACGGAAAAGAACCGCAGACCGACATCCAGGCAACGAGGCCATGACAAGTTTGGACCGGTCACGGGCAGGCGCCCGAGCCCCGAACGGGTGGCCAGTACACCCGTCCGACCTTGTCATCCGACCGAACGAACCCATATCTGCCCCCCTCCGGACAGGACAGACCCGGATTCTCCGCACCAAATCCATAACGGGTGGGGCTCCAGCCCCGTAACGACTGCACAACGTCCGGCGCCAGAACGCGCCAGAGCGCTGCAGACACAGCCTCCACCTGCGATTATCGGACCGCTCCACCGGGGCCGACACACCCGAAGCGGTGCCCTAAGACTCGGCGGAGTATCCGGACACCCTTATCCTGTCCCGGAACAGCCGGTCGCCACCGTGCGCCCGCCGGCAGACTCCAAACCGGCCGAAGCCCCACCGGGCCGACTCCACCCCGTAACGCCCCCATAGCTCAGCGGATAGAGCACCCGCCTTCTAAGCGGTAGGTCGCAGGTTCGAATCCTGCTGGGGGCACCACGCGCCGCCCGCCGATCCGGCCCGGTCGGCCCACCGCGACCGGCCGCCCGGACCAGCCGCCCAGACCAGCCGCGCGGCCGGTGCCGAGCCCCGGTTCAGGCCGAGCGCAGCGCCTCCAGGTAGGCGTCCAGCAGAACCGTCTGGCGCTCGGGCGAGAACTCCTGCGGAGCGAGCAGCGCCTGCACCACCAGCCCCAGCACGTAGCTCTGCGCCGACGCCGCCAGTTCGGCCGCCGTGCGGTCTCCGGGCAGCGCGCCCGACCGCTGGGCGGCGGCGACCAGCCCGGCGATCCGCTCGCGCGAGCGTCGATAGCGCTCGGCGTGCTCGGCGGCCAGCTCCGGGTCGGCCAGCGCCACGTCCCAGGAGCCGACCCAGATCCGGTTCCCGGCCCTGCTCTCCGGCGTCAGCGGCAGGACGTCGAGCAGGACGGCCCGCAGCATCTCCAGCGCCGAACCCCCCGTCTCCGCCCCCGTCCCCGCAGCTGCCGCCACGGCGGCCGCCGCCGGGCGCGGCCGCTCCTCGGAACGGCGCTCCAGGACGTCCAGGGCGTACGCCACCAGGGCCCGCTTGTTCGGGAAGTAGTGGGTGAGCAGTCCGGTGCTGGCCTGCATCTCGGCGGCCACCGCACGCAGCGTCAGCCCGCCGAAACCCCGCTCGGCCAGGACCCGCCACACGGCCTCGGAGACCTCGATACGTCGGGCGTCATGGTCTCCACGGGCAGGCGTCATGGGCGTTATGGTACCTACCAAACGTTTGTTATGTACCCTCTCTGTCTGGGTACCGCTCAGTCCGGTACAGCCCTGCTCCCGAAGCACACCCCGGAGGCCCACGTGTACGCGATACCGCTCGCCGACGACGCCGAGCTGCGCCCGCTCGAACCCTGGCAGGCCGCCGAGTTCCTGGCCCACATCGACCGGGCCCGCCCGAACACCGATCCGTGGATCCCGTGGGCGTCCCGGTCGACCGACCTCGCCTCGGCCCGTGCCACGCTGCAGGGGTACGCGGACAAGCAGGCCGCCGACGCGGGCCGGATCTTCGGCATCTGGCAGGCGGGCACCCTGGTCGGCGGTGTGATGTTCGTGCACTTCGACACCGGCTCGGGCAACTGCGAGATCGGCGTCTGGGCGGAGGCGGCCGGCGAAGGGCGCGGCCTGATCAGCGCAGCCGTCCGGCACCTGATCGACTACGCGCTCCTCGAGCGCGGGATGCACCGCGTCGAGTGGTGGAGCAGCAGCCGCAACACCCGCAGCCGGGCGGTCGCCCAGCGGATGGGCATGCACCTGGACGGCGTGCTGCGCGAGTACTTCCCGCACAACGGGATCCGGCACGACAAGGAGATCTGGTCGATCCTGGCCCACGAGTGGTCCAAGGAGCAGGGTCCGGGCGCCCCGGCGGCCTGACCCTGCGGCCACTCCCGGCAGCCGGCGCGGCCGCCGCCGGGGCAGGGCGCCGGGGCACGCCGAAAACCGGATGACGGACCCGGGCTCCCCCGGTCATGATGCAGTGGCCGATTCCCGAGCCGAGGGGTGCGTCGATGGCCCAGCACCGCACCGTTCCGGCGCTCTTCCCGCCTCCTGGCTACGCGCACACCGCCGTGGCGGAGGCGGGCGAACGGCTGGTGTTCCTGGCCGGCTCGGTACCGCTGGACGCCGACGGCGGGCTGGTCGGTCCCGGCGACTTCGCGGCACAGACACGGCAGGTGCTGGCCAACCTGGAGACGGCCCTGGCGGCCGTGGGCAGCAGCCTGCCGCAGGTGGTCGCCAGCACGGTCCACGTGGTGGCCGACGAACCGGCCCGGCTCTCCGAGGTCTGGGACGTGGTCAACTCCTCGGGGCTCGCCAAGGGTCCGCACACCTCGACGCTGCTCGGTGTGGCCTGCCTCGGCTACACCGGGCAGTTGGTGGAGATCACAGCCACCGCCGTGGCCGCCGGGGCGCCCGCTGTGGAAGGGTGAGCGCCGACCCGATGACCCCGGAGGCCGCCTTGTCCCAGCACGACCCGAGCACCGTCGCTCCGTCGGCCGCCACCACCACCTCGACCGGCTCCGGCGGCAGCTCGCCCGCCACGCGCTCCCCCGTCGACACCGGCGTGGACGGCCTGCGCGCGTACGTCGAGGAGGGCGGCGTGGCGGTTCTGGTGCTGGACCGCCCGGAGCGGCAGAACGCCGTGACGCTGGCGATGTGGCAGGGGCTGCCCAAGGTCCTGGAGCGGCTCGCGGCACTGCCGACCGTACGGGCACTGCTGCTGACCGGCGCGGGCGGCACCTTCAGTGCGGGCGCCGACATCGCCGAGCTGGCCGAGGTGTACGCCACTGCGGAGCGGGCCGACGCCTACCACGCGGTGAACGTCGCGGCGGAGGAGGCGCTGGCCGCCTTCCCGCACCCGACGATCGCCGTGGTGCACGGCTACTGCGTCGGCGGGGGCTGCCAGTTGGCGGTCGCCTGCGACCTGCGGTTCGCCGCCGAGGGGGCCCGGCTCGGCATCACCCCGGCCAAGCTCGGCGTGGTCTATCCGGCCGTGCCGACGCACCGCCTGGCCACTCTGGTCGGACCGGCCCGCGCCAAGTACCTGCTGTTCTCCGGGGAGTTGGTCACCGCCGCACGGGCCGAGCGCTTCGGCCTGCTGGACGAGGTGCTGCCGGACGGCGAACTCGACTCCCGGGCCATGGAGTTCGCCCGCCTGCTGGCCCGTCGGTCGCCGCAGACCATCGGCGCGGCGAAAGCCGTGCTGGCCACCGCCACCCTGGCCGACGCCCGGGTCGCGGCAGCTCCGTGGGAACGCAAGTCCCGCCAGGCGCCGGACGTACGCGAGGGGCTGGCCGCCTTCCTGGAACGGCGTGAGCCCAGGTTCTGAGCCCGCCGAGCCCTGCCCGGAGTCACCACGGGCAGGACTCGACCCGGTTCCGCTCCGTCGGTCCCGTCCGCCGGCCGGCCGACGGGACCGGTCCCGGCCAGGGCGCCCCTCAGCGGATCGGCAGACCGGAGATGCTGCGGGCGATCACCAGGCGCTGGATCTCGCTGGTGCCCTCGAAGATGGAGTAGATCGCGCTGTCCCGGTGCATCCGCTCGACCGGGTACTCCCGGGTGTAGCCGTTGCCGCCGAGGATCTGCATCGCCTGCGCCGTCACCCACTTCGCGGTCTCGCCCGCGTACAGCTTGGACATCGAACCCTCGGCCGAGGTGAACGGCTGGTTGGTGGCGGCCATCCAGGAGGCCCGCCAGACCAGCAGCCGGGCCGCGTCGATCCGGGTCTTCATGTCGGCGAGGGTGAAGGCCACACCCTGGTTGTCGATGATCGGGCGGCCGAACTGCACCCGGGTCTTCGCGTAGTCGAGCGCCACCTCGTACGCGGCGCGGGCGATGCCGATGGCCTGCGCGCCGACCGCCGGGCGGGACGCCTCGAAGGTCGCCATCGCCGCGTTCGCGCCCTTGGCCCGGCCGCCCTGGCCGCCGGCGCCGCCCTGCGCCGCCTGCTCCCGGGCCCGCGCCAGCCGCGCGTCGAGCTTCTCCTTTCCGCCCAGCAGGCAGTGGCCCGGCACCCGGACGCCGTCCAGGACGACCTCGGCCGTGTGCGAGGCCCGGATGCCGTGCTTCTTGAACTTCTGCCCCTGGGAGAGACCCGGCGTACCGGGCGGGACCACGAAGGAGGCCTGCCCGCGAGCACCGAGCGCGGGGTCCACGGTCGCCACCACCACGTGGACGGCGGCGATACCGCCGTTGGTCGCCCAGGTCTTGGTGCCGTCGAGCACCCACTCGTCCTTGGCCTGGTCGTACACGGCCCGGGTGCGCAGCGCGGAGACGTCCGAGCCGGCATCGGGTTCGGAGGAGCAGAAGGCGGCCAGCTTGACGTCGTCCGGGGTGCCGAACATCTGCGGTGCCCAGGTGCCGATCTGCTCGGCGGTGCCGTTGGCCAGGACGGCGACGGCGGCGAGCGTCGTCCCGACGATGGCGAGCCCGAGTCCGGCGTCGCCCCAGAACAACTCCTCCATCGCGATGGGGATTCCGACGCCCGAGGGGTCGAAGTACTGCTGGGCGTAGAAGTCCGGGGAGTAGATGCCGATCCTGGCCGCCTCCTGGATGATCGGCCACGGGGTCTCCTCCCGCTCGTCCCACTCGGCGGCGGCCGGTCGCATCACATCGGCGGCGAAGCCGTGCAGCCAGTCGCGGACGGCGAGTTGGTCCTCGCCCGGGTCGAGGGAGAAGGTGCTCATGTTTCCTGCCTCCGGTCGGAAGTACCTGGCGGGCGCCGCCCGGCCGACGCCCGGCGGACGGGGCGATCCACGCCACTGCGGGTGTTACCCCCGGTAACACTGCCGGAGTCTGCTACTCATTGGTAACGCGTGTCAACGCCCTCGCCGCGCACCCAGCCGCCGAACCCACCCCACCCGACCGCCCGAAGCACCGAGCCCACCCGCCGACGCACCGCACCCAGGAGCCAGTACGTGCCGACCGACGCCACCTCGCCGACCGGGGAGCCCCGCCGCGAGCAGTTGCTCAACGCCGCCGACCGGGTCGTCCAGCGCGACGGCCCGGGCGCCAGCATGAACGCCATCGCCGCCGAGGCGGGCATCACCAAGCCCATCCTGTACCGGCACTTCGGCGACCGGAACGGGCTGATCGGCGCGCTGACCGAGCGGCACACCTCCGGACTGCTGGCCGCCGTCAGGGCGGCACTCAACGAGCCGTTGGAGCGCCGCGACCGGGTCGAGCACGTCCTGGACACCTACCTCGCCGCGATCGAGGCCCGGCCGCAGGTGTACCGGCTGCTGACCCACCCCGAGCCCGGCGACCCGACCGGGGCCGGGAACGCGCTGGCGCCCGCACTCCGGCAGATCGCCGACGAGATCAGCAAGGCCGTGGAGATCCAGGTCGACCTCGGCGCGGACGGCCCGCTGCTCTCCGAGACCTGGGGCCGGGCGATCACCGGCATGGTGCTGGCGGCCGGTGACTGGTGGCTCGAACAACGCCCCTGCCCCCGCTCGCGGATGGTGCAGGCCCTGGCCGACCTGCTCTGGGGCCGGCTGGCCGCCGCCGCGACGCTGCCCCTGGCGGTCGTTCAGTCCACAGTCGCCGCCCGGCCTCCGGCGGAGTCTCCCGGCGCCGGTCCGACCGGCTGAGCCGCCACCGGGGAACATGAGCACTCCTCACCTCTTGTGCGGCCCCGGGCCGTGGGGCATCATCGGCGCTCACCACTCCTCCTCCGCCCGAGGTGCCCTGTGCGTGTCCGCCGAACCGCCGCAGCACTCACCCTCGCCACCGCCGCCGTCCTCGGTACGACCGCCGCCGTGCCCGACCCGGCCGCCCCGGCCGGCGCTTCGGCGGCCGGCGCCCGGTCCCGCTTCCCCACCGGCACCACCACGGCCGCCGACGGCCGCACCGTACTGACCGACCCGGGCGGCCGGACGCTCCAGCTACGCGGTTTCAACGTGGACAAGTACGACGAGACCACCGAGGGCGACCTCAGGTCCATTGCCGCGCACGGCTTCACGCTGATCCGGGTGGCCGTCTCCTGGACCCGGCTGGAACCCGCCCGGGGCTCCTACGACCGGGCCGAGCTGACCAAGCTGCACCACCTGCTCGACTGGGCCGAGAAGTACGGGCTGCTGGCCGTCATCGACTTCCACCAGGACGTGTACGGGCCGAAGTTCGGCGGCGGGGACCGCGGCATCCCGCTCTGGGCCACCCGCGACGACGGGCTGCCGTTCACGCCCGACCCCGACGACTGGTTCGCCGGGTACTTCCAGCCCGCCGTACAGGCCGCCTTCCGGCACCTCTACGACGACCCCGACCTGCGGCGGTGGCAGACCGACTTCTACACCCGGATCGCCCGCGAACTCGGCGGCCACCGGGCCCTGTTGGGCTACGACCTGTTCAACGAGCCGTTCGGCCCGGTCGACGGCGACCCGAGCGACCCGGCCGTCCTGGCGGCGTCCGCCGCCGAGCTGGAGCAGGGGCGGCTCGCCGGGATGTACCAGCGGCTGATCTCGGCGATCCGCCGGGTCGACGCCCGCTCGTGGCTGTTCGTGGAGCCGACGGTCCTGGTCGGCCAGGGCGTGCCGACCCGGCTCCCGGCCTTCTCGGACCCGCGCGGCGGCGCTCCCCGCCTCGGTTACGCCCCGCACTTCTACGACACCGCCGTGGAGGCGGGCCGGGACTGGGACCCGTCCGACGGCTTCATCGAGAACTACACCGCCGCCATCACCGCCTATCCCCGGGCCAACCGACTTCCCGTCCTGGTCGGCGAATGGGGGCCGCCCGACGCCCGCACCCTCGGCAACACGGAGCTGGTGCGGCGCCAGGTCGCCGCGATGACGGGCTTCGCCGACGCCTGGACGATGTGGTACTGGTGCCGGGGCGACGGCGGCTACTGCGCCCTGGGCCCGGACGGCCGGCCCGCCCCGGGCAACGGGCCCGCCTTCGGCCCGTACGCGGCCGCGCTCGCCGGACGCCCCGTCAGCGAGTCCTACCAGGACGGGGTCTACCGCCTCGCCTTCACCACGGGCCGCCCGGGCGCCCCCGGCGCAGGCTGGACCGACGTGGTGCTCCCGGCCGGGAGCTACCCCGGCCGGGCCCGGGTGAGCGTCAGCGGCGCCCGCGCCTCGGCGGTGGTGGTCGAGCAGCCGGGCACCGAACGGTCCGGGCTGGCCAGGGTCCTGCTGCCACACACCGCGCCGGACACCCGGATCACCCTCGTCATCAGCTGAAACCGCCGGCCGGACCGGCGCCGCGCCGCCCCCTCCGAGGCCGTCAGGGGCCGTCAGAGCAGGTCCGCACGGGCGGCCTGGATCCCGGCCTGGAAACGGGTGCGCGCGCCGAAGCGGTCCATCAGCTCCCGCACCCAGCGCTGCACCGTCCTGGTGGAGACACCGAGTTGGCGGGCGATGCTCTCGTCGGTGAGCCCGGCGGCGAGCAGGTTGAGCAGGCGCTGGTGCCGGTCCTCCGGCTCGGCCTCGGTGTCCGTCGCCGGGAACCGCATCGCGTGCGACCAGTACAGCTCGAACAGCCCGATCAGCGCGTCCAGCAGGGAGGACGGCCGGACCAGCAGCACGTTCTGCAGCTCGGTCCCGGCACTCACCGGCAGCAGCGCCCAGCGCGAGTCGATCAACGCCAGCTTGAGCGGCAGCTCCGGGAGCACCCTGGCCTGTTCGCCGCCCCGGACGAAGGTGCGGATCTCCGCCACCCGCTCGGGCTCGCGCAGTACCCGGCTGTCGTAGACCGCCCGCATGGCCACGCCCCGTCCCAGGACGGCGAGTTCCGTCTTCGGATCGGTACGGCGGATGTACGGCGGCCGGTCCAGCACCCGCAACTGCTCGCGCACGCCCAGCTGCAGGCTGCGCCAGAGCTCGGCGATCGACTCGCGCCCGCTGATCACCTCGACCAGCTCGCCCATGCCGGACTGCCGTCGGCGGTAGGTGCGCATCAGCTCGTTGATCCGGCCGCGGGCCCGGCGGAGTTCGACCTCGCGCTGGAGCAGCAGTTCCTCCAGGGCGACGTCGGGCGCGGCGGCCGTCCAGCGCCGCTGTCCGCCGGCCGGCCGCTCCACCAGGCCGTGGTCGGCCAGCGACTCCAGTGCGGCCACCGAGCGTTCGGTGTTCAGACCGACCCAGCTGCCGAGTTGCTGCGCCGAGGCGCTACCGGCGTCGAGCAGCCGCAGATAGAGCTCCTCGGCATCCGCGCCGATGCCCAACCCGGCGAATCTGGCCCCAGCGAGCTCCGGCATCGGTACCCCCTTCCCGGACCCTTCCTGAGCGAGAAGTCCGCAGGCGGAGTCCGACTCTGTGGCATCGGACCGGCGAAAGCAAGGGAGTACCGGCAAGTCATGTACCCGCCATGACGCGTTCCTGACCCACTCATTGCCTTCCGCCCGGGGCAGCGCGGCCCGCACTGTTGGCGACAGCGTTCCGCCGGGCACCGACCCCACCGGTCCGACGGTCCGCCGAAGTCCCCAACCCCCACCAGGAGTTCTTGATGCGCGCACTCCGCACCGCCGGTACCGTGGCAGCCGTCCTGCTCGCGGTCTCCACCGCCGCGATCGCCACCCCCGCGAGCGCCGCCGCCCCCGCCCACACCGCACCGGCCACGCACTACTACGGCCACCACTCGCCCGGCTCGTACAACTACGACGGCGGCGTCTGGGGCGGCTACGTCGCCCAGGGCAGCAACTTCCGTACCGTCACCGGCTCCTGGACCATGCCGCAGGTGCAGTGCAACACCTCCAACGACCTGTTCGCCCCCTGGGTCGGCATAGACGGCTACGGCTCGCAGACCGTGGAGCAGACCGGCGTGCAGGTGGACTGCTCCAGCGGCTCGCCCGTCTACTCGGGCTGGTACGAGATGTACCCGGCGCCGCCGCAGTACTTCAACGACCCGGTGGACGCCGGGGACAGCTTCACCGGCAGTGTCGTGTACGGCGGCAACAGCACCTACACCCTGAAGCTCACCGACAACACCAAGGGCTGGACGGAGACCACCCGTCAGCGGCTGCGCGCGCAGAACGTCAGTGCCGAGGCGGTCATCGAGTCGCCGTCCCAGAGCTACCCGTCCTTCGACAGCCTGGACTTCAGCCACGTCACGGTGAACGGCCAGACCTTCGACGCGTACTCGCCGCAGGCCATCGACAGCGGCCAGTACACCGAGACCGGCCTGCAGAACGGTTCGTTCTCCATCGTCCCGGCGAACTAACCCCGGCAAACCGGTCCGTCCGGGTCCGGGCCCGAGCAGTCCGGACCCGGCCCGGACCCGAACGGCGACCGCGCACCGGCCGCAAGGCGCTGTGCACGGCCGCCGTCCGCGGAGCCGACGGTCAGGCCCCGGTGAGCCCGCGCCGGGCGAGCAGCGGGGCGATCTCGGGGTCACGGCCGACCACCGCGCGGAAGCAGTCCAGCGCGTCCACGCTGCCGCCCCGCGACAGCAGTTCGGCACGGAAGATCTCGCCGCTCTCGCGCACCGGACGGCCGTTGGTGCGGAACCACTCGACGGTGTCCGCGTCCAGCACCTCCGACCAGATGTAGGCGTAGTAGCCCGCGCTGTACTCGCTCGCGAAGATGTGGCTGAAGTACGTGGTGCGGTAGCGCGGCGGTACGGTCGGCAGCGCCAGACCGGCCTTGGCCAGCGCGGCCGCCTCGAACTCCTCGGCGTCGGCGATCTCCTGGCCCACCGGCACGGTGTGCCAGGCCCAGTCGAGCAGCGCGGCGGCCAGGTACTCGACCGTGCGGAAGCCCTGGCCGAACCGCTCGGCGGCGGCGATCCGGTCCACCAGCTCGGCCGGCAGCGGCTCACCGGTCACGTGGTGCTTGGCGAAGTTGGCCAGCACCTCGGGCCAGTCCATCCACATCTCGTTCACCTGGGACGGGAACTCCACGAAGTCGCGGGGTACTTCGGTCCCGGTGAAGAACGGGTAGCGGACGGCGGAGAAGAGGCCGTGCAGCGCGTGGCCGAACTCGTGGAAGAGCGTCCGCACCTCGTCCCAGGTCAGCAGGGCGGGCTCGCCGGGGGCCGGCCGGGCGATGTTGAGGTTGTTGACCACCACCGGACGCTGGCCCAGCAGCTCGGACTGCCCCACCAGTTCGTTCATCCAGGCCCCGCCGCTCTTGGACTCCCGGGCGTGGAAGTCGCCGAGGAACAGGCCCAGCGGGCTGCCGTCCGCCTCGAACACCTCGAAGACCCGGACGTCCGGGTGGTACCCGGTGAGCTCGGGGCGCTCGGCGAAGGTCAGCCCGTACGCCAGCCGAGCAGCGAAGAACACGCCGTCGCGCAGCACCCGCTCCAGCTCGAAGTACGGGCGCAGCGCGGCGGTGTCCAGCTCGTAGACGGCCTTGCGGACCTGCTCCGAGTAGTACGCCCAGTCGTGCGCGGCCAGCTCGGTGATGCCGTCGGCCGCCGCGGCCTTGGCGAGTTCGGCGGCCTCGCGCTCGGCGTTGGCGACGGCGGCGGGCACCAGGCGGGCCAGCATCGTGTCCACCGCCTCGACCGTCCCGGCGGTCTCGTCGGCCACCACGTACGCGGCGTGGCTGGGGTAGCCGAGCAGTGCGGCGCGCTCGGCGCGCAGCCCGGCCATCCGGACCGCCACCGGACCGTTGGACTCGACGGCACGGCCGAGCGAGGCCTCCAGCAGCCGGGCCCGCACGGCGCGGTCGGTGAGCGCGGCCAGCTCGGGCTGGTTGGAGAAGTTCTTCAGACTCAGGACGTAGGAACCGTCCTGGTGGCCGAGGGCCTTGGCGTTCTCGGCGGCTGCGGCGATCTGACCGGCCGGCAGGCCGTCCAGCTGCTCGGCGCCGTCCAGCACCAGGGCGCGGGCCCGGGTGTCGGTGAACACGTTCTGCCTGAAAGCCGTGGAGTCCGACGCCAGCTGGGCGTTGATCTCCCGCAGCCGCTGCTGCTCGGCGTCCGACAGCCGGGCCCCGGCCCGGACGAAGCGGGTGTGGTGACGCTCCAGCAGGCGCAGCGCCTGGGCGTCCAGGTCAAGGGTCTCGCGGGCCTCGTGGACGGCGCGCACCCGGGCGTAGAGCGCCGGGTCGAGGTGGATCGCGTCGGCGTGTTCCGCCAGCCGAGGGCTGATCTCGGCATCAAGCTCCTGCAGAGCGGGGGTGGCGTCGGAGGCGACCTGGTTCGAGAAGACCAGCTGCACCCGCCTCAGCAGAGCGCCCGAACGCTCCAGCGCCACCAGCGTGTTGTCGAAACTCGGCGGCTCGGGGTCGGCAACGATTGCCGCGATCTCGGCCAGCTGGTCGGCCATTCCGCGCTCGAAGGCGGGCAGGTAGTGCTCTTCCCGGATCTCGGCGAAGGGCGGGAGCTCGTAGACCAGGGTGCTGGGCTCGAAGAAAGGGTTGTCGTTCATTGCCAGAACCTTACGCGCTGTCATGCCTGCTGCCTACGGCCCGATCGGCCCTCTCAGCCCTCGCCCGGCCAGTCCCGGCCGAGCTGCAGGAACAGGCCCGGACGGTCGGATACACCGCGCATCTCGCCGCTCCCGCAGGGCAGCGGTTCTCCAGGGGCGGCCGCCCGCCACCCCCGACACCCGAGGACACCCAGGCGCCCTGGCGCGCCCCGGATCACCGTTGTCAGTGCCGGGCGCTACGGTCGGGCGGACACCCGTCCGAGAGGAGGAGACCCCATGGCCCCGGCCCCCCGTACTGCTCTGGTGCCCGACCCGCACGGCCCGGGCGGGCGCCTCCAGCCGCTCGCCGAGGACGGCAGCCCGCTCGGCCCGCCCGTCCGGGTGTCCTCGCTCGCCGCCGCCGTCGCCGAGCGGGAGGCCGCCGAGCAGCCGCGCTGGGTCTGGGCCGCCGCTGACAGCGCGTACACACCGCTGCTGCCGGGCCGGCTGGCCCGCTGCCACGATCTGCGGCTCACCGAGGCCCTGCTGCTCGGCCACGAGGGCGCCTGGGGCGCGCCGCGCTCCCTGGGCGCCGCCTGGGCCAGGATCAAGGGGCTGCCCGTCCCGGCCGACCTGCCCGAGAGCGCCGGTGCGGGCGATCAGGAGAGCCTCTTCGCCCCGGACCGCCTCCAGCTCCCGCCCGGCACCGATCCGCTGGCGGCGTTGATCGCCGTCCACGCCGAGCAGCAGCGCCGGATCCAGGCCATCGCCGACCCGGCGGCCCGCGCCCGCTTCCGCCTGCTGGTGGCCGCCGAGTCGGCCGGCGGCCTGCTGGCGGCCGAGATGGCCTTCGACGGGCTGCCCTGGCGCGCCGACATCCACGACCGGCTGCTCACCGAACTGCTCGGCCCGCGCCCCACCGTCCCGGGCACCCAGCCGCGCCGCCTCGCCGAGCTGACCGCCGAGCTCCAACAGGCGCTCGGCGGCCGCCCGTTCAACCCGGAATCGCACACCCAGGTGCTGCGCGCCTTCGCCGACCAGGGCATCCAGCTCGGCTCCACCCGCTCCTGGGAGCTGAACCGGATCGACCATCCGGCCGCCCGCCTGATGACCCGCTACAAGGAGCTCTCCAGGCTGCACGCGGCCCACGGCTGGGCCTGGCAGGACGCCTGGGCCAGGGGCGGCCGGTTCCGCCCCGAGTACGTGGTCGGCGGCGTGGTCTCCGGCCGCTGGGCCAGCCGGGGCGGCGGCGCGCTGCAGATCCCGCGCATCCTGCGCCGCGCCGTGGTCGCCGACCCCGGCTGGACTCTGGTGGTCGCCGACGCCGCGCAGCTGGAGCCACGGGTGCTGGCCGCGCTCTCCCAGGACGCCGGGCTGGCCCGCAGCGCCGCCGAGGGCGACCTCTACGACGCACTCGCCGCCACCGCCTTCCAGGGCGACCGCGACAAGGCGAAACTCGGCCTGCTCGGCGCGATGTACGGGCAGACCAGCGGCGACATCGGCCCCCTGCTGGCCACCCTGCGCCGCCGCTACCCGGCCGCGATGGGGTACGTCGAGGCCGCGGCCCGCACCGGGGAGGACGGCGGGATCGTCCGCTCCCGGCTCGGCCGCACCTGCCCACCCCCCACCGCCGACTGGCTGGACTTGACGGAGGCTCCCGAGACGGCCGGGGAGGCCGGCGGCCGCTCGGCCAGGGCGCGCGGGCGGTTCACCCGCAACTTCGTCATCCAGGCCAGCGGGGCGGACTGGGCGCTCGCCCTGCTCGCCGCGCTGCGCCGGCGGCTGACCGCCCTGGAGTCCGGCCCGGACCGGCCGCACCTGGTCTTCTTCCAGCACGACGAGGTGGTGGTGCACACCCCGCTCAACCTGGCCGACCAGGTCGCGGCCGCCGTGGCGGACGCCGGCGAGGAGGCCCGCGCCCTGGTCTTCGGCGACACACCCGTCCGCTTCCCGCTCAGCGCGACCATCGCGGACTGCTACGCCGACGCCAAGTAAGCCTTCCGGGGCGGGGGGTGGGCGAATCACGGGCGCGGGGAACTGCGCGCTTCGGAAGGTGGCCACGGTCGGCCGGGCCCGCTGGGCCAGTTACACCCGAGCGCCTCCAGCAGGCGGTGCAACTCCACCGCCGGAGATCGGTCCGGCTCTCGGCCGTCCGCCGCACTCAGTTCCCCCGTGCCCCGGAAGGTCACCCCTGCCCCTGAAGGGTCGCCCCTGCCGGGCCCGGTCAGAACTTCCGGAAGCCGCGCGCCTCTTCGGCCGCCGCGACCACCTCGGCCAGCGCCGCCCCGGCCGAGGCGGTGACGGCGGCCGCTACCGCGCCCTCCACGAACGGTGCGTCCACCAGCACCGCCCCGTCCCTCGGATGGTCCTCCAGCACGGTCCGCGCGGTGAGCACCGAGCTGCCGAGGTCCGGCAGGACGACCACCCCGGCGCCGCCGTCCGCCTCCGCCAGCGCGCGGACGATCAGGTCGTAGCTGGTGCCGAGACCGCCGTCCCCGGTGCCCGCGGCGACCGCCACCGGAACGGCGTCGGACCCGAGTTCGGTGAGGAGCTCGCGCAGTCCGGCCGCCATGGCGGGGCTGTGCGAGACGAGAACGATACCCACGTGCTTGCCCATGCCCCGACCCTAGCCCGCAGCACCACCCGTCACTCGACGGCCAGTTCGAGACTCGGCGTGTCGTATCGCTCACCAAGCCGTGTCCGCTGGCGTAACGTCGGCTTCAAGATCTGCCGAGGGAGTGTGCCTTGAAGAAGCTGATCAACTCACCGGAGACCGTCCTGACGGACGCGCTGACCGGATTCGCCGCCGCCCACCCGGAGTTGGCGGTGGACATTCCCAACCGGGTGATCACCAGAGCGGTCCGGCCGAGCGGCCCGAAGGTCGCCCTGATCTCCGGCGGCGGCAGCGGCCACGAGCCGCTGCACGGCGGTTTCGTGGGGCCGGGCATGCTCGACGCCGCCTGTCCCGGCGAGGTGTTCACCTCCCCGGTGCCCGACCAGATGCTGACCGCCGTCCGGGCGGTGCACAGCGGCGCGGGTGTGGTCCTGATCGTGAAGAACTACACCGGCGACGTGATGAACTTCCAGCTCGCCGCCGAGCTGGCCGCCGAGGAGGGTGTCGAGATCCGCACCGTCCTGGTCAACGACGACGTCGCGGTGGAGGACTCGACCTGGACGGCCGGCCGCCGCGGCACCGGTGCGACCGTGATGGTGGAGAAGATCGCCGGTGCGCTGGCCGAGCGCGGCGCGGCGCTGGACGAAGTGGCCGAACTCGGCCGGCGGGTCAACGCCGCCTCCCGGTCGTTCGCCGTCGCGCTCACGGCAGCGACCGTACCGGCAGCCGGAAAGCCGGGCTTCGACCTGCCGGAGGACGAGATCGAGGTCGGCGTGGGCATCCACGGCGAGCCGGGGCGCCGCCGCGAACGGCACCGCCCGGCCGCCCAGCTCGCGGCCGAGGTGGTGGACACCATCCTCGCCGACCACGAGCTGACCGTGGGCGACGAGGTGATCGCCCTGGTCAACGGGCTCGGCGGGACACCGCTGCTGGAGCTCTACGTGGTCTACGGGGAGGTCCGGGCCCGGCTCGCCGAGCGCGGCATCCACATCGCCCGCAACCTGGTCGGCAACTACGTCACCAGCCTGGACATGGCGGGCTTCTCCCTGACTCTGACCAAGGCCGACGGCGAACTGCTGGAGCTGTGGGACGCCCCGGTGGCCACCCCGGCCCTGACCTGGTCCTGACCCCGATCCGTCCCTGTCGATCCGTCCCTGGAGGAGTACCGAAGTGGACACCGAACTCGCCGTCGCCTGGATCCGGGAGATCGCTGCCGCCGTCGAGCAGCAGGAGTCGTACCTCACCGAGCTGGACTCGGCGATCGGCGACGGCGACCACGGCAGCAACCTTCGCCGCGGCTTCACCGCCGTCGTCACGGCGCTGGACACGCTGGAGGCCGACTCCGTGGGAGCGGTCCTCGCCAAGACCGGCACCACCCTGATCTCCAAGGTCGGCGGGGCCTCCGGGCCGCTGTACGGGAGCGCGTTCCGGGCCATGGGCAAGGCGCTGCCGCAGGCCACGGCCACCCCGGCCGAGCTGGCCGTCGCGCTGGCCGAGGGCCTGCTGGCCATCCAGCAGCTGGGCGGGGCAAAGCCCGGCGACAAGACCATCGTGGATGCCTGGACACCGGCCCTCGCCGCATTCGAGGCGGCTGCCGCCGACGGTCTGCTCGCCGCGGCGGAGGCCGCGGACGCGGCCGCCGCCCAGGGTGCGCGGGACACCGTGCCGCTCCAGGCCCGCAAGGGGCGCGCCTCCTACCTGGGTCCCCGCAGCACCGGCCACCAGGACCCGGGCGCGACCTCGACGGCCCTGATCCTGCACGCCCTCGCGGACACCGCCCGCGCCGCCTGAACCGTCCGCACCACGCGGTGTGCCCGGCAGGTTCACCTCCCGGACGGCGGCCGGCGGCAGGTCACCCGATCTTCGACCGGTCGTGGTCGGTCCGGGAGATCAGCAGCAGCAGCGCGTCGTCGTCGAGCTCCCCGCCGGTGTGCGTCAGCAGGTCCGCGTAGATCCGCCCGACCGCGCTCTCCAGCTCCGCCTCCGAGCGGGCCGCGTCCCGCACCAGCGGGCCGACCCGCTCGGTCAGCGGATAGAACTCGCCCGAGTCGTGGTGCCTGGCCTCGATCACGCCGTCGGTGCACAGCACCAGGACGTCGTCGGGCCCGAACGGCAGGCTGACGCTGTTCGGCGACCCGCTCGCGAGCTTGCCGAGACCCAGCGGCACCCACGGATCGGCGGCCTCCAGCACCGTCACCGTCCCGTCCGGCCCGACCCTGATCGGCGGGACGTGCCCGTAGTGCAGCAGTTCCATCGCCCCCGGCCGGCGGAACTCGGCGAACAGCGCGGTGGTGAACTCCCCGTCGGGCACGTGCCGTTCCACGCTCGCCTCGATCCGGGACGCCACCGCGAGCAGACCGTTCTCGTCGTACGCCGCCTCGCGGAAGGCGCCGAGCACCACGGCTGCGGTCTGCACGGCCCCGAGACCCTTGCCCCGGACGTCGCCGACCAGCACCCGGGTGCCGTGCGGGGTGTCGAGCACCGAGTACAGGTCCCCGCCGATCCGCGCCGCGTCCGCCGCCGACACGTACCGGACGGCCAGCCGCAGCGGCCCGACCGACGGCCCCGGCAGGCTGAGCAGGGCCCGCTGGGCGGCCTCGGCCACCGAGCTGACGGCGGCGTACGCGGCGGCCCGGTGCATACGCAGGCGGGCCAGCCAGGCGCTGAACACCGTCAACACGACGTAGCTGAGAATCGCCCCGAAGAGGAACCGGCCGTCCTGCAGGTTGTCCATCTGGTCGTAGTAGCTCAGCCCGAGCAGTGCGAAGAAGCCGAGCGAGCAGACCAACAGCAGTTCGGCGGGGCGCAGCGTGAGGGCGGCGATCGACGGCACCATCACCATCAGCGGCGCCAGATAGCGGTCCTGCCCGGAGAAGAAGTCGGTGACCGAGACCGCCAGGATCGCGAGCAGTGCGGGGGTGGCACGGCGCCGGAAGGACAGGTCCTGCAGGTCGGTGGCGAGGAGCGCACTCTCCCGCCTGGCCTGCGGCAACCCGGCCGGCCGGGGCTTCGCGGGTGACTGGGCACGGCGATTCCGGAACACATACCGAACATATCGGAGGAATCCTCCGAATGCGCCATGCGCAGATATCCATAATCATGACTGATTGTCCGAATTGCCTTACCGTACGGGTCGCGCCCCGGTCCGCCGCGGGATGAAGGGAAGACGACCGCAGATGTCCGGACCCCGGCAGCACCCCGCACCCGAGGCGGCCCGCTCCGGCCGCTCGCCCCAACGGGTGGTCCCGACCTCACGCCGGAACCACCCGTCGCGGCGCACCGACAACTGCAGGAGCAGCCGCCCCCGATCCCCTCGGCCCACCGAGGGCGCGGACTGCGACGCACACCACATTCCTTGCCCAAGGAATACCCCCTAGGGGTATTGTGTTCGAGCAGACAGAAGCGCGAACCCAGCCAGCGTCCGAGCATCCCCGCTCGGGCGGAACCGATCCGGAGGCCCCGATGTCCAGCACCATCACGTACACCGTCAGCGGCATGAGCTGCGGCCACTGCGAGAAGTCGATCAGCGAGGAGGTCTCCGCGCTTCCCGGTGTGATCGAGGTCGCCGCCGACACCAAGGCCGGCACGGTGACGATCTCCTCCCAGTCCCCCCTGGACGAGGGCGCCGTGCGCGCCGCCGTCGACGAGGCCGGCTACGAACTGGTCGGCCCGGCCGCCTGAGCCACCGTACGGGGGCGCGCCCCCGACGCGCCCCCGTACGCTCGCACCGAGGCCAGCAAGGAGCAACGAGCATGAGCACCACCACGCCGGACATGGCGTCCGGAGCCGTCCGTGACCGGGTGGAACTCTCCATCGGCGGGATGACCTGCGCCTCCTGCGCGGCCCGGATCGAGAAGAAGCTCAACCGGATGGACGGCGTCGAGGCGACGGTGAACTACGCCACCGAGAAGGCCCAGGTGGACTTCACGCCCGAGGTGAGCGTGGCCGACCTCATCGCCACGATCGAGCGGACCGGCTACACCGCGGAGCTGCCCCCGCCGCCGGAGGCCACCGGCGGGCAGGCCGCCGAGCCCGACCCGCTGTGGGAGCGGCTGCTGATCAGCCTCGCCCTCGCCATCCCCGTGGTGCTGCTCTCCATGGTCCCCGCCCTCCAGTTCGACAACTGGCAGTGGCTGGCCTTCGCCCTCACCGGCCCGGTCGTCGTCTACGGCGGCCTGCCCTTCCACCGCGCCGCCTGGACCAACCTCAGGCACGGCGCGGCCACCATGGACACACTGGTCTCGCTCGGCACCCTGGCCGCCTTCGGCTGGTCGGTGTGGGCTCTGTTCTACGGCCACGCCGGGATAGCGGGGATGCGGCACGACTTCTCGCTCTCGGTCGGCACCGGCGACCCCTCCTCCGCCCTCTACCTGGAGGCGGCCGCAGGCGTCACCACCCTGATCCTGCTCGGCCGCTGGCTGGAGCACCGTTCCAAGCGCCGCGCGGGCGCCGCCCTGCACGCTCTGCTGGACCTCGGCGCCAAGGACGTCGCGGTGCTCCGGTCCGGCCGCGAGGTGCGGCTGCCGGTCGCCCGGCTCGCCGTCGGCATGCGCTTCGTGGTGCGGCCCGGCGAGAAGATCGCCACCGACGGCGTGGTGGTCGAGGGCGCCTCCGCCGTGGACGTCTCGATGCTCACCGGCGAGTCCGTCCCGGTCGAGGTCACGGTCGGCGACCCGGTGGCCGGCGCCACAGTCAACGCCGGCGGCCGCCTGGTGGTCGAGGCCACCCGGGTCGGCGCCGACACCCAGCTGTCCCGGATGGCCAGGCTGGTGGAGGACGCCCAGAACGGCAAGGCCGCCGCCCAGCGCCTGGCCGATCGGATCTCCGCCGTGTTCGTCCCGGTGGTCATCCTGATCGCGCTCGCCACCCTGGTCGGCCGGCTGCTGATCTCCGACAGCTCCACCGGGGCGTTCACCGCCGCCGTCGCCGTGCTGATCATCGCCTGCCCGTGCGCCCTCGGACTGGCCACCCCGACCGCCTTGATGGTCGGCACCGGCCGCGGCGCCCAACTGGGCATCCTGATCAAGGGCCCGGAGGTCCTGGAGACCACTCGCGCGGTGGACACCATCGTGCTGGACAAGACCGGCACCGTGACCACCGGGCGGATGGCGCTCACCGCCGTGCACACCGCCGAGGGCGTGTCCGAGACCCAGGCCCTGCGCCTGGCCGGTGCGCTGGAGCACGCCTCCGAGCACCCGATCGCCCGGGCCGTCGCCGCCGCTGCGGCCGAGCGGGTCGGCGGCCTGCCCTCGGTCGAGGACTTCGAGAACGTGCCGGGGCACGGTGTCCAGGGCGTGGTCGAGGGCCACGCGGTGGTGGCAGGACGCGAGGTGCTGCTGGCCGACCGGGCCCAGCACCTGCCGCCCGCGCTGGCCGCCGCCAAGTCGGCCGCCGAGGCCGCCGGCCGGACCGCCGTCGCGGTCGGCTGGGACGGTGCCGCCCGCGCCGTCCTGGAGGTCGCCGACACCGTCAAGCCCACCAGCGCCGAGGCGATCCGCGAACTGCGGGCGCTGGGCCTGCGTCCGGTCCTGCTGACCGGTGACAACCGGCGGGTGGCCGAGGCCGTCGCGGCCGAGGTCGGCATCGCACCCGAGGACGTGATCGCCGAGGTGCTGCCCGAGGACAAGGCGGCCACCGTGCAGCGGCTGCAGGCCGAGGGCCGCTCGGTGGCGATGGTCGGCGACGGCGTGAACGACGCCGCCGCGCTCGCCCAGGCCGACCTGGGCCTGGCCATGGGAACCGGGACGGACGCCGCGATCGAGGCGGGCGACCTGACCCTGGTCCGCGGCGACCTGCGCTCGGCCGCCGACGCCATCCGTCTCTCCCGCCGGACCCTGGCCACCATCAAGGGCAACCTGTTCTGGGCCTTCGCCTACAACGTCGCCGCGATCCCACTGGCCGCGGCGGGCCTGCTCAACCCGATGGTGGCGGGCGCCGCGATGGCCTTCTCCTCGGTCTTCGTGGTCACCAACAGCCTCCGGCTGAGGCGCTTCGACGCGGCCTGACCGGCTGCCCGACCGGGTGGACCGGCACGGCCCGGCCGGGTGCCCGACGGCCTCGGCGCTCAACGCCCGAGCAGCTCGCCGCCGTTGCAGTGCAGGATCTCGCCGGTGATGAACCCGGCCTCCGGCGAGGCCAGGAAGTAGACGGCCGCCGCGACCTCCCCGGTCTCGCCGATCCGGCCGAGCAGTGTCCGGGAGGCCCGCCGGGACACCTCGGCGTCGTCCAGTCTGGGTCCGAAGAACTCGGTGCCCGCGACCGTTCCGGGGGCCACGATGTTGGCGGTGATGCCGGAGGGGCCGAGCTGGGCGGCCAGGAAGTGGTTCCAGGCGTGCAGCGAGGCCTTCGCGGCACCGTAGGAGCCGGCCCCGCGCAGGGCGGCGATCGAGCTGACCGTGACCACCCGGCCGGTGCCCTGGGTCAGCCGGTCCCGGATCGACTCGGTGAGCATCACCACGGTGAGCACGTTGCGCTCGAAGTCCCCGCGCCAGCGCGCCAGTACGGCGTGCGGACCGGCGCCGATCACGGTCTCCCGGCTGCCCGCGTTGTTGACCAGCACGTCGACCTGCTCCGGCAGTCCGGCCAGCGCGTCCTCGACGGCGTCCGGGTCGGCCAGGTCGCAGACCAGCGGGGTGACGTTGGCGCCCAGGTCGGTGGCGGCCCGTTCCAGCACCGCACGTCGGCGGCCGACGATCACGACCTGCTCGCCCGCCTCGGCGAAGCGCCGGGCCACCTCGTACCCGATACCCGTGCCGCCACCCGTGACGACGACATTTCTGGCCATCTGCGCACTCCCTCCCTGCCCCGCCGCCGCTGCTTCAAGAAGCGCGGTCGGTCCGTACCGGATTGGCACGATTCCTATCACGCTGGGTTGTCGCGTCTGCGGGGAGGGTGATGCCGTGCGCTGCGGAAGGTGTGGTATGGGCGGGGGTACGAGTGCACACAGAGCGTGGCGAGAGCCAACTCACACCCCCTCGGCGTAACTTTGCGCCCCCAGATACGTCTTACCTTTTGTAGTGCGGCAGCTTTTTGGTGGGCGGCGACGCGGCGAACGGCTTCACGTCGTCGCAGGGCCACCGCTGTCGCCGACGGGGCTCCGGCGGGCCCCGGGACGACTGCCGACCGGTTCGGCGGTCTCGCGCACGACGCCGGGGTGCGGCCGGTCAGGAACGCTTTGAGCGGCCGTTCCCGACTCGGCCGCCCTCGGGCGTCGTGCGCCGTTGCGTCGAAGGGCCCGGCTGCCATGAGCAGCCGGGCCCTTCGGATTGCCTGCGTCAGCGAGCGTCGAGGCCGACGTAGTCGCGGATCTCCACGCCGGTGTAGATCTGACGCGGACGGCCGATACGGCTGCCCGGGTCGTTGATCATCTCGTGCCAGTGGGCGATCCAGCCCGGCAGCCGGCCGAGGGCGAACAGCACGGTGAACATGCTGGTCGGGAAGCCCATGGCGCGGTAGATCAGGCCGGTGTAGAAGTCCACGTTCGGGTAGAGCTTGCGCGAGATGAAGAACTCGTCGTTCAGCGCGTGCTCTTCCAGCTTGAGCGCGATCTCCAGCAGCTCGTCGGACTTGCCGAGCTGGCCGAGGACCTCGTGCGCCAGGATCTTGACCTGCGCGGCACGCGGGTCGAAGGCCTTGTACACGCGGTGACCGAAGCCCATGAGCTTCACGCCGTCCTCGCGGTTCTTCACCTTGCGGATGAAGCCGTCGACGTCGCCGCCGTCCTTCTGGATCTGCTCCAGCATCTCCAGGACGGCCTGGTTGGCGCCACCGTGCAGCGGGCCCCAGAGCGCCGAGATGCCGGCCGAGATCGAGGCGAACTGGTTGGCGTGGCTGGAACCCACCAGGCGGACCGTGGAGGTCGAGCAGTTCTGCTCGTGGTCCGCGTGCAGGATCAGCAGCTTGTCCAGCGCGTTGACGATGACCGGGTTGATCTCGTAGTCCTCGGCGGGGACCGCGAAGGTCATCCGGAGGA
Source organism: Saccharothrix sp. ST-888 (assembly GCF_000955975.1). Classification (GTDB taxonomy): domain Bacteria; phylum Actinomycetota; class Actinomycetes; order Streptomycetales; family Streptomycetaceae; genus Kitasatospora. The sequence goes on from NZ_JYJF01000071.1 coordinate 32,783, forward strand.
AGTTCTCGACGTAGCTCAGGTCGTTGCGCGGGTAGACGAACGGCTGGCCGACCGACTTCTTGTACGCGTAGGCGGCGATGGTCGGCAGCTTGGCCAGCAGGCGGACCGTCGACAGGTGGCGCTGCGCGGCGTCGAACGGGTTGTGGCTGTCCTGATAGAAGGTGGACAGCGCGCCGACGACCGAGGACAGCATCGCCATCGGGTGGGCATCGCGCGGGAAACCGCCGAAGAAGCGCTTGACGTCCTCGTGCAGCAGGGTGTGCTGCGTGATCTCGGCGTTGAACTTCTCCAGCTGATCGGCGTTCGGCAGCTCGCCGTTGATCAGGAGGTACGCGGTCTCGATGAAGCTGCCCTGCTCGGCCAGCTGCTCGATCGGGTAGCCGCGGTAACGCAGGATGCCGTTGTCACCGTCCACGAACGTGATCGCGGACTTGTAGGCGGCGGTGTTGCCGAAGCCGTTGTCCAGGGTGACCAGGCCGGTCTGCGGAAGCAGCTTCGAGATGTCGAAGCCGGCGTTGCCCGCAGTGCTCTCAACGACGGGGTACTCGTACTCGCCGTCCTGGTACCGCAGTACTACCGATGTGTCGCTCACGTCTTCCTCACCGACGAAATGAATCCCTAGGTGTCCTGACTGACTCTACGATCCCCCATCCGAGGGACAGCTGCTCACCCGGGGTGGGCCGAAAAGGGCCCGGTCCTACAAAAGCTGTCGCCGCTGCCGGTATGGACCGGACAAGATCGGCGTCAGACTAGGCTCTGCCTTAAATCTCTTTACGTCAAGACAACCTCGGAGCGGCAGAACCCCTTGGATGATCATCCAGAGGCCAGCCGATGATCAAGCGCGGAGTGCCTCCGACCTGCACTGACCGCCCGGACAGCCTGTCCGATCGCTCTCCGTGACCCCACCAGCACCACCAGTTTCTTCGCCCGTGTCACGGCCGTGTAGAGCAGGTTCCGCTGCAGCATCGTCCAGGCCGAAGTGGTGACGGGAATCACCACCGCCGGGTACTCACTGCCCTGGGAACGGTGAATGGTCACCGCATACGCGTGCGCAAGCTCGTCCAACTCGTCGAAGCCGTACGGCACCTCCTCGTCCTCGTCGGTGAGCACCATCAGTCGCTGCTCCTCGACGCTGAGCGAGGTCACCACGCCGACCGTGCCGTTGAAGACGCCGTTCTGACCCTTCTCGTAGTTGTTCCGGATCTGTGTGACCTTGTCACCTACCCGGAAGGTACGGCCGCCGAACCGGCGCTCCGGCAGGCCCTCGCGGGCCGGCGTGACCGCTGCCTGCAGGAGCGTGTTCAGATTCCCCGCGCCCGCCGGACCCCGGTGCATCGGGGCCAGCACCTGGACGTCCCGGCGGGCGTCCAGACCGAACTTCTGCGGAATCCGCCGGGCCACCACGTCCACCGTCAGCCCGGCCGCCCGCTCCGCGTCCTCCTCCGCGAACAGGAAGAAGTCCGCCAGCCCCTCGGTCACCGGCGGCAGCCCCTCGTTGATCCGGTGCGCGTTGGTCACCACACCGGACTGCTGGGCCTGCCGGAAGATCCTGGTCAGCCGGACCGACGGGATCGGGCTGCCCTCGGACAGCATGTCCCGCAGCACCTCGCCCGCCCCCACCGAGGGAAGCTGGTCCACGTCCCCCACGAACAGCAGATGCGCCCCGGGGGCAACCGCCTTCACCAGCTTGTTGGCCAGGATCAGATCCAGCATCGACGCCTCGTCCACCACCACCAGGTCCGCATCCAGCGGCCGGTCCCGGTCGTACGCGGCATCACCACCGGGACGCAGCTCCAGCAGCCGGTGCACCGTGGACGCCTCCACCCCCGTCAGCTCCGACAGCCGCTTAGCCGCCCGCCCCGTCGGCGCCGCCAGCACCACCTTCGCCCGCTTGGCCAGCGCCAGCGTCACGATCGACTTCACCGTGAACGACTTGCCGCACCCGGGACCGCCCGTCAGCACCGCGACCTTCTCGGTCAGCGCCAGCCTCACCGAATCCCGCTGCTCCGGGGCGAGTTCGGCTCCCGTACGCTGCGCCAGCCAGCCGAGCGCGGCCGCCCAGTCCACGTCCCCGAAGACCGGCATCCGGTCCGACTCCGAACGCAGCAGCCGCACCAGCTGGTTGGCCAACGAGATCTCCGCCCGGTGGAAGGGCACCAGGTACACCGCCGTGATCGGCTCACCCGCCTCACCCGGCACCGGCTCGCGGACCACACCCTCCTCCGCGACCAACTCCGCCAGGCAGTCGATCACCAGACCGACGTCCACCTGAAGGAGCTTCACCCCGTCCGCGATCAGACGCTCCTCGGGCAGATAGCAGTGGCCCTGATCGCCGCTCTGCGACAGCGCGTACTGCAGCCCGGCCTTCACCCGCTCCGGACTGTCGTGCGGGATACCGACCGCCTGCGCGATCCGGTCGGCCGTCAGAAACCCGATGCCCCACACATCGGCCGCCAGCCGGTACGGCTCGTTCTTCACCACCCCGATCGAACTGTCGCCGTACTTCTTGTAGATCCGCACCGCGAGGGAGGTGGAGACCCCGACCCCCTGCAGAAAGACCATCACCTCCTTGATGGCCTTCTGCTCCTCCCAGGCCGCGGCGATCATCTTCGTCCGCTTCGGGCCGAGCCCCGGCACCTCGATCAGCCGCTCGGGCTCCTGCTCGATCACGTCCAGGGTGTCCACCCCGAACCGCTCCACGATCCGCTCGGCGAACCTCGGACCGATCCCCTTGATCAGCCCCGACCCCAGATACCGCTGGATCCCCTGCACCGTCGCCGGCAGCACGGTCGTGTAGTTCTCCACCGTGAACTGCTTGCCGTACTGCGGATGCGAACCCCACCGGCCGAACAACCGCAGCGACTCCCCCGGCTGCGCACCCAGCAGCGCCCCGACCACGGTCAGCAGATCGTGCGCCCCACGCCCGGTGTCCACCCGGGCCACCGTGTAACCGGTCTCCTCGTTGGCATAGGTGATCCGCTCCAGCACGCCCTCCACCTGGGCCAGCTGGCGCTGCTGCGGCGGCTGTTGCTGTTGCTGTTGCTGCTGTTGCTGTTGGGACGACTGGCCCTGCCGGGGTGGCTGCTGTTGTCCCGGGCTCCCCGGCCGACCCTGCGCGGAGCGCTCCTCGCCCGCAGGCCGGGCCGACCGCTGCTGCATCCCCACGACGAGGCCCCTTCTCCACTCCGCTGTCGGTGACCGTCCGCTACGCACCGTACCGCCCGGCACCGACAACCCGGGAACCCCGCCCGCCGCACCGCACGCCCGCGGCCGCGCATCACCGGTTGTGGGCACCCAGGGCAGGGCCGAGGATGCCAGAGGGGGCAGACCACGTCCGTCGAAGGATTTCCATGCTCACCACCGAGTACGTCCCCGGCTCCCCCATCTGGCTCGACCTCGGCAGTCCCGACCCCAGTGCAGCCCGGGACTTCTACTCCGCCCTCTTCGGCTGGACCGTCAGCTCGCCCGGCCCCGAAGCCGGGGACTACGGCTTCTTCCAGCTGAACGGCAGGACCGTGGGGGGACTCGGCCGGCTCACCGAGGAGGGTGCCGCCCCCGCCTGGGCGGTCTACTTCGCCACCGAGGACGCCGACGCCACTGGCGCCCGGGTCCAGCAGGCCGGTGGCACCGTACGCTTCGGCCCGGTCGACGTCTTCACCCACGGCCGGATGTCCGGCCTCACCGACCCGACCGGCGCGCGCTTCGCCGTCTGGCAGCCCCGGGAGACCAGCGGCCTCGGAGCGGTCACCATCCCCTACAGCCTCTGCTGGACCGAACTGCTGAGCACCGACCCGGCAGCCGCCAAGAACTTCTACTGCTCCGTGTTCGGCTGGCAGGAGCAGGACGTCCCGTTCGGCGACGCCGCCTACACCGTGCTCACCCCGGCCGGCGGCGGTACCGACAGCGGTCAGGGCGGCATCATCCAGCTGAACACCGCGCAGGCGGCGGCCGGCCTCGGCTCGCACTGGCTCCCCTACTTCGAGGTCCCGGACGCCGACGCCACGATCGCCAAGGCCCGGCAGCTCGGCGGCGCTGTCCGCACCCCCGCGGAGGACGCCCACGGCGTCGGCCGCTTCGCCCAGCTGACCGACCCCCACGGCGCTCCCTTCGCCGTCATCACCAGTGCGGGACCGAGTGACTGACGGTCCGTCGACCTCCTGGTTCAGCGCCCCGTTTCACCCCTGTTTCCCCCTGAACCTGCCTGGCCGAGCCGCTCACAGGCCGCTGAACGGCCTGGACTAAGGTCCTCCGGTATGACCGACCTGAACATCCGCCCCGCCGTCCTGGACGACCTCTCCGCAATCGTCGCCATGCTCGCCGACGACCCGCTCGGCGCCGGCCGGGAAACCCCCGACGACCTGGCGCCCTACCAGGACGCTTTCGCCCGTCTCGCCACCGACCCCAACCAGCACCTGATCGTCGCCGAACGCGAAGGCCGGGTCGTCGGCACCCTCCAGCTCTCGGTCATCCCCGGCCTCTCCCGCCGCGGAGCCACCCGCACCGTCATCGAGGCCGTACGCATCCAGGCCGACGAACGCGGCAGCGGCCTCGGCAGCGAACTGATCCAGTGGGCCGTCGACCGCTCCCACGAGCTCGGCGCCAACCTGGTCCAGCTCACCTCCGACGCCACCCGTACCGACGCCCACCGCTTCTACGAGCGCCTCGGCTTCGTGGCATCCCACCTCGGCTTCAAGCTCGCGCTCTGACGGGACAACCCGGCGCGAGAATGGTCCGGAAATGGTCCGGAAATGCGGAAAGCCCCCTCCCGGTCTCCCGGGAAGGGGCTTTCTCGAATGATTGTTCGGCGGCGTCCTACTCTCCCACAGGGTCC
>NZ_JYJF01000700.1 GCF_000955975.1 Saccharothrix sp. ST-888
CGCATCTTCAACCTCATGCAGGACGCCTCCACCGCCCATATCTCCCGCTCTCAGATCTGTCAGTGGATCCACAACGGCCTCATCCTCGCCCACACCGGTGAGAAGGCCACCGCAGAGCTGCTCCACCGGCTCGTGGCCGAGCAACTCTGTCTTCCCGAAGAGTTCGCCTACTTCCTCACCCGGCCGGCGTACCAGCTCCTCGGCTCAGCCCCAATCCATCCGCCCGCCGCCCGCCGCCCCTCTGACAGGCCGTCGAGTCGACGTCGCCGATGACTCCGTTCCGTCCGGCGCGCACGGGCGGCCCTCCGGAAGCTGCCGCACGGAAGCGGCTATAC
>NZ_JYJF01000701.1 GCF_000955975.1 Saccharothrix sp. ST-888
TCAGCTGGGAGAGCTGCCCAGCGGCCACGGCTGCGCCTCCGCCCCCGAGCAGCTCGAAGCGGACCGCAGACGCTAGGCCGTCTCCCGCTGCCTCGCCGCGGTCCCCAGCGCCCGGAGGACGCCCGTGCGCAGCCACCGCCCTCCCTCCATCGCTCCATGTGCCGGCGCACTGACACAGTCGACTGCAACCTGGGCCAGAGCCGAGACGGCAAGCCCCTGCAGCCCGCCTGCCTCAGCCGACGCTGTCACGGGCGGCGCTAACATGCCGGACTGCCCGACGTCACCATCCACTCCCTTGTGCGCTTCGCAACCACCCTCGCCCTTGAGGGCAACGT
>NZ_JYJF01000702.1 GCF_000955975.1 Saccharothrix sp. ST-888
GGATGGGCCGCCTTCTCCCGAAGTGACGGGGGCATTTTGCCGGGTGCCTTAACCATAGTTCACCCGAACGCCTCGGTATTCTCTACCTGACCACCTGAGTCGGTTTGGGGTACGGGCCGCCATGGAACTCGCTGGAGGCTCTTCTCGACTGCATAGGAGCATCCTCTTCGCCACACTCGGCTCGGCATCATGTCTCAGACTACGTGAACGGCGGATTTGCCTACCGTTCGTCCTACCCCCTTACCCCGGGACAACCACCGCCCGGGCTGGACTACCTTCCTGCGTCACCCCATCGCTCACCTACTACAGACTTGGGCCGGCCGCTCCACCACTCC
>NZ_JYJF01000703.1 GCF_000955975.1 Saccharothrix sp. ST-888
GTCGCGTCCCAGGCGCCGTGCATGTCGTAGGTCATGACGTCCAGGAACGTGAGGTACTGGCCGAGCTTGTCGGTCTCGACGTTCTGGATCTTGTCCTGGTCGGCGCCGATCGCCGCGGAGAGCGCGTAGGTCGTCTCGTCGGCCCTGCCCGGGGCGTCCACCTCGGAGCGGAACTCGGCCATCAGCGCGCTGAAGTTCTGCTTGTCGGCCGGCGCGGCGTCGTTCCTGGTGTGGCGTGCGCTGCCCGGGTACTTCCATTCGATGCCGAAGCCGTCGACGATGCTCGCACCCGTGCCGGGACCGCCGAAACCGCCCTGCGCGGGCAGGTTGCCCT
>NZ_JYJF01000704.1 GCF_000955975.1 Saccharothrix sp. ST-888
TCATCTGGGACCCGGTCCAATTAAGTGATCACCTTGCCTACACGCCCGGCCCTTGCCTCGGCCATCTGCCGATCGGCTAGCCGACCGCCCCGCCCGAGGCCTCGGTCGTCGGCTCGGAGATCTTCCCGTTCGAGGGCGACCTCAAGGTGAAGGCACTCGACCGGCCCGAGCTGCCCGAACCGGCCCGCGCAGGCGAGGACTGCCCCGACTACTGCGAACAGTGCACCCGCCCCGGCGAGAGCTTCCTGTGGACGGACAGCCACTGGCGGCTGAGTGGCCGCACCGGGCCGACCGCCGTGCCCTCGATGCTGCTGCTGATGCCCCGCGCCCACCA
>NZ_JYJF01000705.1 GCF_000955975.1 Saccharothrix sp. ST-888
GTCGGCGCGCCTATCGCCGCCGGCGGCCGACCGCCGTGCTCGCCGCCGCCGGTGGCCTACCGGCGGTGCTTGCCGCTGTTGGCGACCGCCGGGGCCGGGGAGGGGATCCGCAGGTTGCGGGCCAGCGGCGGCACCGCGGCTGCGGCCCCGAGCGGACGGCCGACTGGCCCCGCAGATTCCGCGCCCCCGCCGTGGTCTACGGCCACATGCACATCCCCCGCACCACGGTCCACGACGGTGTCCGCTTCGAGGAGGTCTCGATCTGCTACCCGAGGGAGTACGTCCGCCGAGGCTTCCCCCGGGGGCTGCTCCGCGAGGTCCTGCCCCCGGCAGA
>NZ_JYJF01000706.1 GCF_000955975.1 Saccharothrix sp. ST-888
CTCCTGCTCCAGGATGTGCCGGACAGCGGTGCGCTGCTGCCGTTCCTCGTTGAGCAGCGGCATGTTTACGGAGAGCGCCGGCAGCTCCTCAGCAGCCTTGGTGTTCATCGTGCCCAACCGTACGGGCGGCCGACCAGCGTTCGCAGGATCGGGTTGGCGCGGGCGAGGGTAGCGGCCGGTCGGTACCGGCTGGCCGGTCCTCAACGGGGTGGCCGGCCGGATCGGCCGGTTGGCCCCCTTGGCCGGGGCGGAGAACGTCCCCGACGACGCCGGGGGCCCAACCATCCTGTTGGCCGGCCCGGACGACCGGGAGGGCTTCCGGGAGCCCACCCCA
>NZ_JYJF01000707.1 GCF_000955975.1 Saccharothrix sp. ST-888
GGGATGCGGATCAGGTGGTCGGCGTACGGCACGACCGCCTCGTCACCCTCCTCGGCGATCACGATCGTGCGGGCGCCACGGGCCCGGATCTCCTGGATGGTGGAGACGATCTTGTCGTGCAGGATCGAGCGCCCACGCGGGGACGCCACGACGACGGCGACCGGGTAGGGGCGGACGGCTGTGCGCCGAGGCCGGGCTGCGGCTGCCGCCCGGAGAGCGCCGCGGGGCGGCCTCGCTGGCGGCGCGTGTCGCCGCCAAGGAGGCGCTGGCCAAGGAGCTAGGCGCGCCTGCCGGGCTGCGCTGGACGGACGCCGTGGTGCACACCGAGGAGTCC
>NZ_JYJF01000708.1 GCF_000955975.1 Saccharothrix sp. ST-888
CTGGCCGTGATCGTGCGCCGCTGGCGGCTTGAACCGGTCCCTGGCGCAAACACACACCTCACCGACCCCAAGCCGACCGCTGTCAGCCGGCCGGCTCCTCTGATGATGCGCCTTCGCGCACGCAAGCCCAGCTGATCCCGGGCATCCGCCGGACAGCACGAGGTGCCTTCGCTCGCAGCCAGTGCCGCTCGCGGCGGCGCCAATCGGGCCCCCCCGGTGCGTCACTCCGCCAGCCTGGGGTGGACCCGGTTGCCCTGGTCCGCGAACTCCTCCGACTCGGCGGCCATCCCGGCCAGTGCCTCGGCGTCGTAGCCGGGACGGGACGGCGGTGGAG
>NZ_JYJF01000709.1 GCF_000955975.1 Saccharothrix sp. ST-888
GCGGTCGTCCCGACGGAAGCCACCGCCCTGCGGACGATCATCGCGGCGGAAGCCACCACGGTCGTCACGGTCACGGTTGAAACCACCCGACGGACGGTCATCGCGACGGAAGCCGCCACCCTGCGGACGATCATCGCGGCGGAAGCCACCACGGTCATCGCGGTCACGGTTGAAACCGCCACCCTGGGGGCGGTCATCACGACGCGGACGGTCGTCACGGTCGCGGAAGCCACCAGAGGGGCGGTCGTCCCGACGGAAGCCACCGCCCTGCGGACGATCATCGCGGCGGAAGCCACCACGGTCGTCACGGTCACGGTTGAAACCACCCGACGGA
>NZ_JYJF01000072.1 GCF_000955975.1 Saccharothrix sp. ST-888
CAGGCGCTCCAGCCGCCGTTGGGCGCGGTCTGCCAGATGTGCGAGATCGAGCCGTAGTCGGGCGCGACCGCGAACACCTCCATCCGGCCGTCCGCACTCTGACCGACCGACAGACCGGCCGCCGGTCCACCGAAGCCGGCGTCCCAGCTGCTCCAGCCGCCGTTGGGTGCGGTCTGCCAGATGTGGGAGACGTTGGTCTTGCCGGGGCCTAGGACGAACAGCTCAAGACGTCCGTCGGGGTCCCTGCCGACGACCGGCAGGCCGCCGACCGGACCGCCGAGTTGCCGCCACGCGCCCCAGCCGCCGGACGGCGCCGACTGCTCGCGGTAGTACAGCCCCTGCTGGTCCGGTGAGACCGCGAAGGCGATCATCGCGCCGTTCGCCTCCCGGCCGACCGCCGGGTTCTGGCGGCCGTCGCCGAAGTCGTCCCAGCCGCCTCCCGGGGCTGCCGCCTGGACGTCGAGGTAGTCGGAGTCGATGTTGAGGGTCACACCGCCGTAGGTCTCGTCGTGGCCGCCGGCGTACTGGTGGATCCGCTGGTGGTTCGCCCACTCGTTGTCCGGGATCCCCGGATCCGAGGTGCTGGTGCTGCCACTGCCCGGCCAGGACGCGAAGTCGATGATGTCCGGCATCGGACCCGAGGTGTAGGTGGCGACCAGGTCGGAGATCGTGCTGCTGACGCTGCCGTACACACCCGACAGGTAGCCCCGGGCATGCAACTCCGTGGTCCAGGCGGACAGGTAGCCCAGGACCGTGCCCGAGTACGACGGCGAGTACTGCTCGGAGTCCATGAAGACCGGGGTGCCCGCGGGGAAGCCGAGGGCGGACAGCTGCGCGATCGCGTCGTCGGCGTCGGCGGCACCCTGGGACGCCGACGGGATCGTGGCGCAGCCGCCACAGGCGCCGGGCGCCTGGTAGCCGACGTACAGCGGGAAGAAGTGCCAGCCGATCGAGGCCTGTTGGGCGACCCAGTCGGAGGTCAGGTTCGGCTGGTTGCAGGTGCGGTTGACGCCGCCGATGTAGATGCCGATGGCGCCGAACGGCGAGGACCTCATCCAGCTGTCCATGGTGGACGAGCTCGGCGCCTCGCACGGATCGAAGCCCTGGCCGTTGAAGTCGGTGCTGCTCCGGGCCACCGCAGCGGCCCTCGCCGCGGCTGTCGCTGCGGGAGCGGCCGCGGGAACGGCCGGGGCGAGGGTCCTCGGCAGTGCCTGACCGGGCCTCAGCAGACCGGCGCTGTCGAGGACCGCCTGCACGGCCGGCCGGTCGGTGCCGTAGGTCGCGGTGACGGTGAACGCCGCCGTGGTGACGGTGATTTCGTGCGAGGCGCGGTTCTCCCGGGCGTCGGGTACGGCACCGGGACCGGCCGGCTGGACCAGCACCGCCTCACTGCGTCCGAGCAGGTGGGACGGGCAGTTCTGGCTGCTCCCGGAGCGGCCCAGGTAGACGGCGTGCCGGTCGAACCGCACACAGGTGTCCGGCGCCTTGTCCAGGTCGATCACCGGCCAGGACGCCGGAACCCGGAACCTCGCGCCCTGGTACTGAACGGTCTTGCCGTCGCCCGTGGACGCGGTCGCCGGACCGGCCGCCGCGAGGCCGGCGGACAGGAAGACCAGTACGCCCATCAGCGCTCTGGTCAGTACCCCTGATTTCATACGGACTTCTTTCGGTCTGGACGTCGCGGGGTGTCGGCTACGGGTTGATGCCGTCGAACTGCAGCACCCGGTAGGCACCCTGGGCGGTCCACTGCGAGACGATCAGGGTCAGGGAGGTGGCGCTCGCGCTGCCGGGGTGGATGTATCCGCCGTACACGCTGTCGACCTGCGGCCGGCCCCAGTGGTTCGGCGGCCAGAGGTTGTTGATGACGATCTGCGGGGTCGGCGGGGACCACGGGGCGTCGGGCCGGGAGGCGGTGCGGGTGCAGATCGAACCGTCCGCCACGTCGAGGTAGCTCATGCAGTACCTGCCGTCGATCCGCTTGACGGAGAACTCACCGATGCTGTTGCCGGGAGCGAAGAGCGGCGACGGCGGGGTGCCGTCGGTGGCCCAGTACCAGCTGCCGTTGTAGGCCCAGCTCTGCTGGGCACCGAAGTTGCCGGCCCGGAACTCGCCCGGGTCGATCCGGAACAGCTGGATCGCGCCCTGGTCCGCGGTGTTCTTGTGGCTGCCGTTCCAGCGCTTGGAGAAGATGTACAGCCAGCCGTCCGGGTCGATGCCGGCGAAGGACCACATCCCGTACATGGACTGGTTCACTCCCTGGTACTGACCGGCCCAGTGGTACGGGTAGTCGGTCCAGGTCGCGCCGAAGTCGTCGGAGTAGGCCACGCCCGACATCAGCGAGCCGTCGACGCCGGCCGGCAGCGGATCGGAGCCGATGCCATGGGCCACGGAGGTGTACTGGAGGTAGGTGCGGCCGCCGAACTCGATGCAGTCGTTCGGAATGCGGGTGCTCTCCGTGCCGTGGCCGTTGTCGGCGCCGTGCGCGTAGTCGAACAGCTGCGCCGCGGTGCCGCCCGGCATCGCGTAGCTGAACGAGATCGGTGCGGCCCCTGAGCGGTCGAAGCTCGCCTGGTTCAGCATCACCGGGGAGCCGAGGTAGGTGTTTCCGGCGTCGAACGAGTCACCGAAGACGTAGCCCCAGGTGTTGTCGTGCTCCCGGAAGTACGGGATGCCCAGGTCGCCGCTGCCCAGCCCCTGCCGGCTCGCCGAGTCGCCGGGCTGCTGGCACAGCGGCGCGCCGGTCTGGCCGATGCCGTTGGTCGCGGCGGCGGAGGTGGCGCGGAGCAGGCCGGAGCCCACCGTGAGGCCGGTGCCCAGGGCGAGGCCCGTGCCGGTCCTGAGCAGCGATCGCCGGGTCCACTCGGTGGTCGGCCGCTGTGAAGCGGACATGGATCTCTCCTTCAACTGCGTCGAGGGGTGGAACTGGGAGTCGGCCTGGCCCCCCTCCCCAGGGGGCCAGGCCGACCGTGCGCGGTTCGTTGGATCAGGCCGACTAGCCCTGTTCGGCGATCCGCTCCCGCGAACTCCTGGTGTTCGGCCGGGAGATCGAGCCGTCCGTGATCTCGTCGGCGAACGCCGGGTCTCCGTGGTCCGTGCAGGCGCTGACGGTCACGCGGCCGGGAGCCAGACGATCCCGTCGCCGCCGGGGTTGCCGATGGTCTGCGTCATGATGTTGTTGTCCTGCCAGTAGCGCGGGTGCTGCTGGAGGAGGCCGCCGAACGAGTCCAGGGACGTCGCGTCGCAGACGCCGTCGCTGTGGATGCAGAAGCGCTGGACCGGGACGCCGGGGAACTCCACCGGGCCGGTGCCGGGGGACACCGCGACCAGCGGCAGCGGGACCCCCTGCGGGAGCAGGTGCCAGAAGCCGGTGCCGGGCTGCATCGGGTCGGAGTAGAGCATCCCGTTGACCTGCGAGCGGGGGACGTCGGTGCCGTTGTTGGCGATCGTCTGGAGCACGTCGTCGCCGATCCACGCCCCCTGGGAGTAGCCGACGATCGTGAACTGCGCCGTGGGGTCGGCGTGGTAGGTCTTCTCAAGCACGTCCAAGGTGTTCCGGTAGCCCTGGTTCACGCTGTCGGCGAAGCTCGGCGCGAACGGGGCCGGCATCTCGTTGTGGCTCCCGACGAACGGGCCGCCGCTGGCCACGTAGCAGACCGGAACCGGAATGCCGCCGTTCAGATGCTGGTTCGCGAAGCCGAACGTCGTGGTGCAGTTGGGCGCGTCCGCGGCCGAGCCGGTGCCGCCGATCTCGATGTAGTAGTGGTGCGGGGCGTCGGCGTGCGCGGCGGTCGGTACGGCGGCGACGCCGGCCAGCGCGAGTGCCGCCGCTCCGAGGACGGCCTTGCAGCGACGGATGAGCCTGTTCGGGTTGGACATGCCTGTCAACTTTCTCTGGGGCCAGGGCGGGTGCCCTCGTCGGGGTGTCCACCGTCCGTGTGGGCCGCCTGTCTCCGCGAGCCGCCTGCTCTCCGTGAGCCGGCCGGTCGCTCCGTCAGCGTCGCTTTGCGTGCTGGCGGTTGGCGTGCGGTCGAGTGCGGTGGTTGCTGCCCATGGTGTTGTTCGCGCTGGTCAGACGACCAGGCCAGGGACCGGCCAAATATGGCCGGGCGCCCCGGTAGAGTGAAACTGACAGCGATCCGTCATATCCGGCAGAAGCGTTTTCGAAGCGGGGGCCTCGAAATGACCAGCCAGTTCGGTGTATTGCTCCGTGGGTTACGGCTCAAGGCGGGCATGACGCAGGAGCAGTTGGCCGAGCGGTCCAGGCTGGGGGTGCGCACCATCCACCGGCTGGAGACTGGCAAGCCCACCGATGCCCGGATGGGAACGGTGAGACAGGTCGCCTACGCCCTGGCCGATGCCTTGAAGCGGGACGGCGACGAGGTCTGGCAGGAACTGCTGGCCGCGCACCGCGGCAACGGTGCCGCTGCCGACGCCTCCGGCGCTGCGTCTGCCGCTGCAGCCACCCAGGAGGTGTCCGGTCCCGCCGAGATCGCCTCCGCGGAGCGCGACGCCTCGGCCGCGCCGAGTCCGACCGTGCCGGTGCCCGACCCGGTCAGGCCCGGCACGCCGGCGCCCCGGGGCGCCCTGGCCGAGGTCGCCGAGTCACTGGCGCACGACGTGTACAGCCGCTGGATACGTGAGGAGGAGCAGCGTCGGATCCACGACCCCTTCCCGCTGCCCGTGCGGTGGAAGTCGGCGCCTGAGGACCTGTTGGACCACTGGGACAACATCCTCGGCGCTCCCCCGGGAGCCACCTGTGGCCCGCTGTCCCTGGACGGCGGCCTGGCCGACATCGCGGACGTCTACCGGCGCATCCCGTCCGGGCGGCTGGTGGTGCTCGGCCGAGCCGGCTCCGGCAAGACCGTCCTGATGATGCGGTTCGTCCTCGACTACCTGAGCACGCGCGCCGGCGGCGATCCCGTGCCGGTCGTCTTCAGCATCGGATCGTGGGACCCGACCGTCACCGCGCTACGCGACTGGCTCATCGATCGGCTGCTGCGCGACCATCCGAACCTCGACGCGCGCGCCCCCGGCCGCTCGAACCTGGCCGCCGCCCTGGTGGACGCCGGCTGGATCCTGCCGGTGCTCGACGGGTTCGACGAGATCGCCAGAGGCCTGCACGGCGCCGCCCTGCAGGAGCTCAGCGCGATATCCCTGCCGCTCCTGCTGACCAGCCGCACCGAGCAGTTCGCCGAGGCCGTCGCGACCGACGTGCTCAGGAAGGCCGCCGGCGTCGCCCTGACCGACCTGACCACGGACGACCTGCTCCACTACCTGCCCCGCACCGCGCGCCCGACCGCACCGGGTGAGGGCGAGGGACGAACCGCGACCGTGTGGGACCCGGTCCTGGACCGGCTGCGCCGGCAGCCGGACAGCCGGTCCTGCGTCAACCTCGCGACGGTGCTGAGCACCCCGCTGATGGTCCTGCTGGCCCGGACCGTCTACAGCGACACCCCGGGGCAGGACTCGGCCGTCCTGCTGGACACCGCTCGCTTCCCCACACCGGAGGCCCTCGAAGAGCACCTGCTGGCCGGCTTCGTACCGACCGTCTACCGGCGCCGAACTTCGGCCCCGCACGGCGCCGGTCGCCCGCGCCGCCACCACGCGTGGGACCCGCAACGCGCCCAGCACTACCTGGGCTACCTCGCCGGGCACCTCGACCGGCCCCAGCAGCCCGACCGCCAGGACCTGGCGTGGTGGCAACTGTGCGGTTCGCTGCGGCTGTCCTCGCGCATCCTCGCCGTCGTCCTTGCCTGTTCCCTGGTCACCGCCGCTTCCGACTGGCTCGTCTTCCCGGCCCTGAACATGATCGCCGGTCGCAGCGCCGCGTTCGCGCTGCGCGCGGGCCTGCTGGACGCGCTGCTGTTCGGCCCGGCGGTCGGCCTCGCGGTCGGGCTGGTCTACGGGCTCATGGTCGTGATCGGCGGCGTGGTGTTCGAGCCGTCACGGGTACAGCTGCGACTGCCCGGCCGCGGCCGGCGGACCGGCGGCGGATCCGCCCGCAGATTCCCCACCTGGTTCTCGGCCGGACTGCTGGGCGGCTTCGTGGTGGGGCTCGGGGCCGGACCCGGGCTCACGGTGGGCGTGGAACTGCTCTACGGCCACGTGACGGTCGACGCTCCGGTGCTCAGGGCAACGGCCGTCAACGCACTCGTGTTCGGGCTCATCTTCGGGCTGGCCGGAGGGCTGGTGCTCGGGCTCGTCGCCGCCCTGGAGACACCCCTCGATCTCGGCTCCGCCGCCACCCCGGCGGATCTGCTGGCCGTCAACCGCAGCACCGTGATCCGCCAAGCCCTGTTCCTGGCGCCGCTGCTCACCCTGGTGATCGCCCTCGGCGGCCGGCTGATCACCGGACTCTGCCAGGGACTTCTGGGCCCACTCAGCTGGCCGATGAAATCCGGGCTCGCGATCGGTACCGTCGGCGGCCTCGCCGGCGCGCTCTCCTACGCCCTGGCCTTCACCGCCTGGGGCCAGTGGGTGCTCCTCACCCGTCTCTGGCTGCCCCTGACCGGACGCCTTCCCTGGGCGACGGTCGCCTTCCTCGACGATGCCTACCGCCGGGGAGTACTGCGCCAGGTCGGAGCCGTCTACCAGTTCCGCCATGCGCGGCTCCAGAACCATCTCAGCCCTGTTCGCTAGGAGGCCGAGCCGAGGGCCCGGGACGGCGGGGCGGGGCGGCGGCCTGCCGGTCCGGCGTGCCTGCTTGACGGAGTACGCGCATGTGGGGAACCGGTGGGTGTCCGGTGACGTGTAGGGGAATGGCCCGTCTTGCGGGGGGTTCTGATCACTCGTTTGAGGAGAAGGCTTTGAAGACGCGTCACCTGGCCACCGCCACTGTTCTGGCCTGTGCTGCACTCGCCCTGACGGCGTGTGGATCGAGCGGGACCCCGTCGGCTTCTTCGGCCGGGTCCACATCCTCGTCCGCGGCGCGCGTTCCTTCCGAGGCCCCCAGCGGTCCGGCCGCCGGCGGTCCGGCCGACGGCGCGCCGCAGTCCGGTGCCAAGTCCGGTGGGACGGCTGCGAAATCAGGGGGCGCGGACGTCCCGGCGTGTGGCGGCTCGGAGAAGGAGAGCGATGTCCGGGCCGAGATGGTCGGCCTGGACAAGAGCGCCGATCCCCGGTGGACCGGCGTCGTCAGGCTCACCAACGTCTCGAAGCACGACTGCGTGATGTACGGGCCCGCCGATGCGCGGACGGACCACGCGCCCGGCGCGTTCACCAAGCTGGCCACCGGTGTCCTGGGCGGTGGGACCTTCGCCGCCGACAAGGCGCACGGAACGGTGCTGCGGGCGGGAGGCGAGGTCTTCCAGCCCGTCACCTGGCTCTCCTCCCCTCCGGTCGCCCCCAACGCCAGCTGTGCGACCGGCTCTCTCCTCGTCCTGGTCCGCAACGAGGAGGCGCTGACCGTGAGCGTTCCCGTCAAGGACGCCCGCTTCTGCCCGAGCAAGGACACCGGCTCCCCGCAGGTTCTGATCGGCGTTCCGCAGACCACCCTGGCCGAAGCACGGGCCCAACTCCAGAACCTCGGCGGCAAGTAGCGGCGGATCAGCGGCGGTTGTCCTGCAGGTGAACACGCCTACAGGACAACCAGTCTGACGGTCTGTCAGTCTTCCTGGCGGGCCGTGGTGAAAGCCGCCAGGGTGGCGGCGATGTCGGCCTCGGCGGCCGCCTTGTCGATGCCGAGGCCGTTGAGCACGCCGGTGCCGGCCTCCAGCTCCAGCAGGGCGAGCAGGATGTGCTCGGTCCCGACGTAGTTGTGGCCGAGTCGCAGCGCCTCCCGGAAGGTGAGCTCCAGCGCCTTCCGGGCTCCGGCGTCGTACGGGATGAGCTCGGGCACCTCCTGGACCGCCGGCGGCAGCACGGCGGCGGCGGCCTGCCGGACGTCCTCGGGACTCACCCCCTGCGTGAGGATCGCCGCCGCCCCGAGCCCCTCCGGCTCGCTCAGCAGTCCGAGTACCAGATGCGCCGGTCCGATCTCGTTGTTCCCCGCGGCCCGCGCCTCGTTCTGCGCCGCCATGGCCACGTTCCGCGCCCGGGGGGTGAACCGGCCGAACCCCTGGCTGGGGTCGAGCTCCGACGGCCCGCCGGGATCCTTGGGGACGAAGCGCTTCTGGGCCGCCTGCTTGCTGACGCCCATGCTCCTGCCGATGTCGGTCCAGGAGGCGCCCGAGCGCCGGGCCTGGTCCACGAAGTGGCCGATCAGATGGTCGGCCACGTCACCGAGGTGGTCGGCCGCGATGACGGCGTCGGAGAGCTGGTCGAGCGCGTCGGTGTGAACCTTCTTGATGGCCTCGATCAGGTCGTCGAGCCGGACTGGATTCGTCGAACGCAGTGGATTCGCCATGCGTCAACTCTAGGTTGACGCACACTCATCGTCAATCCCGGGTTGACGATGGCCGGCGGTTCAGATCTAGCAGCACACCGGTGGCCGTGCCTGTGCCGCTCGGAAAGTCATCGCTCCGCAGCTCAAGCGGCACGGCGATACTCGGTGATGGCTCCACCGAGGGCTCGGGGTGCGGAGGGGGCGGCGACTGTCGAGGCCGTTCGCCCGGGTGGGCTCCCCTGCGGCGCCCGATGGCTGTCGGCTCCGGGCCTGATACGGGCTGTGCGCTCTGTAGTGGTCTTGATATTCGGTCAGAACGCGTCGACCAGGGGAAGTCCGCCATCGCGGCCTTCATCGCCTGACCGCGCCCCCCGGTGACTGCCTCAAGCCGAGAGATGACTCTCCGCAGGTTGCTCTGCACCTCGCCGGACGCCACCGTGTCGAAACTGGTCCGGTTCGCGCTTCCCGCGATCGTTTCCCCGATTCCTGGCGCCAGCGAACCGGGCAGCGTCGAGGTTGGCCGTGGCGCAGCCGAGCAGCTCGACGTCCTTGGACACCGACAGGGTGGGCAGGTGGTCCGCAGTCGGAACCGGATCAACTGGCGTGACTCGCAAGGGCATACGCACTCGGCGAGGGAAAAAGGGTGACTCCGCCTCGACGCGGAATCTCGGCATCGTCATGGAGGGGGCCGCCGATCGGGAGGCCCGGACGATCGTTGCCAGGGCGGCCGACCACCACACGCCGGCCCGCTACGGCTACTCGCGGAAGAAAGGGGCGCGGCGGCGGCTGGCCGCCTCCGGAGCGGGCCGAATCGGACTGTCTGTCCTGGCTGACCGGCTGCCTCTGGCTCTGTTGGTCACGCGGTTGGCCACGTGACTGCCCGACCGCGCCCGGAAAACAGAAAAACCCCAGATCAACTGGGGTTCCCGCTGGTGTCCGAGAGGTACTTGAACTCTCGCCTCGGACACCAGCACGCTGTGTCCCTGACCTGCTAGAGACGTTTCCTCACATCGGGGGAAGCCCCTTAGTGGTGTGCCGGCTCCGGTCGTCAAGCGGTGCCCGAGCCGGATGGACGGGGATTGCCGCGGTCCGGGTGTTCGCGCAGGCGTACGGCGAGGGACGCGATGTCGTCGTCGAGTCCGCCATCGCTGTGGTCGACCAGGTCCTGGTGAAGCCGGTCGAGTAGCTGGCGGGGCGTGGTTGGGCTCTGCCGCCGCAGCCAGTCCGGTAGCGGGAAGAACCCGCCGGTGCGGTCGCGGGTCTCGACCACGCCGTCCGTGTAAAGAAGCAGCAGGTCACCAGGGGTGAACGGGAAGGAATCGACGCTGTAGTGGTCGCCGATCAGTTCCGCGAGGTTGAGAAGCGGCGAGGGAGCCGTGGGCTGCAGCACGCCGAGCTGCCCGGCGTGCACGAGCAGCGGCGGGGGATGCCCGCAGTTGAGGAGTCTGATGCAGCCGCCCTCTTGCGGGATCTCGGCGAGGATGGCGGTGGCGAAGCGCTCCGGTGAGTCCTGGCCGGCGTACGCGTCGCTGTGGCGGGAAGTACTGGTCTCCAGGCGTCGGGCGACGCCGCGTAGATCCGGTTCGTCGTAGGCGGCCTCCCTGAAGGAGTTGACCACTGCCGCGGCCGCCCCCACCGCAGACAGGCCCTTGCCCCGCACGTCGCCGATGAGCAGCCGAACCCCGTACGGTGTGTCGACGGCTTCGTAGAAGTCGCCGCCGATGCGGGCCTGCGCCGCTGCCGCGAGATACAGCGACTCGATCTCGATGCAACCGACGAAGCGTGGCAGAGGGCGCATGACCACTTCCTGCGCTGCGTCGGCGACGAGTCGGACGTGCAGGAGGGTCGTCTCCCGCTGGAGCCGGATATGGCTCGCGTACGCGGCCGCAACCGTGACCGCGACGATCGCCCCCACCGTGTACCACGTCCCCAGGTCCGGATAGACGAGGCTGAGGCCGATCATGATCAGAAGGCAGAGCATCCCCAGTAGGACGGTGGGAAGCACGGGCCACATGCACGCGGCGAGGGCCGGTGCGGCCGTCAGGATGCGGCTGAAGGCGACCTCCCTGGGCGTCGCGAACGCCAGGCTGGCGACGACGACGGTAAGGATCACCGGCGCCAGCAGAACAGGTTCCGACCGCCCGCCGGAGGGATGGCGACGCCGCAGCCGCAGCCGATCACTAATGACCACAGGAGCTATCCTATCGGCACAAATCGCCATTAAAGCCTGCTATGCGGCGCATCAGGTGGTGATGCGGAGAACGCGGTAGTTGCGGTTGGACGCGCAGACGGAGCAGTCGCGCACCGGGAGCAGGGTGCCGTCCACGGTCCACGGCCCGTCCGCTCCCGCTCCGGGGCCCGGCTCCCGCACGGCGTCACACACCGTCGACGACGAGCCACCGAGCGGCGGCGTCAGCTGGTGCATCGTCGGAATTTCTCCGGTAGCAGCGTGGCAGGCGGTTCGTGTCGGCACGGGCGACGTGGATCCCGATTGCCGCAGGGCTTCGCAGTCCAAGGTCGAGAGCTGATCGCCTCGCGCCGAGTAGTGATCGCGACGGCCCGGCAAGTAGCAGATACGCAAGAACCGCTGGTCACAGTTGTGACCAGCGGTTCGCTGGTGTCCGAGGGGGGACTTGAACCCCCACGCCCGATAAAGGGCACTAGCACCTCAAGCTAGCGCGTCTGCCATTCCGCCACCCGGACAGGGTGTGTGCCTCGGGTTTTTGTTCCTGCGCCCCGTGGCGACAGAGAGAACATTACCAGGCTTCGGGAGTGCTTCTCACCTGCGTATCTGTCGTCCGGGGGTGGGTTGCCGACGCAGTCGGGAGGAATAGGGCAGAAGGTCGCAAGGCAGGCAGGTGTGCGGTGCGTGTGAGGGCGGCGGGGGAGACGGAGGCGCCGGTGAGTGGACGGCGGCCGGGGTTCCGGTCCGGTGGTCGAACGGTTCGCCCTGCGCTCTCGGGTCGGGGCGCGCGAGGTGATCGGGGCCGAGGGGAGGGAGGCGTACCGGTGCGAGGTGGACGAGCAGTCTGGGGGGTGAATCTTTCGGCTGTCGTGCGAACAGAATCGATGCATGATTCACCGAAAAACATCAGGATTCGATCAGAATCAGTCTTCAGGGAGTCAGTTGCAGTCCATGACCCGCCGTCGACCGGGGCTTCCCTAGCCTCTGGTGACCGAGGGGGCCTGAGCGGAGCACCCGATTCCCGAGGGCCGGTGGTCCGGGCTGCCGGTGTCGCCTCCCAGCACCTGCGTGAAGGGCAGCTTGACGTGGAGCAGATGAGCGGGGCGGCGGAGCCCGCGACGAGACCTCCGACGGAGGATCGGCAGGAGGGCGAGCCGGGGCTGCCGGTCGAGGGGGTCTGGCGGTTCTCGGCGGTCGCGCACGAGGCCTCGGTGCCGCAGACCCGGCACGCCGTGCGGGACCGGCTGCTGGCTCAGGGCCTGGCGGCGGAGCGGTACCAGGAGCTGGTCGACGACGTGCTGCTGATCGTCTCCGAGCTGGTGGGCAACGCGGTCACCCACGCCGCCGTGCTCTCCCCGTACCTCACCACCGAGCTGGCGATCGAGGACGGCTGGGTGCGGATCTCGGTGGAGGACGGCCATCCGCACCGGCCCAAGGCCCTGGAGAGCGACCAGGGCCAGCTCGGCGGTCGGGGGCTGCTGCTGGTGAAGAGCGTGACCCTGCAGGCCGGCGGGGTGTGCGACGTCGAGTGCACGGGCGAGGGCGGCAAGGTGATCTGGGCCTCCCTGCCACTGCCCGCCGTGCCAGGGGCCAGGACGGACAGCGAGTACGACGGGGAGGGACGCGAGGCCGCAGCGGCCGTAGCCGCAGAAGCCGACGCTCCCGAGTCCCCGGCCCGAAGGTCCCCGGTCGGAGAAGCCCTGATCATGGAGTTCGAACCCCAGCAGCCCGCAGGGCGCACCGAGCCAGGGGCCACCCCGTGCCCGGCAGTCCTGGACGGGCTGCCGGGCGGCAGCGCGCTGTGGCCGATGTAGGCCCGCCCGGCAGCCACCGGTGCTGCGCGCTGCCGGGGTGACAGGGCGCCGCTTGGAGCGGCAGAGCAGGAAAGACCCGGGACGGGGTGGCTACCAGTCCCGGCCGGCGATCTCGCGGATCCCCGGGAGCGAGGCCTCGAAGACCGTCCGGAACCACACCGAGAACGGCTTCTCGGCCTCCAGCGCCTTCAGCTCCTGCGCGGTGACGAACCGGGTGTCGTCCACCTCGTCGGGGTTCGGGGCGAGCGGCGCGGTGATCAGGCCCACGAAGAGGTGGTTCCACTCGCGCTCGATCAGGCCCGAGGTCTCGTCCGGCAGGTCGTACCGGACGGTGCCGGCCTCGCAGAGCAGGGCGGGTGCGGTGCCGAGCTCCTCGGCGGTGCGGCGCGCGGCGGCCACGAACGGCGGCTCGTCGGGGTACGGGTGGCCGCAGCAGGTGTTGGACCAGACGCCGGGCGAGTGGTACTTGCCCAGGGCCCGGCGCTGGAGCAGCATCCGGCCCTGACGGTCGAACAGGAAGACCGAGAACGCGCGGTGCAGGCGGCCCGGCTGCTGGTGCGCCGAGAGCTTCTCAGCCGTGCCGATGGTCACACCGTCGTCGTCGACGAGTTCCAGCAGGATCTCCGGGGCGGGGGAGTCCGACGCCGAGGGGCTTGAGGAAGCCGAGGGGTTCGAGGAAGCCGAGGGGCTTGAGGAAACTGAGGGGGACGGGGACGAGGCTGCCGCGCTGTGGTCCGCGAACTGCGTCTGGCTGGTCGGTCGGCTCTCCGGCATGGGGCCTCTTTCGGCACGGGGGTTGCGTCGGTGGCCCAGTCTGCCGCATGGCCCAGGGAGCCGGATGGTCCGACGCACACGGGGGCGTGGAAGGTCCGAATCTCCAGCCAGTCCGTTCGATTTATGATCAACTCCGCCCCGCTCGGTTCACCTTCTGTCTGCCGAGTTGTCAGGTCACGGTCGCACGGTGGCAGGTGGGCGGCTTGAAGCTAGGGCATGCGGTCCGGAATGATGATCTGAGCGGCCCGGGTGCGTCAGCTGCGGATAAGCGCTGCCTGCTGCCATTTCGAGGGCGAATCACCCGTCCGGTAGCCTCGGTCGGTGCGCCTGGTCCCCGGAATCGTTCCGTCCGGTGTTGCCTGCCGCTGCATCTGTACGTCCCGAAGCCCCCACTCGTCCCACCGCACACCGTTGTGGCCGGACCGCACACCATCGCCAGGGAGTGAGTTCCGCTGTCCACTGTGATCGTGACCGGCCCCGAGCTGCTCGCGCACGGAAGGCCCGCCGGATCCGGCCGTGGCCGGCACGCCGCGGCGGCCGTCCCCACAGCCACCGCAACGGTCACCACCGCGTCGCTCGCCGCCGCTTCGACGGCCTCGGCAACGGCGTCCGGAGCCGTCCAGGACGTCCTGGCCGCGGACCTCGCTGCGGACCTCGCCGCGATCGGCTTCCGTCGCGTCCTGCGCGCCCACGACGCCGCCCAGCTGGCCGCGATGGTCGCCTCGGTCGGCCCGGACGAGCGGCTGGCCGTCGTGGACGCCGACTTCGTCGGCCACCGCCACGCGCTCCGGCTGGCGCTGACCGACCCCCGCTTCCCGGCCGCCGCCGTGCCCGGCGCGGTCGTGGTCTCCGGCGCGGAGGCCCGTACCGCCCTCACCTCGGCCGCCCAGTACCTCAGCTCCGAGCACCTGAGCGCCCAGCAGCTTCCCCAGCAGCGCGTCGGTGACCCGTACGCCGGCGACCCCTACGACAACGGCTACGGCGCCGCCCCGTACGGCAACGACCCGTACGGCACCGCGCAGTACGGCTGGGCCGACCGGCAGGACCAGTACGGGGCGGGGGCCGACCGGGACCGCCCGCTCCCCGACCGGCTCGCCGACGCGCTCGCGCAGCGCGGCCTCCCCCTCCAGCGCCCCGAGCTCGGCACGCTGGTGGCGGCCGTGCCCCGCAACGAGCACGAGCTGCAGGCGGCCCGTGCCGCGGTGGCCCAGGTGGACGAGGAGGCGGTCCGGCTGCGCCGGGCGGTGAAGGCCAGGGACGGCTTCTTCACCACGTTCTTCGTCAGCCCGTACTCGCGCTACATCGCCCGCTGGTGCGCCCGGCGCGGCCTCACCCCGAACCAGGTGACCACGGCCTCGCTCGTCACCGCCCTGATCGCGGCGGGCCTCGCGGCCACCGGCACCCGGGGCGGCTACATAGCCGCCGGTGTGCTGCTGCTCGCGTCCTTCGTACTGGACTGCACGGACGGCCAGCTCGCCCGCTACTCGCTGCAGTACTCCACCGTGGGCGCCTGGCTGGACGCGACCTTCGACCGGGCCAAGGAGTACGCCTTCTACGCGGGCCTGGCCCTGGGCGCGGCCCGGACCGGTGACCACGTCTGGGCGCTGTCGCTGGCCGCGATGGCCCTGATGACCTTCCGGCACAGCGTGGACTTCGCGTTCATGGCCGCCGACCAGGAGACCTCGCGGAACCCGGTCACGGCCGGCAGCAAGCAGCAGAGCGCCAACGCCAGCCCCACCGCCCAGCTCTCCAGCCGGCTGGACCGGGTCGGGTGGACGGTCTGGGCCCGCCGCATCATCGTTCTGCCGATCGGTGAGCGCTGGGCCCTGATAGCCCTGCTCACGGCCTGTACGACGCCGCGGATCACGCTGTCGGCGCTGCTCGTCGGGTGCGCCCTGGCCTGCTGCTACACCACCGCGGGCCGGGTCCTGCGCTCGATCAACCGCCGCCGCCCGCGCGCCGACCGGGCCGCCCGGGAGGTCGCGATCCTCGCCGACGGCGGTCCGCTGACCGAACTGCTCGCGCCCGTGCTGCGCCCGCTCGCGCGTGTTCTGCCCGGTCTGGCCGTGCCGCTGCTGGCCGCGGTCGCCGCCGCCGGGCTGCCGGTCGCGGTGTACCTGACCGCCGGGACCTGGCAGGCGGTCGCCGCCGCGGCCGGCTACGTGCTGCTGACCTCGCTGGTGCTGGCCCGCAAGCTCACCGGTGCGCTGGACTGGCTCGCCCCCGCGTTCTTCCGGGCCGGCGAGTACCTGGCCGTACTGGCGCTCGCGCTGAAGCTCGACATCGGGGCCCTCCCGGCCGCGTTCGGGCTGGTCGCCGCCTTCGCCTACCATCACTACGACACGGTGTACCGCCTTCGCGGCGGCACCGGAGCGCCGGCCAGGTGGCTGGTGCGGGTGACCGGCGGGCAGGAAGGCCGGGCACTGCTCGTCACCTTGGTGGCGGCGCTCGTCTACCACGGCAGCCCCGCGGGGCCGATCGGTCACCAGACCGCCGGGGCGCACGCCCTGCAGGTCGTCCTGGTGGCCCTGGCCGGCCTGCTGGCCCTGGTCGTGGTCGCGGAGAGCATCCACTTCTGGGTCCTCGGCGACGCCACCGCAGAACACGATGAATCAGGAGACACCGCATGATCGGCCTCGTTCTCGCAGCCGGCGCCGGCCGCCGGCTCCGCCCGTACACCGACACCCTGCCCAAGGCGCTGGTGCCGGTCGACGGGGAGCGGACCGTGCTGGACCTCACCCTCGGCAACTTCGCCGAGGTCGGTCTGCGCGAGGCCGCCATCGTGGTGGGGTACCGCAAGGAGGCGGTCTACGACCGCAAGGACGCGCTGGAGCAGAAGTACGGCGTCAAGCTCACCCTGGTCGAGAACGACAAGGCCGAGGAGTGGAACAACGCCTACTCGCTCTGGTGCGCCCGTGACCTGTTCGGCGAGGGCCTGCTGCTCGCCAACGGCGACACCGTGCACCCGGCGGCGGTCCAGCGCACGATGCTGGACGGCAACGACCGGCTGATCAAGGAGGGCGGTGCCCCCGGCATCCTGCTCGCCCTGGACACCGTGAAGAAGCTGGCCGACGAGGAGATGAAGGTCGTCGTCGACCAGGCCAAGGGCATGCAGCGGATCACCAAGCTGATGGACCCGAGCGAGGCGACCGGCGAGTACATCGGCGTCACGATCATCAACCCCTCCGCCAAGGACGCGCTCGCCGACGCCCTCAAGGCGACCTACGAGCGCGACCCGCAGCTGTACTACGAGGACGGCTACCAGGAGATGGTCAACCGCGGCCTGCGCATCGACGTGCAGCCGATCGGCGAGGTCTCCTGGGTCGAGGTCGACAACCACGACGACCTCTCCAAGGCGCGGGAGATCGCGTGCCAGTACTGACCCGGCTGCTGCCGTCGCCGGTCTTCGTCGAGATCCGCCCGGGCGCGCTGGACGCGCTCGGCGGCATCCTCGCCGACCAGCGCCTGTCGGCCTCGGGCCGGATAGCGGTGGCGATCAGCAACGGATCGGGCACGGTGCTCCGGGAGCGGCTCGAACCGCTGCTCCCGGACGCCGAGTGGTTCGAGGTCGTCGACGGCAGCCTCGACAGTGCCGTACGGCTCGCGGACGAGATGCGCGCGGGCCACTTCGACGCCGTCGTCGGCCTCGGCGGCGGGAAGATCATCGATGCGGCCAAGTACGCCGCGGCCCGGGTCGGCCTGCCGCTGGTCGCGGTGGCCACCAACCTGGCGCACGACGGCATCTGCTCGCCGGTCTCCACCCTCGACAACGACGCGGGCCGCGGCTCCTACGGGGTGCCCAGCCCGATCGGGATCGTGGTGGACCTGGACGTGATCCGCGAGGCCCCGACGCGCTTCGTCGCGGCCGGCATCGGTGACGTGATCTCCAACATCTCGGCCTGCGCCGACTGGGAGCTCTCGCACGAGGTCACCGGGGAGAAGGTGGACGGCCTCGCGGTCGCGATGGCCCGTTCGGCCGGGGAGAACCTGCTCCGCCACCCGGGCCGGCTGGCCGACCAGGACCTGCTGACCTGCCTCGCGGAGGCCCTGGTACTGTCCGGCATCGCGATGAACATCGCCGGCAGCACCCGCCCGTCCTCGGGCGCCTGCCACGAGATCTCGCACGCCCTGGACGTGCTGTACCCCAAGCGCTCCGCGCAGCACGGCGAGCAGGTCGGCCTCGGTGCCGCCTTCGCCAGCCACCTGCGCGGCGAACGCGAGCTGACCGGCCTGATCGTGGACCGCCTGCGGTGCCACGAGCTGCCGGTGACCGCGGCTCAGATCGGCTTCACCGAGGCGGAGTTCACCGAGGCGGTGTACTACGCTCCGAACACTCGTCCGGGACGTTTCACCATCCTGGAACACCTCGATCTCTCCCCTTCCGACATCAGGGACGCGTACGCCGACTATGTCCATGCCGTCAACAACTGACCGCCCTGCGGTCGATCTCACGGTCCGGCCCTCGATCGAGGAGCTGAGGGCCGTCATCCACCCGGAGGGCATGCTCCAGCGCCGCAGTGCCGAGCACTGGGCCGGCCGCTGGTACATGCGGAAGATCTCCCTGCGGATCACCCGCGTGCTCTCCACCATGACGGCGATCACGCCCAATGGCCTGACCTACCTGATGATGTTCACCGGCGTGCTGGCCGGTGCCGCGCTGGTGCTTCCCGGTATCGCCGGAGCCGTCCTCGGCGCCTTCCTGATCCAGGTCTACCTGCTGCTGGACTGCGTCGACGGCGAGGTCGCCCGCTGGCGCCGGCAGACCTCGCTCACCGGTGTCTACCTCGACCGGGTCGGCCACTACATGTCCGAGGCCGCGCTGCTCACCGGTCTCGGCCTGCGCGCCAGCGACCTGCTGCACCGCGAGGGCGGCGCCGCGCACTGGGAGTGGGCCTTCCTCGGCACGCTGGCCGCGCTCGGCGCGATCCTGATCAAGTCGGAGACTGACCTGGTCGACGTGGCCCGCGCCCGCAGCGGGATGACCGCCGTCGAGGACAGTGCCTCGGTGCCCCGCTCCTCGGGTGTGGCCAAGGCCCGCAAGGCGGCGTCCTTCCTCAAGTTCCACCGTCTGGTCGGTGCCGTCGAGGCGTCGCTGTTCATCCTGGCCGCGGGGATCGCCGACGCCGTCCACGGCGGGCTGCTCTTCACCCGCCTCGCGGTCGTGGTCCTGGCCGCGATCGCCATGCTGCAGACGGTCCTGCACCTGCTCAGCATCGTCCTGTCCAGCAGGCTGCGATGAGTGCCGCGGCCGGCTCCGGGGCGGAGGGCTTCCGGCTCGGCGCCGTCATCATCACGATGGGCAACCGTCCCGAGGAGCTCAACGCTCTGATCGAGTCGGTGCGCGACCAGGAGGGCCCGGCCGTCGAGCTGGCCGTGGTCGGCAACGGCGCCCCGCTGCCGCCGCTCCCGGCGGACGTACGCGCCGTCGAGCTGCCCGAGAACCTCGGCATCCCCGGCGGGCGCAACGTCGGGATCGAGCTCTTCGGGCCGGACGGCCGGGACGTGGACGCCGTCCTCTTCCTGGACGACGACGGCTCGCTCCCGAACAAGGACTCCGCCCGGCTGCTGCGGGAGGCCTTCACCGCCGACCCGAAGCTCGGCATCGTCTCCTTCCGCATCGCCGATCCCGAGACCGGTGTCACCCAGCGCCGGCACGTCCCCCGGCTGCGGGCCAGCGACCCGCTGCGCTCCTCGCGGGTGACCACCTTCCTCGGCGGCGCCAGCGCGGTCCGCAGCGCGGTCTTCCCCCAGGCAGGCCAACTGCCCGGTGCGTTCTTCTACGCGCACGAGGAGACCGACCTGGCCTGGCGTGCCCTGGACGCCGGCTGGGAGATCGACTACCGCGCGGACATCGTGCTGCACCACCCCACGACCTCCCCGGCCCGGCATGCCACGTACTTCCACAACGTGGCCCGGAACCGGGTGTGGCTGGCGCGACGGAACCTTCCCGCCCCGTTTGTGCCTCTCTACTTGGGAACCTGGTTGCTGCTCACCCTGGCCCGCCGTCCTTCGGGCGACGCGCTGAAGTCCTGGGTGGGCGGTTTCCGGGCCGGCTGGAGCGAACCCTGCGGTCCGCGACGGCCGATGCGATGGCGTACTGTATGGCGACTGAGCAGGTTGGGCAGACCGCCAATCATCTGATCGCAGAAGCATCTGATCGTATTAGGGCGGCAGTCCCACTGCCGACCGGACAATCCCCCGAGATCCCAGTGGATCCGGCCGGCCCGCCGCCGCTCCCCCCGGTGGCGGGCCCGATATCCGATCCCGCGAAGGACGAATGTGTCAACAGTGAGTGACTTCAGCCTTTCCACACCGAGTGGGGCTGATGTGGGCCTGACCCCGAAGCAGCTCGCGGCCAAGTACGGCCTGGGAGTCAGCGGCAAGCGGCCCAGTCTGCCCACCTACGTGCGGCAGCTGTGGGCGCGGCGCCACTTCATCCTTGCCTTCGCCACCGCCCGCCTGGTCGCTCAGTACACGACCGCCAAGCTGGGCCAGTTGTGGCAGGTGCTCACGCCGCTGCTGAACTGCTCGGTGTTCTTCCTGGTCTTCGGTGTGATGCTGAAGAGCCGGGACAGCATCCCGGTCTACCTCGCCTGGCTCTGCGTCGGCGTCTTCGTCTTCCAGTTCTCGCAGAGCGCGGTGCAGGCCGGTACCCGCTCGATCGCCGACAACCTCGGCCTGATCCGGGCGCTGCACTTCCCCCGTGCCTGCATGCCGGTGGCCTTCACCGTGATCCAGCTCCAGCAGCTGCTGATCTCGATGGTCGTCCTGGTCGGCATCGTGCTGGCGAACGGCCAGATGCCGCACATGACCTGGTTCCTGATCATCCCGGCGCTGCTGCTGCAGTGCCTGTTCAACACCGGTCTGGCGATGGTCATGGCCCGGGTCGGGTCCAAGGCCTCGGACATCTCCCAGCTGATGCCGTTCATCCTGCGCACCTGGATGTACGTCTCCGGCGTCATGTACAGCATCCAGGGCGCCATCGCGACCTGGCCGCCGCTGGCGAAGACGGTCATGGCGCTGAACCCGGCGACCATCTACATGGACCTGATGCGCTACGCGTTCATGCCGGACAGCTTCAGCAAGCACTACTACCACGGTGGCAAGGACGCCTCGGGTCACGCCCTGCCGCAGCACCTGACCCTGCCGCACCACATCTGGTTCACCGCCAGTGCCTGGGCCGTGGTGGTCTTCGTGGCCGGTTTCGTGTTCTTTTGGAAGGCAGAGGAGGAGTACGGCCGTGGCTGACATCGCGATGAGCAACTTCCGAGAGGCGAGCCAGGATGCGGCGGCGACCGCGGCCTCCCAGCCCGCCCGGACCCCGACCGTGGTCGTCGACGACGTCCACATCGTCTACAAGGTGCACGGCGCCGGCTCCGGCAAGGGCAGCGCCACCTCGGCGCTGAGCCGGCTGGTCTCGAAGAAGCGCTCGCCCTCCATCCGCGAGGTGCACGCCGTGCGCGGCCTGAGCTTCACCGCGTACAAGGGTGAGGCGGTCGGCCTGATCGGCTCCAACGGCTCCGGCAAGTCGACCATGCTGGCGGCCATCGCCGGCCTGCTGCCGCCCGAGAAGGGCGCCATCTACACCAACGGCCAGCCCTCGCTGCTGGGCGTGAACGCCGCGCTGATGAACGACCTGACCGGTGACCGCAACGTCATCCTCGGCTGCCTGGCCATGGGCATGACGCCGAAGGAGGTCGAGTCCCGCTACCAGGAGATCGTCGACTTCTCGGGCATCAACGAGAAGGGCGACTTCATCTCGCTGCCGATGCGCACGTACTCCTCGGGCATGGCGGCCCGTCTGCGGTTCTCGATCGCGGCGGCCAAGACCCACGACGTGCTGCTCATCGACGAGGCACTCGCCACCGGTGACCAGAAGTTCCAGAAGCGCAGCGAGGCCCGCATCCGCGAGCTCCGCAAGGAGGCCGGTACGGTTTTCCTGGTCAGCCACAACAACAACGCGATCCGCGACACCTGCGAGCGCACCATCTGGATCGAGAAGGGTGAGCTCGTCATGGACGGCCACACCGACGAGGTCGTGCGCGAGTACGAGAAGCACAACCGAGCCTGAGCAGGGCCGGTACGGCGGGGGCCGGTGCCGGGGCGTCATGCCCTGGTACCGGCCCTTCGGCTGTGCCGGGAGCTCGGGCGCGTGTCCGATATGGGCCGGTGGACCGGACCGGTGTAGAACGGGGGAGTGACGGTAGTGGCGGCTTCGGCTAAATCAGATAAACAGACAGATGGCGGCACGCTCGACAAGGCGGACCTGGAGAACTTCCCGGTCGCGCCCTTCTTCCTGCCCGCCGCCTGGCGCACCGACCTGATGGCGGTCTACGGCTTCGCCCGTCTGGTGGACGACGCGGGCGACGGCGACCTGGCCGAGCCCGCCAGGGTCGCCGAGCTGTTGGGGGTGCCCGCCGCGTTCTCGGCCACCCGTTCGGAGCAGGGGGGCGAGACGGCGTTCCGGCTTGCCCTGCTGGACGGACTCGAACGGGATCTGGACCGCGCCTTCGAGGCCGCGCTCACGCCGGACGCCACCGCGCCGCACCACCCGCTGATGCGCGCGCTCGTCCCGCTGATCGACCGGCACGGGCTCACCGCCGAGCCGTTCCGCCGCCTGATCGAGGCCAACCGGGTCGACCAGACCGCCACCCGGTACCCGCGCTACCGCGACCTGCTCGACTACTGCACCCTCTCCGCCGATCCGGTCGGCCGCCTGGTGCTCGCCATCGCGGGCGTCTCCACCCCGGAGCGGATCGCCTACTCCGACGCGATCTGCAGCGCGCTCCAGGTGGTCGAGCACCTCCAGGACGTCGCCGAGGACCTCGGCCGCGGCCGGATCTACCTGCCCACCGAGGACCTGGACCGCTTCGGCGTCACCGAGCAGGACCTCGCCCAGCCCACCGCAGGACCCCGGGTGAGGGAGCTGGTGGCCTTCGAGGCGGACCGGGCCCGGACCCTGCTCGATCATGGCGCACCGCTGGTGGGTACGGTTTCCGGGAGGCTCCGACTGCTTCTCGCGGGATTCACCGCAGGCGGGTACGCGGCCCTGGCAGCCATCGAGGCCGCCGGGTACGACGTCCTGGCCCAGCAGCCGAAGCCGGACAAGCGCCGCCTTGCAGCGAAGGCGGCGAGACTCTTCGCGAAGGGAAGGTGAACGCCCGCGTGGCGGCATCACCACTGGCGTCCGCTCAGGTCATGGCGGCGTACCGGTACTGCGAGGCGGTCACCGCCCTGCAGGCCCGCAATTTCAGCTACGGCATCCGGCTCCTTCCGGAGGCCAAGCGGTACGCCATGTCCGCGCTCTACGCGCTCGCCCGCCGGATCGACGACATCGGCGACGGCGACCTGCCGCCCGAGCGCAAGGCCGAGCAGCTCGGACGCACCCGCGAGCTGCTCGACGAGATCCGCTCCGGCAGCGTCAGCATGGACGACACCGACCCGATCAAGGTCGCCCTGGCGGACGCCGCCCGGCGGTTCCCGATCCCGCTCGGCGCCCTCGACGAACTGATCGACGGCGTCGAGATGGACCTCAAGGGCGCCGAGTACCAGACCTTCGAGGACCTCAAGGTCTACTGCCGGTGCGTGGCGGGCTCGATCGGCCGGCTCTCACTCGGCGTGTACGGCTGCGAGGACCCGGAACTGGGTGCCGAGTACGCCGACACCCTGGGCCTGGCCCTCCAGCTCACCAACATCCTGCGCGACCTGCGCGAGGACGCCCTCAACGGCCGTACCTACCTGCCCACCGAGGACCTGGTCAGGTTCGGCTGCGAGCAGGGCTTCGCCCTGCCCAGGCCGCCGATGGGCGCGGACTTCACCGGGCTGGTCGCCTTCGAGGCCGACCGGGCCCAGCGCTGCTTCGAGGACGGCCTGCGGCTGCTGCCGATGCTGGACCGCCGCAGCCGGGCCTCCACCGCCGCCATGGCCGGCATCTACCACCGGCTGCTCGGCCGGATCGCCGCCGATCCCGAGTCGGTGCTGCGCGGCCGCGTCTCGCTGCCGGGCTGGGAGAAGGCATACGTGGCGCTGTCCGGGCTCGCCGGAGGGCGTTCTTGATTCTCTCGGAAGTTATGTCACGCTGTGTCAGCGCCTCGTCACGCGACCGGCTCCGCAGGCTGCCCGGAAACGGATGTTCGACGCCCGTCTCCGGGTATGCGGCGGCCGTCAGCGGGCACGTGGTGTCCATGAGCGATCAGCGGAACGACGGCAGGGGGAGGCGCAGATGACCGAACGACCGATGTCCGCCCGCCGGCACGCCGTGGTGGTCGGCGGCGGCCTGGCCGGGATCACCGCCGCGCTGCGCCTGGCCGAGGCCGGGCAGCAGGTCACCCTGCTGGAGACCAGGCCCCGGCTCGGCGGGCTGGCCTTCTCCTTCAAACGCGGTGAGCTGACCGTGGACAACGGCCAGCACGTCTTCCTGCGCTGCTGCACCGCCTACCGCGGACTGATCGACCGGCTGTGCGCGGGCCGACTGGTGGATCTTCAGCCCCGGCTGGACGTCCCCGTGCTCGGCCTCGGCGCCGACGGCCGGCGGACCTTCGGACGACTGGGCCGGGACGCCCTGCCCGTACCGCTGCACCTCACCCGCAGCCTGGCCGGCTACCCGCACCTCGGCCCCGCCGACCGGCTCCGGGTGGTCCGCGCGGCGCTCGCCCTCCAGCGGCTGGACCTGGCCGACCCGGCGCTCGACGAGATCTCGTTCGGCGACTGGCTGCGCCGCCACGGCCAGACCCCGGCGACCCTGGCCGCCCTCTGGGACCTGGTCGGCGTCGCCACCCTGAACGCCACGGCCGACCGGACCTCGCTCGCGCTCGCCGCGATGGTCTTCAAGACCGGTCTGCTCTCCGACCCCGGTGCCTCCGACATCGGCATGGCGGCCGTCCCGCTCGGCGAGATCCACCACGACGCCGCGCTGGCCGAACTGGAACGCCTCGGCGTACGGGTGCTGCTGCGCAGCCGCGCCGCCGAGCTGAAGCCCGCCGCCCAGCACGGCGTCCGGCTGGAGAGCGGCGAACTGCTCACCGCCGACACCGTGG
This sequence comes from Saccharothrix sp. ST-888, assembly GCF_000955975.1. Taxonomy (GTDB): domain Bacteria; phylum Actinomycetota; class Actinomycetes; order Streptomycetales; family Streptomycetaceae; genus Kitasatospora. The sequence continues at coordinate 24,133 of NZ_JYJF01000072.1, forward strand.
TGCTCGCGGGCGCCCAGGACAGCGCCGCCGCACTGCTCCCGCCCGGCGCCGTCCCCGGGCAGGAGCGGCTCGCGGAGCTCGGCACCTCGCCGATCCTCAACGTCCACGTGATCTACGACCGGCGGCTGCTGCGCCGGCCGTTCTTCGCGGCGCTCGGTTCGCCGGTGCAGTGGGTCTTCGACCGCACCGCGCACTCCGGCCTGGCCGTGCCGGGCGCCCAGTACCTGGCGCTGTCCCAGTCCGACGCCGGGGACGAGATCGACCTTCCGGTGGCCGAGCTGCGGGCACGCTACCTGCCCGAGCTGGAGCGGCTGATCCCCGGGGCCCGGCAGGCGAAGGTGCTGGACTTCTTCGTCACCCGTGAGCGGACCGCGACCTTCGACCCGGCACCGGGCACCGCCGCGCTGCGCCCGCAGGCCGCGACGGACGTCCCCGGCCTGCTGCTGGCCGGCTCGTGGACCGCGACCGGATGGCCCGCGACCATGGAGGGTGCGGTGCGCAGCGGCCATGCCGCCGCCGACGCCGCGCTGGCCGGGGCCGGGCGGATCCCGGTCGACCGAGGCGACGGGAGGTGGCCCCGATGACCGCGGGCCCCAGCACTACTGACATCGCACCAGGCGGGCCGGCCGGCCCGGCCCGGCGTCCGGACGGAGAGGGAACACACGTGGAGGCTCGCGCCGCATCGACTGCATCGGTCAGGGAGGCCGCTTCGGTGCCGGAGCTGCTGGCGCGCGGCCGGAGCCTGTGCACCCCGCCGCTGCGCGCCGCGGTCGCGCGGCTGGCCGCGCCGATGGACACCGTGGCGGCGTACCACTTCGGGTGGATCGACCGGGACGGCACGCCGGCCGCGGGGGACGGCGGGAAGGCCGTCCGACCTGCGCTGGCGCTGCTGTCGGCGCAGGCGGTCGGTGCCCCGGCGGAGGTGGGAGTCCCGGGCGGTGTCTCCGTTGAGCTGGTGCACAACTTCTCCCTGCTCCATGATGATCTGATGGACGGTGACGAGACCCGGCGCCACCGGGCCACCGCATGGACGGTGTTCGGCCCGGCCCAGGCCATCCTGGTCGGCGACGCGCTCGCCACCCTGGGCACCGAGGTGCTGCTGGACGCCGCGGTCACCGGTGGCGCGAGCGCGGCCGACGCGGCGCGGGCGGTCCGCCTGATCACCACCGCCACCCGCAAGCTGATCGACGGCCAGGCCAAGGACGTCGCCTTCGAGTCCCGCGACGCCGTGACGGTCGAGGAGTGCCTCGACATGGAGGGCGGCAAGACCGGCGCCCTGCTGGCCGCCGCCTCCGCGATCGGCGCCGTGCTGGCCGGGGCCGACGACCGGACGTCCGACGCGCTCCAGCGCTACGGCCACCACCTGGGCCTGGCCTTCCAGGCGGTGGACGACCTGCTGGGCATCTGGGGCGCCACCGAGGTGACCGGCAAGCCGCACTGGGGCGATCTGCGTCAGCGCAAGAAGTCGCTGCCGGTCGCCGCCGCGCTGGCCGAGGGCGGCAGCGCCTCGCGCCGGCTGGCCGAGCAGCTGGCCGACCCGAAGGGACACGGGGAGGAGAGCGAGCAGGTGCTCGCCGCCCGTGCGGCCCTGATCGAGGAGGCGGGTGGCCGCGCCTGGACGCAGGCCGAGGCCCGCCGCCAGCACACGACTGCCCTCGCCGCGCTGGACGAGGTGCCGATGACCGATGCGGTGCGCGAGCACTTCGTCGCACTCGCCGAATTCGTGGTGGTACGAGAGAGGTGACGTCAAGTGACAGCAACCGCGGACGGCCGGCTCGACCCCGAGTACGATCCCGAGCCGGCCGCGGTGGGCGACCGGCCGCCGGGGCCTGAACGGCCCATCGGCGGTCGGGCCGCGGCGGCGGGCCGGCCGGGCAGGTCGCTGGGCCCGGTGCGCTGCGAGGCCGCCGGGGCCGACGGAGCGGTGAACGGGACCAGCCCGGCCGGCCGTCGGCAGGACGGTTCGGCCGAGCCCGCCGGGGCGGCCGCCCCGGCCGAGGCGCTGGCCAGGGCCGCCGCCCACCTGCTGTCACTCCAGAGCCCCGAGGGCTGGTGGAAGGGCGACCTGGAGACCAACGTCACCATGGATGCCGAGGACCTGTTACTGCGTCAGTTCCTCGGCATCAGGACCGAGGAGCTGACCGCCGCCTCGGCAGCCTGGATCCGCTCGCAGCAACGTCCGGACGGTACCTGGGCCACCTTCCACGGCGGCCCGCCCGAACTCTCCGCCACGGTCGAGGCGTACGTCGCCCTGAAGCTCGCCGGTGACGACCCCGAGGCCCCGCACATGCGGGCGGCGGCGCAGTACGTACGCGCACACGGCGGTATCGCCGCCGCCCGCGTCTTCACCCGGATCTGGCTCGCGCTCTTCGGCTGGTGGCCCTGGGAGCGGCTGCCCGAACTTCCGCCCGAGCTCATCTTCGCGCCCAAGTGGCTGCCGCTGAACATCTACGCCTTCGGCTGCTGGGCCAGGCAGACGATCGTACCGCTGACCGTGGTCTCGGCCCACCGGCCGGTCCGCCCGGCGCCCTTCCCGCTCGACGAGCTGCACACCGACCCCGCCGACCCGTACCCCCGTCGGCCGCTCGCCCCCGTGACCAGCTGGGACGGTCTCTTCGAACGGCTCGACCGGGCCCTGCACGTCTACCACCGTTACGCCGTACGGCCGTTGCGCCGCCTCGCGCTGGCCCAGGCGGGCCGCTGGATCGTCGAGCGGCAGGAGTCGGACGGCTGCTGGGGCGGGATCCAGCCGCCCGCCGTGTACTCGCTGATCGCGCTGCACCTGCTCGGCTACGACCTGGACCACCCGGTGATGAAGGCCGGGCTCGCCTCCTTCGACGGCTTCACCGTGCACACCGAGGACGGCCGGCGCTGGATGGAGGCCTGCCAGTCCCCGGTCTGGGACACCTGTCTGGCCACCGTCGCGCTGCGCGACGCGGGCCTGCCCGCCGACCACCCCGCACTGCTCTCCGCTGTCGACTGGATGCTCGGCGAGGAGATCACCCGGCGCGGCGACTGGGCCGTCAAACGGCCCGAACTCGAACCCGGCGGCTGGGCGTTCGAGTTCCACAACGACAACTACCCCGACATCGACGACACGGCGGAGGTGGTGCTCGCGCTGAGCCGGGTCGCCTTCCCCGACCGGGCGCGGCTGGACGGAGCCGTCCGGCGGGGGGTCGAGTGGAACCTCGGCATGCAGTCCAAGAACGGCGCCTGGGCCGCCTTCGACGTGGACAACACCAGCACGCTGCCCAACAAGCTGCCGTTCTGCGACTTCGGCGAGGTGGTGGACCCGCCCTCGGCGGACGTCACCGCCCACGTGGTCGAGATGCTCGCCGAGGTGGGCCAGGCGGACGACCCGCGCACCCGGCGCGGCATCGCCTGGCTGCTCGCCAACCAGGAGGCGGACGGCTCCTGGTTCGGTCGCTGGGGCACCAACTACATCTACGGGACGGGCTCGGTGGTCCCCGCCCTGGTCGCGGCCGGGCTGCGCACCGCCCACCCGGCCGTCCGGCGAGCCGTGTGCTGGCTGGAGGACCGGCAGAACCCGGATGGCGGCTGGGGCGAGGACATGCGCTCCTACGAGGATCCGGAGCGCTGGGCCGGTCGCGGCGAGTCCACCGCCTCGCAGACCGCCTGGGCGCTGATGGCGCTGCTCGCCGCCGGGGAGGGGCCGGACGGGGCGCGCAGCGAGGCGGTCGAACGGGGCGTGCGCTGGCTGGTGGACACCCAGCTGCCGGAGGGCACCTGGGACGAGCCGCACTTCACCGGCACCGGTTTCCCCTGGGACTTCTCGATCAACTACCACCTGTACCGGCTGGTCTTCCCGGTCACGGCGCTCGGCCGGTATCTGCACGGCAGTCCGGTGCCCGGCGGCCACCGATGAGGACGGGTCCGGTGGCGGAGGCGGCCGATGGCCCGCAGGATCGGGCGCAACGGCCACAGCCGCACGGCGGCCCGACGATCGGAGGACGTGGATGAGGGCGGGTGCCTGCGCTTTCGCAGGGTACGGGGAGCCGGGTGAGGCGCGTTCCGGGCGCCCCCGGGCGGCTGTCCGGCCGGTCGTCTGGGGCGGGCCATGACGGGCGGAGCGCTGCTGGTGGTGTGTGCGCTGGGCCCCGAGGTGTGGGCGCTGCGCGGTGGCGACTGGAGCGAGGCGGCGGGCGGGCCACCGGTGCTGGCCAGGACCGGCGTCGGGCGGAGCCGGGCCAGACGGGTGGTCGGCGAGCTGCTCGCCCGGGACGGGTACGGCGCCCTGGTGGTGGCCGGCTTCGGGGCCGCCGTCGGTCCCGGTGTGCGGCCCGCCGATGTGATCGTCGCCGACGCCGTCCGCGACGCCGAGGGCAACCACTACCCGCTGGACTCCGCCAAGCAGCTCGCCCGTGTCCTGCAGGCCCGCGGCCTGACCACGCACACCGGGCTGCACCACACCGCCGACCACGTGGTGCGGGGCGTCGAGCGGCGTGCGCTGAACTCCCGGGGCGCCCTTGCGGTGGACATGGAGGCGGCCGCCGTCCTCGCCGCCCGCGCGGAGCTGCGCCCCTGGCTGCCCGCCGCCGTCCTGCGGGTGGTGGTGGACACCCCCGACCACGAACTGATCCGACCGGGCACCCTCCCGGCCGGGCTGCGCGCCTGGCGGACCCTGCGCGCCGCCGTACCGGCCCTCACCGCCTGGCACCGCCAGGCCGCTGCCGCACTCGAATCCCTGCCCTCGACGCTCCCTCAGGAGGCGAGCTAGTCATGGCCATGCCGCTGCGCCAGTCCGTCCGCATCAGCACCTATCTCATGCAGCAGAAGCTGAGGCGCCGGGCCAAGTTCCCGCTGATCGTGGAGCTGGAGCCGCTCTTCGCCTGCAACCTCGCCTGTGAGGGCTGCGGGAAGATCCAGCACCCGGCCGGGGTGCTCAAGCAGCGGATGCCGGTGGCGCAGGCGGTCGGGGCGGTACTGGAGGCCGGAGCGCCGATGGTGTCCATCGCGGGCGGCGAGCCGCTGATGCACCCGCAGATCGACGAGATCGTCCGGCAGCTGATCGCCCGCCGCAAGTACGTCTTCCTGTGCACCAACGCGCTGCTGCTGCGCAAGAAGCTGGACAGGTTCAAGCCCTCGCCGTACTTCACCTTCACCGTGCACATCGACGGGCTGCGCGAGCGGCACGACGCCTCGGTGGCCAAGGAGGGCACCTTCGACGAGGCGGTGGAGGCGATCAAGGAGGCCAAGCGGCGCGGCTTCCGGGTCACCACCAACAGCACCTTCTTCAACACCGACACCCCGCAGACCGTGATCGAGGTGCTGGACTACCTCAACGACGAGCTGCACGTCGACGAGATGATGATCTCCCCGGCGTACGCCTACGAGAAGGCCCCCGACCAGGAGCACTTCCTCGGCGTCGAGCAGACCAGGGAGCTGTTCCGCAAGGCGTTCGCCGGCGGCAACCGGCGGCGCTGGCGGCTCAACCACAGTCCGCTCTTCCTCGACTTCCTGGAGGGGCGGATCGAGTTCGAGTGCACCGCCTGGGGCATCCCCAACTACTCGCTCTTCGGCTGGCAGCGGCCCTGCTACCTGATGGCCGACGGGTACGTCCCCACCTACCGCGAGCTGATCGAGAAGACCGACTGGGACTCGTACGGCCGGGGCAAGGACCCGCGCTGCGAGAACTGCATGGCGCACTGCGGCTACGAGCCCACCGCCGTCCTCGCCACCATGGGCTCGCTCAAGGAGTCGCTGCGCGCCGCCAGGGAGACCCTCGGCTCCTCCAAGCCGTCCGGCTCCGGCGCCAGGTGACAGGCGTGTCGCTGCTGAGCGGGATCAGGGAGCCGGCCGACCTCAGACGCCTGGAGACGGCCGAACTCCCGCTGCTGGCCGAGGAGATCAGGGACTTCCTGATCGACGCCGTCACCAGGACCGGCGGTCACCTGGGCCCCAACCTCGGCGTGGTCGAACTCACCATCGCGCTGCACCGGGTCTTCGACTCGCCCTACGACCGGATCCTCTGGGACACCGGCCACCAGACCTATGTGCACAAGCTGCTCACCGGTCGGCAGGACTTCTCCCGGCTGCGCGCCAGGGACGGTCTCTCCGGCTACCCCTCGCGCGCCGAGTCCGAGCACGACCTGATCGAGAACTCGCACGCCTCCACCGCGCTCGGCTACGCCGACGGCCTGGCCAAGGCCGACCAGCTGCTCGGCCGCACCGACCGCAGGACCGTCGCCGTGATCGGCGACGGCGCGCTCACCGGCGGCCTCGCCTGGGAGGCCCTCAACAACATCGCCGAGGCCCAGGACCGGCCACTGGTGATCGTGGTCAACGACAACGAGCGCTCCTACGCCCGGACCGTCGGCGGCCTCGCCCACCACCTCGCCACGCTGCGCACCACCCAGGGGTACGAGCGGTTCCTGGCGCTCGGCAAGGAGGCACTGCAGCGGACCCCGCTGGTCGGGCAACCGATCTTCGACGCGCTGCACGGCGCCAAGAAGGGCTTCAAGGACGCGTTCGCGCCGCAGGGGCTCTTCGAGGACCTGGGACTGAAGTACCTCGGGCCGATCGACGGGCACGACATCGGCGCCGTCGAGCAGGCGCTGCGGCAGGCCAGGCACTTCGCCGGCCCGGTGATCGTGCACTGCCTCACCGTCAAGGGACGCGGCTACCGGCCCGCCGAACTCGACGAGGCGGACCGGTTCCACGCCGTCAACCCCATCGACCCGTACACCTGCCTGCCCGTCTCGCCCTCGGCCGGGGTCTCCTGGACCTCCGTCTTCGGTGCGGAGCTGCTCGCCCTCGGTGCCGAGCGGCCCGAACTGGTCGCGATCACGGCGGCGATGCTCCAGCCGGTCGGACTGGCCAGGTTCGCGCAGGCGTACCCCGAGCGGACCTTCGACGTCGGGATCGCCGAGCAGCACGCGGTGGCCAGCGCCGCCGGGCTCGCCACCGGCGGGCTGCACCCGGTGGTCGCGGTGTACGCCACCTTCCTGAACCGGGCCTTCGACCAGGTGCTGATGGACGTCGCGCTGCACCGGCTCGGCGTCACCTTCGTGCTGGACCGTGCGGGGGTCACCGGCAACGACGGCGCCTCGCACAACGGCATGTGGGACATGTCCGTACTGCAGGTCGTCCCCGGTCTGCGGCTCGCCGCGCCGCGCGACGCCGCGCAGTTGCGGGCCCAGCTGCGCGAAGCCGTCGAGGTCCAGGACGCGCCGACCGTGCTGCGCTTCCCCAAGGGCGACCTCGGCCCCGCGGTCCCGGCCGTGGAGCGGATCGGCGGGGTGGACGTGCTGGACCGTACCGCCGCCGAGCCGCAGATCCTGCTGGTCGCCGTCGGTGCGATGGCCCCGGCCTGCCTGGACGCCGCCGCGCTGCTGCTCGCCGAGGGCTTCACCACCACCGTGGTGGACCCGCGCTGGGTCAAGCCGGTGGACCCGGTTCTGCTCGAACTCGCCGCCGCGCACCGGCTGGTGGTCACCGTCGAGGACAACGGCCGGGCCGGCGGGGTGGGTTCGGCGATCGCCCAGGCGCTGCGCGACGCCGGAGTGGACACCCCGCTGCGCGACCTGGGCATCCCGCAGGAGTTCCTGGCCCACGCGGGGCGCGGCGAGCTCCTGGAGGAGATCGGCCTCAGCGGCACCGGGGTGGCCGCGCAGACCGCCGTCTTCGCCAAGCAACTGCTGCCGACCCGAGGAGCGAACGAGCACCATGCCGGCTGACCCTCTCGACCTCGCCGCGCTGATCGCCGAACGCGGATCCGAGCGCTACGAGCTGCACGCCCGCTACCTCAACCCGCAGCTGCCCAGGATGCTGCACACGCTCGGCTTCGACCGCTACTACGAGCGCGCCGAAGGCCCGTACTTCTACGACGCCGAGGGCAACGAGTACCTCGACATGCTGGCCGGGTTCGGCATCTTCGCGCTCGGCCGCCACCACCCCGTGGTCCGCGCGGCCGTGCAGCAGGTGATGGACCTCGACCTGCCCGACCTCACCCGCTTCGACTGTCCGCCGCTGCCCGGCCTGCTGGCCGAGCAACTGCTCTCGTACACCCCCGAGTTGGACCGGGTATTCTTCGGGAACAGCGGGACGGAGGCGGTGGAGACCGCGCTCAAGTTCGCGCGCTGCGCGACCGGCAGGACCCGGGTGCTGTATTGCGACCACGCCTTCCACGGCCTGACCGCGGGATCGCTCTCGGTCAACGGCGAGAGCGGATTCCGCCGGGGATTCGATCCGCTGCTGCCGGACACCGCCATCCCGCTCGGCGATCTCGGCGCGCTGGCACGGGAGTTGCGCAAGGGCGACGTCGCGGCACTGATCGTCGAACCGATCCAGGGCAAGGGGGTGCACGCCACCCCGCCCGGCTGGCTGCTCGCCGCCCAGCAACTGCTGCACGAGCACCGGGCGCTGCTGATCTGCGACGAGGTGCAGACCGGAATCGGCCGGACCGGCTCCTTCTTCGCGTACCAGGAGGAGGAGGGCGTGCAGCCCGACCTGGTCTGCGCCGCCAAGGCGCTCTCCGGCGGGTACGTTCCGATCGGGGCGACGCTGGGGAAGAGCTGGATCTTCGAGAAGGTGTACTCCTCGATGGACCGGGTGCTGGTGCACTCCGCGAGTTTCGGCTCCAACGGCCAGGCGATGGCCGCCGCGCTGGCCACCCTCCATGTGCTGCGGGAGGAGAAGGTGGTCGAGAACTCCTGCCGGGTCGGTGAGCTGTTCCGGAGCAGGCTGGCGGAGTTGGTCGACCGCTACGAGCTGCTGGCCGAGGTGCGGGGCCGGGGACTGATGATCGGCATCGAGTTCGGACGGCCCAGGTCGTTGAAGCTGCGCACCGGGTGGACCGCGCTGCAGGCGGCCCGCAAGGGGCTGTTCGCGCAGATGGTGGTGGTGCCGCTGCTGCACCGGCACCGGATTCTCACCCAGGTGTCCGGTGACCACCTGGAGGTGATCAAGCTGATTCCGCCGCTGATCATCACCGAGCGGGAGGTGGACCGTTTCGTCGATGCGTTCACCGAGGTGATGGATGACGCCCACCGGGGCAGCGGTCTGATGTGGGACTTCGGCCGCACCCTGGTCAAGCAGGCGGTCGGCAGCCGGTAGCGGCCTGCCGTCGCCGCGTGCCGGGCGGAGCCGCGTGCCCCGTGGCAGCGCCCGCCGGGGCGCTGCCGAAGGGCGTCAGCGGGAGCTGCCGCTGGGGCAGATCGTGGTCTGGAGGGCGGTGAGGATCTTCTCCGCCTTGTCGGCGCCGAAGCCGTCCGGGTGCTTGGGCGAGGTGAAGCGCTGGTTGGTCAGGTCGATCAGCTTCGCCCGGTCCTTGGGGAAGTCGTAGATCGACTGGCACTGGTTCCTGGCCCGGTCGACGGCCTTGTCGGGCTGTCCGGCCACGATGTCCGGGTCGATCGCGTCCAGGGCCGCGACGAGCTTGGCCACACCCGGGGCGTCCGGCTTGGGCGGCAGGCCCGCGTCGCTGGGCGGCGCGGGCTTGGCCGGGGCGGTGGAGTCGCCGGGCGCGGCCGAGCCGGGCGAAGCCGGCTGCGCGGCCGAGGCGTCGGAGGCCGGGGCTGAGGCTGCGGTGGACGCCGAGGGCGCGGCGGGCGCGGCGGTGCTGGAGCCGCTGCTGCTGCAGCCGGTCAGCGCGATGGCTGCGACGGCGAGGGCGGGTGCCAGGGATCGGAAGCGCATCGCGCCAGGATGGCATGTGCGCGGCGGCCGCGTCCGAGGTTGTGACGATCTTGTGACCTGGCATGTCCGGGCTGACGGCCCGTCACAGCTCCGTCCGACGGCGGCGGATCACCACCCAGAGGTCGATCGCCGCGAGCAGCGTCAGGACGCCGCAGCAGACGGCGAAGAAGGTCAGTGTGCCGCTGCTGGGAGCGGCGTCGGCGGAGGTCCGGGCCGCCCACACCGCGAAGGCGGCGGTGAGCAGGGCGAAGAACGGGGTGAAGGTGACGGACAGCAGAAAGCGCAGTTTGAGGTCGCTCCGGGCGGTGGCCGGTTCGGTGCCGCTGCGCCACTGCCGTGGGGTCTTCGCCGGACGCATACCTGATCGCCTCCACCCCGCCCGGCCGAGGCGGCCGGTCTAGGATTCCAGCGTACGTCCGTGGACCGTGGCGACCGTAGGGAGAGCGGCAGTGGACGAGCGCGGCGAGCACGAGGAGTACCTGGGCCTGCCGGTGGCGGCGGCCGAGCGGCTGGCGGCCGACCGGGGCCGGCGGATCGTCCGGGTGCTGGAGCCCGGGGAGATGATCACCTTGGAGTACCGGGAGGGCAGGCTCAATCTCGCCGCCCGGGACGGTGTGGTCGAGCGCTGCTGGGAGGGCTGAGGCCCGAGCGGTGGCAGTCGGCGACTGCCGGGGCGGCTCTAGCGCGCGCCGCGCCAGAGGTCGGTGATCCGTTGGTCCGCCGCCGCGATCAGCGGCTCGAACAGGGGCATCGCGAGCAGGACCAGCGCACCCGCCGCCCAGCCGGCCAGCACGTCCGAGAGCCAGTGGGTGCCCAGGTAGACGGTGGTCAGCCCGATCGAGACGGCGGTGAACGAGGCCAGCAGGGTGCCGGTGCGCCGCCAGCGCTCGGCGAGGTAGGCGAGCACGCCCCAGGTCACCACGGCGTTGGCGGTGTGCCCGGAGGGGAAGATGGTGCCGCCGGAGAAGAGTTCCGGTGAGCCCAGGAAGTGCGCGTAGTGCGGGCCGAGTCGGCCTGTCACGATCTTCACGCCGCCGACCGTGATGTTGAGGAGCAGCAGCGCCACCCCCATCGCCAGCAGCGGACGCAGCGTGCGGCGCCGGAAGCAGCGCCAGCCCAGCCAGGCACAGGCGGCGATCGCGGAGGGACCGCGCTGCCCGGCGATGATCCAGACGTTCAGCAGCGGCTGGACCTCGGGCCAGCGCTTGTAGGGCCTGAGTTGCTTGAGCGCCCAGTCGAGCTCGACGAGCTTGGTGTCCAGCACCACGGCGACCACGACCAGCAGGTAGGCGAGGCCGGTCAGGCCGAAGACGATCGCATGGCGGCGGCTCATCGGTGGCCACCCTGCCTCGGCGGATCCCCCGTCCACGGCGGGGTCGGTCCGGTGGCCGGACGGTTCGATATGAGCTTGCACGGCTTCGACATTACCCGCTCCACCTGGGCACTCTTGCCCAGCGCCAGCGACCGCCACCCCGCAGTGACCAATCACTCCCGGCGCACTCCCGTGCGCCCTCGGGGAGGGTTTGGACACGGCCGAACGCCCGCCTCCGCAGGGTGGGGGACCTGCGGAGACGGGCGCCTCGGCCCCTGCCGGAACCGGCAGGGCGTTCGGTGGTGCGGTCCGGACCAGGGTTGATCAGCAGGTCAGGCGCAGTGGAACTTGGCGGCCGCCCAGTCGCCGTGGTCGCCGGTGCTGCCGCCCGCCGCGTCGACCCTCAGGTGGACCCGGTCGCTTCTGCCCAGCGGCACGGTGACCGGGAGGGCGGCCGACTGCCCGGTGAGAACCGGTGACGTCCACAGGGTGCGTCCATCGGCCACCACCGAGAATGTCACCGAACCGTAGCCATTGATCTCGTCGTCGATCCCGACCACGGCGTCGAAGGACGAGCAGCGTCCGCCGGTGACGATCTCGATGTCGGAGTCGGCGTGCACGCCGATGCCCTTCGGGTAGACGGTGCCGTCCAGGGTGATCGGGTGGCCGTCGGCGGGGCCGGTCTCGCCGTTGCTGCGGTCCCGCTCGGCCGGCCCCCAGCCGTTGACCGCGCTCGCCCAGGGCAGATCGCTCGCCCAGGCGTCACCGCTCGGGCCGGCCTGGCTGCCCACCGCGCTCGCACCGTCCAGTACCAGCCGGAAGCCGGCCGAGGTGGCGAGCGAGGCGGTCTTCACCCGGACCACGCCGCCGCGGTCGGCCGGGTCGTACCACCAGCCCTGGTCGGCCCGGTCGAACGCGGCCTGGTCGGCCAGCTTCGGCAGTGCCCGGCCGCCGAGCGCGACCTGGTTCGGTGCGGTGCCGCTGTGCACCGTGAACAGGTACGGCCGGGCGGTCTGCTTCCCCGCGAAGTCGCCCTTGCTCGCCGAGACGTCGATCCGGACCTGGCCGGACCCGGCCGTCGGGGCGGTCACCTGGGCGGTCTGGGTGGCGTACTTGCCCTCGCGGTGCTGGCGGGTGATCCCGTCGTCCTCGTAGAGGCTGAAGCTGCTGCGCCCCTGCGGGTAGACGTCCCAGGCGAGCGGGGAGTCGGCGGTGCGGTCCTGGTAGGAGCTGATGCCGGGCCACATCGGTATCGTGGCACCGGCCTTGACGAACAGCGGCAGGGTGTCGAGCGGTGCGCTGTACCCGTTGACGGTGGTCGGGCCCTGGTAGGTGCGGCCGGTCCAGTAGTCGACCCAGGTGCCCTTGGGCAGGTAGATGCCGTCCCGCACCGAGGTGTCGGAGTAGACCGGGGCGACCAGGAAGTCCTGGCCGCTGAGGAATTCGTACTTGACCGCGTCGGTGGCCGTCACCGGGTCGTCCGGGTACTCCAGCGCCAGCGGCCGCACCGGTCCGACGCCGGTCCGGGTGGCCTCCGCCGCGTAGCTGTACATGTACGGCAGCAGCGACTCCTTGAGCTTCAGGTACTTGCGGTTGATGGAGGTGTAGGGCTCGCCGGAGCGGTACGGCTGCTTGTCGCTGGGCGCCCAGCCGTCCATCGACATGATGGCTGGAAGGAAGGACTTCCACTGCAGGTCGCGGGTGTAGGTCTGGGGGCTGCCGCCGAAGATGCCGTCCACGTCGCCCGTGTTGTACGCCATGCCGGACATGGTGGATCCGGCGTAGGTCGGGATCTGCCAGCGGATGTAGTCCCAGCTGCCGGACTGGTCGCCGCTCCACTGGACCCCGCAGCGCTGCGCGCCGGACCAGCTCTCGGGTGCCCAGGTGAAGCCGCGGGCGTCGCTGTTGTCCTCGATGCCCTGGTAGGCGGCCTTGCAGCCGTCGAGGGCGAACTTGTAGCCGTCGCCGACCCAGGCGACGTCCAGCTTGGCCACCCGCTGGCCGGCCCGGACCTGGTCGGCGAGCTGGCCGAGGCCGTTCTCGGTCCACAGGCCGAGCTGCATCTTGTGCTGCTGGAGGCCCTGGGCGGTCTGGGCCAGGTTCTCGTAGCCGCAGCCGTAGCCGTCGTTGACCAGCATCCAGCCGTTGGGCATGTCGTTCTTCGCGTAGTCGTCGGCGATCTTCAGCGCGTCCAGGGTGTGCCGCTCGCCCCGGTTGGCGTTGTGCAGATAGCAGTCCGAATCGCCCATCTCCAGGCCGTAGACGGGCGGCAGGAAGGGCTTTCCGGTCAGCGAGGTGTACTGGCCGATCACGTCCTTGAGGCCGGTCCCGGCGAAGTAGTAGGCGTCGAAGCGCAGCTCCTGCTCGGTGGTGCTGACCGGGTCGTCGAAGGCGTAGCTGCCCGGGGCGTAGGTGTTGCGGTAGACGCCGTAGCCGGCCGAAGA